>NZ_JBVISC010000001.1:780627-946767 GCF_055575715.1 Streptomyces sp. NPDC034037 | reverse complement strand
CTCCCACCCGCCCACCCGTGGCTCGGCGCCGAGGGGTGGGCGTGTGGCCTGTGCGGGCTGTCGTGCCCGCGCCCTGTCCCGCGCTGCGCGCGGATATCTCCCACCCGCCCACCCGTGGCTCGGCGCCGAGGGGTGGGCGTGTGGCCTGTGCGGGCTGTCGTGCCCGCGCCCTGTCCCGCGCTGCGCGCGGATGTCTCCCTCCCGCCCACCCGTGGCTCGGCGTCGGAAGGTGGGCGTGGTGCCGGGGGCGGGGCGGCGTCCCCAGCTGTCCGGGCGGTGCGGTGCCCGGTGATGCGGGGTAACGGGTGGGTGGGTGGGAGAGGGACCGCCGCGAAGCGGCGGATTCGGGTGAGCGGCCCGCAGCCGAAGCCGACGAGCAACCCCACGGGCACCCGAACACCGCCCACCCACCAGTCAGACCTCAGCCACCCACACCCCGCCAGGGGGCACCCCCGCGCAAGGGGCACCCCCCCCCGAGCGGCAGCTCGGCAGGCCGACCCCCCGCCCAAGGGGCAACCCCCGAGCGGCAGACCGGCAGGCCGCCCCCCCCGCCCAAGGGGCAACCCCCCGAGCGGCAGATCGGCAGGTCCCCCGCTCGGTCAGAGGGCGCCGTCCGCGTCCCGCGCCCGCAGCGCCCGCTCCACCCCCGCCCGGGACTCCGTGATCAGGCGGCGCAGCGCCGCCGAGGGGTTCGCGGTGGTCAGCCAGGTGTCCGTGGCGTCCAGGGTGGCGCGGGAGACCTGGAGCGAGGGGTAGAGGCCGACGGCGATCTGCTGGGCCATCTCGTGGGAGCGGGAGTCCCACGCCTCCTTGACCGCGTCGAAGAACTTCCCCGCGTAGGGGGCGAGGAGTTCGCGCTGGTCGGTCTGGACGAAGCCGCCGATCACCGCTTCCTGGATGGCGTTGGGCAGCGAGTCGGACTCCACGACGGAGGCCCACGCCGCGGCCTTGGCCTCGGGCGTCGGCAGGGCCGCCCGCGCGGACGCCGCGTGCCGCTCGCCCGCGGCGGTCTTGTCGCGCTCCAGCTCCGCCGCGATCCCCGCCTCGTCGAGCCGGCCAGTCGCCGCGAGCCGCCCCACGAACGCCCAGCGCAGTTCCGTGTCCACGGCCAGGCCGTCGAGGGACTCCGTGCCGTCGAGCAGCCGCTCCAGGAGCGAGAGTTCGGCGTCCGTGCGGGCGGTCGCCGCGAAGGCCCGCGCCCACGCCAGCTGGTGGTCGCTGCCCGGATCGGCCGAGCGCAGGTGCGTCAGGGTCGCCTCGGTCCAGCGGGCCAGCGCCTCCTCACGGCGGGCCGGCGCCGCGTACAGGTCGAGCGCCAGCTTCACCTGGCGGTGCAGCGACTGCACGACGCCGATGTCGGACTCCTTGCCGATGCCGGAGAGGACCAGGGAGAGGTAGTCCCGCGTCGGCAGTTCCGCGTCGCGCGTCATGTCCCAGGCGGAGGCCCAGCACAGGGCGCGCGGCAGCGACGCCTCGAAGTCGCCGATGTGCTCGGTGACGAACGCCAGGGACTCGGCGTCCAGGCGGACCTTCGCGTACGAGAGGTCGTCGTCGTTCAGCAGGATCACGGCCGGGCGGGCCTTGCCCACCAGCGCGTCGACCGCCGTCAGTTCACCGTCGACGTCCAGCTCCACGCGGTCGGTGCGGACCAGCTTGCCGGACGCCTCGTCCAGGTCGTAGAGGCCGATCGCGATCCGGTGCGGGCGCAGGGTCGGCTCGCCTTTCGCGCCGGCGGGCAGCGCGGGCGCCTCCTGCTTGACCGCGAACGACGTGATGACGCCCCGCGTGTCGACGTCCACGACCGGACGCAGCACGTCGATGCCCGCCGTCTCCAGCCACTTCTTCGACCACGTCTTCAGGTCGCGCCCGCTGGTCTCCTCCAACGCGCCGAGCAGGTCGGACAGGCGGGTGTTGCCGAACGCGTGCCGCTTGAAGTACGCCTGTACGCCCTGGAAGAACTCGTCCATGCCGACGTACGCGACGAGCTGCTTGAGGACGCTCGCGCCCTTGGCGTACGTGATGCCGTCGAAGTTGACGAGCACGTCGTCCAGGTCGCGGATGTCCGCCATGATCGGGTGCGTGGACGGCAGCTGGTCCTGGCGGTACGCCCACGTCTTCATGGAGTTGGCGAACGTCGTCCACGAGTGCGGCCAGCGCGAGCCCTCCGCGTACGCCTGGCAGGCGATGGACGTGTAGGTCGCGAACGACTCGTTGAGCCAGAGGTCGTTCCACCACTCCATGGTCACGAGGTCGCCGAACCACATGTGGGCCAGCTCGTGCAGGATGGTCTCGGCCCGCACCTCGTACGCCGCGTCCGTCACCTTCGAACGGAACACGTACTGGTCGCGGATGGTGACCGCGCCCGCGTTCTCCATCGCGCCCGCGTTGAACTCCGGCACGAAGAGCTGGTCGTACTTGGCGAACGGGTACGCGAAGTCGAACTTCTCCTGGAACCAGTCGAAGCCCTGCCGCGTCACCTCGAAGATCGCGTCCGCGTCGAGGAACTCGGCGAGCGAGGGCCGGCAGTAGATGCCGAGCGGCACCGTCTGGCCGTCCCGGCCCTCGTAGGAGGAGTGCACCGAGTGGTACGGGCCGACGATCAGGGCCGTGATGTACGAGGAGATGCGCGGCGTCGGCTCGAAGCTCCAGACGTCGTCCTTGGGCTCGGGCGTCGGCGAGTTGGAGATGACCGTCCAGCCGCTCGGCGCCTTCACCGTGAACTGGAACGTCGCCTTCAGGTCCGGCTGCTCGAAGCTCGCGAAGACGCGCCGCGCGTCCGGCACCTCGAACTGCGTGTAGAGGTAAGCCTGTTGGTCGACGGGGTCGACGAAGCGGTGCAGGCCCTCACCGGTGTTGGTGTAGTCGCAGTCGGCGACGACCCGCAGCTCGTTGGGGCCCGCCACCAGGTGCTTCAGCGCGATGCGCGAGTCGCGGAACACCGCGGCCACGTCCAGCGCGTGCCCGTTCAGGACGGCCTCGTGGACCGCGGGGGCCACCAGGTCGATGAAGGTCTCCGCGCCCGCCTCGGCGGAGTCGAAGCGCACCGTGGTCACGGACCGGAAGGTGCCGCCCTCCTGCGCTCCGGAGAGATCCAGCTCGATCTCGTACGAGTCAACGGTCAGCAGCTTCGCCCGCTGCTGCGCCTCTTCGCGGGTCAGATTGGTGCCGGGCACGCGGTCATCTCCTCGGGTACGACGAGTGGTCGTTCAGACGATGGGTCAGGTCATTCGGGGGGTGCGACTTGTGGTGTTTCCGGCCATCCTTCCATGCGCGTTCGCCCGTCCGCGCGGCCCATTGTTCTACCGCCGCCGTGCCGCTACGCTCCGCGCGACCGGCCCGGCCCGGACAGGCCGCCGACCACGGCCCGGCCGCCGGGACCGCCGCACCACAGGGGGATGTGGGAGATGCTGCGCAGGGAGGGGCCGGGGCGTGCGAGACCGGCCGCGCGTCGGCCATGATCGACGTACTGGTGGCGGGCGCGGGCATCGGCGGGCTCACCGCCGCGCTCAGCCTGCACGCGGAGGGCATCGGCGTACGCGTGGTGGACGCGGCCGACGAACTGCGCCCGGCCGGTGTGGGCATCAACCTGCTGCCGCACGCCGTGCGCGAGCTGACCGACCTGGGCCTCGGCGACGCGCTCGCCGCCACCGCGGTGGCACCGGAGGCCCTGGTCCACTACGACCGGCACGGCAACCGCATCTGGGGCGAGCCGCGTGGCCCCGCGCCCGGCCGGCCGTGGCCGCAGTACTCCCTCCACCGCGGCGCCCTGCACCACCTCCTGCTCACCGCGGTCCGCGAACGGCTCGGCGAAGGGGCGGTGCGCACCGGCACCGCCTTCGCCCGCCTCGCCGAACGCGAGGGCTCCGCGCTGCGGGTCATCCTGCGGGACGTGGCGCGCGGCCGGGAGCACGCGGTGCGGGCGCGGGTCCTGGTCGGTGCGGACGGCCTGCACTCGACCGTTCGGGCCATGCTGCACCCGGGCGAGGGGCCGCCGCTGTGGAACGGCATCCGGATGTGGCGCGGCGTCGTCGAGTGGCACCCGGTGCTCGGCGGGCGGACCGTCGTGGTGGCGGGCTGCAACGCCGCCGCCAAACTCGTCGTCTACCCCATCTCCCGGCCGGCCCAGGAGCGGGGCGCGGCGCTGCTCAACTGGGTGGCGGAGGTGCGGTTCCCGCGGGCGCACCGGCACGCGATGGCCGGGCCCGCCGACTGGAACCGCTCGGGGCGGCTCTCGGACGTCCTGCCGCACTACGCGGGGTGGCGCATCGGCGACCTGGACGTGCCCGCGCTGCTCGCCGCGACCCGGCACATCCTGGAGTACCCCATGGTCGACAGGGATCCGCTGGCCCGCTGGGGCCGGGGCCCCGTCACGCTGCTCGGGGACGCGGCGCACCCCATGTACCCGGTGGGCTCCAACGGCGGCTCGCAGGCGATTCTCGACGCCCGCGTCCTCGCCCGCTGCCTCGCGTACGCGTCGCCGGACCGGGAGGCGGGGCTGCGGGCCTACGAGGAGGTGCGCACGGACGCCGTCAACGCGATCGTCCTCGCCCATCGCGACATGCCGGCGGACCGGGTCCTGCAGACGGTCGCGGAGCGGGCGCCGGACGGCTTCGAGCGGGTGGAGGACGTGCTGACCCCGCGGGAGCTGGCGGCACTGGGAGCGGCGTACCGCACCACGACGGGGGCCGGCCCCTGGCCTTGAGCGGTGCGGTGCGGTGCGGTGCGGTGCGGTGCGGTGCTTGAGCCTGTACGGTCCTGCTCGGCCCTGTTCGGCTCGGTGGATCACCGGCTTCGCCGGTTCGTCCTCAAACGCCGGACGGGCTGATTCCTCGCCCCTCAGCGCGACGTCCGAATTCCGCCAGCCGGTGACCCTCCCTCCGCGTCACGCTCGACCCATGACCACCACCTACACCCCGCTCCCCATTCCCCCGGACGCCCTCGCGGAGCTGCGGGTCGTCGACGACGCCGGGCGGCCCTGCGTGCCGTACGTCGACCCGGAAGGCGGCGATCCGCTGCGGTGCTGTCTGCGGCCGGTCGCCCCCGGCGAGCGCGTCGCGCTCGTGTCGTACGCGCCGCTGCGGCGGTGGGCCGCCGGGCGTGGGATGGACCCCGGGGCCTACGACGAGCAGGGGCCCGTCTTCCTGCACGCCGAGCCCTGCGAGGGGCCCGCCCGGGAGCGTACGGAGTACCCGTTCTCCCGGGCCGGGGCCCTGCGGACGGTCCGCCGGTACGACGCGCGGGGCCACATCGTCGGCGGGCGGCTGCTGGAGATCCCGGAAGAGGGGACGCGGGGGTTCGACGCCGCGTTCGAGGAGGCCTTCGCCGACCCGGAGGTCGCCCTCGTGCACGTACGCGCCGTGGAGTACGGCTGCTTCCACTTCGAGGTGCGCAGAGAGGGACACAGGGCGGGCGGCGAGGGACGTGCGGAGGTCTGATCCCGGGGCGGTGCGGCCTCGCCGGTTCACGCCGCCGGCCCCGCCGCCCCCGCCAGCGTCCGCGCGAACTCCCTGACCCGGCCCGTCTCCCCGTCCCGGTGCCACACCATGCCGAGCACCGAGTCCGGCAGGCCCTCGACCGGCACGAAGGCGACGTCCCTGCGGCCGTGGTACTCCGCCGTGGGACGGCACAGCAGCATCGCGCCCCGGTCCGCCGCCACGAGCGTCAACCCCTCCTGGAGCGTGCGGACCTCGGGCGCGGGGACGTCCGAGGGGGCGTGCGCCGTACGCCAGTACGCGGGCGCCGGCGCCGCCGCCGCGATCAGCGGGGTTTCCGTCAGCTCCGCCGCGCTCAGCAGCTCCCGCCCCGCGAACGCGTGCCGCAACGAGACGGCGACGGTCTGCCGCTCACCGGCGAGGACCGGGCCGAGGACCAGATCGGGTTCGGCGACCGGCAGCAGGACGATCGCCGCGTCCACCTCACCGCGGCGCACCGCCCCGAACGGGTCCGCGAAGGGGATCTCCACGATCTGAGTCACGCAGCCGGGGTGCCGCTCCTGGAAGCCGGTGATCGCCCCCGTCAGGCGGGCGTCCGCCGTCCCCTGGAAGCCGAGCCGCAGCGTGCCCTCGACGCCCCGCGCCGCCGCCCTCGCCCGCTCGACGGACGCGGCCAACTCGTCGTAGGCAGGGCGCAGTTCGGCCAGGAACCGCTCGCCGAGCGGGGTCAGCCCGACCCGGCGGCTCGTGCGCTCCACGAGCCGGGCGCCGATCCTGCGCTCCAGGGCGGCGAGCAGCTGGCTGACGCGGCTCTGCGAGACGTACAGCCGCTCGCCGGTCCGCCCGAAGTGCAGCTCCTCGGCGAGCACGAGGAAGCATTCGAGCTCCCGGATTTCCAGCCCGTTCACGTCCGTGCCCCCCTGTGTGCCCCGCGCTCGGCCAGGATCGATGAGCCCGGCACCGATGAGCCCGGCATCGATGAGCCCGGCTCATACAAGGATGAGATCGTCGGCGTTGTTCCCCGCCCCGCCGCGCCACAGGGTGGATGCCATGTTCCAGAGCACTCGCATTCCCGCGTCCGGCGGCGCGTCGCCCCGGCCGGCCGGGTTCCTCGCCGTCCTCGCCGTCGCCACCGGCACCTTCTCCGTCGTCACCACGGAGATGCTCCCCGTCGGCCTCCTCACCTCCGTCGGCGCGGGGCTCGGCGTCTCGGACGGCACCGCCGGCCTCGCCGTCACCCTGCCCGGCCTCGTCGCGGCGCTCGCCGCCCCGCTGCTGCCCGTCGCCGTGCGGCGCGCGGACCGGCGTACGGTGCTGTGCGTGCTGATGGCGCTGCTCGCCGGCGCCAACCTCCTCTCCGCGCTCGCCCCGGGCTTCGGGGTCCTGCTCGCCGCGCGCGTCCTGGTGGGCGTCTGCATCGGCGGCGTGTGGGCCGTCGCGGCGGGGCTCGGCGTCAGGCTGGTGCGCGAGGAGGCGGCCGCCGGGCGGGCCACCGCGGTGATCTTCAGCGGGATCGCCGTGGCGTCCGTGCTCGGCGTCCCCGCGGGCACGCTCCTCGGTGAACTGGCCGGCTGGCGCTGGGGCTTCGCGGCCCTCGCCGCGCTCGCCCTGGCCGTCGCCGCGCTGCTCGCCGCAGTCCTGCCGCCGCTGCCCGCCGACGCGGGCGTCCGGCTCGGCGCCTTCGCGCGGCTGCTGCGCCTCGGGCCGCTGCGGGCCGGACTGCTCGCCGTGACGCTCCTGGTCACCGGCCACTTCGCCGCGTACACCTACGTACGGCCCGTCCTGGAGCGGGTGCCGGGCATCGGCGCGGGGCTGATCAGCGGGCTGCTCCTCGCCTACGGGGCGGCCGGCGTCGTCGGCAACTTCGCGGCCGGCGCCGTCGCGGCCCGCGACCCGCGCAGAGCCCTGCTCGCCCTCTGCGCGGGTCTCGGCGCGGTGGTGCTCCTGCTGGTGCCCGCGGGCGGCTCGCTCGCCGCGTCGGCGGCGCTGCTGGTGGCGTGGGGCCTGGCGTACGGCGGGGTGTCGGTCTCGGCCCAGAACTGGGTGATGGCGGCGGCCCCGCACGCCCGCGAGGCGGCCTCCGCGCTCTTCGCCGGGGTGTTCAACATGGCGATCGCGCTCGGCGCGTTCGCGGGCGGCCGGGTCGCGGACAGCCGCGGGGCCGGTGACGTGCTGTGGCTGGGCGGCGGCCTGGCCGGGCTCGCGCTGGTGGCCGTGGCCCGCGCGAAAGGGGCGGCCACCCGCGAAGGGTGACCGCCCCTGCCGGGCCGGGGGCCGGATCAGCCCTTGAGCTCGGCCGCGACCAGCTCCGCGATCTGCACGGCGTTCAGCGCCGCGCCCTTGCGGAGGTTGTCGTCGGAGATGAAGAACGCGAGGCCGTTCTCGACGGTCTCGTCCTTGCGGACGCGGCCCACGAACGAGTCGTCCTTGCCGGCGGCGACCAGCGGCGTCGGCACGTCGGTGACGACGACGCCCTCGGCCTTCGAGAGCAGCTCGGTGGCGCGCTCGGGGCTCAGCGGACGGGCGAAGCGGGCGTTGACCTGGAGGGAGTGGCCGGTGAAGACGGGCACGCGCACGCACGTGCCGGAGACCTTCAGCTCCGGGATCTCCAGGATCTTGCGGGATTCGTTGCGCAGCTTCTGCTCCTCGTCGGTCTCGTTCAGACCGTCGTCGACGATGGAGCCCGCCATCGGCAGGACGTTGTACGCGATGGGCGCGACGTACTTGTCCGGCTCGGGGAAGTCGACCGCCGAGCCGTCGTGCGTGAGCTTCGGGGCGTCCTCGCCGACCTTCTTGATCTGCTCGAACAGCTCGTCCACCCCGGCGAGGCCGGAGCCGGACACCGCCTGGTAGGTGGCGACGACGAGCGCTTCGAGGCCTGCCTCGGCGTGCAGTGGCTTGAGGACGGGCATGGCGGCCATCGTCGTGCAGTTCGGGTTGGCGATGATGCCCTTGGGGCGGTTGGCCACCGCGTGCGGGTTGACCTCGGAGACGACGAGGGGGACCTCGGGGTCCATGCGCCAGGCGGAGGAGTTGTCGATCACGACGGCGCCCTGCGAGGCGACCTTCTCGGCGAGGGCCTTGGAGGTGGCGCCACCGGCGGAGAACAGCACGATGTCCAGGCCGGTGTAGTCGGCGGTCGAGGCGTCCTCGACGGTCACGCCGTCCACGACCGTGCCGGCGCTGCGGGCCGAGGCGAACAGGCGCAGCTCGTCGACGGGGAACTCGCGCTCCACGAGGATCTTGCGCATGACCTTGCCGACCTGACCGGTGGCTCCGACGATTCCGACCTTCACAGGGACTTCCTCCGTATGTGCGTGCGGCCTCGTGACCTCGGCCGGTCTGTGGGGGGTGGCTCCATCATGCGTCTGTCCGGGCCCGGCTTGTCCAATCCATTGTCCGAGGTGCGGGACGCCACACTCCGGGACGCCGCATTCCGGGGGTGGCCGACGGAAAACGCCGGGCGGACTCGTACGAGCCCACCCGGCGCTTGTTCTCTCCGCCCGGGACACCGTCCCGGCACTTCAGGTCACCGTTACGGCGTGACCTTCTCGATCTTCACGCTGCCGTTGCCGGCGACCGTGCCGCCGGCGTTCAGCAGGGACACCTCGCCGAACAGCTCACGGCCCTCGGCGGCCGGGGCCTTCGCCTCGACCTTGGCCTCGACCTGCGCGGAGGCGCCGGTGCCGAGCTTCACGGTCTTGGACTCGTCGACCGCGACCTTGCCGAGCGCGTCGGAGAAGAACACGTCCCGGTAGTCGTAGGCGGTCGAGCCGGTCGGCACCGAGTAGCCCACGACCTCGATCGTGTACGTGCCGGCGGCGGGCTTCGCGAGGCTCACGGACTCCTCGGAGTCGCCCTCCGCGGACGACCCGACGACCTTGCCGTCCTTCTTGACGCTCAGGTCCAGGTCGGCGGCGATGTCCGCGGGCGAGCCGATGACGACGTCGAGCCGCTCGGCGCCCTCGGGCACGACGACCGTGCTGGTCTGCGTGGCGCCCTGGGCGATGGTGGGACGGGCCGACCTGGACGAGCCGAGCGAGCCGCCCTTGAGCTTGCCGTCGATGGCCGCGAAGCGGTTCGTGGCCTTCCAGGTGACCGGCGCCGGGGTGCCGACCTTGGCCTCGGGGAGCGTCTGCACGGCCGGGTCGAAGTCGACGCCGAGCGCGGAGACCTTCAGCTCGTAGGGGTTGTCGAGCAGCGGCGAGGTGCGGCGCGACTCGACCTCGATCTCCCAGACACCGGCCTGCGGCTCCGGGTAGGAGCGCAGGTCGGGGCGGCAGGTGTTGGCCGGGTTCTCGTAGTTCGGGTAGCAGACGAGCGACGACGTGGAGTCGACCGGGACACCGTAGGGGTGCACGGCGAGGAACCGCGTCTGGCTCTTGCCCTTCAGGCCGCCGAGGGCGACTTCGAGGGTCTTGACGCCCTTGGGGACGGTGACGAAGTACGACCTGGTGCTGTTGCGCTGCACCGAGCCGGCCGCCTTGTACGTGTACGACGGCTCGGCGAGCGGCGTCGAGACGACGACCGTCGACATGATCTGCCGGTCGACGCCCTCGGTGCGCTCGTCGTCGACGGTGAGGATGGCGCTGTGCAGACCGGCCGACTTGGCCTTCGCGCGGACCTTGACGGTGACCGGCTTGTTCAGCGGCAGCGACACGTCGTCGTCGCCGAGCAGCTCGAAGGTGCCCTCGTGGTTGTTGACCAGGTCCAGCTCGTGGCGCAGCGCACGGTCCGGGCCCGAGGTGCGGGTGATCGTGACGTCGTACGTGCGCTTCTGGCCGGTCTTCAGGCCGCCCTCGCGGTCGTAGATGCCGGTGCCGGGCTTCTTCAGCTCCTGGTCCAGGGCGGTGTCGACCGGGGCCTGCACCGTGTAGGTGTGCGCCTTGGCGCCGTCCTCGACGGCGTTCCAGGCGTCGACCACGTTGATCAGGCCGCTGCCCTGGGCGTACGCCTGCTCGCCGCGGATGCGGTCGGCGGTGGAGGTGAGCGCGGTGCGCAGCTTGGCCGGGGTCAGGTCGATCTTCTCGCGCTTGGCGGCGGAGAGCAGCAGCGCCGAGGCGCCGGCGGCCTGCGGGGAGGCCATCGAGGTGCCCTGGAGCATGGAGTAGCCGGCCGGGAGCTTGTAGCCGGCCTCGGCGACCGGGGAGCCCGGCAGCCAGGTCTGCGTGGTGTTGATGGCCGAACCGGGCGCCGAGATGACCGGCGTGAAGCCGCCGTCCTCGCGGGGGCCGCGCGAGGAGAAGTTCATCATCGCGTACTTCTTCTCCACGGCGGAGCCGTAGTTGGCGGCCCACGTCTCCTTGGAGATGGCGGCGCCGACCGAGATGACCTTGTCGGCCAGGCCCGGGTCGCCGATGGTGTTGGCGCCGGGGCCGGAGTTGCCGGCGGAGATCACCAGCTGCACGCCGTAGGTGTCGATGAGGCGCGTGTACAGCTCGGCGCGCGCGTTGTTGCCGTCGTTGAGGGCGGGCAGGCCGCCGATCGACATGTTGACGATGTCGACGCCGCGCTCGGTGACGAGGTCGATCATGCCCTCGGTCAGGGCGACGTTGGTGCAGCCGCCGCTCCAGGTGCAGGCGCGCGAGGAGACCAGCTTGGCGCCGGGGGCGGCGCCGTTCATCCTGCCGCCGAACAGGCCGTTGGCCGCGGTGATGCCCGCGACGTGCGTGCCGTGCTCGGACTCGATGACGCCGATGTTGACGAAGTCGGCCTTCTTGCCGACCCAGTCGCCGCCGTAGGGGTCGGTGGGGACGTCCTTGCGGATCTCGACGACGAAGGGGACGCGCTCGGCGACGTCGGTCGCCGGGTCGTCCTTGCCGAAGTAGGCGACCTGGTGGTCCTCCTTGTACGGCTTCATCGTCTCGTCGTCGGTGAAGTCGTTGTCGTCGTCCAGGTCGACGCGGACGGTGCCGGCCGCCGGGTCGTACAGGACGCCCCAGCTGTCGGTGGTGTCGCCGTCGCGGTTGATGTCGCCGTTCGCGTCGCCGCCGACGGTGGCCGCCTCGCGGAAGCGGTTGACCTGGAAGGAGCCCGCGGGGGCTTTCCACGTCTCGCCGTCCCAGGTGAAGACCGGGCCGGTGACGGGGTTGGTCATGCGGCGCCAGGTGCCGTCCGCGTCCACGATCGGGTCGGTCGCGGTCACCCAGTCGGTGATCTTGCGCTCGCCGGTGGTGGTCTTCCGCAGCGCCGGGTGGCCGAGGTCGATGCCGGAGTCGAGGACGCCGATGGTGATGCCGCGGCCGTCGGCCTTCGGGTGCTTCTTCACGAAGTCGACGGCGCCGGTCTCGGCGGACGGGTTGTACGGGTTCTTCGCCGGGGTGTCCTTGCCCGGACCCGGGTAGGCGCCCCGCGCGGCGGACTGCGCGCCCTTGGCGCGGTCGGCGGCGGGCGTCGGGTCGTCCAGTTCTATCTCGTGCCGCAGGTCGATGGCGTGCACGGACGACAGGGCGGCGGCGGACTTGATCGCGGCGTCGGCCCTGCCGGTCGGCACGGTCGCGCGGACGTAGCCGAGCTTGTCGTAGGTGCGGCCGACCGAGCCGCCCTTGACGGCGTCGAGTCGGTCGGCGACCTGCTCGGTGGCGCCGGGCGCGGTGGCGACCATCATCGTGACGGTCTTGTCGCCGTCCGCCTTGGCCTCGGCGAGCAGGTCGGCGTCGGCGGCGCCGAGCTTGCCGGCCGCCGACCTCGGGACGTCGGTCGGGTCCGCGGGGGTGTCACCGGTGGCCGCGAGGGCCGCGGGTATCCCGGTGGCGCAGAGCGCGGCGGTCAGGCCGACGGCTATCGCGAGGCGGGCCGCGCGTCCGGTGACCGCGGGTCTCGCGCTGGAACTGGATCTGGGCATCGGCATCCCTGTACGTAAGTCGGGAGGAGGGTTTTCGATTCGGTCCGGAATTCGGGACCGGATGACCGCTCAGCCTTACGTAAGTGGCTGCCGTTTGGGGAGAGTTGTCCGAGCCGTGATCAGGGCATGGCGTAATTCCGCCATGCGCCATCGGGGACAAGGCGGCGTATAGGGGGACTTGCGCCGGAACTTTTCCGGCCGCTTCCCGTCCGGGGGTCCTGGAAGAAAGGCCCTAGACCTCGCGCGACCGGGCGTAGTGGCGGGAGGCCTTCGCGCGGTTGCCGCAGACCGCCATGGAGCACCAGCGGCGCGTGCCGTTGCGCGAGGTGTCGAAGAAGTGCAGGACGCACGCCTCGTGGGCGCAGCCGCGGATCCGGTCGGGGGCGGTGGCCAGCAGCCGCAGGTAGTCACGCGCGGCGAGCCAGGCCGCGCCCCAGGTGGCGTCCGCGAACTCGGGTTCCTCGCCGGGGCCCGCGGCGCCCAGGGTCGCGCGGATGCGGCCGTGCGCGAGGACCTCGTCGACGCGGGCGGCGGCGGCCGGGTCGCCGGGGGAGTCCACGGCCGAGGCGAGCGCGTCCCGGGCGCGCAGCACGTGCTCCAGGGTCGCCTCCCCGCTCACCGGCGACCCCGGTTTCGTACGGGCCACCGGGCCGAACCAGATCTCCGTGGCGGGCGCCCCGCGCGCCACCGATCCGCTGGCCGGCGCCCTCGCCCGCGACCACACGCCTCTCGGCACCCTCGCGCTCGATCCGCGCACCCGGCGCCGGATGCGCCTGAACGGCAGGTCCCGGCCCACGCCCGGCGGCCTCGCCGTCGAGGCCGACCAGGTCTTCGCCAACTGCCCGAAGTACCTCCAGAAGCGCTCGCTGCACGCGGGCAGACGCGAGGAGGGCCCCGGCGAGCCGCGGCGCGGCACCCGCCTCACCGCCGGGCAGCGGGACTTCGCCGCCGCGAGCGACACGTTCTTCCTCGCCACGGTCCACGCGCACGGCGCCGACGCCGGCCACCGCGGCGGCAACCCCGGCTTCGTCCGCGTGACGTCCCCCACCACGCTGGAGTGGGACGACTACCCCGGCAACGCCATGTTCCTGTCCCTCGGCAACCTCCACACCGACCCCCGGGCGGGCCTGCTCTTCCTCGACTGGACGAGCGGCACCGCCCTCCAACTCACCGGAACCGCCCGCACCCACCACGCCGGCGACGGCTCCCGCACGGTCCGCTTCACCCTCGCCGAGGCCGTCGAGACCCCCGCCGCGAGCCCCTGGAGCTGGTCCGGCCCGGAGTACTCCCCTGCCAATCCGGGCCGGGGGCACTAGCGTCGGTCTGTGCACAAGGAACTCAGGGTGGCGGCCTACGCCGTATGCGTACGCGACGGACAAGTGCTGCTCGCCCGCTGGGTGGCGGGCGACGGCAGCAAACGCTGGACGCTGCCCGGAGGCGGCATGGACCACGGCGAGGACCCGTACGACACGGTGATCCGCGAGGCCGACGAGGAGACGGGGTACGTGGTCGAACCGGTCACGCTCCTCGGCGTCGACTCCCTGCGCCGCCGCTACCCGCGCAGACTCGGCGCCGTCGCCGACTTCCACGGAGTGCGGCTCCTGTACGAGGGGCGGATCACCGGCGGCGAACTGCGCCACGAGACCGACGGCTCCACGGACCTCGCGGCCTGGCACCCCCTGGAGGCCGTGCCGGACCTCGACCGCGTCGGACTCGTCGACATCGGCCTGGAGATGTGGCGCAGCCGCCCCGCCGACGGGCACATCGCCCGCACCGCCGACCCCGGGCCGGTGAGCCCCTGACGGGTCTCGCCTTCCCCGGAAGGTGAACAGGGAGCAAGCGTCTCCTCTCTCCCCGGAAAGAGGTACGTGACCGCGCAGGGTGCCCGGTGATCCACGTACGGTGATCTGCGCCGGGCGTTGCGCCCGCGTTCACGCACAGGTCACCGCCGATGCCAACGATCCGGTATGAGCGGGAAGTTCGCGGGCCGACCCGGCCCCGGCGCCCGCGACCACTGCCGACGCGTTCGCACTCGGGGAGACCGCGCCATGCCGCGCACACGCTCTGTCGCCACCGCAACCGCCACGGCCGCCGCGGGTCTCGCCTCGGCCACGGCCGGCGCCGCCGGGCGCCTCGACCGCCGTGCCCTTCTCGCCGCCACCGGAGCGGTCACGCTCGCCGCCGGCATCGGCCACACGCTGGGCCCCGGCGCGGGCTCCGGCAACGCCGCACCCGCCGGGCGGGTCACCGTGCCCCGCTCCCGGCAGGCCTCCGCCGCACCCCTCGCGCCCTACCAGGCCGGCACCACCCTGCTCACCGCCGCCGCCCCGCGCGGCACGTCCGGCTACCGAAGGCTCGGCGACGGGCCCGGCTGGCCCCGGGTGGTGCGCGGCGACCTCGCGGCGGCGAAGGCGGGGCGCGAGAACCGGCGCACCCCGCTGGCCGCCTTCGTGCAATTCACCGACCTGCACCTCGTGGACGTCCAGCACCCCCTGCGCTACGAGTACCTGCGCGCCCAGACGGCCAGCGCCTGGCGGCCCCACGAGTCCCTCTCGGTGGCCGGCGCGGTCTCCCTGGTCGAGCGCGTCAACGCCCTGCGCGGCGCCCCCGCCACCGGCGCCCCGCTGCACTGCGTGGTGACGACCGGCGACAACACCGACAACAACTCCCGCGCCGAACTCGACTGGTACCTCAAGGTGATGAGCGGCGGCCGCATCACCCCCAACACCGGGGACCCGCGCCGCTACGAGGGCGTGCAGGACAGCGGACTCAAGCTGTACTGGCACCCGGACGGCGCCCTGCGCGACACCGACAAGGCGCTCGGCTTCCCGCGCCTGCCCGGCTTCCTCGACTCCGCCGTCCGCGAGGTCAACAGCCCCGGCCTCGGCCTGCCCTGGTACTCCACGGTCGGCAACCACGACGCGCTGCCCGGCGGCTGCTGGGCGCCGCAGGACTCCTACCTCACCGAGTTCGCCGTCGGCGGCAGGAAGCTGATGTCCCTGGACGAGGCGCGGGGCGCCGCCCTGTGGAAGGCCGTGAAGAAGGGACGCGACCCCAAGGGCGTCCACTTCAAGGAGCTGTTGCGGAGCGAGGCGCGGCGCATGCGGTCCATCACGCCGGACGCGTCACGGGCGCCCTTCACACCGGCCGAGTACGTCCGCGCGCACCTCGACCCCGCCCACACCGGCCCCGGCCCCGTCGGCCACGGCTACACGCGGGAGAACCTCGCCTCGGGCACGCAGTACTACTCCTTCCGCATCAGCGACGACGTGCTCGGCATCAGCCTCGACAGCACGGACCCCGCCGGCCACTACGAAGGGTCCCTCGGCACCGCCCAACTGCGCTGGCTGGAGCGCGAGCTGGCCGCCGCCGAACGGCTCCAGGGCGGACCCTCGTACGTCGTCGTCTTCAGCCACCACACCAGCAGGACCATGCGCAACCTCCGCCACGACCCGGCCCGGCCCGGCGAGGCCCGGCACGGCGGCGAGGAGATCCGCGCGCTGCTCGGCCGCCACCGTTCGGTGCTCGCCTGGGTCAACGGCCACAGCCACAAGAACGCGATCACCCCGCACCGCACCCCGCACGGCGCGTTCTGGGAGGTCTCCACCGCCTCGCACATCGACTTCCCGCAGCTCGCGCGGGTCGTGGAGGTCGCCGACAACCACGACGGCACCCTCTCCCTGTTCACCACCCTCATCGAGTCCGCCGCCCCGCACCGCACCGATTTCACCGACCTCTCCCAGACCGGCCTCGCCGCGCTCTACCGCGAACTGTCCTTCAACGCGCCGGGCGCGAAGCCCGCGCTGGGCGGCGAGGCGGGGGACCGGAACACGGAGCTGGTCCTCAATAAGCGCTGAGTCGGCACAAAGCCGCGCATGCTGGGCCGGCCGGCCGCTAGCGGGGCAGCGCCACGACATACGCCGCCGGCTCCCGGTCGTCCGACGCCATCAGCGCGGTGCGCACGACGGTCGCCTGCTGCTCCGCCGCGTCCCGCAACTTCTTCGGGGTGAGGTGGACGACGGTGATGCCGAGCCGCTCCAAATGCTCACGCTTGCGGGCGTACTCGGACCACAGGGCCTCGTCGCCTTGACGCAGGCTCTGCCGGGGCGCCCGGGTGTCCAGCTCCACCGCGACGGCCTGCTCCGGCCAGTAGGCGTCGACGCCGCCGAGGTGCGGGCCGCCGGGCAGCCGCAGCTCGACGTTCCACAGCGGATCGGGCAGGCCGTGCTCCGCGACCATCCGGTACAGCCGGTCCTCCGCGATGGCCCGGCCCTCGGCGAGCAGCGAGTCCACGGCGTCCACGACGTGCGGCAGCGCCAGCAGCCGGGCGGCGCGCAGCTCACCGACGACGGCGGCCGGCTCGCAGTGGCCGCCGCGCACCGCCTCGGTGAGCAGCCGGCGCACCGAACCCGCGTCGGTGAGCTGCGCCACCGCGTCGGCGAGGGCGCGCGCCACGGGGGCCACCGGGACCCCGGTGATCTGCTGGGGGGCCGGCAGCGCGGTGCCGCGCACCAGCCGGACGAACCCGATGGAACGCAGCCGGCGGGTGCGGGGCACCAGGACGTCGACGCGCTCCAGTGACGGCAGCGGGGGAACGGCCGAGAAGCGGTGCAGGGTGAGCGCCGCGAGCCCCGTGATCATCGCGTCGGTGTACGGGGCGTGCGGCTCGCCGGCGCCGGGCTGGGCGGGCACGGCGGCGGCCTCGCGGGCGGGTGGGCGCCCGGCGTACAGCAGGGCGCCGTGCAGCCGCTCCTCGCTGGTCGGCGGGCCGGGGTGCAGCAGGTACACGCCCGGCAGGAGCTGCTGCCAGGGGCCGCCCGGGCGGCACCGGGCGCCGGCGTCGGCGGCGGAGACGCCGTGTGCGCGGAGCTGGGCGGTGCTGAGGATGCGGGGGTGGGCGTGGGGGAGGTGCCGCAGGGGGAGCGGGAGCGGGGCGTTCTGGTTCATGCCGGGGTCGTTCCCTCGGCCGTGCGGGCCGCTAACCGCTGTTACAGACCCGTCGACAAAGCGGGACAGGCCCGCCCTAAAGCACGGGCGTTCGACTGCCGATGATCTCCCGCTCCGGGCGCCGGGTCCGCCTGTCCGTCCCTCGGGCGCGGCGCTCCGTGCGGGGCCTGTGTCCGCCTGCTTCGCGGCGGGTGTCTCCCACCCGGCCGCCCACCCGTTACTGGCGTTGTGTTGCCCGGGTCCTGTGCTGCGGTGGGTTCTTCGGCTGGCGGACCCGCCCTATGCCGCCGCTTCGCGGCGGGTGTCCTCCCACCCACCCACCCGTTACTGGCGTCGAGTTGGCCGGACCCGGGCTGGGCGGTCGGAGCCTTCGGTCGGCGGGTCCGGCCCGCGCCCCTACGCCCACGGTCCGACCCGGGGTGAACGGGTGGGCGGGTGGGAGACATCCGCCGCGCAGCGGCGGCGCAGGGCGTAGGGGCCAGGCCCCGCGCCCCTATCTCCACCGCCCGACCCGGGGTAAACGGGCGGGTGGGTGGGAGACACCCGCCGCGAAGCGGCGGGGCAGGGCGACGCCCCGGTCGGGGTGGGGGAACGGGACCCCGGGTCACATGGAGGCCCGTTCCCCCGGCCGGCCTAGGCCCCCGCGTCGCACGCCTGCGCCCGCAGGGACCGGGCCAGGTCGTCGCGGGACTCCAGGACCAGGCGGCGCAGCGCGGGCGCGGCGGAGGCGTGGGCGGTGAGCCAGTCGTCGGCGGCCGCCAGTGTCGCCTGGTCCGCCTGGAGGTGCGGGAACAGGCCCCGCACCACGTCCATGCCGATCTGGATGGACCGCTCGGTCCACACCCGCTCGATGGCGTCGAAGTACTTGGAGACGTACGGCGCGGCCAGCTCCCGCTGGGACGGCTGTGCGAAGCCCGCGATCGTCGCTTCGACCAGCGCGTTGGACAGGGCGTCCGACTCCACGACGGAGGCCCACGCCTGCGCCTTGACGGCCGCCGAGGGCCGCGCGGCCAGGCACCGCACGTGGTGCCGCTTGCCGGAGGCCGTGTCGTCGCGGGCCAGTTCGGCGGCGAGGGTGTCCTCGTCGGCGGCGCCGTGCGCGGCCAGCGGGCCGAGCAGGGCCCAGCGCAGCTCCTGGTCGACCTCCAGGCCGTCGATCTTGGCGGTGCCGGCGAGGAGCCCTTCCAGCAGTTGCAGGTCGGCCGGCGACGACGCCACCGCCGCGAAGAACCGCGCCCACGTCAGCTGGTGCTGGCTGCCCGGCGCCGCGATCCGCAGTTCCCGCAGGGCGCCTTCGGCGAGCGCCCGCCCGCCTTCCTCGCGCCAGTCGGGGGCGGCGTAGTGCGTGAGGGCGGAGTTGGCCCAGGCGTGCAGCATCTGGAGGACGCCGATGTCGCTCTCGTGCCCGGCGAAGCGCAGCACGAGCCCGATGAAGTCGCGGGCGGGCATGAGGCCGTCCCGCGTGAGGTTCCACAGCGCGGACCAGCACAGGGCGCGGGCGAGGGGGTCGGTGAGGTCCCCGAGGTGTTCCCGCAGCGTGGCGAGGGAGGTCTCGTCGAAGCGGATCTTGCAGTAGGTGAGGTCGTCGTCGTTGACGAGGATCAGCTCGGGAGCGGCTTCGCCGGCCAGTTCGGCCACGACGGTGCGGGGCCCGTCGACGTCCACCTCGGCGCGGGCGTACCGCTCCAGGTCGCCGCCGGCCGTCCTGCGGTACAGGCCCACCGCCACGCGGTGCGGGCGCAGTTCGGGGTGGGACTCGGCGGCTTCCTGGAGCACGGACAGTTCCGTGATCCGGCCCTCCGAGTTCAAGATGGCCTGCGGGGTCAGGGAGTTGACGCCCGCCGTCTGGAGCCAGGCCCGCGACCAGGAGGTCATGTCCCGCCCGGACGTCTCCTCCAGGACCGAAAGCAGGTCGCCGAGGACGGTGTTGCCGTACGCGTGGCGCTTGAAGTAGCGCCGGGCGCCCTCCAGGAAGGCCTCGCGCCCCACGTAGGCGACGAGCTGCTTGAGGACCGAGGCGCCCTTGGCGTAGGTGATCCCGTCGAAGTTGAGCTTGGCGTCCTCCAGGTCGCGGATGTCGGCGGTGACGGGGTGCGTGGAGGGCAGCTGGTCGGCGCGGTAGGCCCAGGCCTTGCGGTTGTTGGCGAAGGTGATCCAGCCGTTGGTGAAGCGGGTCGCCTCGACCATGGAGAAGGAGCCCATGAAGTCGGCGAAGGACTCCTTGAGCCACAGGTCGTCCCACCACCGCATGGTGACGAGGTCGCCGAACCACATGTGGGCCATTTCGTGGAGGATCACGTTGGCCCGGCGCTCGTACGACGCCTGGGTCACCTTGCCGCGGAAGATGAACTCCTCGCGGAAGGTCACCAGGCCCGGGTTCTCCATCGCGCCCAGGTTGTACTCCGGCACGAAGGCCTGGTCGTACTTCCCGAAGGGGTAGGGGAAGTCGAAGTTGTCGTGGAAGAAGTCCAGGCCCTGCTTGGTGACGAGGAAGACGTCGTCCGCGTCGAAGTGCGGGGCGAGGCCCTTGCGGCACATCGCGCCGAGCGGGATCTCCAGGCGCGTGCCGTCGGCCAGGACGCGCTCGTAGGTGTCGGTGACGTGGTGGTAGGGGCCGGCCACGACCGCCGTGATGTAGGTGGAGATCGGCTTCGTCTCGGCGAACCGCCATACGCCGTCGGTCAGTTCACCGACACCGTTGGACCACACCGTCCAGCCTTCGGGGGCCCGCACCTCGAAGCGGTAGGGCGCCTTGAGGTCCGGCTGCTCGAAGCCCGCGAAGACCCGGCGGGCGTCCGCCGGCTCGTACTGGGTGTAGAGGTAGACCTCGCCGTCCTCGGGGTCGACGAAGCGGTGCATGCCCTCACCGGTGCGGCTGTAGGCGCACTGGGCGTCCACCACCAGCTCGTTCTCCTCGGCCAGGTCGTCCAGCGCGATCCGGGTGCCGTCGAAGACCGCGGCGGGGTCCAGGTCCTTGCCGTTGAGGGACACCGCCGTGACGCTGGGCGCGACCAGGTCCGCGAAGCTCGCCGCGCCCGCCTCGGCGCGGAAGCGGATCGTGGTGACCGAGCGGAACGTGCGCGGCTCCCCGCCGCCGTCGCCGACCGCCGAGCGCAGGTCCAGGAAGACCTCGTAGCCCTCGACGGACAGCAGCGCGGCCCTCTCGTGGGCCTCGTCGCGGGACAGATTCTCACCGGGCACGGGCGGCACTCCCTTGTGACTCGCATGACTCGTACGAATGTCTACGATCCTCGCATGTGGCGTCGGCCGCCGACATCCGGGAATGCCCCGACGGACCCCCGACGTTCCCCTCCCCAGGCGCCGAACACATTCCCTAGGGAGAGACATGTCCGAGAACACCGTCAAGACCCCGGTCGACTTCTGGTTCGACCCGCTCTGCCCCTGGGCCTGGATGACCTCGCGCTGGATGCTGGAGGTGGAGAAGGTCCGTGACGTCGAGGTCCGCTGGCACGTGATGAGCCTCGCCGTCCTGAACGAGAACAGGCTCGACGAGCTGCCCGAGGAGTACCGGGAGATGCTCGCCACCCAGGCCTGGGGCCCGGTGCGGGTCGTCATCGCCGCCCAGCAGAAGCACGGCGAGGAGATCACCGGAAAGCTCTACACCGCGCTCGGCACCCGCTTCCACAACCGTGGCGAGGGCGCCACCCGTGAGGCCGTCGTCGCGGCTCTGGAGGAGGTCGGCCTGCCCGCCGACCTCGTCGACCACATGGACTCCGACGTGTACGACGCCGAGCTGCGGGCCTCGCACAAGGAGGGCATCGACAAGGTCGGCCAGGACGTCGGCACGCCCGTCATCGCCGTCCCTGGCGCCGACGGCGAGCAGATCGCCTTCTTCGGCCCCGTCGTCACCCCCGCGCCCAAGGGCGAGGCGGCGGCGCGCCTGTGGGACGGGACGCTGCTCGTCGCCTCGACGCCGGGCTTCTACGAGATCAAGCGGACGCGGACCGAGGGCCCGAACTTCGAGTGACCCCGCGAGCCGCCGCGCACAGCCGGTGAGCCCGCGCAGCCGGTAGCCCCGTACAACAGAGAGACCCCCGTGAGTCACGTCCTCACGGGGGTCTCTCCTTTATCCGCCCGCCTCGGCGAAAGTTGAGAAGACGATCACGAGGCAGGACGTTTCACGAGGCGGCCGGCCTCACGCACGGGAGATGTCCCACGCGCCGGACACGCCTCACGGAGTGAGCAGCAGGGCGTTCCCCCGCTGCTTGGCGGCCTCGTAGCGCTTGGCGACGTCCTGCCAGTTGACGACCTGCCACATGGCCTCGATGAAGTCGACCTTCTGGTTCTTGTACTGGAGGTAGAAGGCGTGCTCCCAGGCGTCGAAGACCAGGATCGGCGTGGAGCCCTGGCCGACGTTGCCCTGGTGGTCGTAGACCTGCTCGACGATGAGGCGGCCGCTGAGCGGCTCGTAGGCGAGGACGCCCCAGCCCGAACCCTGCGTCGTCGCCGAGGCCTTGGTCAGCTGGGCCTTGAACTTGGCGAAGGAGCCGAAGGACTCGGTGATCGCGTCCTCCAGCTCGCCGACGCCGTCGGCGGCCAGCGGCTCGCCGCCGCCCCCGTCCTTGGGGCTGTTCATGTTGTGCCAGTAGATGCTGTGCAGGATGTGGCCGGAGAGGTGGAAGGCCAGGTTCTTCTCCAGGCCGTTGATGGCGCCCCACGTCTCCTTGTCGCGCGCCTCCGCCAGCTGCTCCAGGGTGTCGTTCGCGCCCTTCACGTACGCGGCGTGGTGCTTGTCGTGGTGCAGCTCGATGATCTGCGGGTTGATGACCGGTTCGAGCGCCGCGTAGTCGTACGGAAGTTCTGGAAGCGTGTAAATGGCCATGGTCCGAGCCCTCCGACTGCTGCTTCTCACTGCTTCTTACTTCTTATTGCAAGTCATGCGCAAGTGCAGGCTAACAGCAGTAGGCCCCACAAGTTGATCAGCCCTTCGCCCTAGGCCCCCTCGAAACGACGAAGCCCCCCGAAACGACGAAGCCCCCCGAAACGACGAAGCCCCCCCGGATACGACAAAGGGGCCCCGGGTCGTCATCGACCCAGGGCCCCTCCGCGTAAACGTGTCCTACTCGGCGGCCGTGACCGCCCCCCGCTCCGCCCGCTTCTGCCGCACGAAACCGATGACGGCGAGGCACAGCGTCAGCGCCCCCGTGGCGAGCAGTTGCTTGCGCGTGTCGGGCTGCTCGGTCATCAGGAAGAAGATGTACGCCATCGCGGCGAGCGCCACCCAGGTCAGGTACGGGTAGGCCCACATCCGCACGACCAGCTTCTGCGGCTCCTCGCGCTCCGTCCGGCGGCGCAGGAGGAGCTGCGAGACGGCGATGAAGATCCAGACGACGAGGATCATCGCGCCGATCATGTTGAGCAGCCAGGGGAAGACCTGGTCGGGGCTCCAGTAGCTGAGCAGCACGCAGCCGAAGCCGAAGACCGACGAGGCCAGCACGGCGAGGCGCGGCACGCCGCTGTACACCCGGCCGAGCGCCTTGGGGCCCTGGCCGCGCTCGATCAGGGAGTACGACATGCGCGAGGCGCCGTAGATGTTGGCGTTCATCGCGGAGAGCAGGGCGATCAGCACGATGACGTTCATGATCTGCCCGGCGCCGGGGATGCCCAGGTGGTCGAGGGTGGCGACGTAGGGGCCCTTGGTGGCGACGTCCTTGTTGTCCCACGGCAGCAGCGTGACGACGACGAGCATGGAGCCGACGTAGAAGAGGGCGATGCGCCACATCGCCGTGCGTACGGCCTTGGCGACGCTCTTGACCGGGTTCTCGGACTCGGCGGCGGCGATGGTGACGGTCTCCAGACCGCCGTACGCGAAGACCGAGGCGAGGAGGCCGATGATCAGGCCGTCCGTGCCGTTCGGCATGAAGCCGCCCTCGCCGGTGAGGTTCTCCAGGCCGGGGGCCGGGGTGTCCGAGCCGGGCAGGATGCCGAGGATCGCGAGGACGCCGATGCCGAGGAAGAGGGCGATGGCGCCGACCTTGAGGGCGGCGAACCAGAACTCGAACTCGCCGAAGTTCTTCACGGCCGTGAGGTTCGCGCCGCAGAAGACCAGCATGAACAGGGCGACCCAGGCCCACTGCGGGGTGCCGGGGAACCAGCCCACCATGATGTTCGCGGCGCCGATGCCCTCCAGGCCCACGGCGACGCAGAGCAGGAACCAGAAGCCCCAGCCCGCCGTGAAGCCCGCCCAGGGGCCGATGGCGCGTTCGGCGTGCACGGAGAAGGAGCCCGAGGCCGGGTTGGCGGCCGACATCTCGCCCAGCATGCGCATCACGAGCATGACGAGCGCGCCGGATATCGCGTAGGCGAGGACGATCGAGGGCCCGGCCTTGGCGATGCCCGCTCCGGAGCCCACGAAGAGGCCGGCGCCGATCACGCCACCGAGGGCGATCATGGAGAGGTGCCGCTGCTTGAGGCCGTGGACGAGCGGTGAGTCGGCCTTGGGTGCGGCATCAGGTGCTGGTGTCGCATCGGGTGCGGATGCGGCGTCCTTGGAGCTGGACGTCCGAGACATGGGCGTGCCCTGTTCAGTAGCCGAGACGGGGGAGGGGCGGAAGGGGAAGCGGGTCATGACCGGCAGAGCCGGGACGGGAGGAAGCGGACCAGGAACCGGGACGGAGAAAACGGGTCGAGAGCCGGGGCGGGGGAGTCGAGCGGGCCCACAGTCTGAGGTCCGGCACCGCTGACAGGGAACCACCGACCGGTATACGGACACGACGCTTACACGTCGTGAAGAAACCGCCACAAGAAGTTCACGGCGCGTTCACGCTTCACGCGAGGTCACGGCCGGCGCCGGCCCCGCCACTCCCGCAGCCCGGCGACCGCCAGCACCACGCCCGTCGCCCCCGCCGACCACAGCAGCTGGGGCCGCGCCCCGTCGTCGTTCAGCATCAGGGCGAGTACGGCGGCCATCGCGACCAGCGCCGCCCAGGTCAGATACGGGAACGCCCACATTCGCAGGACCAGCCGTTCCGGGGCCTCCCGCTCGATGCGCCGCCGCAGCCGCAGCTGCGACACCGCGATCAGCGCCCAGACGAACAGCAGCACCGCGCCGACCGAGTTGAGCATGTAGAGGAAGACCGAGTCGGGCCACTTCAGATTGAGTACGACCGATACGAAGCCGAAGGCGACCGAGGCGAGGACCGCGCGGCGCGGGACCCCGCCGCCGGACACCTTCAGGAGGGCCTTCGGGGCCTCGCCGCGTTCGGCGAGGGAGAAGACCATCCGGGAGGACCCGTAGAGGTTGGCGTTGAGCGCCGAGAGCAGGGCCACGAACACCACGATGTTCATGATGGTCCCGGCGGATGGCACCCCGATCGAGTCGAGCACGGTGACGTACGGGCTGGCTCCCGCCTTCTGCGCGGTCCACGGCAGCACCGTCACGATGACCAGCATCGAGCCGACGTAGAAGAAGAGGATGCGGTAGACGGCGCTGCGCACCGCGCGGGCGACCGAGCGGACCGGGTCGTCGGACTCGGCGGCCGCGATCGTGACGACCTCCAGGCCCCCGAAGGCGAACACGACGGCGAGGACCCCGGAGACCACGCCGGCCCAGCCGTTGGGCAGGAAACCGCCGTCACCGCTGAGGTGGGTGAGGCCCACGGGGTCCGTGTCCGGCAGCGCCCCGAAGATCGCGAGCAGCCCCAGCACCAGGAACGCGACGATCGCGCAGACCTTCAGCGTCGCGAACCAGAACTCGAACTCGCCGAAGTTCTTCACGGCGGCGAGGTTGGCGCCGGTGAAGACCAGCATGAAGAGCAGCACCCAGGCCCACTGCGGCACCGCGGGCGCCCAGCTGTGGGCGATCTGCGCGGCGCCGGTCGCCTCCACGGCGAGCACGACGACCAGCAGGAACCAGTACAGCCAGCCGACGCTGAACCCGGCCCAGCGGCCCAGCGCGCGCTCCGCGTGCACGGAGAAGGAGCCCGAGGCGGGCATCGCGGCCGACATCTCGCCGAGCATCCGCATCACGCACATCGCGAGCGCGCCCGCGATCAGATACGAGACGACGATCCCGGGCCCCGCGACGGCGATCCCCGCCCCCGAGCCGACGAAGAGCCCGGCCCCGATGACGCCGCCGAGCCCGAGCATCGTCAGATGCCGCTGCTTGAGCCCGCCGCCGAGCGGCTCGGTGGAGGAAGCGGCCGAGGCCTGGGGGTCGTGCATGGTGCTCAGCGCTGCTCTCGGGGTCACGGGCCTACGGGATTACGGGTTTACGGGCTTACGGCGTACGGCTACGGGACTACGGGATTACGGGCTTAAGGCGTTAGGGCTACGGGCTTACGGGCTTACGGGCTTACGGCGTCACGGGCTCAAGGCGTTACGGGTAACGGGATCACGGGCTCACGGCGTCACGGAGACTTTGGCGGGACTCCACAGTCTCCCCGGGCGGCGCCCCTCCGCGCAAAACGGGCCACCCACCCGCCGACCTCCGTGACGAGCGTCACGCCCGGCGAGGTGTACGGGAGGCCCTTTGTCCGGAGCCCACCAAGCCCCCGCCCCGGGGTTGTCACCCGGAGCCGCTGTGAGGGCGCCCCCGCCTGGGATAGCGTCGACGCGTCCCAACCCGCCCCAGCCCTCCCGCGGAGTCCCCGATGAGCATCGCCGCTGCCACCCCCCGTCCCGGCCAGGTCCTCGCCGACCTGCTGCCCGCGTCCCGTGTGAAGGACGCCGCCCTCGTGCTCGGCGGCGCCGCGCTCACCGGTGTCGCGGCCCAGATCGCGGTGCCCGTCCCGGGTTCCCCCGTGCCGGTGACCGGTCAGACCTTCGCCGCGCTGCTCGTCGGCACCGCGCTGGGCGCCCGCCGCGGCTTCCTCTCCCTCGCGCTGTACGCGCTGGTCGGCATGGCCGGCATGCCGTGGTTCGCGCAGGCGGGTTCGGGCGTCGCGGCCCCCTCCCTCGGCTACGTCCTCGGCATGCTGCTCGCCGCCACCGTGGTCGGCGCCCTCGCCCGCCGGGGCGGCGACCGCTCCGTGCTGCGCACCGCGGGCACGATGGTGCTCGGCTCCGCGATCATCTACGCGGTCGGCGTGCCGTACCTCGCCGCCGCCACCGGCATGTCGCTGACCCAGGCCGTCGCCGCCGGACTCACGCCCTTCCTGATCGGCGACGCCCTGAAGGCCGCCCTCGCGATGGGCGCGCTGCCCACGGCCTGGAAGCTGCTCGACCGCTGACGCACACGTCCACCGGCGAACACGCCTGCCGACGAACACGTCCGCCGACGCACACGTCCACCGGCGAACACGTCCACCGGCGAACACGCCCGCTGACGCACACGTCCGCTGACGCACACGCCCGTCGGCGAACACGCCCGCCGGTGAACACGCCAGCCGACGCACCCGTCAACACCCCTGCACCACCCGTCAGCTGGCACCGACGCCGTAACTCCGCCTGAAGAGGTTCGCCGGGTCGTACGCGACCTTCAGCCCGGCGAGCCTCTTCCGCGTCTCTGCGTCGTACAGCCCCTCGGGCCGGTCGGCGCCGCCGAAGGCGAAGTTCAGCGAGCGGCCCAGCCGCTGCCCCGCCACGCGCCCGAACGCCCGCGCGTGCAGCTCCCGTACGGTCGCCACGTCCGTGCCGTCCAGCGGGGAGAGGACGCGGACGAGCCAGCCCGCCCCGCGGTGGGGCACCGTGTTCTTCGCGGGCCGCGCCAGCGCCCCGCCCAGGTGGTTGATCTGGACGACGTGCATCGAGTCGGCGTCGGGGCCGGTCAGCGCGAGCAGTTCACCGGCCGCGTCGACGTCGAGGCCGCTGAGCAGCACGCTGTCCCCGTAGTAGGCGTGCGGGAAGTCGGGGTCGCCGTGGATGGTGTGGCTCTCGGTGTACGGCATCTCCCGCAGGGTGTCCGACACGGCGGGGGCCAGCGCGCGCAACGGCGCCACCAGCTGCTCGCCCTCGGCCCGCGTCCCCGTGAACGCGACGCGCACCGAGATCAGGTAGCGGCCCCGCAGGAGCGGCGGGAGCTGGGGGATGTCGGGGTAGAGCAGCGCGCAGAGCGAGGAGGTCAGCTCCTCGGGCAGGGTCCGCGTCCACCGTTCGTAGCCGCGCAGCAGGGCGGCGGGGTCCGTCGTGCGGCCGTCGAACGCGATCGCCCCGCCGTACAGCCGCGCCACCGGCACGAGGCCGATCTCCAGCTCGGTGACCACGCCGAGGGTCGCGCCGCCGCCGAGCAGCCCCTGGAAGAGTTCGGGGTCGCTGTCGGCGGTGACATGGCGCAGAGTGCCGTCGCCCGTCACGACGTCGAGGGAGCGGACGTGGTCGGCCGCGTAGCCGAACTGCCGGGCGAGGATGCCGAGGCCGCCGCCGAGGGTGTACGACACGACGCCGACGCCCGGTGCCGAGCCGTTCAGCGGGGCGAGCCCGTGGGGCGCGGCGGCCTCGACGACCTGCCCCCAGCGGGCGCCGGCGCCGACGGTGACGGTGCGGGCGGCGGCGTCGACGCGCACGGAGTCCATCCGCCGCGTACTGATCAGGAGGCCGCCCCGGGACGCCCCCGGCAGCCCGTGGCCGGTGGCCTGGACCCCTACGGGCAGCCCGTGCTCACCGGCGTACGACACGGCGGCGACGACGTCCTGGGGGCTCGTGGCGCCGAGGACGAGGTCGGGCCGCGTCGCGAAGCCGGTCTGGAATCCGGCGATCTCATCGTCGTACCCGGGGTCGCCGGGCCGGAACACGAGTCGCTGGGCGCTGAAACCGGTGAAATCCACGAGGAGCCTCCGTTGTGCCGCGTACGTGGCGCCTGAGCCGCGTACATCTGCCGGACAACGCAGAGGGTCCCGCGAAAAGCTGACAACCTCCGTCAACTTAACGCGGGACCTCAATGGGACCCCTGACGGCACCCCTAGGGGAACCGCTCAGACCTGCTCGGCCTCTTCACGGGGCCGGATCTTCTCCCGCACGACCGAGAACACGACCACGAACGCGGCCGCGAGGAGCGACAGCAGCACCTGCTTGCGCCCGGTCTCGTCGGTCAGCATGTAGATGAGGACGAACGAGATCATCGCGATCGTCACCCAGGTCAGGTACGGGAAGAGCCACATCTTCACGACGAGCTTCTCCGGCTCCTCGCGCAGGATGATCCCGCGCATCCGCAGCTGCGTGAAGCAGATCATCAGCCACACGAACAGGGCCACGGCGCCCGAGGAGTTCAGCAGGAAGTCGAAGACGGTGTCCTTCCACTGGTAGTTGAACCAGACGGCGAGGAAGCCGAAGACGACGGAGCCGAGGATCGCGGCCTGCGGCACGCCCCGCTTGTTGGTGCGCGCGAAGGCCTTGGGCGCGTCGCCGCGCTGCCCGAGCGAGAACGCCATGCGGGAGGCGGTGTAGAGCCCGGAGTTGAGGCAGGAGAGCACGGCGGTGAGCACGATGACGTTCATGACCTGACCGGCGTGCGGGATGCCGATCGAGTTGAGTGCGGCGACGTAGCTGCCGTCCTCGGTGATCGACTTGTCGTTCCACGGGAGGAGCGTGATCACGATGAAGATCGAGCCGAGGTAGAAGACGCCGATGCGCCAGATCACGCTGTTGGTCGCCTTGGTGACCGCGCGCTGCGGGTCCTCGGACTCACCGGCGGCCAGCGTGACGATCTCGCTGCCCATGAAGGAGAAGACGACCATCAGTACGCCGGTGAGGATGGCGCCCGCGCCCTTGGGCATGAAGCCGCCCGCGTCGGTGAGGTGCGCGAATCCGGCGCCGGGGTTGTCGGAGCCGGGCAGCACGCCGAAGACGGCGAGCAGACCGATGACGACGAACGCGCCGATCGCGACGACCTTGATGCCGGCGAACCAGAACTCGAACTCGCCGTACGAGCCGACCGAGACGAGGTTGGTCGCGGTGAGCACCAGCATCACGATGAGCGCCCAGCCCCACTGCGGGACGGCGGGTACCCAGCCGTTGAGGATCACGGCCCCGGCGGTGGCCTCCACCGCGAGGACGACGACCCAGAAGAACCAGTACAGCCAGCCGATGGAGAAGCCGGCCCAGCGGCCGAGCGCCTGGTCGGCGTAGGTGGAGAAGGAGCCGGACGTCGGCCGTGCGGCGGCCATCTCGCCCAGCATCCGCATGACGAGGACGACCATGGCGCCGACGAGGGCGTACGAGACGAGGATGGCGGGGCCCGCGGCGGCGATGCCGGAGCCGGATCCCACGAAGAGGCCGGCGCCGATGACGCCGCCGATCGCGATCATGGAGAGGTGGCGGTTCTTGAGACCCGCTTTCAGGCCGTCGCCGGTGTCACCAGTGTCGCCAGACCGCGGATCCCCAGGGGATGGGGGGTTGCTGTCTGCCTTCGCAAGGGAGGGTTGCGAGGTCATGGACGAATCCTTAAGTTCTCGGGTCACGAGCCCCCGCATTCAAACTCAGGAGCGATCGGGACGGAAGTCCTGAATCCGGATCGTTGCATTCAAGCCACTTGGCCTGGACCTGGCCTGGACCTGGCCTGCGCCCGCCCCGGACTGGCCGTACCTGGTCGGGACCTTGGTCCCGAAGGCCCGGCCCCGATCGCGGCTACCCGGTGCCCGACGTGCCACACTCGGACGCATGCGCGTGTACCTCGGCTCGGATCATGCCGGCTATGAACTCAAGAACCACCTGGTCGAATGGCTCAAGGGCCACGGCCACGAGCCCGTCGACTGCGGGCCCCACATCTATGACGCCCAGGACGACTACCCGCCGTTCTGCCTGCGTGCCGCGGAGCGGACCGCCGCGGACCCCGAGGCGCTCGGCATCGTCATCGGCGGCTCCGGCAACGGCGAGCAGATCGCCGCGAACAAGGTCAAGGGCGTCCGCGCGGCGCTGGCCTGGAGCGAGCAGACCGCGGCGCTCGGCCGGGAGCACAACGACGCCAACGTCATCTCGATCGGCGGTCGGATGCACTCCCAGGAGGAGGCGACGAAGTTCGTCGAGATCTTCCTGAGCACGCCGTACTCGGGTGAGGAGCGCCACACCCGCCGCATCGACATGCTCTCCGCCTACGAGGAAACGGGCGACCTTCCGCCGATCCCGGCCGGGCACCCCCAGCAGTAACGGCCCCCCTCCGCCGGACGGCGCTGCCACCCCAGCCCGTCCGGCGCTTGAGGACGAGCCCGCAAGGCGATCCTTCGCCGGACGACGCCGTCGGTTTTCAGCCCGTCCGGCGCTTGAGGACGAGCCTTTAGGGCGACTCTTCGCCGGACGACGCCGCCGGTTTTCAGCCCGTCCGGCGTTTGAGGACGAGCCCTCAAGGCGATTCTTTGACCGCGTAGCCCCCAGCCGGAGCTAAGCCACGGGGCTCCGCCCCGGACCCCGCTCCTCAAACGCCGGAGGGGCTGATTCATTCAACCCCCGGAGGGACCATGCCGGAGGGCCACACCATTCACCGCCTCGCGGCAGACCACCGCGCCCGCTTCCAGGGCACCCCCGTAACGGCGACCAGCCCCCAAGGCAAGTTCTCCGACGGCGCCGCCCTGATCGACGGCCGGACGATGAAAACCGCCGAGGCCCACGGCAAGCACCTCTTCCTGGGGTTCGGCGAAGCCGACTGGGTCCACATCCACCTCGGCCTCTTCGGCAAGTACGCCCTCGGCGAGCACCCCGCGCCGCCCCCCACGGACACCGTCCGCCTCCGCCTGCGGAACGACACCTATTACTCCGACCTGCGCGGCCCGACGACCTGCGCGCTCATCACGGACGACGAGAAGCGGGCGATACACGAGCGCCTCGGCCCGGACCCCCTCCGGGACGGCGACGACCCCGACAAGGCGTACCGCCGGATCTCCCGCAGCCGCACCACCGTCGCCGCGCTGCTCATGGACCAGAAGGTCGTCTCGGGCGTCGGCAACGTCTACCGCGCCGAGGTCCTCTTCCGGCACGGCATCGACCCGTACACCCCGGGCAAGGACCTCACCGAGGCCCGATGGCAGGCGATCTGGGCGGATCTCGTGGAGCTGATGCGCGAGGGCGTACGCCTCAACCGCATCGACACCGTCCGCCCCGAGCACACGCCGGAGGCGATGGGCCGTCCGCCGCGCGTGGACGACCACGGCGGCGAGGTGTACGTCTACCGCAGGGCGAACCAGCCCTGTCACCTCTGCGGCGGCGAGATCCGCACCGCCGGCCTCGCCGCGCGCAACCTCTTCTGGTGCCCCACCTGCCAACGCCCCGGCGCCCGCTGACGGCGGGACACGCGCTGACGCGACGCGACTAAGATCGGCTCACCAGTTCGACCGCCTGACCAGCGGTCGCGTGACCAGCTCCACGGGGGGTTCTCTTCATGTTCGAGTTCAACATGCCCAGTTTCCATCTCGGCTTCGATCTCGGCTCGCTCGGCGGCCTCGTCCTGGCGGTGCTCACCGTCGTGCTCTACATCCTGCCGTCCCTCATCGCCTTCAACCGGGGAGCGGAACTCCGCTGGGTGGTCCTCGTCCTCAACGTCGCCGTCGGCCACTCGGCGGTCGCCTGGCTGGTCGCCCTCTACCTGGCCACCCGCAAGCCGAAGTCCCCACTGCCCCTGTCGGCCTGAGACCCCGGCCCGCACAAGGACACGCACAAGGCCCCGCACAAGGACACGCACCGCCCTGGAACCCGCCCTAGAATCCGTGTGGCAGCCAAGGCGCCACGTCCGACCCGAAGGCCACCGACGCCTCCGCCAGCGCCCCCGGCCGCAGCTCCCGCACCCGCCCCGCGCCCGCCAGTGACGTCAGGGAGGTCCCGCCGAGGTAGGCGGCGGCCAGTTCCCGTACGGACAGGGCGAGGTCGGCCGGGTCCCGGGTCCGCTCGCAGGAGGCGCCCTTCGCGTCACCGGCGAGCCGCCAACGGCCCGCGTTCCAGGGGCAGAAGGCGTCCTCGACCTCCAGGACGACGTCCAGCGGCGTACGGTACGTACGCGCCGCCAGCGCCGCCCCCACCTCCACGAGCCGTACGTGGAGCGAGTCCCGCACCGCGAGATCGCACCGCCGGATGTCCGAGGCGAGCTGGAGCAGCGGATCGTCCACCGGACGGCTGTACGCGAGGACCGACGTCGTCAGGTCGATGGTGAAGACGAACCGCCACAGCGCCGCGTACGCCGCCGGGTCCTCCGCCTCCAGGTCCCGCACCCGCACCACGCCCTTGGGGCCCTTCCAGTCGAACTCGGGCTTGACGGCGAACCGCACATAGCCGACCAGTTCGCCCGCGCGTTCGGCGACCACGCACTGCACCGGCGACGCGCCGTCCCGCTCGCTCTCCGGGTCGAACAGTCCGAGCCGCTCCCAGCCGGGCTGCCGGGCCGGCATCCCCGGACGGGCGACGACCCGGCGCGCGTACAGCTCCTCGCACGCGTCGAGGACGTCGGCGGGCCGCGCGTACCGCAGCCGTACGTCGTCCGTGCCGGGCGGGACGGACAGCTGTACCCGCGTCGTGTCGATGTCCGCCTTCAGCTGCAGGGTGCCCGGGGCGTACCCGAACCGGCCGTAGATGACCGGCTCGGAGGCGGTCAGCACGGCCAGCGGCTCGCCGAGCGCGCGCACGTCGTCCAGCTGCCTGCGCATCATCGCCGTCAGGATGCCGCGCCTGCGGTGCGTGGCCGCGACGCTCACCGTCGTGACGCCCGCCGCGTCCACGAGGGCGCCGCCCGGCACGGAGAGCCGGAAGGAGAAGGACCCCGCCGTGCCCACGCAGGTGTCGCCGTCCCAGGCGCCCAGCATCCGGTCGGCCTCCACGAGGTCGCGCCACAGCTCCTCTTTCCCCGCCGGCGTGGGCGTCCCGCCGAAGGCGAGGGCGAACGTTGCGAACCAGTCGTCCCATTCGGCTTCGGCGAGGACCCGCAAGTCTGTCGGCATACCGCGTGAGTCTGTCGTCATACCGCATGCCTACCAGGGCGATACCACCTGATGCGAGGGCATTTCCCACGGCTGGAACAAGCCGTCACGGCCCGTCCGCCCGTGCCTCTGACGAGGGACAAGCGGGACCTCCCGTGCGAAGGGTGCGGCCCGCTGGATAGGGTCCACGAGCAATGGCGGTACGAGGAGCACGAGGCGAGCGCGGCGAACGGCGGGCGCAGGCCGAGACATTCACGGCCCGGATGAACAAGCGGCTGCACCGGGTCCGCATAGTGCTGCGCAAATCCGGGGTCGACTACTTCCGGGGCGACGGCTCGGACTGGGTCGCCCTGGCCGGGCTGCTCGTCACCGTCCCGCTGATCGCCTTCGGCACGATGGTGAACAACGTCTGGTGCGCGCCCGCCGCCCTGGTGCTGCCCATCGTGGCGGGCGGACTGCTGCTGCGTCCCGCCAGCCTCCTCGGCCTGTACGCGGCCACCGCCGTGGCGCTGATCGTGGAGACCGTCCGGCTCGGCCCGTATGCCGAAGGCCCCTCGCGCGTCACGCCGGGCGTGGTTCTGGTGGTGGCCGCCTGCGGTTTCTTCGGGCTGGTCGTGGCCCAGTTCCGCAGCCGGGTCGGCGTGCCCTGGCGCGGCGGCGGCACGATGCTGTTCGACCTGCGCGAGCGCATCCGGGTGCAGAGCAAGCTGCCGAAGCTGCCGCGCGGCTGGCACCGCGAGATGGCGCTGCGCCCGGCGGGCGGGCAGTCGTTCTCGGGTGACTTCGTCGTCGCGGCCCGGACGAACGGCGGCCGCACCCTGGAGGTCGTCCTCACCGACGTGTCCGGCAAGGGCATGGACGCCGGTTCGCGGGCGCTGCTCCTGTCCGGCGCGTTCGGCGGCCTCCTCGGCTCGCTGCCCCCGCACTCCTTCCTGCCCGCCGCCAACGGCTATCTGCTCCGCCAGGACTGGGAGGAGGGCTTCGCGACCTCCATCCATCTGGTCCTGGACCTGGAGACCGGCGACTACGAACTCTTCTCGGCGGGCCATCCGCCGGGCCTCCAGCTCAGCGCGGGCAGCGGCCGCTGGGAGGAGAAGACGGGCCAGGGCCCGCTCCTCGGCGTCTACGACGGCGCGCAGTTCGACCCGGTGAAGGGCATGCTGCGCCCCGGCGACGTCCTGATGCTCTTCACCGACGGCCTGGTGGAGACCTCCGACCGGGACATCGCCGAGGGCATCGACCGCCTCACGGGCGAGGCCGACCGCTATGTGGCCGGCGGCTTCCACGGCGCGGCCTGGCACCTCATCGAGGCGGTCGCGAAGGACGTGAACGACGACAGGGCGCTGCTGCTGATCTGCCGGGAGGCGTGAGCGGACCCGCGTCGACCGACCCCCGGCCCGCCGGGTTACCACGACCGCCCTCGCTCAGCGGGGCCTGAGTCCGTCCACGACGACGTCCAGCATGCGGTTCAGCTGCGGGCACTGCTCGGGCGCGCCGGCCACGGAGAGCAGACGGCTGGGCGGGGTGCTCACCGGCAAGTACGGCAGGAAGGACCAGAACCCGGCGGGCCCGGTCGCCGGCGAGAGTGCCGGCGACCGCAAGGGCCTGAACGCCGCGCTGGGTTTGGGTCACGGACCGCAACCTCACCATCGCCGAGGTGGTGAAGGAGCTGGCCACCGAGCTGGGCCACACACCTGCCCAGGTCGCACTGGCCTGGAACCTGCACTCCCCGGGCGTGACGGTCCCCATCATCGGCGCCCGCACCCTCGCGCAACTGGAGGAGCGGTCACCACCGGCGACATGAAGATCGAAAGCCGCCGCTGACGCACCTCATGCCATGAGCCGCGACAAGGTCAAGGGCGCCTCTCTGCAGAAGCTCGCCCCGCCGAGGCGGCCGTCATCTGACGGCTAGCCCTCTCCCCGCTTCCTCTTCCACCGCCCGTAGAACACCATGGCGACCAGGGTCGCCATGGCGACGAGGAAGATGACGAGACCGGCTGTCCCGTCGGGATACCAGCGGCCCGCCGCGACCGTCTCCTGAGTCACACGCTGCCCTTGGCCGCCGCCGAGACGAACGCGGCGAAGGCGCCGGGCGCGACGGTGAAGGCGGGGCCCTCCGGGTCCTTGGAGTCGCGTATGGCGACGTGCGCGCTGAGGTCGGCGACCTCGACGCAGTCACCCCCGGTGTCCCCGCTGTACGACGACTTGTGCCAGGCGGCACCACCGAGCGGGGCGCACTCGACGCACTCGCCCCCTGTGTCACTGCTGTACGACGACTTGCGCCAGGCCACGAGGCCGATTGGCGCACACTCGACGCATGCCCCACCATTGTCGCCGCTGTAACTCGACTTACGCCATGTCGCGCCCGTCAGCCGCTGGTTGGTCCCCATACCGTTCCTCCATTACGCGCGCGATCAGTTCCGCCGAGTCCTCCACGGACAGGGCGGATGCCTGCAAGCGAGCGTAGCGAAGAGAGCTTTCCTTGACCTTCTCGGGATGGGCCGTCATGTGCCCCTGAACGAAGTCCTCGGTGTAGATGAGGTCAGGGTCGACATCAAAGCGGAGCGTGGTGAACGTGCCCGGCAAGCCCGCGTGTTGACCTGCCGTGAAGGGCAGGACCTGGAGGTTCACCCACTGTTTGTCGCGGAACCGCAGGAGGTGGGCGAGCTGCTCTCGCATGACCTCGTGGCCTCCGATCTCCTGATGCAGTACTGCCTCGCTCAGCACCACCCACAGCAGTGGCGGGTTCTCCTTCGCCAAGACGCGCTGTCGGTCCATGCGGGCCTCAACCCGCGCAGCGAGGTTGTCGTCTGTCGTGACACCCAGCACGGACCGCGCGTAGGCCTCCGTCTGGAGAAGCCCGTACACCAACTGCGCTTGATACGTAGAGATGTACGCGGCCCGCGCCTCCATTTCAGCGAACGCCTGGAACCAGCTCGGCAGCTGGCTGCGTAGCACGAGGCCCACCAGACGCGACAGCTGGCCGTCCGTCCCCAGCGCCGCGTCCACCCGTTCGGAGAACTCCCGCGTGGGCACCCTCTTCGTCGTCTCGATCTGGCCCACCAGGGACCCCGTGCAGAAGATGCAGTCGCCCAACTGCGCCTGGCTCAGTCCGGCCGTTTTCCTCAGGCGGCGCAATTCGGCGCCGTAATAGTCGAGTGGTGAGGCGCTCGCGTCGAGCGCGCGGGGTTGTGTCACGCCTGCCTCCAGCGTCACGGAGGGTCGATTTCGGATCGTGTTCAAGCGTAAGCACACCGTAGCTATCGGGTCAGGCGAATGCTTCAACTGCTGGCAAGGTCCGGCCCGTTGACGCTTGAGCTTCGGGGCACGGGATTCGAGCCTCTTTTGCAAGGAATGGAAGGGCGGTCTCACCCGCCCACCCTCCCTGGGGCACACCACGGGCCGCAGATGACTTTTCGTGACCGAGTCGCCACGCAGGGCTGCCGCCGTGTAGCGTGCGCCGCACAAGTCGCATAAAGCGACCCCCGTGCGGTGTTCTCAGCACCACGCGAGGGTCTGACCACAAGATCGCAAGACCGATCGGATGGCTATGGACCAGCTTAGTCCTGCCCTGCGCCCGAGCGCGCATCCCTTGGCCAACCCCGGCTACGGGAAGAAGTCCGCCCCGGGGCAAGCGCCCCGCTCCCGGCGGGACTTCGCACATCTGCCCAAGCGTGAGGCCGCCGTCGCCGGGTACCTGGACCGGCTCCCCGAGGGCGCCGACATGTCCATCAAGACCCTCGCCAAGCACCTGCCGTACGGCCAGTGCGCGCTCTCGACCGTCCTGCGGGTCCTGTCCGGGGAGGGGCACCTGCGGCGCGTACGACGGCCCGTCACCGGCGCGGACGGCGGCCCGCGCTGGGTCTGGCACACCTTCTTCTCCCGCACGCCACGGGACGACGCCTGGTGGGCGGCCTTCTTCGCCGGGGACCCGGCGCGGGACGCGGACCCGGCACCCGTGGAAGAGGCGCCGACCGGACAGGCGTACGACCTGCTGGCGCGGCTCGGCCGGACCGACCCGCGCCTGATGCTGTCCGCCACCGACTGCGAGGCCCTCGCGCCGCTGGCCGCCGAGTGGTTCGCGCGGGAGGCCACCGAGGCGCAGCTCCTGCGGGCGCTCGCCGCCGGTCTGCCGTCCGAGGTGGCCCACCCCTACGGCTTCGTACGCGCCCGCCTGCTGGCCAAACTCCCGCCGCCCCCGCCGACACCGGCATCCCGGTACATCGTGGAGTGCACCGCGTGCGGCGAACCGGGGGAATCCGCCGCCGCGCTGCCGGGCGGCCTGTGCGGCGGCTGCCGCACGGGCGCGGCGCTCCCCGCCGAACGGGTCCGGGGCCATGTGGAACGGCTACGGGCGGCACTGGGCGGCAGAAACCGCGAGGAGGCGCTGGGCGGCGGAAGCTTCGAGAAGGCGCTGGGCGGCGGAAGCTGAAGGAGGTCACGGGGGTTAACCCCACCTCCGGTTCGCCAGCCGTCCTCATGGTGGCGGCCACTGCTTGATCCGTAGGTTCGAGACATCGATCAGGGATGTCTCCGAGACGGCTCGGCGGCGGACGAACGGAAGGCGGCACAGCCATGGGGCTGCGACGGAAGCATCGGACCGAAGAGCGCGCGGGAGCCGTCGTGACGCCTCCGGTGCCGGGCGCCCGGCCCGGCGACTGGGCCGTCGAACTGCGCGGGGTCCGCCGTCAGTACGGGCGCGGCGCGGGCGCCGTGCACGCGCTCGCCGGCATCGACCTCGCCCTGCCGCGCGGCAGCTTCACCGCCGTCATGGGGCCCTCCGGGTCCGGCAAGTCGACGTTCCTCCAGTGCGCGGCGGGCCTTGACCGGCCCAGCTCGGGCACCGTGCACCTCGGCGGCACCGAGATCACCGGCATGAGTGAGAACAAACTGACCGCCCTGCGCCGCACCCGACTCGGCTTCGTCTTCCAGGCGTTCAACCTGCTGCCGTCCCTGACCGTCGAGCAGAACGTGGTCCTGCCCATGCGCCTCGCGGGCCACCGCCCCGACCGGCGCGCAGCCGCCGCGATGCTGGCCCGCGTCGGCCTCGGCGACAAGGGGCGCCGCCGCCCCGGGCAGCTCTCCGGAGGCCAGCAGCAGCGCGTCGCCATCGCCCGCGCCCTGATCACCGAACCGGACGTGATCTTCGCCGACGAGCCGACCGGCGCCCTCGACACCACCACCGCCACCGAGATCCTCGGCCTGCTGCGCTCGGCGGTCGACGCCATGGGCGCCACCGTCGTCATGGTCACCCACGACCCCGCCGCGGCGGCCTACGCCGACCGCGTCCTCTTCCTCGCCGACGGCGCCATCGTCGACCGCCTGGAGCGCGCGTCGGCCCAGCAGATCGCCGCCCGCATGACCACCCTGACCGCGCCCGCCTACGCGGGGGTGGCCGCGTAATGGCCTTCGTCCCCAACGGCCTCGCCCGCGCCGCCGTCCGCTTCAAACCCGCCGCCTTCGCGGGCACCTTCGTCGCCCTGATGATGGCCTCGCTCATCGTGGCCGCCTGCGGCATCCTCCTGGAGACCGGCCTGCGCGCCTCCGTACCCCCGGTGCGGTACGCGAACGCGCCGGTCGTGGCCGCCGCCGACCAGGAGGCCCACTTCGTCACCGGCAGCGGCGACTCCCGCTCCGAGACCGCCACCCCGCTGCCCGACCGGGCCCGCCTCGACGCCTCCCTCGTCACCAAGGCGGGGGCCGTGCCCGGCGCCCGCGCCGCCGTCGCCGACGTCACCTTCCCCGTCCGGTCCGGCGACAAGGACGTCACCGCCCACGGCTGGGGCTCCACCGCCTTCACCGGCGAGAAGCTGAGCGCGGGCCGCGCCCCCCGCACCGGAGAGGTGGCCCTCGCAGCCCCCGGCGCCGCCGTCGGCGACCACATCACGCTCACCACCTCGGACGGCCCGCGCGCCTTCCGCGTCTCGGGCACCGTCAAGAGCGGCCAGGAGACTGCCACCGCCTGGTTCACCGACTCCGACGCCATACGCCTGTCCGGCCACCCCGGACGCATCGACGCCATCGCCGTCCTGCCCGAGCCGGGCGTCTCCGACGCCACCCTCAAGTCCCGGGCGGCACACGCCCTCGGCTCCAAGGCCGAGGTCCACACCGGCGACGACCGAGGGGCCACCGAGGACTCCCTCCTCGGCTACGCCAAGGAGATGCTCGTCGCCCTCGGCGGCTCCTTCGGCGGCATCGCCGCCCTGACCGCCGTGTTCACCGCCGCCGGGACCGTCGCCCTCTCCGTCGGCCAGCGCGCCCGCGAATACGCGCTGCTGCGCGCCATCGGCACCACCCCCCGCCAGATCCGCCGCACCATCGCCACCGAGACCCTGCTCGTCGCCCCGCTCGCCGGCGCCGCCGGTCTGCTGCCCGGCATCGCCCTCGCCACCTGGTGGTTCGGGCAGCTGAAGGACAAGGGCGCCATCCCGCGCGCCGTCGACCTGTCCGTCTCCTACCTGCCGCTCACCGCCGCCGTCGGCGCCGCCGTACTGACCGCCCTCGGCGCCGGCTACCTGGCCGCCCGCCGCCCCTCGCGCATCAAGCCCGGCCAGGCCCTCAGCGAGGCCTCGGTGGAGCGCGTGCGCGTCGGCTGGATACGTACGCCGCTCGGTGTCGCCGCCGCAGTCGGCGGCGTGGTCCTCTCCGGCATCGCCGCGAGCGCCGCCGGCGAGGACGCGGCCAACGCGGCACTCGGCGTCGTCATGCTCTTCATGCTGGCCGTGGCCCTGCTCGGCCCCCTGGTGGCCCGGGCCTGCGCCGCCCTCTTCGGCCTCCCGCTGCGCGGCGCCGACGCCTCCGGCTTCCTCGCCGCCGCCAACTCCCGGACGAACGCCCGTCGGCTGGCCTCCGCGATCACCCCCATCGTGCTCGCCATGGCGTTCTCCTCCGTCCTGGTCTTCATGCACACCAGCGAGGACCGGGTCGCCGCCGACCAGCAGCGCGCCGCCATCACCGCCGACCACATCGTCACCTCCGACGGCGGGCTCGCCCCGGGCGCCCTCACCAAGGCCAGGAACACCGACGGGGTCACCTCCGCCGTCACCCTGCTCAAGACGTCCGTACTCGTCCCCGTCGGCTCGGGCGCCGACCGCTGGCTGGAATCGGCCTCCACACAGGGCATCACCGGCACGGCCGCCGACCTCCGGAAGGTCCAGGACCTGAAGATCGAGACCGGCGGTCTCACCCTCGGCCGGGGCCAGATAGCCGTGGACACCGCGCTCGCCCGCTCCGCCCACGTCACCACGGGCGACCGCCTCGCCCTGCTCCTGCCCGACGGCACCAAGGCGTCCCCGAAGATCGTCGCGACGTACGGCAGGGGACTTGGCCTCTCCCAGCTCACCCTGCCCGCCGCCGACGTGCGGGGGCACGTCACCTCGGCCTTCAGCACCGAACTGTGGGCCAAGGGCGGCGCGGCCCGGGACCTCGCCGGCCTCGGCACCCTCAAGGACCGCGCCGGCTACACCACGGCGCAGTCCATGGACCGCGAGCTGAACGCCTGGGCCAACACCACCATGGCGGCCGTCCTCGGCGGCTTCGCGGCCGTCGCCGCCGCCAACACCCTCGTCATGACGGTCCTCGACCGCCGCCGCGAACTGGGCACCCTGCGCCTCATCGGCTCCACCCGCCGCCAGGTGATGCGGATGATCCGCTGGGAGGCCCTGATCGTCGCCGTCGCGGGCATCGCCATCGGCTCGGCCATCGCCCTGGCCACCCTCGTCCCGATGATGAACGGCCTGACCGGCGAGGCCCCCTACATCCCGCCGCTGGTCTACGGCTCCTTCGTCGGCGCCGTCCTGCTCCTCGGCCTGGCCGCCACCACGATCCCGGCCCGTGCGGCCCTGAAATCGGCGGCCTGACCCCGCCCGTACATATATGACGAGGGCGCGCCCGGCAGCGTGTTCCGCCGCCGGGCGCGCCCCTCGTAAGTCGTCCCCCTAGGTGGACCGGGTGCGCTGCCGCGCCAGTTCCGCCGCGTCCCGCTTGAAGGCCCACTCCATCTTGGGCTCCATGGCGAAACGGAACACGCGCTGCACGGGAGGCGTGCACAGCAGCGTCACCACCGTCGCGGCGACCGCCGTCACGAAGACCTCGCCGAGCGGCTTGTGCAACCACGCGTAATCCTCGAACCAGCCCCAGAAGCGCGAGCCCTTGGCGAGGAAGCCGTGCAGCAGATAGCCGTACAGCGTGCCCGCGCCGAGGACCGTGAACCACATCTTGCGGCGCGGCACCCACGCGAAGAAGCAGGCGGTCAGCACCACCGAGCAGCCGAACAGCGCCAGCGTCATCACGATGCCGACCCACCACGGCACACCCAGCTCCTGGGCGCTGTCCCGGCGGTAGAACCACACGGACGTCATGCGGGGCGCCGCCCAGTAGGCCAGCAGCACGGCGGCGGCGAAGACCGGCACGGACAGGACCCGCATCTCACGACGGCGCACCAGCTGGAAGTGCTCGGGCTTCAGGAAGAGGCCGAGCACGAAGAACGGCATGAACTGCAGGACGCGCTGGAGGTCGAGGTCGTCGCCGATGTCGGGGGAGATGACGGCGAGCATGGCGATGGCCAGCGCGAGCGGCACGGGCCAGCGCACGATCTTCCACAGCGGCACCGTGAGCCGCCACACGAAGAGCGCCACGAGGAACCAGGTGAGGTACCACGGGTCGAGCAGGCTGATGGGCTGGCCCGGATCGTCGTCCACCCAGCGCTTGAAGAGGGTGTAGGCGACCTCGAAGATGACGTACGGCACGGCGACCCCGGTCACCAGGCGCTTGAGCCGGTCGGGCCGCATGTCGAAACTGCGCGAGAAGTAGCCGGAGATCAGGATGAACGCCGGCATGTGGAAGGTGTAGACGGTCATGTACAGCGCCTCGGCGGCGCGGCTGTGATCCGTCAGGGGTTCCCACGCATGGGCCATCGCCACGAGGACGATCGCCAGGTACTTGGCGTTGTCGAAGAAGGCGTCGCGCTGCTTGGCGGGCTTCGCCGAGCGGGCGGCCGCGCGATGGCCGGCCGGGGTGGGGGGAGCGGTGGCGGCCCGATGGGTCGGATGGGGGAAGCGCGGGGGCGGGGGTCCGGCCGCCGGCACCTGGGCCGGGGGGAGCGGCGCACGGTGACGTCCGTGCGGTTGCACCGAGTTGGTCACAGGCCCTCCCACCAAGAGCTCGGTGAGACGATCCGGGACCGCACTGCGCCTACGGGGGTGGTGGCAGCGTGGAACATCTGACGCACCCTAGCGTCGCCGCGCGGTCTTCGTAAAACCCTCGTCACTTTCGTCAACACGATCCCTGTCAATCCCTCGGTCGGGCCCCGATGCGATTACCGCTTATCGGGTCCGCATACCCGGGAATGACGGTGGTAGGCAGAGGGATTCGGCCGCGATTACGTCCCCTACGTCCGCATTCATGCGCCTTAAATGGTGCATAACTCCCGCAGTCGACTCCGGTGGAATGTCCGTTTGGTCGGCGGTCCGAGAAACCGCGCTGTGCCGCCCGCAACAATTCGAATTTCCTGCGAACATCGTGTGTGGTGTTCGCGGGCATCACGGTGAATTCCCTATGGACACGGGTCCGCGAATTCCCGTGCGGCACCGCGCCGTGGCCCGCGCCCTCGGGGGCGCCGCCGCACTCCGGGGCGCGAAGTGGGGGTCGACGATGCGTCATGGGCCGCATGGAGTACGCCTGTTGGTGGCACCATGGTCGGTGGCGGGGGCGTGCGGGGTCGTACCCCCCGGGCCGGGAGAGCGACCGACCTAGGGTGTGATCAGTGTGGCCATTTCGCTGTCAGTGGTACTGCTGTTGGCGATCATCCTCGTAGTGATGATCCGCGGGGGGTCGATCAAGACGGGCCCGGCGATCGTCGCGGCGCTCTTCGGCTTCTTCCTCGCCTCGACGGGCATGGCGCCCACCATAGAGCGGTTCATGCAGCAACTGGCGGAGACCATCAACTCCATCAGCTTCTGAATCGGCCGGCTTCTGAATCGGCCGCGCGGCGGGAAACGCCGCCGGCCCGGCCGCTGGATTCAGCGGGCCGGGCCGGAGGTCTCACCAGAGCGGGCGACGGGAATCGAACCCGCGTAGCTAGTTTGGAAGACTAGGGCTCTACCATTGAGCTACGCCCGCACGCCGCACCAGGGCCCTCGGGCCGCGGTACGACAGGCATCGTAGCGGGTCCCCGGCCCGTGCCGCACACCCCCCGCGCCGCACACGTCTTCCGGGCCCCGCCCACGACCCCCGCGCGACCGGGGGCCGCACGGCCTGCGGGCATGTACCCTACGTGTCGCACCGACGGGGTGTGGCGCAGCTTGGTAGCGCGTCCGCTTTGGGAGCGGAAGGCCGTGGGTTCAAATCCCGCCACCCCGACCAGCAGGTCTCTCCCCACAAGATCGCGTTGTGGGTCGGCTCCCGCTTGCCGTTACTATGCAAGCTGTGTGCCCGTGTGTCTCTGATCCGGGCAGAAACCAGCAGTCAGCCCACCAAGGAGACCGAACCGTGAAGAGCGCCGTGGAGACCCTGAACCCGACTCGGGTTCGGCTCACTGTTGAGGTGCCCTTCGAGGAGCTCAAGGACAGCCTCGACGCGGCGTACAAGAAGATCAACCAGCAGGTCACGGTGAAGGGCTTCCGCAAGGGCAAGATCCCGGCCCGCATCATCGACCAGCGGTTCGGCCGCGGCGCCGTGCTGGAGGAGGCCGTCAACGACGCGCTCCCGAAGTTCTACACCGAGGCGGTCAACGAGGCCGAGCTCAACGTCCTGGGCCAGCCCGAGGTGGACATCACCGAGCTGAAGGACAACGAGACCCTCAACTTCACCGCTGAGGTCGACGTCCGCCCGACCATCGAGATCCCGGACTACTCCGGCATCGAGGTCGAGGTCGACGCGGTCGAGGTCAGCGACGAGGACGTCGACAAGGCCGTCGAGGAGCTGCGCGAGCGCTTCGCCTCCACGTCCCCGGTCGAGCGTGCCGCCGAGGACGGCGACGTCGTGACGATCGACCTGCAGGCCAAGGTCGACGGCGAGGTCCTGGAGGACGGCGTCGCGTCCGGCGTCTCCTACACGATCGGCTCCGGCGAGCTGCTCGAAGGCATCGACGACGCCGTCAAGGGCCTGGAGGCCGGTGGCGAGGCCACCTTCACCTCCGAGCTGAAGGGCGGCTCGGCCGCCGGCAAGGAGTCCGAGGTCACCGTCAAGGTCACCCAGGTCGCCAAGCGCGAACTGCCGGAGCTGGACGACGACTTCGCGCAGCTCGCCTCGGAGTTCGACACCCTCGACGAGCTGAAGGCCGACAGCCGCAAGCGCCTCGAGAACATGAAGCAGTACGACCAGGCCACGCAGGCCCAGGAGCGCGTCCTGGAGAAGCTCCTCGAGCTGGTCGAGGTCCCCGTCCCCGAGAAGCTCCTCGCGGACGAGATCCAGACCCGCAAGCACAACCTGGTGAACCACCAGCTCGGCCAGATGGGCCTCGACCTCGCGAAGTACCTGGAGATCCAGGGCAAGACCGAGGAAGAGTTCGACGCCGAGACCGAGGAGCAGGCCGAGAAGGGCATCAAGACGCAGTTCGTCCTCGACGAGCTGGTCAACAAGGAGAAGCTGAACGTCAACCAGGAGGAGCTCACCGAGCACCTCATGCGGCGCGCGCAGTCCTCCGGCATGTCCCCCGACCAGTTCGCCCAGGCCGTCGTCGAAGGCGGCCAGGTCCCGATGCTGGTCGGCGAGGTCGCCCGCGGCAAGGCCCTCGCGGTCGTCGTCGAGGCCGCCACGGTCAAGGACACGAAGGGTGAGGTCATCGACCTCAGCGACGAGGACGAGGACGAGGCGCCCGCCGCCGAGACCTCCGCCGACGCCGACGCCTCCTCCGAGGAGAAGACCGAGGCCTGAGCCCTCCAGCTCTGACGTACGTACTGCGGGCCCCCGGGACACGATCCCGGGGGCCCGCAGTCGTGCCCCGTCAGGGGCGCGGGGAACCGCGCGAGCATCTCGGCGCTACCTGCGCTCACAGCGAACAGTTGGCTCTGCGGGATTCCCCGGAGGACCCCGCGCGTTAGGGTCCATGAATACGAGGGCAGGGGAGTCCCCGGAGCCGCCCGGAGCGGCGAGCACGAGGGGTCCCAGCCCCAGTGAAGAGTGAGACGGCCCGGCGCCGTCGCAAGACGAGCAGGTGGATACGTGATGAATCTGATGCCCTCCGCCGCCGGCGACCCCTCCATCGGTGGTGGCCTCGGCGACCAGGTCTACAACCGGCTGCTCGGCGAGCGGATCATCTTCCTCGGCCAGGCCGTGGACGACGACATCGCCAACAGGATCACCGCGCAGCTGCTGCTGCTGGCCGCAGAGCCCGACAAGGACATTTTCCTCTACATCAACAGCCCCGGAGGCTCGATCACCGCGGGCATGGCCGTCTACGACACCATGCAGTACATCAAGAACGACGTGGTGACGATCGCGATGGGCATGGCCGCCTCCATGGGCCAGTTCCTGCTCAGCGCCGGCACGCCCGGCAAGCGCTTCGCGCTGCCGAACGCCGAGATCCTGATCCACCAGCCCTCCGCGGGCCTGGCCGGCTCCGCCTCGGACATCAAGATCCACGCCGAGCGGCTGCTGCACACCAAGAAGCGGATGGCGGAGCTGACCGCCCACCACACGGGCCAGACCGTCGAGCAGATCACCCGCGACTCGGACCGCGACCGCTGGTTCGACCCGCAGGAGGCCAAGGAGTACGGCCTCATCGACGACATCATGCCCACCGCCGCCGGCATGCCGGGCGGGGGCGGCACGGGAGCCTGAGGCACCCCTCAGCGCCCCGACAGCCGAAACCCAGCCCACGCTCCTTTAGGAGACACACACAGATGAACAACTACCCCGGCAGCGGCCTCTACGAGCGCACCCGCGCCGAGTACCAGTCCCCGCAGGCGGAGTTCACCGGCGCCCGCGCCGAGTCCCGCTACGTCATCCCGCGCTTCGTCGAGCGCACCTCGCAGGGCGTGCGCGAGTACGACCCATACGCGAAGCTCTTCGAGGAGCGCGTGATCTTCCTCGGCGTCCAGATCGACGACGCCTCGGCCAACGACGTCATGGCGCAGCTCCTGTGCCTGGAGTCGATGGACCCGGACCGCGACATCTCCATCTACATCAACAGCCCCGGCGGCTCCTTCACGGCGCTCACGGCCATCTACGACACGCTCCAGTTCGTCAAGCCGGACGTGCAGACGGTGTGCATGGGCCAGGCCGCCTCGGCCGCCGCGGTCCTCCTCGCGGCCGGCACGCCGGGCAAGCGCATGGCGCTGCCGAACGCCCGCGTCCTGATCCACCAGCCCTACAGCGAGACGGGCCGCGGTCAGGTCTCCGACCTGGAGATCGCCGCCAACGAGATCCTCCGGATGCGCGCGCAGCTGGAGGAGATGCTGGCCAAGCACTCCACGACGCCGATCGAGAAGATCCGCGACGACATCGAGCGCGACAAGATCCTCACGGCCGAGGACGCCCTCGCGTACGGCCTGATCGACCAGATCATCTCGACCCGGAAGATGAACAACGCCGCGGTTGTCTGACGAGGCGCTGTAACATCTGCCGCTCCTTGGCATGGTTCGCGCACGACGTCGTCGAAGCGAACCGTGCCAAGGGGGGCCCGAACGGGGGGCCCGGCAAGGTACCGTCGGATATGAGGCACCAGGAGCCGCTGAACGTGGCGTCTCCCAGGCGAAGGGGAAGCACCTCGTGGCACGCATCGGTGACGGCGGCGATCTGCTCAAGTGCTCGTTCTGCGGAAAGAGTCAGAAGCAGGTCAAAAAGCTCATCGCAGGCCCCGGTGTGTACATCTGCGACGAGTGCATCGACCTCTGTAACGAGATCATCGAGGAAGAGCTCGCGGAGACGAGCGAGGTCCGCTGGGAGGAACTGCCCAAGCCTCGTGAGATCTACGAATTCCTTGAGGGCTACGTCGTGGGCCAGGAGCCCGCGAAGAAGGCCCTCTCGGTAGCGGTGTACAACCACTACAAGCGGGTCCAGGCCGGGGAGAACGGCGGCGCGCAGGGCCGTGACGACGCGATCGAACTCGCCAAGTCCAACATCCTGCTGCTCGGCCCGACCGGCTCCGGAAAGACGCTCCTGGCGCAGACGCTCGCCCGCATGCTCAACGTCCCGTTCGCCATCGCCGACGCGACGGCGCTGACGGAGGCGGGCTATGTCGGCGAGGACGTCGAGAACATCCTCCTGAAGCTCATCCAGGCCGCCGACTACGACGTCAAGAAGGCCGAGACGGGCATCATCTACATCGACGAGATCGACAAGGTCGCCCGCAAGAGCGAGAACCCGTCGATCACCCGCGATGTGTCCGGCGAGGGCGTCCAGCAGGCCCTGCTGAAGATCCTGGAGGGCACCACCGCCTCGGTCCCGCCGCAGGGCGGCCGCAAGCACCCGCACCAGGAATTCATCCAGATCGACACGACGAACGTGCTCTTCATCGTGGGCGGCGCCTTCTCCGGCCTCGAGAAGATCATCGAGTCGCGGGCGGGGGCGAAGGGCATCGGCTTCGGCGCCACCATCCGCTCCAAGCGCGAGCTGGAGGAGAAGGACCAGTTCGAGGACATCATGCCGGAGGACCTGGTGAAGTTCGGGATGATCCCCGAGTTCATCGGCCGCCTCCCCGTGATCACCTCGGTCCACAACCTCGACCGCGAGGCGCTGCTCCAGATCCTCATCGAGCCGCGCAACGCGCTGGTGAAGCAGTACCAGCGCCTGTTCGAACTCGACGGCGTGGAGCTGGACTTCGAGCGCGAGGCCCTGGAGGCCATCGCGGACCAGGCGATCCTCCGCCAGACCGGCGCGCGCGGCCTGCGCGCCATCATGGAAGAGGTCCTCCAGTCGGTGATGTACGAGGTGCCGTCCCGCAAGGACGTCGCCCGCGTGGTCATCACCGCGGACGTCGTCCGCTCGAACGTGAACCCGACGCTGGTGCCGCGCGAGGTGCGGGGCCCGGGGACCGGGGAGCAGAAGTCCGCGTAGGCCCCGGCCGTACGTACGCGAAAGGGGGCGCCCGGCGATTCGCTCGCCGGGCGCCCCCTTTGTCGTGGTCCGGGGTGGTCCGGGTGCTACTTGACCTCGACGCGTACGTCGTCGCGGAGCTCGGCGACCTGCGCGGCGACGTCGCTCAGCGCGATGTCCTTGCCGCTGCCGGTCGCGCCGGCGTCGGAGAACACGGCGTAGGCCACCGTGCTGTGGTCACCCCAGGCGCACATCGGCGTCTGGAAGCTGTCGGGGACACCGGAGTCCTCCGTGCCGCCCTCGCCGCCCATCGAGAACTCGCCCATCTGACACTTCATGACGCCGTCGGCGAAGCCGTCCGGCGTGAACTCCTTCGGGCTGCCGATGAGCTTCATGCCCCCGTCGGAGCCGTTCAGGGAGTTCTTCTCCATCTCGGCGAACATGGCGTCGACGACCTTCTCCGGGTCGTCCACCTCGCCGTACACGCCCAGGTAGTTGAAGGTCTTCATCGTCGTGCCCTCACCGTGCTGGTACGCGGCGTGGACGTCCTTGGGGTCGCTGACACCCCGCTTCTCCAGGTCCTTCAGGTCGCCGGACGACATGCCGCCCCCGCCGGCCGAGGCGTCCAGCTTCTTGTAGCCGCCGAGAACGGTCGCGGGAGCGGTCAGCTTGTACGTCTTGCCGTCGTCGGCGACGGAGGAGGAGTCGTCCCCGGCGAAGAGGAAGTACCCGCCGACGGCGGCGGCGGCCACGACCACCACGGCGCCGATGACGAGCCCGGTCTTCTTCCTGCCCCCACCGCCCCGCGGAGGCGCGGGGGCTGCCCGTAGGGGGCCTGCGGCTGCTGCCCGTACGGGCCGGGCTGCTGCTGGGGCGGCTGAGCGCCGTACGGGCCGGGCTGGTTGTGGCTCACTGCGTTCGGGGTTCCCCTCGTGAACGGTGCTGGGGCGTCAGAGCTTGACGCGGACTTCCTTGCGGACCTTGAGCGCGGTGGCCGAGGCGTCGTCCAGGGACACCTTGCCCGCCATGGCGTCCGCGACCTCGATGGGGACGACGACGGCGACGGTGCTGTGGTCACCCCAGATGCAGACCGGCATGCGGATCTCCTTGGGAGCGGAGGAACTGCTGCCGCCCGCGCTGTCGTTCTTGATCATGGACTCCTGGCACTTGAGGACGACGTCGTCCGTGCTGAAGTCCTTCGGGCTGCCGACCAGCTTGCCCGTCTGCGCGCCGGGCTCCTGCGAGTCCTTCTTGACCTTGGCGAACATGCTGTCGACGACCTTGCCCGGGTCACCGACCTCGCCGTAGACCCCCATGAACTGGATGGCCTTCTGCGCCAGGGGGTTGTCGGCGGACTCGGTCTTGTACCCGGCGTCGACGTCCTTGGGGTCCTTCACGCCGGCCTTCTCGGCCGCCGCGATGTCGCTGGAGTTGAAGCCGCCGGTCTGGCTCGCGTCCTTCTTGTACTCGCTGAGCAGCGTCTCGGGCGTGACCAGCTTGTGCGCGCCGTCGTCCGCCACGGAGGAGGAACCGCCCCCGTCACCGCCGCCGTCGCTGCCGCCGAGGACGAAGTACGCGCCGACACCGAGGGCGGCGATCACCGCGACGGCGCCGATGATCAGCCCCGTCTTCTTCTTGCCGCCACCGGGCGGCGGGGGCGGCACCTGCCCGTAAGGGGCCTGCTGTCCATAGGGGGCCTGCGGCGGGACCTGCCCGTAGGGGCCGGGCTGCTGCGGCTGGCCGTACGGCCCCTGCGGGGGCGCCTGCGGCGGAGCCTGGTGGGGGTACCCGTAACCGGGCTGCTGCGGCGGAGCCTGCTGGGGGTAGCCGTAGCCGGGCTGCGGGGCCTGCGGCGGCTGCCCGTAGGGGCCGGGCTGCTGCGGCTGACCGTACGGCCCCTGCGGGGGCTGGCCGCCGCCGTACGGCCCCGGCTGCTGTGGCTGCTGCTCGCCGTACGGGCCCGGCTGGTGGTAGCTCATGGGGTGTTCCCCTCCGAAACGCTTAGGTGTTCCCGACATCCTGACGCAAGGGGGCCCGGTCGGGTGACCGGGCCCATGCCCTGGACCGGAGGCGGCCGGACCGCGCGCGGGCGGCCCGCCGGTGTCAGCTCTTGACGCGGACTTCCCCGCGGAACCTGGCGGTCGTCGTCGCGGCCTCGTCCAGATCCGCGGCCCCGCCGGACAGCGCGCTCGCCACGTCCGTGGTGACGACGTAACCGATGGTGCTGTGGTCGCCCCAGATGCAGGTCGAGGCGGACATCTCGCTGGGACCGGAGGCGCCGGCCGTGGAGCCGCTCGTGGAGCCGCCGCCGAGGGCGGCACCGAGGTCGACCTTCATCTCCTGGCACTTGAGGACCGCGCCGTCCAGCTCGGCGGGCTTGTACTCCTTGGGGCTGCCGACCAGCGTGACCTTGCCGCCGCTCGTGCCGCCCTCCCCGGCCTCCTTCTCGGCGTTGGTGAACATGTGGTCCACGACGCCCTCGGGGTCCTTGATGTCGCCGTAGACGCCGCCGAAGGTCAGCACCTTCTGCGCCATCGGGTTGTCCTTGCTGCCCGACTGGTACTGCGCCTGCACGTCCTTGGGGTTCTTCACCCCGGCCGCCTCGGCCTTGTCGAGGTCGACGCCGTTGAGTCCGCTGGAGCGGCCCGGGTCCTTCTTGTAGTCGGTGAGGACCGTCTCCGGCGTCGTCAGCTTGTGCGGGCCGTCGTCCTTGACGCCGGAGTCGTCCTTGCCGCCGCCCGCCACGTTCGAGGAGCCGCCGTTCTTGCCGCCGCCCTTGTCGTCGTCACCGCCCGCGAGGACGAAGTACCCGCCGACCGCCGCGGCGGCGACCACGGCGACCGCCGCTATGACGAGGCCGGTCTTCTTCTTCCCGCCCCCGGGCGGCGGAGGCGGCGGCACCTGCCCGTAGGGGGCCTGCGGCTGCTGCCCGTAGTACCCCGGCTGCTCGGGCGAGCTGTACCCACCCTGCTGGGGCGCCTGCTGCGGCGCCTGCGGGGGGTACCCGTAGCCGCCCTGGGGTGCCTGCGGGGGATACCCGTAGCCGGGCTGCGGGGCCTGCGGCTGCTGCCCGTAGGGGCCGGGCTGCTGGGGCTGACCGCCGCCGTACGGTCCCGGCTGGTTGTGACTCATTGCTTGGGTTCCCTCCCGATGCTTACGCGTTCCGAACATCCTGTCGGACGAACACGGGAGGACGACGCCACCGGAGCGGATCGATGCGCAGTTGTTGAAGAGCTGTTCCACACCCCGAACGCACCCCCCGTCCGCGCTCACCCGCCGTCCGCGCTCACTCCTCGACGCGGGCCGCCTTGCGCAGGGTGGCCGCGAAGTGGGCGACGTCGGTGGTGGCCATGCCGCCGCTTCCCTTTGCCATCGCCGCCATGTCGGCGCCGACGACGACGCCGTACGTGCTGTGGTCGGCCCAGATGCAGATCGGCAGTTCGACCGTGTTGCCGCCGTCCGTCAGCTCGGCCGTCTGGCACTTCATGAGGGCGTTGTCGAGCGCGTCCGGCTCGACGCTCTCGGGGCTGCCGGCCAGCTTGATCCGCTCGCCGCCCCCGTTGTCGGCGTGCGACTCCTTCTCGGTGTTCGCGGCGACCTTGGCGAAGCCCGCGTCGAGGGCCTCCGCCGGATCGGCTATCTCGCCGTACATCCCCTGGAAGCTCATCTGCGTCCCTTTGCTGATCGAACCCGAGGTGTAGGCGAACGAGACGTTGTGGGGGTTCTTGACCCCGATCCCCTCGGCGTTCTTCTTGTCGTTGCGGCCGAGCGGACCGTCATCGACTTTGTCCGCGCTCCCCCTGTACTCGCCCACCGAGGACGGCGGCACCAGCCGGTGCGCCCCGTCGTCCTCGACCGAGGCCGAGCCGCCGCCCGCCCCGAAGAGGAAGTACGCGCCGACGCCGAGCGCGGCGACCACCGCGACGGCGCCGATGATCAGGCCGGTCTTCTTGCCGCCGCCCTGTCGCGGCGCCTGCTGCGGCGCCTGCTGCGGGGGCGGCGGAAAGCCGTACCCCGGCTGCGGCGGCTGCTGCCCGTACGGGCCGGGTTGCTGGGGCTGCTGCCCGTACGGGCCGGGTTGCTGGGGCTGCTGCCCGTAAGGGCCGGGCTGCTGACCCTCGTACGGGCCGGGCTGGTGGTCGCTCATCGTGGGGGTCCCCCTCCGGACTCTGATGTGTCCCGGACATCCTGGAGGACGCGGGGCCCCCGTGGCGCCCCGGACGGCAAGCGTTGTCGAACATTCCGGTTTCGGGACCGCGCCGCGACCCCCCTAAACTGACCGGGTGACCGAGAACGCTCAGCAGCAGCCCCCAGCGACCACTCCCGAACTGCCGACCCAGTACGCGCCGGCCGAGGTAGAGGGGCCGCTGTACGAGCGCTGGGTGGAACGGGGCTACTTCTCCGCCGACGAGAAGAGCGAGAAGCCGCCGTACGCCGTCGTCATCCCCCCGCCGAACGTGACCGGCGCGCTCCATCTCGGCCACGCCTTCGAGCACACGCTGATCGACGCCCTGACCCGCCGCAAGCGCATGCAGGGCCACGAGACGCTGTGGCAGCCCGGCATGGACCACGCGGGCATCGCCACGCAGAACGTGGTCGAGCGCGAGCTGGCCAAGGAGGGCAAGTCCCGCCACGACCTCGGGCGCGAGGCGTTCATCGAGCGCGTCTGGAAGTGGAAGGGCGAGTCCGGCGGCCAGATCTCCGGCCAGATGCGCCGCCTCGGCGACGGCGTCGACTGGCAGCGCGAGCGCTTCACCATGGACGAGGGCCTCTCGCAGGCCGTCCAGACCATCTTCAAGAAGCTCTACGACGACGAGCTGATCTACCGCGCCGAGCGCATCATCAACTGGTGCCCCCGCTGCCTGACGGCGATCTCCGACATCGAGGTCGAGTACCAGGACGACGACGGCGAGCTGGTGTCGATCAAGTACGGCGAGGGAGAGGAGACGCTCGTCGTCGCCACCACCCGCGCCGAGACGATGCTCGGTGACACCGCCGTCGCGGTCCACCCCGACGACGAGCGCTACCAGCACCTCGTCGGCAAGCAGATCAAGCTGCCGCTGACCGACCGCACCATCCCGGTCGTCGCCGACGAGCACGTCGACCCCGAGTTCGGCACCGGCGCCGTCAAGGTGACCCCGGCCCACGACCCGAACGACTTCGAGATCGGCCGGCGCCACTCGCTGCCGAACATCGCCGTCATGGACGAGCACGCGGTCATCACCGCGCACGGCCCCTTCCAGGGCCTGGACCGCCTGGAGGCCCGCTCCGCCATCGTCGCGGCGCTGCGCGCCGAGGGCCGCGTCGTCGCCGAGAAGCGCCCGTACACCCACTCCGTGGGCCACTGCTCGCGCTGCAAGACCACCGTCGAGCCGCGCCTGTCGATGCAGTGGTGGGTCAAGGTCGGCCCGCTCGCGAAGGCCGCCGGCGACGCGGTCCGCGACGGCAAGGTCAAGATCCACCCCCAGGAGATGGAGAAGCGCTACTTCGACTGGGTCGACAACCTCCACGACTGGTGCATCTCGCGCCAGCTCTGGTGGGGCCACCGCATCCCGGTCTGGTACGGCCCGAACGGCGAGATCGTCTGTGTCGGCCCCGACGACGAGGCCCCCACCGGCGAGGGCTGGCGCCAGGACAACGACGTGCTCGACACGTGGTTCTCCTCCGGCCTGTGGCCCTTCTCCACCCTCGGCTGGCCCGAACAGACCGAGTCGCTCGCGAAGTTCTACCCGAACTCCGTGCTGGTCACCGGCTACGACATCCTCTTCTTCTGGGTCGCCCGGATGATGATGTTCGGCCTGTACGCGATGGACGGCACCCCGCCGTTCCACACGATCGTGCTGCACGGCATGGTCCGCGACCAGTTCGGCAAGAAGATGTCGAAGTCCTTCGGCAACGCGGTCAACCCGCTGGACTGGATGGACAAGTACGGCTCGGACGCCCTGCGCTTCACCCTGGCCCGCGGCGCCAACCCCGGCACGGACGTGCCGATCGGCGAGGACTGGGTCCAGGGCTCGCGCAACTTCGCCAACAAGATCTGGAACGCCACCCGCTTCGCGATGATGAACGGCGCCACGATCGAGGGCGACCTGCCCCCGGCCGAGCAGCTGTCCGCCACCGACCGCTGGGTGCTCTCCCGCCTGAACGCGACGGTCGCCGAAGTCGACGCGCTCTACGACGACTTCCAGTTCGCCAAGCTCTCCGACGCCCTCTTCCACTTCGCGTGGGACGAGGTCTTCGACTGGTACGTCGAGCTGTCCAAGACGACGTTCATGGCGGGCGGCGAGGGCGCCAAGGTCTCGGCCCGCGTCCTCGGTGAGGTCCTGGACGTCACGCTGCGCCTGCTCCACCCGATCGTCCCGTTCGTCACGGAGACGCTCTGGACGGCGCTGACCGGCGGGGAGTCCCTCGTCATCGCCGACTGGCCCGCCGACAGCGGCTTCCGCGACCCGGCCGCGGAGCGGGAGATCGAGACCCTCCAGCAGGTCATCACCGAGGTGCGCCGCTTCCGCGCCGACCAGGGCCTCCAGCCCGGCCAGAAGGTCCCGGCCCGCCTCGCCCTGGACGGCACGGCACTCGCCCCGCACGAGGCCGCCATCCGCCAGCTCCTGCGCCTGCTGCCGGAGGGCGACGCGTTCACGGCGACGGCGACGCTGCCGGTCTCGGGCGCCACGGTCGCGCTCGACCTGTCCGGCACGATCGACGTGGCCGCCGAGCGCAAGCGCCTCGCCAAGGACCTCGCCGCCGCCGAGAAGGAGAAGGCGCAGGCCGAGGCCAAGCTGGGCAACGAGGCGTTCCTCGCCAAGGCGCCGGACCAGGTCGTGGACAAGATCCGTGGCCGCCTGACGAAGGCGGAGGGCGACATCGCCCGCCTGACCGCCCAGTTGGCGGCGCTGCCGGCCGCGTAGGCATGCGACACCGAAGGCTCCCGGAACCGATGACGATCGGTCCCGGGAGCCTTCGTCGTACGCCGTCAGCCGATGGGACGGCGTTCGGGCGCCCGCTCGTCGGCGGGACCCGCCGGACCGATGAGGTCCACCGGCTCGAAGAACCCGGCGAGGCGGCCCCCGCGCGGCACGACAGGGCCGTCCTCGCGCGGCGCGATCTCCAGGCCCAGCCGCTCCAGCTCCGCGCCCGCCAGCGCCTCCAGGATCTCCGGATCGCCGTGCCGCCAGCCCCAGGCGAGGCTGCCCGGCGTGGCGTCGGGGATCTCCGAGGCGGTGGCGGCCACCTCGTCCAGCGGTCGGAGCAGCGAACGCAGCGCCAGCAGGTCGCGGCCGTCGTCGGAGGCGGCCAGGTCCCGGGCCGCGCCCGCTTGCCGGATCCAGCGCAGCCGGCGCGGCAGCCACACCACGAGGACCAGGCCCACGGGGACGACGAACAGGGCGACGGCGCCGACGGCCACCGCCGTGCGCACGGTCACCGGATCCATCGCGTCGACGGCGTCCGCCACGCGCCGCAGCGCCGTGTCGAAGCGCCCGCCGACCAGCGGCAGCGGCGCCCTGCGCTCCTGGAGGGCGCGGGGCAGGGCGAGCAGACAGGCCAGCCGGTACGCGGTCACGGCGACGGCGGCCCACAGCGCGGCCCACAGCAGGACCCCGGCGTCACCGGCGAGCTGATGGGTCCGCCGGGCGGAATTCTGGGCATACCACATGGTCAGATCTGACCCCCGGCGCGGACGAGGGCCGGTCAGCCGCGCCGGGCGCCCGGACAAGCCCGTGCCGCAAATCACCAAATCAGTGCCATAAGTCTGATGAATCGGGCTGAAGGGCCCTGGATGATGGAGAGCATGCACAACCGCCCCGCCGCCCAGGCGATCCGCCGGGCGACGGCCGCCGGCCGTCGCCTCGCCGGCCGCTGGGCGCGCACGGCCGGCGCCCTCGACCTGGTGACCGCGCTGAGCGCGCTGGCGCTGATGAGCCTGGACGTGCCGGGCCTCGCGGCGGCGGACAACTCCCTCACCGGCCCCACGGCGGCGCTCGTCCTGACGGCGGGCGCCGCCTCCCTGCTGCTGCGGCGGGCGGCGCCCTGGCTGCCGTACGCCGTCGCGCTGCTGCTGCTCGGCTGGCTGCACGAGCTGACGCTGGTGCAGTTCGCGCTGTACTCGCTCGCGCGCTACCGCGGGCGCCGGGCCGGCACGCTCGGCGTCCTCGGCTACGTCGCGTTCGCCTACGCCATGTTCCTGCTCCCCGGCTGGCCGCCGCACCGGGGCGAGACGCTCAGCGAGTTCCTGAGCCTCGTCGTGCCGATCGGCGTGCTCGCGGCGGGGGTCGGCGTCGCCGCGAACCGGCAGGACCTCGTCCGCGCGCTGGAGACGCAGCGCGCGGAGACGGACATGCTCCACGCCGTCCAGCAGGAGCGGGCCCGCATCGCGCGCGACGTGCACGACTTCGTCGGGCGCGAGCTGACGCTGCTGAGCGTGCGCTCCCAGGTGCTCGCCCGCCGGGCCGAGGGCGGGCCCTTCGCGGACGGCTTCGAGGAACTGTCCGAGACGGCGCGCAGCGCGCACCGCATGCTCAACGAGATCATCGTCCAGCGTGGTGTGGACGGGGCGCCCACGCCCGGCCTCGACGCGCTGCCCGAGCTGGCGGAGCGCAGCGGGCGCGCGGGCAGCCCCGTGGAGCTGCTGGTGGCTCCCGCGGCCCACCGGCTCTCGCCGCTGCGGCAGGCCGCGGTCCACCGGGTGGTGCAGGAGTGCCTGACGAACGCGGCGAAGCACGCGCCGGGGGAGCGGGTCACCGTCCGGGTGGAGGTGGCGGACGGGCGCCTTGGGATCGCCGTCCGCAACGCGCTGCCGGTGGCGGCGCCCGCGTCGGCGCCGGTTTCCTCGGGGAGCGGTACGACGGGGATGGCGGAGCGGGTCCGGGCGGTGGGCGGAGAGTTCTCGGCGGGGCCGGTGGACGGGGCGTACGAGGTCGTCGCCTGCCTGCCCGCGGGGGACCTGTCCTGACCGCAGGGACCTCTCCCACCCACCCACCCGTTACCCGGCACCGATCCGTCCCGAAGGGCCTCGCCCGGCACCCGGCGCTCACCCGTCCCGGAGGGCCTCACGCCGCTGACATCACCCGTTCCAGGCCGTCGAAGTCCTCCACGCACTTGCCGCAGCCCAGCGCCACGCTGTCCAGCGGGGTCTCGGCCACGAAGACGGGGATGCCCGTGTTGGAGGCGATCCGCAGGTCGAGGCCCGGCAGGAGCGCCCCGCCGCCGGTCAGCACGATGCCGTGCTCCATGATGTCGCCGGACAGTTCCGGCGGGCACTCCTCCAGCGTGGTCTTCACCGCCGCGATGATGTGCTCCACGGGCTCGTCCAGCGCGGCCCGCACCTCGCGCGCCGTCAGGTCCACCGTCTTGGGCAGACCCGCGACCTTCTCCCGGCCCCGCACGGTGAACGTCCGCATCTCCAGGGCGTCCTCGCCCGGCACGGGCCACGCCGAGCCGATCGCGACCTTGATGTCCTCGGCGGTGCGCTCACCGATGAGCAGGGAGTGCTCCTTGCGGACGAAGTCGGTGATCGCCGTGTCCAGCCGGTCGCCCCCGACGCGCAGCGACTGCGCGGTGACGATCCCGCCCAGCGAGATGACGGCGACCTCGGTCGTGCCGCCGCCGATGTCGACGACCATCGACCCGCGCGGCTCGGCGACCGGCAGCCCCGCCCCGATCGCGGCGGCCATCGGCTCCTCCACCAGGTGGACGGCGCGCGCGCCGGCCCGCTGCGAGGCGTGCACGATGGCCCGCCGCTCGACGGGCGTGACCCCGCTCGGCACACACACCACCATGCGGATACGGGGCCGCCGGCCGGGCACCGCCTTGCGCACGAAGTGCCGGATCATCTCCTCGGCGGCTTCGTAGTCGCTGATCACGCCGTCCCGCAGCGGACGGATCGCGGTGATGGACCCGGGCGTGCGCCCGATCGTCTCCTTGGCCTCCGTCCCCACGGCCAGCACGCCGCCCCTGCCTCCCCGGTCCGACCGCACGGCGACGACGGACGGCTCGTTGAGCACGATCCCCTTGCCGCGCACGTAGAGGAGGGTGTTCGCAGTGCCGAGGTCGATACCTATGTCCATGATCGCCAAGTTTGCCGGGCGGCCCGCCGAAGTGGAGGGACCAAGGTCCCGAATCGGACGGGCCGAAGGTCCCGACGCTCCCGCCCGGCCCCGTCCGCCAGGTCCGGACGCCGAGTGTCGGTGGCGCTCCGTAGACTGGCGTACGTGAGTGACCTCCCCCCGCGCGACGAGCACGCAGACCACCCCGCCGACGACGCCGACGCCTTCGAGACCATCGTGGGCGCCGAGACCGACCGGGACCCCGACCTCGCGGTGATCGAGGCGGGCAGCCGCACCCTGCGCACCCTGGCCGGCCCGCCGCAGGGCGACATCCCCGGCCGCCCCGCCGACCCGGAGGTGGACAGGGCGCTGCGCGGGGTCGAGACGGAGCTGGCGGGCCGCTGGGGCGAGACGAAGCTGGAGCCCTCGGTCAGCCGCATCGCCGCCCTGATGGACGTCCTGGGCGAGCCCCAGCGCGCGTACCCCTCGATCCACATCACGGGGACGAACGGCAAGACGTCCACGGCCCGCATGATCGAGGCCCTGCTCTCCGCCTTCGAGCTGCGCACCGGGCGCTACACCTCGCCCCACGTCCAGTCGATCACCGAGCGGATCAGCCTGGACGGCGCCCCCATCGAGGCCGAGCGCTTCGTGGAGACCTACCAGGACATCAAGCCGTACGTGGAGATGGTCGACGCCGCCCAGGAGTACCGCCTCTCCTTCTTCGAGGTCCTCACCGGCATGGCGTACGCGGCCTTCGCGGACGCCCCGGTGGACGTGGCGGTCGTCGAGGTCGGCATGGGCGGCAGCTGGGACGCGACGAACGTGATCGACGGCTCCGTCGCCGTCATCACGCCCATCGACCTGGACCACACCGACCGCCTGGGCTCCACGCCCGGCGAGATCGCCACGGAGAAGTCCGGCATCATCAAGCAGGGCGCGACGGTGATCATGGCCCAGCAGCCGGTCGACGCCGCCCAGGTGCTCCTGAAGAAGGCCGTCGAGGTCGACGCGACGGTGGCCCGCGAGGGCCTGGAGTTCGGCGTCGTCGCCCGCCAGGTCGCCGTCGGCGGCCAGCTGCTGACCCTGCGCGGCCTCGGCGGGGAGTACGAGGAGGTCTTCCTGCCCCTGCACGGCGAGCACCAGGCGCACAACGCCTCGGTGGCGCTCGCCGCCGTGGAGGCGTTCTTCGGCATCGGTTCCCAGCACGCCCGCCCGCTGGACATCGAGGCCATCCGCAAGGCCTTCGCCTCGGTCTCCTCGCCGGGCCGCATGGAGGTCGTGCGGCGCTCGCCCACCATCGTCCTGGACGCCGCGCACAATCCCGCGGGCGCCCGCGCCGCCGCCGCCGCGATCAGCGAGGCCTTCGACTTCAGCAACCTCATCGGCGTGGTCGGCGCGAGCGACGGCAAGGACATGCGGGGCGTCCTGGAGGCCTTCGAGCCGCTCTTCGCCGAGGTCGTCATCACGCAGAACACCAGCGACCGCGCGATGGACGCCGACACGCTCGCCGCCATCGCCGTCGAGGTCTTCGGCGACGACCGCGTCCAGGTCGAGCCGCGCCTGCCGGACGCCCTGGAGGCGGCGATCACCCTCGCCGAGGAGGAGGGCGAGTTCGCCGGCGGCGGCGTCCTCGTCACAGGTTCCGTCATCACGGTCGGCGAGGCCCGGCTGCTCCTGGGAAGGGGCTGACCCCCGTGCGTACGCTCTGCGCCTCGACGCTGATCGGCGAGTTCTTCGTCATCGGCTTCGCCGGACTGGTCGCCATGAAGGACCCCGACCTCACCATGGGCACGGTCTGGACGGTCAGCGGCGTCGCGATGCTGCTGTGCGTACTGCTGTGCGGCATGATCACCCGGCCCGGCGGCGTGCAGCTGGGCTGGGCCCTGCAGATCGCGCTGATCGCGAGCGGTTTCGTGGTGCCGACGATGTTCTTCATGGGCGCCGTGTTCGCCGCCCTGTGGTGGGCGTCGGTCCACTTCGGGCGGCAGATCGACGAGGCGAAGGCCCGGTTCGCGGCGATGGCCGACGAGCAGGCACGGGCCGGAGGTAACACCGCGTAGCCACCCCCGGTATCGTGCGGCCCAATCCCATGCGATCGCGGAGATCGACCGATCGTGAGCACACCTTTTGGAGCCGCACATGAGCCAGCGCACCCTCGTCCTGCTGAAGCCCGACGCCGTCCGTCGTGGCCTGATCGGGGAGATCATCGGCCGCATCGAGCGCAAGGCGGGCTGGACGATCTCCGCGCTGGAGCTGCGTTCGCTGGACCAGGACACCCTGGAGCAGCACTACGGCGAGCACAAGGGCAAGCCGTTCTACGAGCCGCTGGTCGCGTTCATGTCCTCCGGTCCGGTCGTCGCGCTGGTCGTCGAGGGCGAGCGGGTCATCGAGGGCGTGCGCGCCCTGGCCGGTCCGACCGACCCGATCGCCGCCGCGCCCGGCTCCATCCGCGGCGACTTCGGCACCATCGTCAGGGAGAACCTGATCCACGCCTCGGACTCCGAGGAGTCCGCCGAGCGCGAGCTGAAGATCTTCTTCCCCGGCGTGGCGTAACCTCCCGCGCCACCCGCGCCTCCCGCGCCTCCCGCGCCTCCCGCGCCTCCCGCGCCTCCCGCGCGACTCCCGCGAGCCCTCGCGAGTCGTCCGCGCGTCCGCCGGACCGCCCGCTGACGAGGTGTCAGCGACACGCCGCGCGACCCGGACGGCCGGAGCGATCCGGCCGTCCCCGGCGCACGCGCCCCGATCGGGGGAACCCGTGCCCCCTATGGCACGTCTCCACAAGCGGGGCGGCGCATCATCTGCTGACAATGGCGAAGACCCTCGCGCCGTCTTCGCGCGGCCGAGACTACGATGGAAGCCTCCACTGCCACTCAGCACCCACCTCGCCTACCTAAAAAGCCATCACAAGCTCCAATAGGGAAGGCCAGACGCATCCTCATGGGGAACAACATGTCGTTCATCGGCCGTGACATGGCTGTCGACCTCGGGACCGCCAACACGCTGGTGTACGTCAGGGGTCGGGGGATCGTACTCAACGAGCCGTCCGTCGTCGCGATCAACACCAACACCGGTGGCATCCTCGCGGTCGGCGCGGAAGCGAAGAAGATGATCGGGCGCACGCCCGGCAACATCGTCGCGGTACGTCCCTTGAAGGACGGCGTGATCGCCGACTTCGAGATCACCGAGCGGATGCTCCGCTACTTCATCCTGAAGATCCACAAGCGGCGCTACCTCGCGCGTCCGCGCGTGGTCGTCTGCGTGCCCTCCGGCATCACCGGCGTGGAGCGCCGCGCCGTCATCGAGGCCTCCTCGCAGGCGGGCGCCCGCCAGGTGCACATCATCGAGGAGCCCATGGCGGCGGCCATCGGCTCCGGCCTGCCGGTCCACGAGGCCACGGGCAACATGGTGGTCGACATCGGCGGCGGCACCACCGAGGTCGCCGTCATCTCGCTCGGAGGAATCGTCACGGCACAGTCGATCCGCGTCGCGGGCGACGAGCTGGACAACGCGATCATCCAGCACATCAAGAAGGAGTACTCCCTCCTCCTCGGTGAGCGCACGGCCGAACAGATCAAGATCACCATCGGTTCGGCCTACGACATGGACGCCGACGAGCACACCGAGATCCGCGGCCGCGACCTGGTCTCCGGGCTGCCCAAGACGGTCGTCATCTCCGCCGCCGAGGTCCGCAAGGCCATCGAGGAGCCGGTCAACGCGATCGTGGACGCGGTCAAGACCACTCTCGACAAGTGCCCGCCCGAGCTGTCGGGCGACGTGATGGACCGCGGCATCGTCCTGACCGGCGGCGGCGCCCTGCTGCGCGGCCTGGACGAGCGGCTGCGCCGCGAGACCGGCATGCCGATCCACATCGCCGAGAACCCGCTGGACAGCGTGGCGCTCGGCTCCGGGAAGTGCGTGGAGGAATTCGAGGCGTTGCAGCAGGTGCTGGACGCCCAGCCCCGCAGATGACGTGACGTGAAAAGATCCGCCGTACGAGTGCCGCCACCTCGTGCGGCGGATCGTTGACATAGAGGCACAAGAAGAATTCAGGCAAGGCAGAACAATTCCCCAGAACCCCGTGGAACGCGCAGATTCCGCGGAATCCGATCGAGGAAGGCACGCCGCCGCACGTGAGGGACACACGAGAGAGCCGGCTGCTCCTGGTGCTGCTGATCGCCATCGCGTTCGCTTTGATCACGGTGGACATCCGCGGCGGTGAGGACTCGCCGGTCGACGGTGCCCGCCAGGCCGCCGCCACCGTCTTCGGCCCGGTCGAGGAGGGGATGTCCTCCGCCGTCGACCCGATCGGCAACGCCATCGGCGCGGTCCGCGACTCCGGTGACCGCCACGACCGCATCGCCGAACTGGAGCGCCAGAACGCCGCGTTGAAGGCCAAGCTCGGCAGCGACGACCGCAACCGCAGCCGCGTGCGCCAGCTCGACGGCATGCTCAAGAAGGCCGGCGCCGGACAGTACGGCATCAAGGGCGCCGAGGTCATCGGCATAGGAGCGGCCCAGGGCTTCTCCTGGACCGTCACCATCGACGCCGGCGCGCACGACGGCATCCGGCGCGACATGACCGTCCTCAACAGCGACGGCCTGGTCGGCCGCGTCACCACGGTCGGCCCGGACACCGCCACCGTGCTGCTCGCCAACGACCCGGACTTCACCGTCGGCACCCGCATGGAGCGGACCGACGAGCTGGGCTTCGCCACCGGCCAGGGCGACCGCCCGCTCTCCGTCCAGCTGCTCAACGGCAAGGCCAAGGTCAAGAAAGGCGACCGCCTGGTCACCTTCGGCTCGCAGAAGGACAGGCCGTTCGTGCCCGGCGTCCCCGTCGGCGAGGTCGTCCGCGTCGACCCCTCGGGCGGCGACCTCACCCGTACCGTCTACGTGAAGCCCTACGTCGGCTTCACCAAGCTCGACATCGTCGGCATCGTCGTCGAGGCACCCCGCGAGGACCCGCGCGACACCGTCCTGCCGCCCAAGCCCGCCAAGCCCAAGCCGACCCCGACGGTCACCGTCACGGCCACCCCGTCGGGAAAGCCGGCCGACGGCGCGGCCGACGGCACGGTGCCCGGCGGCGCGGTGCCCGACGGCGACGAGCAGTAGGAGACCGGACCCATGCGCTTCAACCGAATCCTGCTCTCCGCCACCCTGGTCGTCGTCGCCCTGGTGATCCAGGTCAGCGTCCTCGCGCGGCTCCAGCTGCCGGGCGCCGTGCCCGACCTGGTGCTGCTCACCGTCCTCGGCCTCGCCCTGGTCTACGGCCACGTCGGCGGAGCCCTCGTCGGCTTCGGCGCGGGCCTGCTCTCCGATCTGGCCCCGCCCGCCGACCACGCCGCCGGGCGGTACGCCCTGGTGCTCTGCGTCGTCGGCTACCTCGCGGGCCTCGCCAAGCCCGAGACCGGCCGGCTGCGCTCCGCCACCGGGCCGCTGACCGTGGTCGTGGGCGCCGCCCTCGGCTCGACGCTGCTGTACGCGGGCGTGGGCGCCCTCGTCGGGGACACCGCGGCCCGCCATGTGGGCCTCGGCGGGCTGCTGTTCACCGCCGCGCTCTACGACCTGCTGCTCGCGCCCTTCACGGTGCCGCTGATCATCGCGCTCGCCAGACGCGCCGAGAACGACCCGCTGGGCGAGGGCTCCCCGGCCAACAAGGCCTCGGACGTCTCCTCCGGCTGGCTCGCCTCCGGTACCGGACTGAGCATCGGCGGCGGCCGGCGCGGCGGCCTGCGGGCCAAGACGGCCAAGGCCCGCGTCGCCCGCGCCGGACGCATCAAGGGGGTCAAGCGACTGTGAGGGCGAAGCACGCCGCCGACGACGTCAGGGCAGCCGCTCGCACCCGGGGAGGGCAGCAGTGACCAACATCCCGGAGACCGGCCGGACCCCGCGCGTCCAGATCCGTCTCATCGTCCTGCAGATCCTCGTCGTCTCCCTGCTGCTCACCCTCGGCGGCCGCCTGTGGTACCTCCAGGTGCGCAACGGCGAGGAGTACGCCAAGGAGGCCTCCGGCAACCACGTCCAGCAGGTCGTCCAGCCCGCCGTGCGCGGCTCGATCCTCGACGCCCGCGGGGTGCCGATCGCCGACAACCACACGCGCCTGGTCGTCTCCGCCTCCCGCACGGACCTGATGAAGATGAAGGACGACGGCAAGGCGGTCCTCGCCAAGCTCGCCGACGTCCTCGCCATGGACCCCAAGGACGTCGCCGACAAGGTCCGCCTGTGCGACGCGAAGACCCCGCAGCCCTGCTGGAACGGCTCCCCCTACCAGCCCATCCCGATCACCGACGAGGCCACGCCCAAGCAGGCCCTCCAGATCCGCGAGCGCTCCGAGGACTTCCCCGGCATCACCGCCGAGCCCACCGCCGTGCGCCGCTACCCCGCGCCCGGCAAGTCCAACACCGCGCAGGTCCTCGGCTACCTCTCGCCCGTCACCGACGACGAGATCAACAAGGCCAAGGACACCGACTCCCCGTTCCTGCGCTCCGACCAGGTGGGCCGCTCCGGTCTCGAGCGCACGTACGACAAGCAGCTGCGCGGCAAGGCCGGCGTCACCCGCTACGAGGTCGACAACCTCGGCCGGGTCATCGGCAAGGCGAAGGCCGACAAGGCCGAGCCCGGCGCGAACGTCGTCACCAGCATCGACGCGCGCGTCCAGGCCGTCTCCGAGTACTGGCTGAACGACGCGATGAAGAAGGCCCGCCAGGAGTTCGACAAGAACACCGGCGAGAACTACAAGGCCGACGCGGGCGCCGTCGTCGTCATGGAGAACAAGACGGGCCGCGTCGTCGCCATGGCCTCCAACCCGACGTACGACCCCAACGCCTGGGTCGGCGGCATCTCCGGCAAGGACTACGCCCGGCTCACCGGCAAGAAGTCCAACTACCCGCTGCTCAACCGCGCCATCCAGGGCCAGGCGGCCCCCGGCTCGATCTTCAAGGTCATCCCGACGACCGCCGCCGTCAACGCGGGCTACGACTTCAACGGCCGCTACCCCTGCCCCAGTTCGTACTCCATCGGCGGCCAGACCTTCAAGAACTTCGAGTCCAAGGGCCACGGCTCCATCACCCTCGGCCAGGCCCTCGAAGTCTCCTGCGACACCGTCTTCTACAAGCTCTCGCACGACCAGTGGGCCAAGGACGGCGGCAACAAGCCGCGGCCCGACGCCAAGGACTGGTTCTACAAGACCGCCCACCAGTTCGGCCTCGGCAAGGAGACCGGCATCGACCTGCCCAACGAGGTCACCGGCCGCGTCCCCGACCGCCAGTGGAAGAAGGACTACTGGAAGGCCAACAAGGACGCCTGGTGCAAGCAGGGCAAGAAGAGCGGCGGCGACTACGCGGCGCGCATCGCGTACGAGAACTGCCTCGAAGGCATGAAGATGCGCGCCGGTGACTCCGTCAACTACTCCATCGGCCAGGGCGACACCCTCGTCACGCCGATCCAGATGGCGACCATCTACTCCGCCATCGCCAACGGCGGCACCCTGCACGACCCCACCGTCGGCAAGGCGATCATCAGCGCCGACGGCAAGCGGATCCGCGAGATCCAGCCCAAGTCGCACGGCAGGCTGCCGATGGACGCCGCACTCCAGAAGGACATAGACGGTGCCCTCGCGGACGTCGCCACGCGCGGTACGGCCGCGTGGCGGTTCGGCGGCTGGCCGCAGGACAAGATCCCGATGCACGCCAAGACGGGTACCGCCGAGGTCTACGGCAAGCAGACCACCTCGTGGTTCGCGACCTACACCAAGGACTACACGATCGTCATGACGATCTCCCAGGGCGGCACCGGCTCCGGCGCCTCGGGACCCGCCGTCCGCAAGATCTACGACGCGATCTACGGCCTGGACGACAGCGGCAGGCAGAACCTGAAGAAGGCGCTCCTGCCCGAGCCGCAGAAGACCCTGCCGAAGATCCAGCCCGACGGCTCCATCGACGCCCCCAAGGTCAAGCCCTACAAGCCCGACACGGCCGAGCCGCCGAGCGGCCGCCCGGAGGAACAGCAGCCGGCCGACCGGCCGGACGGACCTCAGGACGATCAGCAGGAACTCGCCGGCGCCCCGGCCGACTGGAGGCGTGACTGATGACCGGCAACGGCTTCTCCGTTCCCGGGTACGGCCCCGAGCGCTCGAACATGTCCCGGCTCCTGGCCCGCGACTCGATAGTGCGCCGGCTCGACTGGCCCATGCTCCTCGCGGCCATCGCGCTCTCCGCGATCGGCACCGCGCTCGTGTACTCCGCGACCCGCAACCGCACCGAGCTGGTCGGCGACGACCCGTACTCCTTCGCGCTCAAGCACCTGATGAACACCGGCATCGGCTTCGCGCTGATGATCGGCACCGTCTGGCTCGGCCACCGCACCCTGCGCACCGCCGTGCCGATCCTCTACGGCATCTCCGTCTTCCTCGTCCTGCTCGTCCTCACCCCGCTCGGCGCGACCATCAACGGCGCGCACGCGTGGATCGTCCTCGGCGGCGGCTTCTCCCTGCAGCCCTCCGAGTTCGTGAAGATCACGATCATCCTGGGCATGGCGATGCTCCTCGCCGCCCGCGTCGACGCGGGCGACCGGGAACACCCCGACCACCGCACGGTGGTGCAGGCCCTGGGCCTGGCCGCCGTACCGATCGCGATCGTCATGCTGATGCCGGACCTCGGCTCGGTCATGGTCATGGTGATGATCGTGCTCGGCGTGCTGCTCGCCTCGGGCGCCTCCAACCGCTGGGTCTTCGGACTGCTCGGCACGGGCGTCGCCGGCGGCGTCGCCATATGGCAGCTCGGCGTCCTGGACGACTACCAGATCGCCCGCTTCGCGGCCTTCGCCAACCCCGCGCTCGACCCGGCCGGCGTCGGCTACAACACCAACCAGGCGCGCATCGCCATCGGCTCGGGCGGCCTGACCGGCACCGGCCTGTTCAAGGGCTCCCAGACCACCGGCCAGTTCGTGCCCGAGCAGCAGACCGACTTCGTCTTCACCGTCGCGGGCGAGGAACTGGGCTTCGTCGGCGCCGGCGCCATCCTGCTCCTGCTCGGCGTCGTCCTGTGGCGGGCCTGCGCCATCGCGCGGGAGACCACCGAGCTGTACGGCACGATCGTCGCCGCCGGGATCATCGCCTGGTTCGCGTTCCAGGCCTTCGAGAACATCGGGATGACCCTCGGCATCATGCCGGTCGCGGGCCTTCCGCTGCCCTTCGTCTCCTACGGCGGCTCCTCGATGTTCGCGGTCTGGGTGGCCGTCGGACTGCTCCAGTCGATCAAGGTGCAGCGCCCGATGTCCGCATAGGCCCGCCCAACCCTGTTTGGGTTCGCGTTTCGCGTCTAGATTCACTTCATGGCGGACACGAAGCACGAGACGGGGACGAAGCGCGAGATCGAGCGGAAGTACGACGTCGGGGCGGACGCCGAGCCACCCGACCTCACCGGAGTGCCCGGGGTCGGCGAGGTCGTCGACAAGGGCGTCCAAGAACTGGACGCCGTCTACTGGGACACCCGCGACCAGCGCCTGGCCGCCGCCGCGATCACCCTGCGGCGCCGCACCGGCGGCCCCGACGAGGGTTGGCACCTCAAACTGCCGGTCTCCCTCGCCGAAGGCGTGCGGGACGAGATCCACGCGCCCCTCTCCGACGAGGTGCCGCAAGCCCTCCTCGCCCTCGTGCGCTCCCGCGTCCGCGAGACCCGGCTCACCCCCGTCGTCCGCCTGCTGACCTCGCGGAACGTGCGCCACCTCCTCGACGCGCGCGGCAAGCTGCTCGCCGAGGTCGGCGTCGACGCGGTGCGGGCCGAGCGCCTCACCCCGGGCGGCACCACCACCGCCTGGTCCGAGATCGAGGTGGAACTGGCCGACGGCGCCGACCCCGCCGTCCTGGACAAGGTCGAGAAGAAGCTGAAGAAGGCGGGCGTACGCCGCTCCTCCTCGTCCTCCAAGCTCAGCCGGGCCCTCACCGCGACCGCGCCAGGTGTGCGGCCCCAGGAGGGCGCGGCGCCGAGCGGCAAGAAGGCCGGCAAGAGCGCCGCCGTCGCCGAGGCCGTGCGCGACGCCGTCGGCGAAGGGCCCGGGAGCGCCGGGGACCACCTCGTCGCCTACCTGCGCGCCCAGCGCGACGCCATCGTCTCGCTCGACCCCGCCGTCCGCCGCGACCTGCCCGACTCCGTGCACCAGATGCGGGTCGCCACCCGCCGGATGCGCAGCGCCTTCACGTCGTACCGCAAGATCCTCGACCGCACCGCCACCGACCCCCTCGGCGAGGAGCTGAAGTGGCTCGCGGGCGAGCTGGGCGTCGACCGCGACCAGGAAGTCCTCACCGAGCGGCTCACCGCCCGCGTCGAGGCGCTGCCGGGCACCCTGACCCTCGGCCCGGTGCGCGGCCGGCTGCGCGCCTGGTCCGTCGCCCGGCGCACCGACGCGCGGGCCGGCACCCTCGCCGCCCTGGACAGCCGGCGCTACCTCGCCCTGCTCGACGCCGTCGACGCCCTGCTCGCCGCGCCCCCACTGCGCCCCGCCGCCTCCGCGCCGCCCGCCAAGGCGCTCCCCAAGGCCCTGCTCAAGGACTACGCCCGCCTCGCCGCCCGCGTCGAACACGCCCTGGCGCTCGCCCCCGGCCAGGAGCGCGACCGCGCCCTGCACGCCGCCCGCAAGGCCGCCAAGCGCGCCCGGTACGCCGGGGAGGCGGCGGTGCCCGCCCTCGGCAGGCCCGCCCAGCGGTTCGCGAAGCGGATGAAGGCCGTCCAGAGCGTGCTCGGCGACCACCAGGACAGCGTCGTCGCCCGCGAGGCCCTGCGCGCCCTGGCGGTCCAGGCACACCTGGCGGGGGAGTCCGCGTTCACCTGGGGTCTGCTGTTCGGCCAGGAGGAGGCGGCGGCGACGGACAGCGAACGCGCGCTGCCCGGCGCGTGGGCCGAGGCGTCCCGGCGGAGGACGCGGGCGTCATTGAGCAGGTGAACCCCGGGGTACGCTTGATGGTCACCCCTGCCGGCTCATGAAGGTTCGCGATGTCTGTCGAATCGGTCTTCCCACAGCTCGAAGCCCTGCTCCCGCATGTGCAGAAGCCCATCCAGTACGTCGGCGGTGAGCTCAACTCCACCGTCAAACCGTGGGAGAGCTGCGACGTCCGCTGGGCGCTGATGTACCCCGACGCCTACGAGGTCGGACTGCCCAACCAGGGCGTCATGATCCTCTACGAGGTGCTGAACGAACGCGACGGCGTGCTCGCCGAGCGCACGTACAGCGTGTGGCCCGACCTGGAGGCCCTGATGCGCGAGCACCGGGTCCCGCAGTTCACCGTGGACAGCCACCGCCCCGTGAAGGCGTTCGACGTCTTCGGACTCAGCTTCTCCACCGAGCTGGGGTACACCAACATGCTGACCGCCCTGGACCTCGCGGGCATCCCGCTGGAGTCCAAGGACCGCACCGTCGAGGACCCGATCGTGCTCGCCGGCGGCCACGCCGCCTTCAACCCCGAGCCGATCGCCGACTTCATCGACGCGGCGATCATCGGTGACGGCGAGCAGGCCGTGCTCGACATGACCGAGATCATCCGCGCCTGGAAGGCGGAGGGCCGCCCCGGCGGCCGCGAGGAGGTCCTGCTGCGCCTCGCGAAGACCGGGTCCGTCTACATCCCGGCCTTCTACGACGTCGAGTACCTCCCGGACGGGCGGATCGCCCGCGTCGTGCCCAACAGGTCGGGCGTGCCGTGGCGGGTCTCCAAGCACACCGTCATGGACCTCGACGAGTGGCCCTACCCCAAGCAGCCCCTCGTCCCGCTCGCGGAGACCGTCCACGAGCGCATGTCCGTCGAGATCTTCCGCGGCTGCACCCGCGGCTGCCGTTTCTGCCAGGCCGGCATGATCACGCGCCCCGTGCGGGAGCGAAGCATCACCGGCATCGGCGACATGGTGGAGAAGGGTCTCAAGGCGACCGGCTTCGAAGAGGTCGGCCTGCTCTCGCTCTCCTCGGCGGACCACACCGAGATCGCCGAGGTCGCCAAGGGCCTCGCCGACCGGTACGAGGAGGACAAGATCGGCCTGTCCCTCCCCTCCACCCGCGTCGACGCCTTCAACGTGGACCTCGCCAACGAGCTGACCAGGAACGGCCGCAGGTCGGGCCTGACCTTCGCCCCCGAGGGCGGCTCCGAGCGCATGCGCAAGGTCATCAACAAGATGGTGTCCGAGGAAGACCTCATCCGCACCGTCTCCACGGCCTACGGCAACGGCTGGCGCCAGGTGAAGCTGTACTTCATGTGCGGCCTGCCCACCGAGACCGACGACGACGTGCTCCAGATCGCCGACATGGCGACGAAGGTCATCCAGAAGGGCCGCGAGGTCTCCGGTTCGAACGACATCCGGTGCACGGTGTCGATCGGCGGCTTCGTGCCCAAGCCGCACACGCCGTTCCAGTGGGCCCCGCAGCTCTCCGCCGAGGAGACCGACGCGCGCCTGGAGAAGCTCCGCGACAAGATCCGCGGCGACAAGAAGTACGGCCGCTCGATCGGCTTCCGCTACCACGACGGCAAGCCCGGCATCGTGGAGGGCCTCCTCTCGCGCGGCGACCGCCGCATCGGCGCCGTCATCCGCGCCGTCTACGAGGAGGGCGGCCGCTTCGACGGCTGGCGCGAGTACTTCAGCTACGAGCGCTGGATGCGCTGCGCCGCCAAGACGCTGCCCGAGATGGGCGTCGACGTCGACTGGTACACCACGCGTGAGCGCACCTACGAAGAGGTCCTGCCCTGGGACCACCTGGACTCCGGTCTCGACAAGGACTGGCTCTGGGAGGACTGGCAGGACTCGCTCGACGAGACCGAGGTCGAGGACTGCCGCTGGACACCGTGCTTCGACTGCGGGGTGTGCCCCCAGATGGACACGCACATCCAGATCGGCCCCACCGGCAAGAAGCTCCTGCCGCTCACGGTCGTCAAGTAGCCGCACGTGCCGCGACTGACCCCGCCCACCGCCCTGGTACACCACTCCTACATCGCCGCGATGGAGGAGTTCCGGGCCGAGGGGCGGGGCGGTCCGGACGACGACACCACGCTCGGCCGCACCCTGCGCGACTACGGCGGCCAGTGGCACGACCCCGCCGTCTTCGCGCGGTACCTCGCCGAGGTCGACGCCGCCGCCCACCCCGCGGCGCCGCACTCCGTCCCCGTCACCACCCTCTGGTACGTCGACGGCGCCGACTACTTCGGCCGCCTCGCCATCCGGCACACCATCGCCACCCGCTTCCTGCGCGAGTACGGCGGCCACATCGGCTACGACGTCCGCCCCACCGCCCGCCGCCGCGGCCACGCCACCGGCATGCTGCGCGCCTGTCTGCCGTACGCGGCCGAACTGGGCCTGGAATCCGTGCTGGTGACCTGCGACACCGACAACACCGGCTCCCGCAAGGTCATCGAGGCCGCGGGCGGCGTCTTCGAGGACGAGCGGGGCGGAAAGCTGCGCTACTGGATCCGAACCGGACTCCCGCGCGTCTAGGACGACATGGACCTGGAAAAACGACCTCCCCACGCGGCTGCCGGCCAGCCCCCGCCGGGGCAGGCCGACCCCCGGCCTCCCCAGGCCGAGGGGTGTCTGGCCGTCGCGATCCGGCTGCCGGTGCGGATCGTGGTGCTGGTGCTCGTCGTGCCGGTGCGCCTGGTCTGGGACGCGCTCGCCGTCTGCGGCCGCTTCGTGTACCTCCGCGGCCTGCGACCGGTCGGACGCGCCATCGCCGCCGTACTGACCTGGCTGCTCAAGGCCGTCTTCGTCTGGCCCTGGGTGGGCCTGTGGCGGTACGTGGCCGTGCCGGTCGGCACCGCCCTCGCCTGGCTGGGGCGGATGCTGGTCGTGGCGCCCGCCGCATGGCTGTACCGGGCCGTCCTGACCCCGCTCGGCCACGGCATCGCCCGGCTGGCCCGGGGCATCGGCGCGGGCGGCGCCTGGCTGTGGCGCCACCTCGTCGCGATCCCGGCCGCGTGGTTCTACGCGCGCGTGCTGACGCCGATCGGCCACGGCATCGTCCGGCTGGCCCGGGCCGTCGGCAGCGGCGCGGCGCTCGCCGGGCGCGGCATCGGCGCCGCCCTGGTGTGGCTGTTCAAGGCGGTCTTCGTGTGGCCGTGGGTGGCCCTGTGGCGGTACGTGGTCGTGCCGGTCGGCATCGGCCTCGCCTGGCTGGGGCGGGTGCTGGTCGTGGTGCCCGCCGCATGGCTGTACCGCACCGTCCTGACCCCGCTCGGCCACGGCCTCGCCTGGCTGGCCCTGGGGATCGGCCGCGGTGTCGCGTGGCTGGCCGGCGGCGTCTGGACCGCCCTGGCGACCCTCTTCCGCTGGATCTTCGTCGTCCCCGTCGTCGCCGTGTGGCGCTGGGTGCTCGCGCCCGTCGGCCGGGCCGTCGCCGTCGTCGCGCGGGAGATCGGCGACGCGCTCGGCCACGCCTGGCGCGTCGCCGGGCACCTCTCCCTCGTCGTCGGCCGCTTCCTCGCCAAACTCCTTCGGTGGATCTTCGTCGAGCCGGTGCGGTGGGTGTACCGCACCCTCCTCACCCCCGTCGGGCACCTGGTCCGCGACGCCGTGTGGCGCCCCGCCGCCCGGGCCGCCACGGAGGTCCGGCGCGCCACGCGCCAGGCCCTCGCCGCCGCGCGGCACAGCGTGCGCCAGGCACGGGCCGATGTGCGGCGCGCGCTGTTCGGGGCGCCGAAGGAGGCGGTGCCGGTGGCGGTACCGGCTCCCCGGCGGACCACCGACACGCCGGAGCCGCGTAATCTGGAGAAGAATTCTGGGAAAGCAGTTTCCCCGCCTGTGCGGGGGTGATGTCGACCGGCGAATGCCGGGTAGGCGTCATCCAGGACTGCTCCCCGCCGACGCGGGGTTTCCCGGACCGCACACAAGGAGAAGTTCCCCTGGGCAAGCGACAGCCCGAAGGCCCGCCGCCCGCACCCGCGGTGCAGCGCATCCGCCTGCGCTACACCAAGCGCGGCCGCCTCCGGTTCACCAGTCACCGTGACTTCCAGCGCGCTTTCGAGCGTGCGCTGCGCCGCGCCGAGGTGCCCATGGCGTACTCGGCTGGGTTCACCCCGCACCCCAAGGTGTCGTACGCCAACGCCGCCCCGACCGGCACGGGCAGTGAGGCCGAGTACCTGGAGATCGCGCTCACCGCGCCGCGCGACCCGGACCAGCTGCGCGAGCTGCTCGACGAGTCGCTGCCGGACGGTCTGGACATCATCGACGCCGTCGAGTCCCGCACCTCGGGCCTCGCCGACCGGCTCACCGCCTCCGTCTGGGAACTGCGCCTGGAAGGCGTGGAACCGGAGCGGGCGCAGCGCGCGGCCGAGCTGTTCCGCGCCGCGGAGTCGGTCGAGGTGCAGCGCCGAACGAAGAACGGCATGCGCACCTTCGACGCCCGCGAGGCCGTCGTGAGCCTGGAGGCGGTCACCGACGGCGAGGGGATCGCCCGCGCCGCCGATAGGCCGAGCGACAAGCCCTGTGCGATACTGCGGCTGGTTGTTCGGCACGTGACACCTGCCGTACGACCTGACGACGTCCTGTCCGGTCTCCGAGCCGTGGCCGACCTGGCGCCGCCGGTCCCCGCAGCGGTGACCAGGCTGGCGCAGGGGCTTTTCGATGAAGAGACCGGCACGGTGACCGACCCGCTCGCGCCCGACCGCGAGGCAGTCACGGCCGCCCCACCCACGGCCGCCGTATCTGCCGCCGCGAAGGCGCCGGCGCCGGAAGGCCCCCGGTAAGGACGTACGTCGAAGCGCCGCCCTCGTACTCGGGAGCCACCTGGGTCGGGCAGCGCACTGACCGAGACTTTCGCCAGGCCGTCCGCAATTGGGCGTACGGAACCGGCGAGACAAGACATAGAGAGCTCCCGTGCGGCGCCCACGCCCCCGGATGGCGGCCCCGCGCATCTAGCGCGAGCCGCGGACATCACCGGACAAGGCGCGGCGCCCGGGAGCGTGACGGGAGAACCGCCCGCATGCTTGAGCCGAACGAACCCACTGAGGGTCCGCAGAACGACAGCCCCAGCGACACCCTGCCGCCGCGCCGCCGGCGCCGCGCGGCCTCGCGCCCCGCGGGCCCGCCGACGGGCGCCGCCCAGCAGGCGGCGCCGGCCATACCGGCCGCCCCCGCCGCCGAGAGCGACGAGACCACGCAGCCGCCCGCCGCCGCCGAGGACACCACCCCCGCGCCGCGTGCGCGCCGCCGTGCGACGCGTCGCGCTTCGGCGCCGGCTGGTGCTCCGCAGGGTGAGCCCGCCGGTGCTCCGCAGGCCGCTGAGGTCGCGGAGGCCGTGTCGGTGGCCGAGGACGTCACCGCGCCCGCCGTGGCCGAGGTCGAGGAAGAGCAGGCCCCGGCGCCGCGTGCCCGTCGTCGTGCGAGCCGTCGCGCTTCCGCGCCCGCTGGTGCTCCGCAGGGTGAGCCGGCCGGTGTTCCGCAGGCCGCTGAGGTCGCGGAGGCCGTGTCGGTGGCCGAGGACGTCACCGCGCCCGCCGTGGCCGAGGTCGAGGAAGAGGCGGCCCCGGCGCCGCGTGCCCGTCGTCGTGCGAGCCGTCGTGCTTCGGCGCCGGCTGGTGCTCCGCAGGGTGAGCCGGCTGGTGTTCCGCAGGCCGCTGAGGTCGCGGAGGCCGTGTCGGTCGCCGAGGACGTCACCGCGCCCGCCGTGGCCGAGGTCGAGGAAGAGGCGGCCCCGGCGCCGCGTGCCCGTCGTCGTGCGAGCCGTCGCGCCTCCGCGCCCGCCGGTGCTCCGCAGACCGCCGCCGCCGAAGAGACGCCCGCCGTCGCCGAGGAGGCGCCCGCCGCCGAGCCCGAGCCCGAGCCGGCCGCCGAGGACGCCGCCCCGCGCCGTGCGCGCCGCCGCGCCACCCGTGGCACCGCCGCGCCCGCCGCTGAGCCGCAGCCCGCCGAGCAGGCCCCCGAGGCGCCCGCCGCCCCGGCCGAGGAAGCCGACGAGACGGACGACGCCCCCCGCGGCCGTCGCCGCCGCGCCACCCGCAAGACCGCGGCCACCGGATTCTCCGCGCCCGCCGGCCACAAGGCCCGCAAGGCGCAGCTCGCCGACGACGCGGCCGATGGCGGCCGCAAGCCCGCCCGCCCCGCCGTCGCCGTCTTCCAGGCGCCGGTCTTCTCCGCGCCGATGTTCCAGACCCCGGAGAGCGCCGCCGCCGCGGCCGCCGCCGAGGCCGCGGAGGAAGCCGCCGAGAAGCCTGCGGCCCCCGCCCGGGCCGCCGCCCCCGCGCCCGTCGCGGAGGAGGAGACCGGCCCGCGCCGTCGCCGCCGCCGTCGCGCCGCCGACGAGCAGCCCGCCGCCGAGGAGCGCGAGCCCGTCGCGGCCGTCGAGGAGCAGCCGGCCGACGAGGCCGAGGACAGCGCCGAGCAGACCGACGCCGCCGACCTCGACGACGACGCGGAGGAGTCCGGCGAGCGCCAGGGCCGCCGTCGCCGTCGCGGTGGCCGCCGCCGTCGCCGCGGTGACCTGGCCGACCAGGACGAGCAGCACGACGCCGCCGCCGAGTCCGACGACACCGCCGCCGAGCAGGCGGACCAGGACGCCGAGGACACCGCCGAGCAGGACGCCGAGGACGCCGACGAGGCGGACGACGCGGCTTCGGACGGCGCCGGTTCCGGCTCCAGCAGCAGCCGTCGCCGCCGTCGCCGCCGCCGTCGCGCCGGTGACTCCGCCGAGGGCGAGCCGGGTGACAGCGACCCGGAGCGCACGGTCGTCAAGGTCCGCGAGCCGCGGGAGCGGCGTGCGAAGGACCCCGAGCGCGAGCTGGGCACGGGCGCCGACGAGGTCCAGTCCATCAAGGGCTCGACCCGCCTGGAGGCCAAGAAGCAGCGCCGCCGCGAGGGCCGCGAGCAGGGCCGCCGCCGCGTCCCGATCATCACCGAGGCGGAATTCCTGGCGCGCCGCGAGGCCGTCGAGCGCGTCATGGTCGTCCGCCAGAACGGCGAGCGCACCCAGATCGGCGTCCTCGAGGACAACGTCCTCGTCGAGCACTACGTCAACAAGGAACAGGCGACCTCCTACGTCGGGAACGTCTACCTCGGCAAGGTGCAGAACGTCCTGCCGTCGATGGAGGCCGCCTTCATCGACATCGGCAAGGGCCGCAACGCCGTGCTCTACGCCGGCGAGGTCAACTTCGAGGCGCTCGGCATGGCCAACGGCCCCCGTCGCATCGAGTCGGCCCTCAAGTCCGGCCAGTCGGTCCTCGTGCAGGTCACCAAGGACCCGATCGGCCACAAGGGCGCCCGCCTGACCAGCCAGGTCTCGCTGCCCGGCCGCTACCTGGTCTACGTCCCCGAGGGGTCGATGACCGGCATCAGCCGCAAGCTGCCCGACACCGAGCGCGCGCGCCTGAAGACCATCCTCAAGAAGATCGTCCCCGAGGACGCGGGCGTCATCGTGCGCACCGCCGCCGAGGGCGCGAGCGAGGACGAGCTGCGCCGCGACGTCGAGCGTCTGCAGGGGCAGTGGGAAGAGATCCAGAAGAAGGCGAAGGCGGCCTCCACGAGCGCCCCGGGCCTGCTGTACGGCGAGCCGGACATGACCGTCCGGGTCGTGCGCGACATCTTCAACGAGGACTTCTCCAAGGTCATCGTCTCCGGTGACGAGGCGTGGCAGACCATCCACGGCTACGTCGCGAACGTCGCGCCCGACCTGGCCGACCGCCTCTCGAAGTGGACGTCCGAGGTCGACGTCTTCGCGACGTACCGGATCGACGAGCAGCTCGCCAAGGCCCTGGACCGCAAGGTCTGGCTGCCCAGCGGCGGCTCGCTGGTGATCGACAAGACCGAGGCGATGATCGTCGTCGACGTCAACACCGGCAAGTTCACCGGCCAGGGCGGCAACCTCGAAGAGACGGTGACGAGGAACAACCTGGAGGCGGCCGAGGAGATCGTGCGTCAGCTGCGGCTGCGCGACCTCGGCGGCATCGTCGTCATCGACTTCATCGACATGGTCCTGGAGTCCAACCGCGACCTGGTCCTGCGCCGCCTGCTCGAATGCCTCGGGCGCGACCGTACGAAGCACCAGGTCGCCGAGGTCACCTCGCTCGGCCTGGTCCAGATGACCCGCAAGCGCGTCGGCCAGGGGCTCCTGGAGTCCTTCTCCGAGACCTGCGTGCACTGCAACGGCCGCGGTGTCATCGTGCACATGGAGCAGCCGACCTCCGTCGGTGGCGGCGGCAAGCGCAAGAAGCGCGGCCGGGGCGGCGCGGACCAGCAGGACCACGGTCACGAGCACACCCAGGACACGGACGAGGGCCACGAGCTCGACGCCGACGACGTGGTGGACGTCGCCGATATCCACGAGACGGAAGCCGAGGTCGCGGCGGAGGCCGCCGCTCCGGTGGCGCTGCCCGAGCCGGAGTTCGTCCCGGACGAGGAGCTGTACAGCAGCCCGGCCGAGGCCGAGGCCGCCGCCTCGCGCGGTGGCCGCTCGCGGCGCAGGGCCACGCGACGGGCCTCGGCCCCCGCGGGCGCCCCGCGCGCCGAGAGCGCCCCGGAGGAGGCCTCGCCCGAGGAGGCCCCGCAGGCCGAGGCCCCCAGGGCCGAGCCGCGCAAGCGCTCGGGCAAGCGGGCCAAGGCCGCCGAGAAGGCCGCGGCCGCCAGGGCCGAGACGGAGGCCGCCGAGGCCGAGGTCCCGGTCGTCGCCTCCGACACCGCGCGCACCGTGGCGCCGGCCGCCGAAGACCCGATGGTGGGCAGCCCCGAGGCCGTCGAGGCGGCGCACGAGGCGCCCGCCGCGGAGCCCGCCGAGGACGCCGCGCCGAAGGGACGTACGCGCCGCCGTGCCGTCCGCAAGGCCACGTCGCCCGCCGGTTCGCCGAAGGCCGCGCAGAGCGAGCCCGAGGCCGCCGAGGTCGTCGTGACCCCGGCGCCCAAGGCCGAGCCGGTGGCGGAGCCCGCCGCCGAGCCTGTGGCCGAGGCGCCCGCCGCTGACGCCGCCCCGGCCCGTCCGCGCCGCCGCGCGGTGCGCAAGGCCGCCGCGCCGACCGCGTCCGAGGAGGCGGCCGTCGTGGTCGTCCCGTCGGCGGACAAGGCCGCACCGGCCGCCCCCGAGGCCCCGGCCGAGGAGACGGCTCCGGCGAAGAAGACGGCCCGCAAGGCCGCCAAGAAGGCGCCCGCGAAGAAGGCCGCCGCCAAGAAGACGGCGGCCAAGAAGACGGCCGCGAAGAAGACGACGGCCAAGAAGGCGTCGAAGGCGACCGCGAAGAAGGCCACCGCGGCGGAGCAGGCGCCCTCGGGCGTCTCCGCGACCGCCTCCGACGAGGGCTGACCGCTTCGCGCTCCGGTGCCCCCCTGTTCTCCCGCGAGGGCTGAGCAGGGGGGCACCGCCGTGTCCGGAAAACAGTGGCACCACAGCTCGAAAGCGTGAAGGGGCCACCCTCGCCTTTGAGCGCGGAAGCAACACCTGTAAAACTCATGCGGTCTGACGGATGAACAGGGGCGTGGGCGCGTCTATGGGGAGACAGCGCGCCCGGGCCAGGGAGGGATGACAGATGGCGCACGTGCGCCTGCGAGGCACGGGACGGCACCGTGCGGTGAAACCGGTCAAGGGCGGACGCCGGGCGGTGGCGCTGGCCACGGTCCTGTCGGCGGCGGGGATCCAGGCCGCGGGCACGGCGGGGACCGCCTCGGCGGACGGCACGCCGACCTGGACCGAGGGCCCGATCTTCAACGACCCGAAGGGCGACGTCGACCAGCAGCACGCGATCCGCACCCGGCTGATCGAGCTGACGAACGCGGCGGTGCCGGGTTCCACGATCAAGGTCGCGGTCTACCACGTGTGGGAGGCCCCCGTGGTCGACGCGCTGGTGGCCGCCAAGCGGCGCGGCGTGCACGTCCAGATCCTGCTGGACGAGACCAGCAAGACCGACCGGCCGGCGAACGGCGCGTACGCCAGGCTCGTCGCCTCGCTCGGCACGAGCACGGCCAAGTCGTCGTTCGTGCGGCTCTGCCCGACCGGGAAGTCGTGCCTGGGCGACCCGCGGTACGGCAAGTCGATCATGCACAACAAGTTCTGGCTGTTCTCGCAGGTCGAGGGCGCCAGGGACGTCGTCGTGCAGACCACGTCGAACTCCACGCCGTCCGCGCACACGAAGTTCTTCAACGACGCGCTGCTGCTGCCGGACAATCCCGCCATGTACGACGCGTACGCCGAGTACTTCTCGGACATGCTCGGCAGGGACTGGCAGGGCTGGGACTACCGCACGGTCAGCAGCGGCCGCTACAAGGCCTACTTCTTCCCGCGCAACGGCACGGTCAACGAGACCGACACCATGTACTCGGTCATGAACAACATCCGGTGCACCTACAAGGACGCGGCGGGCGTCACGCAGCACACCAAGGTCCGCGCCGCCATATTCAAGATCACGCGCGAGCAGATCGCCGACAAGCTGGTCTCCCTGAAGAAGGCCGGCTGCGACGTCAGCCTCCTGTACGCGGAGACCGACAGCGCCAAGAGCCAGGGCGGCACCCCCGGCACCTGGGAGCAGTTGCACGCGTCCGGCGGCCCCTCCGTGCGCTGCTACAACGACGACAGGGACCCGCTGAACCCCGGCACCAAGCTGGTGACGCCCTACATCATCCACTCGAAGTACCTGCTCATCGACGGCATGTACGACGGGCAGCGGAACAAGGTCTCCTTCACCGGCTCGCAGAACTACACGGCGCCCGCGCTGCGCGAGAACGACGAGGCGATCGTCAAGATCGACGACGACTCGGTGCACGACACCTACCGCGCGCACTTCAACCGCACGCGGACCGTCGCCTGGCCGGGCGCGGCCGACGCCACGGACCTGTGCAAGGGCGTCAAGCCGCTGCCGCCGGACGGTGAGAAGCCGACCACGTGAGCGGGGGAGCGGGGCCCGGTTTGACCCCACAGGTGGGGCCCCGTAACCTTGACCGTCGGCGTGTTCCTATGCACGCCCACCCCCTGTAAACCCTTTTCCTCCCGAGCCGCGGGCACTGTCCCGGGACTGGGAGAGGCCGCCTGCTCCCGGGTGGCTGGACTGCGGGGGTCCCGTTCCGAGCGAGAGAGAGATCCGCGTGTACGCCATCGTGCGCAGCGGTGGTCGCCAGCACAAGGTTGCTGTCGACGACATCGTTGAGGTTGACAAGATTTCCACTGCCAAGGTTGGCGACACGGTCGAGCTCTCGACCCTGCTCGTTGTCGACGGCGACGCCGTGACCAGCGACCCGTGGGTCCTTGCCGGCATCAAGGTCCAGGCCGAGGTCGTGGACCACCACAAGGGCGCGAAGATCGACATCCTTCGCTACAAGAACAAGACCGGTTACCGCCGTCGTCAGGGTCACCGTCAGCAGTACACGGCGATCAAGATCACCGGTATCCCCACGGCTGCGAAGTAAGGGACTGAGACAAGATGGCACACAAGAAGGGCGCATCGTCCACTCGGAACGGTCGCGACTCCAATGCTCAGCGGCTCGGCGTGAAGCGCTTCGGCGGTCAGGTCGTCAACGCCGGTGAGATCCTGGTCCGCCAGCGCGGCACCCACTTCCACCCGGGCTCCGGCGTCGGCCGTGGCAAGGACGACACGCTGTTCGCGCTCGACGCCGGTGCGGTGGAGTTCGGTACCCACCGCGGCCGCAAGGTCGTGAACATCGTTCCGGTCGCCTGATCGGTTCCACATCGCGAGGCGGACCTCACTTCCCCGGCGGGGAAGCGGGTCCGCCTTTCGCGTGTTACGTAAGAGACACCCCCCGCACGTTCCTTCTGGAGGCACCCCACCATGACCACCTTCGTGGACCGCGTCGAGCTGCACGTCGCCGCGGGTAGCGGAGGCCACGGCTGTGCCTCCGTCCACCGTGAGAAGTTCAAGCCGCTCGGCGGCCCGGACGGCGGCAACGGCGGCCGTGGCGGTGACGTGATCCTGGTCGTCGACCAGGACGTCACCACGCTGCTCGACTACCACCACAGCCCGCACCGCAAGGCCACCAACGGCCAGCCCGGCGCCGGTGACAACCGCTCCGGCAAGGACGGCCAGGACCTCGTCCTGCCCGTCCCCGACGGCACCGTCGTCATGGACCGCGAGGGCAACGTCCTCGCGGACATGGTCGGCCAGGGCACCACCTTCGTCGCCGGCCAGGGCGGCCGCGGCGGCCTCGGCAACGCGGCCCTCGCCTCCGCCCGGCGCAAGGCCCCCGGCTTCGCGCTGCTCGGTGTGCCCGGCGAGGAGCGCGACCTCGTCCTGGAGCTCAAGACCGTCGCCGACGTCGCCCTGGTGGGCTACCCGAGCGCCGGCAAGTCCTCGCTGATCTCCGTGCTGAGCGCCGCCAAGCCGAAGATCGCCGACTACCCCTTCACGACGCTCGTCCCGAACCTGGGCGTCGTCACGGCGGGCTCGACCGTCTACACCGTCGCCGACGTGCCCGGTCTCATCCCGGGCGCCAGCCAGGGCCGGGGCCTCGGCCTCGAATTCCTGCGGCACGTCGAGCGGTGCAGCGTGCTCGTGCACGTACTCGACACGGCGACCCTGGAGTCCGACCGCGACCCCGTCTCCGACCTCGACGTCATCGAGGAGGAGCTGCGGCTGTACGGCGCGGGCCTGGAGAACCGGCCGCGGATCGTCGTCCTCAACAAGATCGACGTCCCCGACGGCCAGGACCTCGCCGAGATGGTGCGCCCCGACCTGGAGGCGCGCGGCTACCGCGTCTTCGCGGTGTCGGCCGTCGCCCACAAGGGCCTCAAGGAGCTGTCCTTCGGCCTGGCCGAGCTGGTCGCCGCCGCGCGTGCCGCGAAGCCGAAGGAGGAGGCGACCCGCATCGTCATCCGGCCCAAGGCCGTGGACGACAGCGGTTTCACCGTCACCCGCGAGGACGACGGCATCTACCGCGTGCGCGGCGAGAAGCCGGAGCGCTGGATCCGCCAGACCGACTTCAACAACGATGAGGCCGTCGGCTACCTCGCGGACCGCCTCAGCCGCCTCGGCGTCGAGGACCAGCTGATGAAGGCGGGCGCCCGCGCCGGCGACGGCGTCGCCATCGGCCCGGAGGAGAACGCGGTCGTCTTCGACTGGGAGCCCACGATGATGGCCGGCGCCGAGATGCTCGGCCGGCGCGGCGAGGACCACCGCCTCGAAGCGCCCCGCCCGGCCGCCCAGCGCCGCAAGGACCGCGAGGCGGAGCGGGACGATGCCCAGCGCGCCTACGACGACTTCGAGCCGTTCTAGGCAGCAGGTTTCCCCCTGGCAGCAGCAGGTTTTCACTGGCACATGAGAAGGGCCCCGGAGCGAAAGCTCCGGGGCCCTTCTCATGTGCGCGTCGAATCGTGTGCGCGTCGGACCCGTACGTCAGGCGGGGACGCTCACGCGGAGACCGAGTCCTCCGCGCCGTTGGACTCCGAGGGATCCTGCGCCGTCTCCTCCGCCGCCTCCTCCGCGACGCGCTGGCCGGGGATGTCCGCGTCGATGCGAGAGGCCATGCGGGCGCGGCGGGCGTCGGACTTGGCGCACAGGGCCAGGGCCGCGGCGTTGAAGCGGGTCAGCGACGGCGGGTCCGAGGGGCCGAGGAGGTGCTCCTTCAGCTCGGCGCGGGCCTCGGCGTGGACGTCCAGCTCCGGGGCGCGCACGGACTTCAGGAGGGCCGCCACGCCGTCCGCCTCGGGGGCGAGGATCGTCGCCGCGGACACCGTCGGGAAGCTCGCGCGGAACTCGGCCTCCGACATGCCGGCCGTGTTGGCGACGGCGTACGGCTTCTCGCTGCTCAGCCAGTCCGAGACGACCGAGGAGACATCGCTGATCAGCAGGTCCGCCTGGTTGAAGCAGGAGAAGATCGCCGGGCGCGCGCCCGTGATGATCTGGTGCTCCCACTCGGGGAAGGACGCCCAGAAGGCGGTCTCCCACGCGGCCGTCGCCTCGGCCACCGCGGCCTGCGCGTCGCCGTCCGGTGTGCCCTGGAGCATCATCCGCTCCTGCTCGTCCGCGCTTTTGCGGAACTTGCGGGCGGTGAGTTCGTCCAGGGCGGCCGTGCGGCGCTCCAGCTCGGCGGCGACCTCGGGGCCGGGGCGGGTACCGGAGCGCTTGGTATTGGCCGCGAGGATCATCGCCTTGATGCGCTCGTTGGCCGCGCCGGCGCGCGGGTCCTGGGAGCCGGTCATCGGGTGCGGCTTGTAGAGCAGGCGCACGCCCGGGTCGGCGAGGAGTTCGCGGACGATGTTCTCACCGGCCAGGACGACCGAGGTGTTGCCGGGGTTGCCGTCCCAGCCCTCCCAGGTGGGGGCGTACAGCACGGTCGTGTACGGGCCCGTGGGCGCGCCGGAGAACGGCAGGATCGGGGAGAGCTGCGGGCGGCCCACCTCCACGACGTCCTTGTCGTCGACGCCGATGTCCGCGAGCTGGTAGCGGTCGCGGGCCGCGGGACCGGCCACCCAGACCTCGTCGTAGGCCTTCGCGTACGGGTTGCAGGACGACAGCTTGTCGCTCTCGCCGTGGTTGATGAAGGCGTGCTTGATCGTCGGGATGCGCAGCACCTGCGAGGTCTTCGCGGCGTTCGCCGGGTGCAGCATCATCTTCAGCGTCGAGGTCTCCAGGGAGAACATCGTCGCGACCTTCGGGAAGCAGATGATCGGGACGTCGGTGGCGTCGATCTTCTGCACCATGAACCGCTCGCGCAGCACGATCAGCGGCTTGCCGTCGAGCTTGGAGAGCGTGGAGAGCCACATGTTCGCCTGGTACGCGGACGTGGTGCCGCCCGAGAAGTACATGGCGACGGTCGGCTTGTACTCGGCCAGCCACTGGTCGAGCCACTCCAGGACCCGCTCATCGTTCTTCGCCCGCTTCTTGGGCAGCAGCCACGTGGCGAGGTACAGCGCCCCGCCGCCGATCAGCGCGATCGAGACGCCGAGACCGAGGCCGCCCCAGAGCGCGTCCGTGGTGGCCGCGGTGAGCAGCAGGCCCACGGTCGCGGGCACCGAGAATGTCAGCAGGCGGTGGGCCTGGCGACGGTAGAGGAGCCGCGGCGGGGCGGCCGTCAGGTGCAGCGCCGAGGCGTCGATGTTGCGCGTGACGATGGGCAGCGCGCGGGCGCGGCGCACCAGCACGGCGACGGCCTGGCAGCCGAAGTGCAGGGCGTAGAAGGCGAGCAGTGCGATCGTCAGCGGCGACTGCTCGGCCAGCGGCTCGATGCCGTCTATGCGCAGCAGACCCACCAGCACCAGCATGTCGCGCAGGAGCTGGCGGACGGTGACGTCGAAACGGATCTTGCCGAGGAGCGACAGGAGGCCCGGCTGCTTGTACTGCAGATAGATGTCGAGCGCGAGGTTCGCGGCGGCCGCGGCGATGAACACCGGGACGCAGGGGAGCAGCGCGCTCACGAGCTGGGCCGTGAAGAGCGCGAGCATCGTGAACAGCGCGGAGAGCTGCACGATGCGTCGAGGGACGAGTCCGGCAGAGGGCACGGGCGTGGGCTCCTGGCGGGGATGGTGAGGAAATGGAGGGGGAAGTCGAAGTCGACCACTGACCGTATGACGCGCGGTGGCTCCCTAGCAATCTTGCGTGATATCAATCACCGGATATGGGGGCAAAGAAGACGGAACCCCAGGGCCGTTTTTCCCCTCGCGGCCCCTCGGACACCCGGGTCCGCTCCGCGAAACGGGTGCGCGCGCCCTCCGGGTCCTCACGTAGATTGCAGATCCGGGACGTCGGGACGATGTGGGGAAGCGCGTGACAGCGGCAAGGCAGTCGGTGGCAGAGGCCCAGCGGGTCGTCGTCAAGGTCGGGTCGTCGTCCCTGACCACCGCCTCGGGAGGGCTGGACGCCGACCGCGTCGACGCCCTCGTCGACGTACTGGCCAAGAGCCGCGCGGGCGGTGCGCGCGAGATCGTCCTGGTCTCCTCCGGCGCCATCGCCGCGGGGCTCGCCCCGCTGGGCCTCGGACGGCGCCCCAAGGACCTGGCCCGCCAGCAGGCGGCCGCCAGCGTCGGACAGGGGCTCCTCGTGGCCCGCTACACCGCCTCTTTCGCCCGCTACGGCGTACGCGTCGGCCAGGTGCTCCTCACCTCGGACGACATGGCCCGCCGCGCCCACCACCGCAACGCGTCCCGCACCCTGGACCAGCTGCTCGCGATGGGCGCGCTGCCCGTGGTCAACGAGAACGACACGGTGGCGACCGACGAGATCCGCTTCGGCGACAACGACCGCCTCGCGGCCCTCGTCGCCCACCTCGTCCACGCCGACCTGCTCGTCCTGCTCTCCGACGTCGACGGCCTGTACGACGGTGACCCCGCGAAACCCGGCACCTCCAGGATCGCCGAGGTCACGGGCCCCGCCGACATAGCGCACGTCCAGATCGGCAGCGCGGGCAAGGCGGGCGTGGGCACCGGCGGCATGGTCACCAAGGTCGAGGCCGCGCGGATCGCCGCCGCGGCCGGCATCCCGGTCGTGCTGACCTCCGCCAGCCAGGCCGGCGACGCCCTCGCGGGCCGCGCCACGGGCACCTACTTCCACCGCACGGGCCGCCGCTCCGCCGACCGGCTCCTGTGGCTCCAGCACGCCTCCGAGCCGCGCGGCGCGCTCACGCTCGACGACGGGGCGGTGCGCGCGGTCGTCGAGGGCCGCAAATCGCTGCTCCCCGCGGGCATCGCGGCGGTCGAGGGCGACTTCTCGGCCGGTGACCCGGTCGAGCTGCGCGACGCCCGGGGGCGGGCCGTAGCGCGCGGCCTGGTGAACTTCGACGCCAGGGAGCTCCCGCGGCTCCTCGGCCGCTCCACGCACGACCTCGCCCGGGACCTCGGACCCGCGTACGAGCGCGAGGTCGTGCACCGGGACGACCTCGTCCTGCTCCACGGATAACGCCGGCGAAGACCCAGGTCCCGTCCGACCACGCGCCCCAGGGAGCGCACCCGTCCCCGGCCGAAAACGATCGGACGCGGCCCCCGCCGGGCGGCCCGCGCGAGGTGAAACTCCCCAAAACCGCCCCGCGGGGCCCCTTGGCCTGCTCAACTCTGTGGAAGACAGTTCCGTACGACCGTTGCGTGGCCGCACCGACACTGCGTAAAGGAGGCCGTCGTGAGACGAGTGCGCCCTGGGGCGGCGTCCCGCGGGTCGGCCGGGCGGGCGCTGACGAGCGTCGCCGCGGGCGAGGCGTACGACGGCGAGGCGGCCGCCGGGCACGAGGGGCAGGCGCGCGAGAGCGGCGAGAGCGAGCCGGCGCAGCTGCCCCGGCTGTGGCACGTCACCCTGAGCGTCTCCGGCGCCCAGACGCCGCTGGACGAGCTGCGCCGGGGCCTGGAGCAGCTCGCCCACGACCACCCCTTCCTCCTCACGAGCCGCTACGCGCCGGACCACGCCGAGATCCGTTACTGGGAAGAGGCCCGCGATCTGCACGACGCCGCCGCGGTCGCGCTGCGGCTGTGGGGCGAGCACCGGCAGAGCGCGCGGTTGCCGGCCTGGGAGATCGTGGGGCTCGAGGTGATCGACCGGGAGACCTACCACCAGCGGATCGCCGAGGGGTACGGGCCGCTTCCGGCCACTCCGGTGGGCGTGCACCCCTTCTGAGCCGCCACCGGCCCCGGACAGCCGGTCTCGGCCACTGGAACACCGGGTGGACGCTCCCCGCGCGGGGTTTACCCTGCGGGCATGACGTCGCTCTCTCCCGTCTCGCCCTACGACAACCTCTCCCCGGTCGCGCGGGCCGCCTACCGCGCCCGCGGCGCCGCCGCCACGCTGGCGCCGCTCCCGCGCGCCACCAAGGACGACGCGCTGCTCGCCATCGCCGACGCCGTGGAGGTGCGGACCGCCGAGATCGTCGAGGCCAACGCCAAGGACGTCGCGCGCGCCCGCGAGGCCGGGACCGACGAGGCGATCGTCGACCGGCTCACCCTCACCCCCGAGCGGGTCCGCGCCATCGCCGCCGACGTGCGGGACGTGGCCGCCCTGCCCGACCCGGTCGGCGAGGTCGTCCGCGGCTCCACGCTCCCCAACGGCATCGACCTGCGCCAGGTCCGCGTCCCCCTCGGCGTCGTCGGGATCATCTACGAGGCCCGCCCGAACGTCACCGTGGACGCCGCCGTCCTGTGCCTGAAGTCCGGCAACGCCGTGCTCCTGCGGGGCTCGTCGTCGGCGTACGAGTCGAACACCGCGCTGGTGCGCGTCCTGCGCGACGCGGTGCACGGCGCCGGGCTGCCCGCCGACGCCGTCCAGCTGGTGCCGGGCGAGAGCCGCGACTCCGTGCGGGAGCTGATGCGCGCCCGCGGCCTCGTGGACGTGCTCATCCCGCGCGGCGGCGCCTCGCTCATCAAGACCGTCGTCGAGGAGTCCACCGTCCCGGTCATCGAGACCGGCACAGGCAACTGCCACGTCTACGTGGACGCGGCGGCCGACATCGACATGGCCGTCGACATCCTGATCAACTCCAAGGCGCAGCGCCCCAGCGTCTGCAACGCCGCCGAGACCCTGCTGGTGCACAAGGACATCGCCGACGCGTTCCTGCCGTGCGCCCTGGACGCCCTCGCGGAGGCCGGCGTCACCGTCCACGCCGACGAGCGCGTCCTCGCGTACGGCGACGCGACGAAGGCCACCGTCGTGCCCGCCACCACCGAGGACTGGGAGACCGAGTACCTCTCCTACGACATCGCCGCCGCCGTCGTGGACACCCTGGAGCAGGCCGTCGAGCACATCCGGCTGTGGACCTCGGGACACACCGAGGCCATCGTCACCACCTCCCAGCAGGCCGCGCGCCGCTTCACGCAGCTCGTGGACTCCACGACGGTCGCCGTCAACGCCTCGACGCGCTTCACCGACGGCGGGCAGTTCGGCTTCGGCGCCGAGATCGGCATCTCCACGCAGAAGCTGCACGCGCGCGGCCCGATGGGACTGCCCGAGCTGACCTCCACCAAGTACATCGTGACGGGCGACGGCCACGTGCGGTGAGATCCGCGCACGCCGAATTCCCTTGCGCCCTGCCCAAATTGCCCCTTCCAGGTCTAGGCTGGAAGGGTGCCGGAGGACGTGGGGGGCACGCCGTCGTTCCCTGACGGCCGGGAGCCCGACGACGAGCGCGACCGCGGGGGCGCGGACGAAGAGTTCGCCTCCGTGGTCTTCGACGAGGACTTCGTCCGGGCCGCTGCGATCCATGAACCGTCGGCCGTGGAGCGGCTGTTGGCCGCCGCCCAGGCGCGCGCCGAGGCCTCCGAGGCGGAAGCGCGCCGGGGCCGCCCCCGCCGCCCGGGCCACGACACGGCGGACGACGACTTCTACGACGACGTCCTCGGCCTCCACGACGGCACCGGGTACGGCCCCGACGACTTCGACGACGCCCACATCGACGACGCCGACGACCCCGACGGCTACGGCCGCCCCGGCCGCCACCCGGCCCGCTGGCACCGCCCCGTCGCCTGGGTGCTCGCCCTCCTGCTGGGCGTCGGCATGGTCGCCCTGGCCTTCGCCGCGGTCTACCGGGGAGCCTCCTCGGAGCGCCAGGACCACGTGCCGGCCCCCGCCTCCACCGGAAGGGGGCCGACCGCCGACACCGCCGGGAAGGAGCTGACCTCGACCTCCTCGGCCCCGGCGGAATTCGGCCGTCCGGCCGTCCCGGCGGAGCCCCGCACCCCGTGAGCCCGGGGCGGAACCCGATGTGCGGTGGGGCGTTTACCCGGCCGCCCGCCGACCTACTCTGAAGGTATGGGCGGGCCGGCAGAGCCACCCGCCGGAGCCCCCGAGGGCGCTCCCGGCGGCGGTGAGGACGAGTACGGCTCGGTCGTCTTCGACGAGTCGTTCGTACGGGCTGCGCGCCTGCAGGAGTTCTCCGCGCGGGAGCGCATGGGCGACCACACGCGCGCCGTGCGCCGCATCCCGGTGCTCCACCGCGGCCTGTCCCGGCAGGCCGCCCTCCTCGTCGTCCTGATCGCCCTGGCCTTCGGCACGGCGATCTTCATGGGCATCCGCCACCCCTACCAGGGCCCTGGGCCCAAGCGCTCCGAGTCACTGCGGATGACCGTGATCCCGCTCGCCCCGCAGGGCCGTGTGCCCGGCTCCGCGAAGGTCGCCGAGCTGTACGCGCACAGCCCCGCCGGGCGCCTGCGGGCGGGCGCGGGCGGCATCGAGGTGCCCGACGCGCACCGCACCGCGCACTTCTCGGACAGTCAGGTGACGGCCGCCCTGACCACCGCCAAGGACTACCTGGTCGCCTCCTCCCTCGACCCCGCCACGCTCACCGGCGGCTCACCGCGCTCCGTGCGGATGCTCCTCGACCCGCGGCAGTTCGGGCAGTTCGACCAGAGCTTCACCCGGCCGGCCGCCGACGGGCGGCACGCGCCGACCGGCTGGCTGGTGCGGTTCGACCCGACGAGGACCAAGCTCGCCGATCAGCAGGTCAGGGTCCGGGGCACGCTGCGGCTCGCCGAGACGGACCGCGACACCCTGGAGGTGAGCGCGGACCACACCTTCGTCTACGCGCTGCGGCCCCTGGGCACGGGCGGGGCCAAGGCGTCCCTGTTCACCGTCCGGCGTGAGCTGCACTTCCGCTTCGACCGCGACGACCTGCGGACGCACCGGGCCGAGCTGGCCGCCTCCACGACCCAGGCCGGGCCGCTCACCTGCGCGGCCGACTCGGCGAACCAGCTGCGGCCGCTGCTCGCCGGGGAGCGGGCGAAGGCGGGTGGCCCGGCCGGCACCGACCCGTACGCCACCGGGCGGGTGACGGCGCTGTGCGGCTCGCTGGCGGCCGCCGCCCAGCCCTCGCTCTGACCGACCCCCGGTGGACGCCCGGGTCCGGCGCCCTACTTGTCCGGCGAGGGGCGGTCGGTGTCCTGGCCGCCCTGCCCCGTGAACTTCCCGCGCAGCTTGCCGCCCAGGTCCCCCGCGCCGCCCGCGAGGTCGCTGACCAGCTTCATCAGCGGGTCCTTGCTGCTGCGCACGTCGTCCGCGTACGCGGCTGCCGACTGCCGGAAGGAGTCGGAGACCGAGGTGTCCTTGTCCTCGTCGCGGCGCGGGTAGTGCCCGTCCACGATCCGCTGGAAGTCGCGGGACTCGGCCCACTTCTTCAGCTCGGCGGCGCGCACCGTGGCGAACGGGTGCGTGCGCGGCAGGACGTTCAGGATCTTCAGGACCGAATCGCGCAGGTCGCCCCCGGCCTCGTACTCCTCGGCCTGCTCCAGGAACGCGTCCACGTTCATCTCGTGCAGGTGGTTGCCGCCCGCGAGCTTCATCAGGCCGCGCATGGAGGCCTTGATGTCCTGGCCGACCAGCAGGCCCGCGCGGTCGGCGGACAGCTCCGACTTGCGGAACCACTCCCGCAGCGCCGTCACGATCGCCATGATCGCGACATTGCCCAGCGGGATCCACGCGACCTTCAGCGCGAGGTTGGTCAGGAACAGCAGGACCGTGCGGTACACCGAATGGCCGGACAAGGCGTGCCCCACCTCGTGGCCGACGACCGCCCGCATCTCCTCCTCGTCCAGCAGCTCCACGAGGCCGGTGGTCACGACGATGATCGGCTCGTCCAGGCCGATGCACATCGCGTTGGGATTGGGGTCCTGGTTGACGTACATCGGCGGGACCTTCTCCAGGTCCAGGATGTAACAGGCGTCCCGCAGCATGGTGTTGAGGTGGGCGAACTGCGCGTCGGAGACCCGCACGGAGTCCGAGAGGAACAGCAGCCGCAGGCTCCGCTCGGGCAGCAGACCGCTGAGCGCCTTGAAGACCGTGTCGAAACCGCTGAGCTTGCGCAGGGCCACCAGGGCCGAGCGGTCCGCCGGATGCTCGTAGGCCCGCGAGGAGATGCCGGGGAAACGCCTGCGCTGCCGGCCCGGCACGCGCTCGTGGCCCTCGCCGCGCGCGCCGGTGTCGTGGTGGTTGCCGTCGGTCATGCCGATTCCCCCATGTCTGATCCTCCTCATGCCCCCGAGGTGGGGCCCAGCCTAGGCGGAGATACCGTGACAGGGCAGCGCACAGAAGGAGTCTTCCGTCATGGAGCACAACGCCGGGGCAGCCTGGTTCACGGAGGCGGCCAAGGCCGCCGAGCAGCAGGGAGCCGGCAATCTGCTGCGGATCGTGCTGATCGTCATGGTCGTCGGGTGCGTCCTCGTGGGGTGGTTCCTGCTGCGCGGGTACCGCCGGGGCGGGGACGAGGACCAGCCGGGCGGGCCCGGCGGCGAGCAGGGCCATCGGGGCGACGGGCGGGGCCCGCGAGACGGCGGCGACGGCCGCGAGAGCTGAGTCGGCGTGAGCCGGAGCCGGGCCCCCGCATACGATGGCCCGGAAGTCCTTACGTCCATCCCACCCCCGGATAGGTCCTGCCTGAGATGAGCCTCCACAGCACCGCCGCCCAGCTGGTCACTCTCGCCTCCGAGGGCGGCGAGCACGGTGGCAACCACGAAAGCCTCAGCCCCCTCCTGACCGGTGGCGGCGCGTTCGCCGCCCTCCTGCTGCTCCTGTGGATCACCACGCGCTTCAACCGGGACCGCTAGGAACCGCCGGGACCGCCGCGACCCCGGGAACCGGCGGGACCGGAGCGGGGCCCCTCGGCCGGGCCGGTAGGGTCTGCACGCATGGGAGAGCAGGACATGCCTACCGGTCCGGAGAACTTTCCGGGGACCGGTCCGGTGAGCAACGGCAAGCGCCGCCTCGGCGTCATGGGCGGCACGTTCGACCCGATCCACCACGGACACCTCGTGGCGGCCAGTGAGGTCGCCGCGCAGTTCCACCTGGACGAGGTGGTGTTCGTGCCGACCGGGCAGCCGTGGCAGAAGAGCGACAAGCGGGTGTCCCCGGCCGAGGACCGTTATCTGATGACGGTCATCGCGACCGCGGAGAACCCGCAGTTCTCCGTGAGCCGCATCGACATCGACCGCGGCGGGGCGACGTACACCACGGACACGCTGCGGGACCTGCGGGCCCTCAATCCGCAGACGGACCTCTTCTTCATCACGGGCGCCGACGCCCTCGGCCAGATCCTCACCTGGCGGGACACGGAAGAGCTGTTCTCCCTCGCGCACTTCATCGGTGTGACCCGGCCCGGCCACACCCTGGCCGACCCCGGCCTCCCCAAGGGCGGTGTCTCCCTGGTGGAGGTGCCGGCCCTGGCCATTTCGTCCACGGACTGCCGCGCGCGGGTCGCCAAGGGCGATCCTGTCTGGTACCTCGTGCCGGACGGCGTGGTGCGTTACATCGACAAGCGCGAGCTGTACCGCGGCGAATGAGCCGAGAGGGGCACCACCGGTGAACGACCGACAGTACGACCCTTATGCGGGCGGCGACCCGTATGCGGGCGAGTACGGGGGTGCGTACGCGGCCGACCAGTACGGGGGTGCCCAGTACGGGGGCGACCCGTACGGGGCCGACCAGTACGGGGTCGATCAGTACGAGGTCGTCGGGTACGACGAGTACGGGCAGCCGGTGTATCAGCTGGTGCGGCAGCCGCAGGGGCAGCAGCACAGGCAGCAGCACAGGCAGCAGCCCCAGGTGCCCCAGCAGTCTCAAGCGCCCGAGCAGTACCAGGCGCCTCAGCAGCCGCAGGTGCCCCAGCAGTACCAGGGGTACGGGTACGACCCGTACGCCGGCGCGCAGCAGCAGGCGTACGACGCGCAGGCCCCCGCCGCGACCTCGTACGACAACACCGCCTGGGTCCCTCAGCAGCAGCAACCGCAGGCCCAGCAGCCCCCGCAGGACCTTCCGCCCGAACCGGAACCGGAGCCGGAGTCAGAGCCGCAGCCGCGGACGGCGTCGCAGCCGGACTACAAGACCGAGCAGTTCTCGTTCATCGAGGAGCCCGACGAGGACTCCGAAGACGTCATCGACTGGCTGAAGTTCACCGAGAGCCGCACCGAGCGGCGCGAGGAGGCCAAGCGGCGTGGACGCTCCCGCGTCGTCGCGCTCGCCGTGGTCCTCGCCCTGGTCGTCGCCGGCGGCGTCGGTTACCTCTGGTTCGCGGGCCTGCTGCCGGGCCGGTCGGGCGGCGAGGACGGCGCCGCGGGCGCGGGCGGACCGCAGAAGCGCGACGTGATCGTCCTGCACCTGCACAACACCAAGGCCGGCGGCACCTCCACCGCGCTCCTGGTGAACAACACCACCACCGGCCAGGGCGCCACCGTCCTGCTCCCGAACTCCCTGTCCGTCTCGGACGACAACGGCAGCGCCACGACGCTCGGCAAGTCCGTCGACGACGACGGCTCGACGGGCACCAGGGAGGCCATCGACACGGTCCTCGGCACCGAGGTCGAGGGCACCTGGCGCCTGGACACCCCGTATCTGGACAACCTCGTGGAGCTCGTCGGCAACATCGACGTCGACACCGACACCGACGTGCCCGACCCGAAGGCCGGGAATGGCGAGGCGCCCCTGGTGAAGAAGGGCGAGCGGCAGACCCTGAGCGGGCCGATGGCCGTCGCCTACGCCACCTACCGCGCGTCCGGCGAGAGCGAGAGCGCGCAGCTCGCCCGCTTCGGCCAGGTCATGCAGGGGGTCCTGCGCAAGCTCTCCTCCGACCCGCAGGCGGCCACGACCACCGTGGAGTCGCTCACCCAGATCCTCGACCCCTCGCTGAAGGAGAAGGACCTCGGCGCCTTCCTCGCCAAGCTCGCCGAACGCGCGAAGGGCGGCGACTACAAGACGACGCTGCTCCCCGTACGGGCGGACGGCACCCTCGCCGACCAGGCCGGCGACCGGGTGGTCAAGGACATCCTCGGCGGCGCGGTGAAGAGCCCCGAGCAGGGCGCGGCCGTCCGGGTCGCCGTCACGAACGCCTCCGGTGCCAAGGGCGCGGCGCAGGAGGCCCGGATCTCCCTGGTCAACGGCGGCTACACCTTCGTCGACGGCGGCGCGGGCTCCGCCGCCAGGACCGCCTCCCGGGTCACCTACGCCGACGCGGCGCGGAAGGCGCAGGCCACCGAGGTCGCCAAGACCCTGGGCCTGCCCACCGGCGCCGTCCGCAAGGGCCGCACCACGGCGAACGCCGACGTCTCCGTGATCCTCGGACAGGACTACGCGACGAGGTGAGAGCGTGGGTCGCGGAGGCGGTGACGCAATCGTCTGGGGCGGGGGCGGCGGTCCGTGAGACCCTGGGGGTGTCTTGACCATCTGAAGGAAAGCTCACCAGTGACCGCCACGGACCGCTCCACCGAGCTCATCAACGTCGCCGCCCAGGCGGCTGCCGACAAGCTCGCGCACGACATCATCGCGTACGACGTCAGCGACGTGCTCTCCATCACGGACGCCTTCCTGCTCGCCTCCGCGCCCAACGACCGCCAGGTCAAGTCGATCGTCGACGAGATCGAGGAGCAGCTGAACAAGCAGCTCGGCGCCAAGCCGGTCCGCCGTGAGGGCGACCGCGACGCCCGCTGGATCCTCCTCGACTACGTCGACATCGTCGTGCACGTCCAGCACAGCGAGGAGCGCGTCTTCTACGCGCTCGAGCGCCTGTGGAAGGACTGCCCCGAGATCGACCTGCCCGAGGAGGCGAAGGCGACCCGCGGCAAGGCCGCCCAGCACGCCGAGCAGCAGCGGGCCGAGGAGGCTGACCTGGACGGTGAGCTTCGGTGAACAACCGCGGCTGCCGGATCATCCTGTGGCGGCACGGCCAGACGGCCTGGAACCTTGAGCGCCGCTTCCAGGGCTCCACGGACATCGAGCTGACCGACACGGGTGTCCACCAGGCCAGGCGCGCCGCCCGGCTGCTCGCCTCCTTGAAGCCGGACGCGATCATCGCGTCCGACCTCAAGCGGGCGGCGGCCACCGCGAGCGAGCTGGCCGCCGTCACCGGCCTCCCCGTCACGTACGAGGAGGGCCTGCGGGAGACGTACGCCGGTGCGTGGCAGGGCCTGACGCACGACGAGATCATCGCCCGCTTCGGCGAGCAGTACGCCGCGTGGAAGCGCGGCGAGTCGGTGCGCCGGGGTGGCGGCGAGCTGGAGACCGAGGTCGCCGACCGCGCCGCGCCCGTCGTGCTGCGCCACGCGGACAAGCTGCCCGACAACGGCACGCTGGTCGTGGTCAGCCACGGCGGCACCATCCGCACCACGATCGGTCGCCTCCTCGGTCTGGAGTCCCTCCACTGGGAAGGGCTCGGGGGTCTCTCCAACTGCTGCTGGTCGGTCCTCGGCCAGGGCGCGCGCGGCTGGCGCCTGCTCGAGCACAACGCCGGCACGCTGCCGGAGCCGGTGCTCGGCGACGACGACTGAGCGCCCGCGGACCGCTCGGCCGCCCGGTCGGGCGGGCACCGGACCCGGATTTCACATTCCGGCTGGTCGCAGGCTAAAGTTCTTCTTGTTCGGCCCGCAGAGCGGGCCGGGACACCACGCGGCTCGATCCGCGTGGGGCAAGGGGCTATAGCTCAGTTGGTAGAGCGCCTGCATGGCATGCAGGAGGTCAGGAGTTCAATTCTCCTTAGCTCCACAGTTCGGAAATCCCGTCCCCGTCAGGGGGCGGGATTTTCTGTTGTGCCGCCACGCGCTCGCCGGCCTCTCGGCGTCGGTGCCGTGTCCGGACTGGTACGAAGGCGTCGCTGACCGGCCCGCTCGGAGCGTGGCAGAATCAAACGGCCGGAAGGGGACGCAGCCCGAGGGAGGGAGAGCGCGATGCCTGCGAGCATCCTCGAAGAGGTCGACCGCCTCTTCGACGCGGCGGCGACACGAGGCCGTGCCGCGCTCCGAACGCTCCTCAAGTGTCCTTCCTGCGGCTCGGCCCACGTCGCCCAAGTACTCGGTGACAACGGCGGGGTCAGTTACGTCTGTACCGCCTGCGGCCACAGCTGGAGCTGATCGATGGGTGCACACAGGCGGAAATGCGACTGGTGCGGCAGTGGCACACCGATCGTCCGCGACATGGAGCCGGTCAACGCCGAGTACCAGTACTGGTGCGAGGAATGCGCCCGCGCGCTGATCATAAAAGGCGACCCCATCGAGACCTACCGGGAGCTCGAAGGGGAGCCGATCTACGGCCGGTTGCTCGACGAGCACTGCACCCTCAAGCGGTTCTACTCGTTCGCCACCGCGTGACCTCGGTCAGCAAAAACCCCAAAGCGGTCACTCCGTAGAGGGCGGACAGCGTCATCTGGCCATAATTCTGGCCGAGTTCGAGTCGACCGGCTCCGTGCGGCACCCACCACAGGGCGTACGAGCAGAAGACGAGTAAGACGGCTCCGGCGCCCGTCCAGCGGACCCGGCCGCCCCGGCGGGCCGCCTCGGTCCCCAGGAGCAGCACCATCGGCACGCACCACACCCAGTGGTGCGACCACGACACCGGGCTCACCAGGAGCGCCGTCGCCGCGCAGGACAGCGTGGCCCGGGCCCGCTCCCCGCGCAGCGCGGCGGCCACCGCGACGCCGAGGCCGAGCGCACCGCACGCCGCCGCCGACACCATCCACCAGACGCCGGGCTCGGTGGTGTGCAGGAGCCGCGCGAGGACACCCCGCAGCGACTGGTTGGCGGTGTCCTCCACGAGCCCGACCCGGCCCGCCTCGAAGACCATCCGGGTCCAGAACCGCCACGAGTCGCGGGGCAGGACGACCCCCGCGAGGAGCGTCGCACCGGCGAACGAGACGACCGCCACGCACGCGTGCCGTACCGGGGGCCGCCACCCGCCGCGCCGCAGTGCCTGCGCGGCCCCGGTCAGCAGCAGGAACACCGCGAAGAGGCCGGGGGTGAGTTTGACCGCCGCGGCGATGCCGATGCCCGCCCCCGTCCAGCGGTGCCCGGGCCGCCGGGACAGGTCCCACAGGACGAGGACGGCGAGCAGCAGGTTGATCTGTCCGTAGCGCAGCGTCGTCCACACGGGCTCGCACCAGACGGCGGCCGCCGACACCCACAGGGCGCTCTCCGCGCGGACGTGCTCCACGCGCGCGTGGCCGCCCTCCTCGACGAGCCGCAGGGACAGGGCGACGAACGCCCACAGGAGGAACAGGTTGCCCAGGGTCGCCAGGGCGCGCATGTCCGGGATCTCCAGGAGGGTCAGCGGCGTGAACAGGAGCGCCGCGAACGGCGGGTAGGTGGTCGGCAGATGGGCTTCGGTGGTGCGCAGCGCGTAGAGGTCACCGCCCGCGCGCGCCGTCTCGCCCTCGGCGCGGTAGACCATGAGGTCGATCATCGAGACATCGGCGGCGCGCTGCGCGAGCCAGAAGGCCGTGAAGGAGAGCAGGCAGGCCCCGGCGGCCAGCGGGACGCGGCGGCGGGTGGCGGCGAACGCGATCACGGTCACGCAGGCTGACAGTACCGGCCTTATCGGGCGGTATCGGTCCAGACCGGAAACGATTTGGTGGAGCACGGGTATGACCGTGTAATGTTGGCGGAGCCGCCGGGGAAACCGGGCGGACGCAGCAAGGGGCTATAGCTCAGTTGGTAGAGCGCCTGCATGGCATGCAGGAGGTCAGGAGTTCAATTCTCCTTAGCTCCACAGCAGATGAGAGTGGGCCACCCGGATCGGGTGGCCCACTTCTCGTTTCCGGCGCTTTCTCCGCCGCTCACTGCCGCTCACTGCCGCTCACTGCCGCCCGCTGCCGAGCGCCCGCCGGCCCCGGCCGGGCGGGAGCGCGGCGGGCGGAGAGGGCCGGGCAGGGGGCGCCGCCTTCGGGTCCTCCTCGATGCGCAGGGCGAGCGCCGGGCAGCGGCGCACCGCGCGCGAGGCACGTGCCTCGGAGTAGCGCGGTACGGAGGCCTCCGCCACGGAGGGGAAGCCGTCCGGGCCGAGCTGGATCAGCTCCGGGACGATGTCCGCGCACAGCCCGTGCCCCTCGCACAGGGTCCAGTCGACGGCCAGCTTGCGCCCGCTGGGCGCCGTGACCGGGGGAGCCTCGGCCTGGAGCGGCAGGACGCCCTCGACGGGGCGGCCGCAACCGTCCCCCAGGACATGTGCCGCGAGGTCGTCCGTGAACGCCGCGATCGTGGACTCCAGGAAGGCCGCGGAGCCGTCGGGGTGCTTGCACGCCCCGCGCCGCTTCACGGCCCGGGTCACCTCGCGCAGCGCCTCCAGGGCGGTCGGCCCGCCCCCCTGGAGCACGTCCGCGAGGCCGCGGGCCGCCGCGGGCAGGCCGAGGTAGCAGGGACCGCACTGCCCGGCGCTCTCCCCGGCCAGCCAGTGGGCGACCCGCAGGGACTCGCCGAGCGGGCAGGTGCCCTCGCCGATCGGCAGGATCGCGCCCGCCCCCAGCGTCCCGCCGCAGGCCTCCAGGCCGGCGCGCGAGACGACCGCGTCGTGCGCGGTGACACTGTCCAGCCACTTGCCGTGATAGCCGCCCGTCAGCACGCCCTGGGGGAGCGGCGGGGTGCCGGCGAGCTGGAGGACGTACCGCAGGGGCACTCCGGTGGGGACCTCCACGACCATCGGCCGGGCGACCGCTCCGGAGAGGGTGAGCAGGACCGTGCCGGGCTCCTCGCGCAGCCCGGTGCGGCCGTAGCGGTCGGCGCCGATCCGCGCGGCCACGGCGAGCTGGGCGAAGGTCTCCGCGTTGGAGAGCAGCGTGGGCGCGCCGCCGACCCCGGAGTCGGACGTACGCACCTTGCGGCCGGGCGGCAGCGGGGGGCCGCCGTCGGCCGAGCGGACGAGGGCGGAGGACTCGCCGGTGACCATGCGCACCGGATTGCGCTGCACCCGCGCGCGCAGGGCCGAGCCGCGCCGGTTGCCGAGGCCGCGCTCGGCGAGGGCGGCGTGCATCGAGGCCTCGGTGGAGTCGCGGGTCACGCCGATGACGAGGGTGCGGGCGCCGAGGGCCTCCGCGGCGAGCAGGGCGCCGTCCAGGATGAGGTGCGGGGCGCGGTTGATGAGGACGGTGTCCTTGCGGCAGGCGGGTTCGTCCTCGCTGCCGTTGACGACCACCACGGGGCGCACCCCGCGGCGTATCGCCGCCTCGGCGACGGCCCGCAGCTTGCGGGCGAACGGGAACCCGGCGCCGCCGCGGCCGCGCAGCGCGATGTGCTCGGCGAGGCGGGCGAGCGGTTCGCCCGCCATCGGCTCCAGGGGGCCGTGCACCTTCAGGTGCATGGTCAGGTCCAGGCGTTCGACGAGGTCGAAACCCGAGGTGAGCAGGGGGAGGCCGACGACGCGGACCTCGGGGACGTCGGGCAGCGGCGCGTTCACGGGTGGCCTCCGGTGGCGGCGTTCCAGGGCTCGCCCGTGCTGGGGGCCTGATAGGGCCGGGGCAGCGGCTCGGTGGCGGGGCCGCTGTCGCACCCGGAGTCGTGGCGGGGCCACCGCGCCGTGTCGTACGCGGGCTGCGGGGGGATGTACGGGGCCTGCGCGGGCGGGGGCGGGCAGGGGGTGGGCCAGCGCTCCGCGGGTTCCGCGCGCGGTGGCGGGGGGCCGGCGGGGCGCGCGGGCTCGGTCAGCGCCCGGTAGGCCGCCCAGATGCCGGCGACGGGACCGGGGGCGGGGGCGCGCTCGGGGCTCGCGTCGGGCAGCGGCGGGAACAGGGGGCCTCGTACGGGAGGATGGCCCGGGGGCGGCGGGGTGCCGCGCTCCGGTTCGAGCAGGGCCAGGAGGCGGGCGGCGACCTCCCGCTTGACGGGCGGTGGTGCCGCGCGCAGGGCCACGGCCCCGGCGACGGCGACGAGGCACAGGCAGTACATGGTGATCACCCACGGCTTCGGCGGCCGGCCCGCGTACAGGCCGTGGACGAGCGCCGCGCACCAGGCGGGGTAGGCCAGCGTGTGCAGCGCCCGCCAGCGCGAGGCGACCCGCGCGGGGGAGGCGAAGGCGCTGCGCAGGGCGCCGGTGACCCCTGTGACCACCATGAGCAGCCCCGCGAGGGAGCCGAGGCCGATGAGCCCGGCGCCGCCGGTGACGCCCAGTCCGAAGGGCACCAGGGCGCCGAGGAGCGGCACATGGTCCAGGGCGACCTTGACGGTGCCGTGGAGCAGCAGGAAGCCGACGGAGGCGACCGCCGTGGCCCGGTGCACGGCCTGGGCGAGCAGCCGCTGGCGCGAGCGCAGGAAGAGGCGGTCGGTGGCGACCAGGCCCCACACCACGGCCGCGGTGAGGGAGACCAGGCACAGGACGCCGGTGGTGAAGTCCAGGGCGGCCCGGAAGCCGTCACTGCCCGCGAGGACGAGCAGGGGTATCAGCAGCAGTGCTCCGGCGCCGAGCAGACGGCTGCGGCGATGAGGGTGCGATGAGTTCATGGGGGCGGCTCCGAAAGGTTCGGTCCCGCCGCATGCTAAGTCGCTCCATACCGGTGGGTACGAGGTTTGAGTTATTGCGTTGTTATCAAAGGGTCATGTGCTCGTGGTGTTGCCCCGATAGTGGGCGGTACGCGGAGTAATCATTGGCCAAAGGTCGCGGGCGCGGCAGTCCGGCGCCCCGCCCGCCGGCCCGCGCAACCCCGCCCGCAGACCCGCGCCACCCCGCCCGCCGGCTCGTCGCGGGCCGCGGGAGGGCTGCGGTACCCTGACGCCATGCGTGCCGTACGCCTTCTGCTTGGCGGGCCGCGCTGATCACTCCCGACCGCCGCTGAATCGCGGTCGGCATCGGCGCGGCGTCCCCTCCTGTGCGAGGGGCATTTTTGTTTGACCCACACGGTCAATTCCGCAGGCAGAGACGATCGATGGAGCTTTGAGGATCATGAGCGAAACGAATTCTGCCGCCGCCTCCGAGGTGGCCGCGCCGCACCGCTACACGGCCGCTCTGGCCGCTGACATCGAGGCACGCTGGCAGGACTTCTGGGACGCCGAGGGCACCTACGAGGCGCCGAACCCGAGCGGTGAGCTGGCCGCGCGCGACGAGGCCGAGGCCGCTCTGGCGGCCAAGCCCAAGAAGTTCGTCATGGACATGTTCCCGTACCCCTCCGGAGCGGGCCTGCACGTGGGCCACCCCCTGGGGTACATCGCCACGGACGTCTTCGCCCGCTTCCAGCGCATGACCGGGCACAACGTCCTGCACACCCTCGGCTTCGACGCCTTCGGCCTGCCCGCCGAGCAGTACGCCGTGCAGACGGGCACCCACCCCCGGGTCTCCACCGAGGCCAACATCGAGAACATGAAGGCCCAGCTGCGCGCCCTGGGCCTGGGCCACGACAAGCGGCGTTCGTTCGCGACGATCGACCCGGACTACTACAAGTGGACCCAGTGGATCTTCGTCCAGATCTTCAACTCCTGGTACGACGCCGACGCCAAGAAGGCCCGCCCGATCGCCGACCTGGTCGCACAGTTCGACAGCGGTGATCGCGTGGTTCCTGGCTCCACGCGCGCGTGGAGCGAGCTGAACGCCGCCGAGCGCGCCGACGTACTGAGCCAGTACCGCCTGGCCTACGCCTCCGACGCGCCCGTCAACTGGTGCCCGGGCCTGGGCACCGTCCTGGCCAACGAGGAGGTCACCGCCGACGGCCGCTCCGAGCGCGGCAACTTCCCCGTCTTCAAGGCCAAGCTGCGCCAGTGGAACATGCGTATCACCGCGTACGCCGACCGCCTGCTGGACGACCTGGACGCGCTGGACTGGCCCGAGGCCATCAAGCTGCAGCAGCGCAACTGGATCGGCCGCTCCGAAGGCGCCCGCGTGAACTTCCCCGTGGGCACCGAGGGCGACGCCATCACCGTCTTCACCACCCGCCAGGACACCCTGTTCGGCGCGACCTACATGGTCCTGGCGCCCGAGCACGAGCTGGTCGACAAGGTCGTCCCCGCGGCCTGGCCCGAGGGCACCCACGAGGTGTGGACCGGCGGCCACGCCACACCGGCCGAGGCCGTCGCCAAGTACCGCGCCTTCGCCGCCTCCAAGTCCGACGTGGAGCGCCAGGCCGACGCCAAGGAGAAGACCGGCGTCTTCACCGGCGTCTACGCCACCAACCCGGTCAGCGGCGAGCAGGTCCCGGTCTTCATCGCCGACTACGTCCTGATGGGCTACGGCACCGGCGCGATCATGGCCGTCCCGGCGCACGACAGCCGTGACTTCGCCTTCGCGCGCGCCTTCCACCTGCCCATGCGCTGCGTGGTGGAGCCCTCGGACGGCCGCGGCACCGACACCAGCGCCTGGGACGACGCCTTCTCCTCCTACGAGGCGAAGCTGATCAACTCCTCGAACGAGGAGGTCTCCCTGGACGGCCTGGACGTCACGGGCGCCAAGGCCCGCATCACCGGCTGGCTGGCCACCCGCGGCATCGGCGAGGGCACCGTCAACTTCCGCCTGCGCGACTGGCTGTTCAGCCGCCAGCGCTACTGGGGCGAGCCCTTCCCGATCGTCTACGACGCGGACGGCATCGCCCACTCGCTGCCCGAGTCGATGCTGCCCCTGGAGCTGCCGGAGGTCGACGACTACTCGCCGCGCACCTTCGACCCGGACGACGCGGACACCTCCCCGGAGACCCCGCTGTCCCGCAACGAGGACTGGGTCAACGTCACCCTGGACCTGGGCGACGGCCCCAAGAAGTACCGCCGCGAGACCAACACCATGCCCAACTGGGCCGGTTCGTGCTGGTACGAGCTGCGCTACCTGGACCCGGGCAACGACCGGCAGCTGGTCGACCCCGCCGTCGAGCAGTACTGGATGGGCCCGCGCGAGGGACAGCCCACCGGTGGCGTCGACCTGTACGTGGGCGGCGCCGAACACGCCGTGCTGCACCTGCTGTACGCGCGCTTCTGGTCCAAGGTGCTGTTCGACCTGGGGCACATCTCCTCCGCCGAGCCCTTCCACAAGCTGTACAACCAGGGCATGATCCAGGCCTACGTCTACCGGGACAGCCGCGGCTTCCCGGTGCCGGCCGCCGAGGTCGAGGAGCGCGACGGGCAGTTCTTCTTCGCGGGCGAGCAGGTCAAGCGCGAGCTGGGCAAGATGGGCAAGTCCCTGAAGAACGCCGTCACGCCGGACGAGATCTGCGCCGAGTACGGCGCGGACACCCTGCGGCTGTACGAGATGGCGATGGGCCCCCTGGACGTGTCGCGCCCCTGGGACACCCGCGCGGTCGTCGGCCAGTACCGCCTGCTGCAGCGCCTGTGGCGCCTGATCGTCGACGAGGCGACCGGCGAGGTCACCGTCGCGGACGTCGCCGAGACGGACGTCGACGAGGCCACCCTGCGCGCCCTGCACAAGGCGATCGACGGCGTGCGCCAGGACCTGGACGGCATGCGGTTCAACACCGCCATCGCCAAGATCACCGAGCTGAACAACCACCTGACGAAGGCGAGCGGGGCGGTACCGAGGTCCGTCGCCGAGCGCCTGGTGCTGCTGATCGCGCCGCTGGCCCCGCACATCGCCGAGGAGCTGTGGCGCAAGCTGGGCCACAGCGACTCCGTCGTCCACCAGGACTTCCCGGTCGCCGACCCGGCCTACGTCGTGGACGAGTCCGTGACCTGCGTCGTGCAGATCAAGGGCAAGGTCAAGGCGCGCCTGGAGGTCTCCCCGTCGATCTCCGACGAGGAGCTGGAGAAGGTGGCCCTGGCCGACGAGAAGGTCGTCGCCGCGCTGGACGGCGCGGGCATCCGCAAGGTGATCGTGCGGGCGCCGAAGCTGGTGAACATCGTTCCCGCGTAGCGCATAGGGGTCTTCCCTTACGGGCAGGTTGGGGGTTCCGATGGAACCTCCGACCTGCCTTCTCCGTTTACGGTGGAGGGACCGCCGCCGGAGCGGGCGGGACCGGACTCGGAGAGGGGCGTCATGTGGAAGCCGTGGGTGTGATCGTGGCGCTGCTCGTCGTGCTGTTCCTGCTGGTGGGGGTGTATGCCACGGTGAAGGTCGTCAAGGCGGCCAAGCGGGGCGTGGACCGCACCATCTCCGAGGCCCGCCGCACGGTGGAGGACACCACCCTGCGCGCGAAGAGCTTCGCCCAGCCGGGCACCGCGGGCGAACTGGCCCAGCTGCGCCTGTCCTTGCGCTCCTCGATGCGGGCCACCCAGGACGTCCTGCGGGCGGGCGCGGTCGAGGACGCCTCCCTGAAGGAGTCCCTCGGGCTCTTCGACCGGCTCAGCGCCCATGGGCACGAGCTGGACGGCGAGCTGCGCCGCCTGGAGCGCGACCCGGACAAGGCCGCCACGGCCGAGCGGCTCCCGGGCCTGCGGGAGCGCACGGAGCGGATCGTCAAGGCGGCCGACTCGCTGCGGTGGTCGGCGCGCGACCGCGCCCACCGGTTCGCCGACGACGACCTGGACGCGCTGAGCACACAGATCGACATGGAGGCGGGCGCCCTGCGGCACTGGACCACCGGTCCGGCGCCGACGCGGGCCGCGGCCGCCTGGCCCGAGCCCCCGGCGCAGCCCGCCAAGGACACCGAGCAGTCCTGGTCCGAGCCCGCGGCGCCGGAGCCCGGGGAGGCGGCGCGGCCCGCGATCACGCCGCCCGCCGCGAGGCCCACCTATCCGTGGGAGAAGAAGGCCAAGCCCGAGAGCACGACCTGAACCGCCCGTGACGCCGGGTGCCCCCGGGAAACCGGGTGGACGGGGCGAGCCAGGGGGATCGGGGGCCGGGCTGCCGCCCGGTGGTCCAGGCGGGTAACCTCCAGCTCATGTCCCGCCATGTCGCGATCGTCACGGATTCCACGGCCTACCTGCCGCAGCGGACGATGGAGCGGCACGGCATCACCGCGGTGCCCCTGACCGTGGTCCTGGGTGACCAGGCGCTGGAGGAGGGCACCGAGATCTCCGCCCGCTCCCTCGCCCTCGCCCTGCAGAAGCGGAAGTCGGTGACCACCTCCCGGCCGAGCCCCCAGGTCTTCGCCGAGACATACCGCGAGGTCGCCGAGGGCGGCGCCACGGCCATCGTCTCGCTGCACCTGTCCGCCGAGTTCTCCGGTACGTACGACGCCGCGGTCCTCGCGGCGAAGGACGCGCCGGTGCCGGTGCGGGTGGTGGACACCGGCATGGTCGCGATGGCCCTCGGCTTCTGCGCCCTCGCGGCGGCACAGGCCGCGGAGGCGGGCGACTCGGTGGAGGAGACCGTGGCGGCGGCCGAGAAGCGCGCCGCGGCCACGTCCGCGTACTTCTACGTCGACACCCTCGACTATCTGCGCAGGGGCGGCCGCATCGGCGCCGCGCAGGCGCTGCTGGGCTCCGCGCTCGCCGTGAAGCCCATCCTGAAGCTGGACGGCGGCCGCATCGACATGCTGGAGAAGGTGCGTACGGCGTCGAAGGCGATCGCCCGCCTGGAGGAGATCGTCGTCGAACGAGCCGGGACGGGCCGGGTCGACGTCGCGGTGCACCACCTGGCGGCGCCGGACCGGGCGGCGGCCCTCGCGGACCGCCTCCGGGAGCGGCTGCCCGGCCTGGGGGAGCTGCACGTCAGCGAGGTGGGCGCGGTGATCGGCGCGCACACGGGCCCCGGGCTGCTGGGGGCAGTGGTCTCCCCGCGATGAGGGGCTGGTCCCCTCGCGATGAGAGGGTGATTTCCTTCGTGCGGGTGACGGAGTTATCCACAACTGCCGGGTAATCCCCCGGAATTGACCAAGATCAACACAATGTCGCCGCGGTGCCTACCGTCGTCGGCATGACTTCACTTCGAGCATCCTCCCGTGCGGCTTCCGTGACGAGTGGTCCCGGCCGGGACCGCGCCTCCGACGGCCGCGCACAGCACCGCCAGGCCCGTACGCGCCACCGCCGGGCCAGCGCACAGCACCCTCACGTCCGGGGCCGCGGTCCGGGCCGGGTCCGGCGCGGACAGGCCTCGGCGGAGGCGGTGCGGCTGCGGGCGGAGAGCCTCTTCGCCGAGCCGCAACCACCGCCTGCCGCACCCGGGTTGGGCGCGAAGCCGCTGGACGTGACGCGTTCGGCCGGCGCTGTGCCGGCGTGGGCGCGGCGCGCGGGGGACGGGGGAGAGGGCCGGGCGCATGGCGAGCCCGTCGCGGCGGGCGCGAGGCCGGTTGCCCCGGAGGCGGGGCCCGGCGGGCTGCTGGAGGCGGAGTCCGCTTCGGGGCTGGAGGATCCGCAGGCGGGGCCCTCGCGACGGGAGCGGATGGGGCTCGCGGTACGGGAGCGGCTGCCGGTGTGGCTCCAGTCGCGGTGCGGCATGGAGCGGCGCGGCGTCATCGCGCTCGCCGTGGTCCTGGTCGTCGCCGCCGTCCTCGCGGCACAGCACTTCTGGACAGGGCGGGCGCGACCGGTGCGAGCACCGGAGGTGGTGCGCGCGGCGGGCGCAGCCGCCGATCGAGGCGCGCGACCGGCTCCCTCGGCCGGACCTCCGGCGCCGGCGGGGCGGGCGGCGGCCGACACGGGCGGTGCGGTGGGAGCGGCGGCCGGGCAGGGCGGCGGCGGGATTGTCGTGGACGTCAGCGGGAAGGTCCGCCACCCCGGTGTCCGCCGGCTCCCCGCGGGCTCCCGGGTGGCGGACGCGCTGCGGGCGGCGGGCGGGGCCCGCCCGGGCACCGACCTGGCGGGGCTGAACCGCGCGCGGTTCCTGACGGACGGCGAGCAGGTGGTGGTCGGAGCGCCGCGACCGCCCGCCGGGGGCGGCGGCACCGGCACGGCCGCGGGCGCGGGTTCGGCGGCCGCGGGGTCGGCGGGGGCCGCGGGGCCGGCCGCCACGGGCCCGGTCGGACTGAACACGGCGACCGCGGAGCAGCTGGACGAACTCCCCGGCGTGGGCCCGGTGCTGGCCCAGCACATCATCGACTACCGCACCGAACACGGCGGTTTCCGCACCGTGGAAGAGCTGCGTGAGGTCAACGGCATCGGGGACCGGCGGTTCGCCGATCTCCAGGATCTCGTGCGGCCATGACGCCGGGGTCCCGGTCCAGGGCGACACGTGCGGAGGTCCACGTCTCCTCGGGACACCGTCTCGGTGCCGCACACCCCCGGCAGGAGGGGCCGGTGGACCTCCGCCTGGTGCCGCCCGCCCTGGCGGCGTGGGCGGCGGCGGCTCTGATGCTGGACGCCCCGCCGCGGTGGGCGGTCACCACGGTGGCGGTCTGCGTGGCGGTCGCCGGCGCGGTGCTGGCGGCGTGGACGGCTCGGGGGTGGCGCCGAGGCCGGTGGCAGCGGCGTGGCCGCGGGTCCCCGTGGGGGCGGTTCTCCCTGGCGGCGACCTTGCTGTGCGCCGCCGCCTCCGCGGCCTCGGCGGCGTTGCACGGGGCGGACCTCCACCGAGGCCCCGTCCCCGCCCTCGCCGAGGAATACGCGCAGGTGGAGGCGGAGGTGGTGGTGACGTCGGACCCCCGGCGGACCAGACCCCGGGTGGCGAGCGCGCACGCGATGCCGCCCTCGGTGGTGCTCCACGCCGACGTCGTCCGCGTCAGGCAGGCGGACGGCACGGAGACCGTGACGCGCACTCCGGTGCTGGTCGTCGTGCGGGGCGAGAACACGGGCGCCGCGAGCGCACCGGACCCGCCCCGCAGCCGGGGCCAAGGCCCGCCGCACGGGGAAGGGGCTCGACAGGGTCCTGCCGCGTCCCGCCCCGGTGACGCCTGGCTGGCCCTGCTGCCCTCCACCCGGCTGCGGGTACGGGCGCGGCTGGCGCCGCCGTTGGCACAGGGGGACAAGGTCGCGGCCGTGCTGCGGGTGACCGGCGGGTGGGCGCCCCAGGTGGTGGAGGGCCCGTCCGGGGCGCAGCGGCTCGCCGGGGAGCTGCGGGGCGGACTGCGGGAGGCCACGGACGGGCTGCCGGCCGACGCCCGAGCGCTGCTCCCCGGGCTGGTGGTCGGGGACACCTCCCGGGTACCGGCCGAACTGGAAGAGGCGTTCCGGGCGACTGACCTGACGCATTTGCTCGCCGTCAGCGGGGGAAACCTCACTGTGATCCTGGTCCTGCTCATCGGGCCGCCGGGCAGCGCCCAGCGGGTCGAACGGCGGGGGCTCGCCCCGAAGCTGGGGCTTCCGCTGCGCACGACGGCGCTGCTGGGCGGGCTGCTCACCCTGGGCTTCGTCATCGTCTGCCGACCGGATCCGAGCGTGCTGCGGGCCGCGGCCTGTGGGCTCATCGCGCTCCTCGCCATCGCCACCGGACGGCGCAGATCGCTCATCCCGGCGCTCGCCGCCGCCGTCCTGCTGCTGGTCCTGTACGACCCATGGCTGGCCCGTAGCCACGGCTTCCTGCTCTCCGTGCTCGCCACCGGCGCCCTGCTCACCCTGGCACCCCGCTGGAGCGCGGCGCTGCGAGGGCGGGGGATGCCGCCGCGGTGCGCCGACGCGCTGGCCGCGGCGGCGGCCGCGCAGGCGGTGTGCGCGCCGGTCGTCGCGGTCATCGCCGCCCGCGTGAGCGTGGTCGCGGTGCCGTGCAATCTGCTCGCGGAGTTCGCCGTCGCGCCCGCCACGGTGCTCGGGTTCGCGGCGCTGGCCCTGGCGCCGGTGGCGATGCCGGTCGCCGAGGCGCTGGCGTGGTGCGCGAGTTGGCCGGTCGAGTGGATCGCGGAGATCGCCCGCACCGGCGCGGCGCAGCCGGGCAGCGGGGTCGACTGGCCGGGCGGATGGCGTGGCGGACTGCTGCTCGCGCTCGCCACGGCGGGGCTCGTCCTGGTGGGCCGCCGCCTGGCCCGGCATCCGTGGCTCGCCGCGGCCTGCGCGCTGCTGCTCCTGCTGACGGTCATTCAGCCGCCGCCCCTCACACGGGTGATCGCGGGGTGGCCGCCGCCGCGATGGCGCATGGTGATGTGCGACGTGGGGCAGGGCGACGCCGCGGTGCTGGCGGCGGGGGACGGCGCCGGGGTGGTCGTCGACGCGGGCCCGGACCCGGTGGCGGTCGACCGCTGCCTGCGCTCGCTCGGGATCACCCGGGTGCCCCTGGTGCTCCTCACGCACTTCCACGCCGACCACGTCGCGGGCCTGCCGGGAGTGCTGCGGGGGCGTGAGGTGGGCGTGATCCAGACGACGGGGTTCCAGGAGCCGCCGGAGCAGGCTCAGTTCGTGCGGGAGCAGGCGGCCGCCGCGCGCGTTCCGGTGACGCGGGCGGTCGCGGGGGAGCGGCGCCGGGCGGGGCCACTGGACTGGCAGGTGCTCTGGCCCCCGGCCGGGCCGGTGACGGCACCCGAAGGGCCGAACGACGCGAGCGTCACGCTGCTCGTGCGGACCGCGGGACTGACGCTGCTGCTCCTCGGCGATCTCGAACCGCCCGCGCAGCGCGCGCTGTTGCGCACCCCGGCCGGGGCGGCGCTGACGTCCGTGGACGTGCTCAAGGTGGCGCATCACGGCTCGGCCCACCAGGACCCGGAGCTGCTGCGCAGGGTGGCGCCCAGGCTGGCGTTGATCTCCTGCGGGGCGGACAACTCGTACGGCCATCCCGCGCCCGTCACCGTCGCGGCGCTGCGGGCCGAGGGGACGCGGGTGCTGCGCACGGATGTGGACGGGGCGGTCGCGGTGGTGAGCGCCGGCCCGAGGTCGGCCCCGCGCCTCGAAGCCGCCACCCGACCGCCGTAGCGCGCCGTCCGCCCGGGACCCACTCTCACTCTTACCCCCCACGGAGGCCATTTCGGGCCAGTCGCGACAGTTCCAGCGCATCGGCAGCATTGCCGTGATGTAGGGCCGTGTTGCATCGAAAGCCACAACGGTGATCGAATGCCTATTCGTCGCAGTTTGCAGGTGTTGTCAAGGATCGCGGGGGTGTGTCGCACGTGTTCGGCCGTTGGGTGGGAAACCGTACGAATCGGGTGGGGCGGACGGGACTCATGTCGGCGTTCACGGTTCCGCCGAACGCGGGGGTGCTCAGCTGCCGGGTGCTCGATCCCGTCAACGAACCCGTGCGCAACGCGGAGTTCGCCGTGTCGGACGCCATGGGCCGCAAGGTGGTCGGTGGCGGGACGGACCCCTACGGGTCGTTCGTGACGACCGTCCCGGCGGGGGAGTACCGCCTTGTGGTCTCGGCGGAAGGGTTCACCCCGTACCGGGGAGGCGCCACGGTCGGCCAGGACACGCACGCCTCGCTCGGTGACGTCATGCTCCAGGTGGCCCCGCCGCCCGCGCTCCCCGAACCCGGGGAATGGGAGATCGACCCCCTGCACTCCTCGGTCGCGTTCTCCGCGCGGCACATCGGGCTGGCCCGCATCCACGGGCGGTTCAACACTTTCGCGGGCGCGATACGGATGGGCGAGCGGATGGAGGACTCCGCGATGCACGTCGTCATCGACGCGGCCTCCATCGACACCGGGGTGGGGATGCGCGACGACCACCTGCGTTCCGGCGACTTCCTCGACGTGGGGCGCTTTCCGACGATGGAGTTCTACAGCGACCGCTTCGTGCACAAGGGCGGCAGCCGCTGGGCCGTCTCGGGCGGCCTCACGCTGCACGGCGTGACCCGCACCGTCACCCTGGACACCGAGTACCTCGGGGTCGGGCAGGGGCTGGAGGGCGAGACCCGGGTGGCCTGCCGCGCCACCACCGAGCTGCACCGCGACGACTTCACGATCACCTGGCAGACGATGCTGGCGCGCGGCATCGCGGCCGTCGGGCACAGCATCACCATCGACCTCGACATCCAGGTCATCCCCAAGAGCGGCTGACCTCCCGGCGCCGGGGCCCCTAGGGAACCTCCAGCCAGCCCTCGTGCTCGGCGGCCAGGGCGTCGAGGGCCGCGGGGTCGAGGCGGGCGTCGGGGTCCTCGACCACGACCAGCCACTGGGCGTCCTCGGCGTCGTCCTCGCCGGCCAGCGCGTCCCGGACGAGCTGGGGTTCCTCGGCGACGCCGAAACGGTCGGGCAGCTCTTCGGCGACGTCCTCCGCGGCATCGCGGTCGGGCAGCACCAGGACATGTCGTACGTCGGTCACCGGCCCATTCTCCGACACGGGGCCGCCCGTCCGACGACCGCCCGCCCCGGACCGCCCGTCCGGCGACCACCGACCCCGGGCCGCCCGTCCGGGAACGGCACGGTGGGGGGCGGTGCGGTGCTCGGGGTCGGCTGTCGGTGGGGCCGGTGCTCGGGGTGGGCTGTCGGTGGGGCGCGGTGTCCGGGGTCAGCTGTCGGTGGGGCGTGGGATGCTTGGGCGCGATGGCCAGGAAGACAGTTCACGACGATCCGCTCGCTCCCCTCACGCTCGCCGTGGGGCAGGAGGACCTGCTCCTCGACCGCGCCGTGCAGCAGGTGGTGGCAGCCGCCCGCGCCGCCGACGCGGACACGGACGTGCGCGACCTCACCTCCGATCAGCTCCAGCCCGGCACGCTCGCCGAGCTGACCAGCCCCTCGCTCTTCGCCGAGCGCAAGGTCGTGGTGGTGCGGAACGCGCAGGACCTGTCGGCGGACACGATCAAGGACGTGAAGGCGTACCTCGGGGCGCCGGCGGAGGAGATCACCCTCGTCCTGCTGCACGCCGGCGGCGCCAAGGGCAAGGCCCTGCTCGACGCGGCCCGCAAGGCCGGCGCGCGCGAGGTCGCCTGCCCGAAGATGACGAAGCCGGCGGACCGGCTGTCGTTCGTGCGGGGCGAGTTCCGCACCATCGGCCGTTCGGCGAGCCCGGAGGCGTGCCAGGCCCTGGTCGACTCGATCGGCAGCGATCTGCGGGAGCTGGCCTCGGCGGTGTCGCAGCTGGCGGCGGACGTCGAGGGCACGATCGACGAGGAGGTCGTCGGGCGGTACTACACGGGCCGGGCCGAGGCCTCCAGCTTCACCGTCGCCGACCGGGCCGTGGAGGGACGGGCGGCCGAGGCGCTCGAAGCGTTGCGCTGGTCCTTGTCGACCGGTGTCGCCCCCGTCATGATCACCAGCGCGCTCGCGCAGGGGGTTCGTGCCATCGGCAAGCTCTCCTCCGCGCGGGGTGGCCGTCCCGCGGATCTCGCCCGCGAGCTGGGGATGCCGCCCTGGAAGATCGACCGGGTGCGTCAGCAGATGCGTGGCTGGACGCCGGACGGGGTGGCCGAGGCGCTTATCGCCGTCGCGGCGGCCGATGCGGGGGTCAAGGGGGGCGGGGACGATCCGGAGTACGCCTTGGAGAAGGCCGTCGTCGCGATTGCGCGGGCGGCGCGGTCAGGGCGCCGTTAGCGTTCGCCCCCGCCGGGCCGGCCGATCGGCGTCCCCTGCGGGTCGCCCCCGGGCTGGTCGCGCGGTTCCCCGCGCCCCTTACGGGCAGCTCGGGCCGTCATTGCCGCGCCCCTGACGGAGCTGGGCCCGGAGCCCGTCGCGCTCGTGACGGGCACGTCGTGGCTGGTTGCGCAGTTCCCCGCGCCCCTTAGGGGGTACGCCGTGGCCGGCCGCAAAATCCCCCCGGCCCCTCACCCCAGCCCGCAGCACAGCGCCGCGCCCTAGGGGGTACACCCCTCACAGCCCGCCCCGGGCACAGCAGCCCGCCCCGGGCACAGCAGCGCCCCCGGACACAACCCGCCCCCGGATACAGCAATGCCCCCGGAGTGGGCCGGGGGCATTGGCGCAGCGTGGCGTACTGCGTGGTCTGACCGCGATTCGAGGTAGAGGGCTCGAATTACCCTCGCGGAAGGATTGATCAGACCCCGGCGCACCGGCCGGGGAGAAGGGTTCAGCCCTTGAGGGACGCGGCCTTCGTCGCAAGCGCCGACTTCTTGTTGGCGGCCTGGTTCTTGTGGATGACGCCCTTGGAGACGGCCTTGTCGAGCTGGCGCGTGGCCTCACGCGTGAGCTCGGCGGCCTTCTGGGTGTCACCGGCGGCAACGGCCTCGCGGGCCTTGCGGATCGCGGTCTTCAGGGAAGACTTGACCGCCTTGTTGCGCTGACGCGCCTTCTCGTTGGTCTTGATCCGCTTGATCTGGGACTTGATGTTCGCCACGAAAGAGCCTTCTCAGGTTCAGGTACTGCAGAGGTACTGCAGATGGGTGTGATGACACGCGCCTCGACGCTTGAGAGGGCTACGAGACACAGCTGCCCACGGTACCAGCCGCTCTCGGACCGGCCCAAACCGAGCGCAGTGCCCCACCCGTGGGACCATGGAAGCTACGTATAGATCCGACCCGAGGCTACAGGCGCCTCAAGAGACAGGACCCTGCGTGCCCGCGACCCCTAACAATGTGCCCGAGCCGAGCCGTACCGACCCGGCTCTGATCCGCAATTTCTGCATCATCGCGCACATCGACCACGGCAAGTCCACGCTCGCCGACCGCATGCTCCAGCTCACCGGGGTGGTGGAGCAGCGGCAGATGCGTGCTCAGTACCTCGACCGCATGGACATCGAGCGCGAGCGCGGCATCACGATCAAGTCCCAGGCGGTGCGTCTGCCCTGGGCCCCGAACGAGGGCCCCGACCAGGGCAGTACGCACATCCTCAACATGATCGACACCCCGGGCCACGTCGACTTCACCTACGAAGTCTCGCGTTCGCTCGCGGCCTGTGAGGGCACGATCCTCCTGGTCGACGCGGCCCAGGGCATCGAGGCGCAGACTCTCGCCAACCTCTACCTGGCGATGGAGAACGACCTCAAGATCATCCCGGTGCTCAACAAGATCGACCTGCCGGCCGCCCAGCCGGAGAAGTTCTCCGAGGAGCTGGCCAACCTCATCGGCTGCGACCCCGCCGACGTGCTGAAGGTCTCCGCGAAGACCGGCATGGGCGTCGAGGCGCTGCTGGACAAGGTCGTCGCCGAGATCCCGCCGCCGGTCGGCGTCGCCGACGCCCCCGCCCGCGCGATGATCTTCGACTCGGTCTACGACTCCTACCGCGGCGTCGTGACGTACGTACGAGTCGTCGACGGCCAGCTCAACAAGCGCGAGCGGATCCGGATGATGTCCACCGGGGCCACGCACGAGCTGCTGGAGATCGGTGTGTCGTCCCCCGAGATGACCTCCGCCGACGGCATCGGCGTCGGCGAGGTGGGCTACATCATCACCGGCGTGAAGGACGTCCGCCAGTCCAAGGTCGGCGACACGATCACCTCCCTGCACAAGGGCGCGACCGAGGCCCTCGGCGGCTACAAGGACCCGAAGCCGATGGTGTTCTCGGGCCTGTATCCGCTGGACGGCTCGGAGTACCCGGACCTGCGCGAGGCCCTGGACAAGCTCCAGCTCAACGACGCCGCGCTGGTGTACGAGCCGGAGACCTCGGCTGCGCTCGGCTTCGGCTTCCGCGTCGGCTTCCTCGGGCTGCTGCACCTCGATGTGATCCGCGAGCGCCTGGAGCGCGAGTTCGGCCTCGACCTGATCGCCACCGCGCCCAACGTGGTCTATCGCGTGATCATGGAGGACGGCACCGAGCACGTCGTCACCAACCCGAGTGAATTCCCCGAGGGCAAGATCGACCAGGTCTTCGAGCCGGTCGTGCGCGCCACGATCCTCGCGCCCAGCGAGTTCATCGGCTCGATCATGGAGCTGTGCCAGAACCGGCGCGGCGTCCTGCTCGGCATGGACTACCTCTCCGAGGACCGCGTCGAGATCCGCTACACGCTGCCGCTCGCGGAGATCGTCTTCGACTTCTTCGACCAGCTGAAGTCAAAGACGCGCGGGTACGCCTCGCTGGACTACGAGCCCACGGGCGAGCAGTCCGCGCAGCTCGTCAAGGTCGACATCCTGCTGCACGGCGACAAGGTCGACGCCTTCTCGGCGGTCACGCACAAGGACCAGGCGTACGCGTACGGCGTGCGGCTCGTCGCCAAGCTGCGCGAGCTGATCCCGCGCCAGGCCTTCGAGGTGCCCGTGCAGGCGGCCATCGGCTCCCGGGTCATCGCCCGCGAGACCATCCGCGCCATCCGCAAGGACGTCCTCGCCAAGTGCTACGGCGGTGACATCTCCCGTAAGCGCAAGCTCCTGGAGAAGCAGAAGGAAGGCAAGAAGCGGATGAAGATGGTCGGCTCCGTGGAAGTGCCCCAGGAGGCCTTCATCGCGGTGCTCTCCAGCGACGACAGCGGACCGGGCAAGGCGAAGAAGTAACCGGTCCAGCGGCCCGGCCCCGGCCCGGCCGCTGCCCCCACGGGCCCGGCGCTCCACCGCGCCGGGCCCGCGGCATGTCCGGGGAAGGCGGTGTCCGCGGGAAGTGACCGGCAGATGCCCCTTACGCACCGGGCGTCGGCGCTCTACTCTGATCTCCACTCGTAGGTTACTCGCTAGTTAAACAAGTAGCCGACAGGGCAAGTAGTCGTACGAAGCAGGCGTACGCCGTGGACGTACGAAGCACGCGTACGACGAAGACATACGAAGACACACGAAGCAGCCGTAAGAAGCAGAAGCCGCCGCCAGCCAGTTCGCCGCACCGTCGTGGGCCCGGAGGATGTCGTGAGCGACACACAGACCTTGATCGAGAACCGTCCGCCCTCCGTGGCGCACCTCTTCCTGGAGCGCGTGGCGGCCACGCCGGACGCCGAGGCCTACCGCTACCCCGTGCCGGCTCCTTCCGGCGAGGGCCCCGACGAGTGGAAGTCGCTCAGCTGGGGGCAGGCCGCCGAGCGTGTCTACGCCATCGCCGCGGGCCTGATCGAGCTGGGGCTGAGCCCCGAGGACCGGGTCGCCCTCGCCTCCTCGACGCGCGTCGAGTGGATCCTCGCCGACCTCGGCATCATGTGCGCCGGCGCGGCCACCACGACCGTCTACCCGCAGACCAACGCCGAGGAGTCCGCGTTCATCGTCGCCGACTCCGGCAGCCGGGTGCTGATCGCGGAGAACGCCGCACAGCTGGCCAAGGCGCGCGAGAAGCGGACCGAGCTGCCCGAGCTGCGCCACGTCGTGGTGATCGACGCCGAGGGCGCGGGCCCCGCCGAGGGCGACCCCGAGGGCTGGCTGCTCACGCTCGCCGAGCTGGAGGCCCGGGGCGCCGCCCACCTGGAGAAGAACCCGGCCGCCGTCAAGGAGCGGGTCGCGGCGATCTCCAAGGACCAGCTCGCCACGATCATCTACACCTCCGGCACCACGGGCCGCCCCAAGGGCGTGCGCCTGCCGCAGGACAACTGGTCGTACATGGCGAAGGCCATCGCGGCGACCGGCCTGCTCGGCCCCGACGACGTGCAGTACCTGTGGCTCCCGCTCGCGCACGTCTTCGGCAAGGTGCTGACCTCCGGGCAGATCGAGCTGGGGCACGTCACCGCCGTCGACGGCCGCGTCGACAAGATCATCGAGAATCTGCCGGTGGTGCAGCCGACGTACATGGCCTCCGTGCCCCGCATCTTCGAGAAGGTCTACAACGGCGTCGCCGCCAAGGCCCGGGCCGGCGGCGGAGCCAAGTACAAGATCTTCCAGTGGGCCGCCGAGGTGGCCCGCGAGTACGCGAAGGTCAGCCAGGACAACTTCCGCAGGACCGGCACGGCCTCGGTGCCCTTCGGGCTGCGCGCCAAGCACCGGGCCGCCGACGCGCTCGTCTACTCCAAGCTGCGCGAGGCCTTCGGCGGACGGCTGCGCGCCGCGGTCTCCGGGTCGGCCGCGCTCGCGCCGGACATCGGGTACTTCTTCGCGGGCGCCGGCATCCACGTCCTGGAGGGGTACGGCCTGACCGAGACCTCCGCCGCCTCCTTCGTCAACCCGGGCGAGGCCTACCGCACCGGCACGGTCGGCAAGCCGCTGCCCGGCACCGAGGTGCGCATCGCGGACGACGGCGAGATCCTGCTGCGCGGCCCCGGCATCATGGAGGGCTACCACGGGCTGCCGGACAAGACGGCCGAGGTGCTGGAGTCCGACGGGTGGTTCCACACGGGCGACATCGGCGAGCTGTCCGTCGACGGCTACCTGCGGATCACCGACCGCAAGAAGGACCTCATCAAGACGTCCGGCGGCAAGTACATCGCGCCCGCCGAGGTCGAGGGCCAGTTCAAGGCCGTGTGCCCCTACGTCTCCAACATCCTGGTGCACGGCGCCGACAAGAACTACTGCACGGCGCTCATCTCCCTCGACGAGCCCGCGATCCTCGGCTGGGCCGAGGAGAACGGCCTGGGCGGCAAGTCCTACGCCGAGGTCTGCGCCGCCCCCGCCACGGTCGAGCTGATCGAGGGCTATGTGCGGCAGCTCAACGAAGGCCTCCAGCGCTGGCAGACCATCAAGAAGTTCCGCCTCCTGCCGCGCGACCTGGACGTCGAGCACGGCGAGCTGACCCCCAGCCTCAAGCTGAAGCGCCCGGTCGTCGAGCGGGAGTACAAGCACCTGATCGACGAGATGTACGCGGGTTCGCGCGAGGCCTGAGCGATCGGCCCCGCCCGTCGCGGGCGAGGCCTGAGCCGCCGGCCCCGCCCGTCTCGCGGTCCGGGAACCCGGAAAGCCGGCGCCGCGCACCGGCCGAGGGGCCTCAATCGGCGGCCGGCGGCACGGCTCGCTCTCCTCGGGCGCCGGCCTGCTCCGGCAGGACGGGCGCCGCGTCGGCCGGCGCGGGCCGGCCGTCGGGCGCCGCGTCCCCGGGGTCGAGCAGGGCGCAGACGACGCCGAGGAGCTGGTCCACGTCCACGGGCTTGGGCACGTACTCGGTGGCGCCCCGGGAGATGGCCTTCTCGCGGTCGCCCGGCATGGCCTTGGCGGTGAGGGCGACGATGGGCAGGCCCTGCCAGCGGGGGCTGCGGCGGATGGCGGCCATGGTCTCGTAGCCGTCGAGCTCCGGCATCATGATGTCCATCAGGACGAGGTCGACGTCCGGGTTGCGCTCCAGGGTCTCGATGCCCTCGCGGCCGTTCTCCGCGTACAGGACGGGCATGCCGACGCGGCTGAGCACATGGGTCAGCGCGAAGACGTTGCGGATGTCGTCGTCGACGATGAGCACCTTGCGGCCCGGCAGCAGGCGCCCCGCGCTCCCCGCCTTCCACTCCTCCAGCTTGGTCGGGGTGGGCCAGCCGTCGGGTTCGGGGTCGGGAGCGGTGTGCGGCCGCGGCGCGGCGGGTTCCCGCTGCTCGGGCGGCTGCTGGGCGCACGCGGCGGCGTAGGCGACGGCGGCCGCGCCGTGGCCCGGGTGCACCACCGGCACGTACAGCGAGAAGGTGGAGCCCTGGCCGGGGCGGCTCTCGGCGGTGATGCGGCCGCCGAGCAGGCCCGCGATCTCGCGGCTGATGGACAGGCCGAGGCCGGTGCCGCCGTACTTGCGGTTGGTGGTGCCGTCGGCCTGCTGGAACGCCTCGAAGATCGCCGGCAGCTGCTCGGCCGGGATGCCGATGCCGGTGTCGCTGACGGCGAAGCAGAGCACGTCGTCGCCGGCGTGGGACGCCCCCTCGCCCGCGCTGTCCCCGGCTCCGGCACGGTCGTCCCGGACGCGGCTGACCCGCAGTTCGACGCGGCCGCCCGCGGTGAACTTGACCGCGTTCGACAGGAGGTTGCGCAGGATCTGCTGGAGGCGCTGCTCGTCGGAGAACATCTCGGGCGGCACGTCCTCGTCGACCACCACCTCGAAGGCCAGACCCCGGTCGAGGGTGAGCGGGCGGAACGTGGCGTGGACGTAGTCGAGGACCTTGATCAGCGGCAGCCTCTTCGGGCGTACGTCCATCCGGCCCGCCTCGATCTTCGACAGGTCCAGGATGTCGTTGATGAGCTGGAGGAGGTCCGAGCCCGAGCGGTGGATCGTCGCCGCGAACTGCACCTCCTGGTCGGAGAGGTGGTCGTCGGGGTTGTCGGAGAGCAGCCGGGCCAGGATCAGCAGGGAGTTGAGCGGCGTGCGCAGCTCGTGCGACATGTTCGCGAGGAACTCCGACTTGTACTGGGAGCTGGTGGCGAGCAGCGCCGCCTTCTCCTCCAGCTCGGCGTTCGAGCGGCGCAGCTCCGCCTGCTGGCGCTGGAGTTCGTCCGAGCGCTCCTGGAGCTGGGTGGCCAGGCGCTGCGACTGGCCGAGCAGTGACTCCGTACGGGAGTTGGCGATGATGGTGTTGATCGCGACGCCGATGGTGTTCACGAACTGGTCGAAGAAGGCCAGGTGGACGTCGGAGAAGCGGGAGAACGTCGCCAGCTCGATCACGCCGAGCAGCTTGTCCTCGAAGAGGATCGGGATGATCACGACGGTGGCGGGGGCGGCGTCCCCGAGCCCCGAGTGGATCTTGATGTAGTCCGGCGGCACCTCCTCGACCAGGATGCGCTTCTTCTCCTGGGCCGCCTGGCGCACCAGCCCCTGCGCGGGCATCCCGCCGGTGTCCACCACCGCGTCCTGCGCCGCGCCGTACCCCGCGATGAAGGCGAGGCCCTTCGCGGTGACCTGCGTGGGCGCCGGGGACTCGGCGGCGTCCGGGTCGGCCAGGAAGAAGGCGCCGTACTGGGCGTTCACCAGCGGGGTCAGCTCGCGCAGGATCAGGTCGGCGACCTCCATCAGGTCGCGGTGGCCCTGCATCAGGCCGGCGAGGCGGGCGAGGTTGGACTCCAGCCAGTCCTTGGCGCGGGTGGTCTCCCGGAGGTTGGAGACCATGAGGTTGATGTTGTCCTTCAGCTCGGAGACCTCGCCGCGCGTCTCGACGGTGATGGCCCGGGTCATGTCGCCCTGGGCGACGGCGGAGGCGACCTCGGCGATGGCGCGGACCTGGGTGGTGAGGTTCAGCGCCAGCTCGTTCACGTTCGTCGTCAGGCGCTTCCAGGTGCCGTAGACGCCCTCGACGCGCGCCTGGCCGCCCAGCTGGCCCTCGGAGCCGACCTCGCGGGCCACCCGGGTGACCTCCGAGGAGAAGGAGGACAGCGTGTCCACCATGGTGTTGATGGTGGTCTTCAGCTCCAGGATCTCGCCGCGCGCGTCCACGTCGATCTTCTTGGACAGGTCGCCCTGCGCCACGGCGGTCGCGACCTGCGCGATGTTGCGGACCTGGCCGGTGAGGTTGTCCGCCATGTAGTTGACGTTGTCGGTGAGGTCCTTCCAGACCCCCGACACCCCGAGCACCTGCGCGCGGCCCCCCAGCCTGCCGTCCGTGCCGACCTCGCGGGCCACCCGCGTCACCTCGTCGGCGAAGGCGCGCAGCTGCTCCACCATGGTGTTGACGGTGTCCTTCAGCTCCAGGATCTCCCCGCGCGCCGACACCGTGATCATCTTCGACAGGTCGCCGTTGGCGACGGCGGTGGTGACCTGGGCGATGTTGCGGACCTGCGAGGTGAGGTTCGACGCCATGAAGTTGACGTTGTCGGTGAGGTCCTTCCATACGCCGGACACGCCCCGCACCTGGGCCTGACCGCCCAGATTGCCCTCGGTGCCGACCTCGCGGGCGACGCGGGTGACCTCGTCCGCGAAGGCGGAGAGCTGGTCCACCATCGTGTTGATCGTCGACTTCAGCTCCAGGATCTCCCCCTTCGCCTCCACCGTGATCTTCTTGCCGAGGTCGCCCTGGGCGACGGCCGTCGACACCAGCGCGATGTTGCGCACCTGCGAAGTGAGGTTGTCGGCCATGAAGTTGACGTTGTCCGTGAGGTCCTTCCATACGCCGGACACGCCCCGCACCTGGGCCCGGCCGCCCAGATTGCCCTCGGTGCCGACCTCGCGGGCGACGCGGGTGACCTCGTCCGCGAAGGCGGAGAGTTGGTCGACCATCGTGTTCACCGTCGACTTCAGCTCCAGGATCTCGCCCCGGGCGTCGACGGTGATCTTCTGGCTCAGGTCGCCGTTGGCGACGGCGGTGGTGACCTGGGCGATGTTGCGGACCTGTGAAGTGAGGTTCGACGCCATGAAGTTGACGTTGTCGGTCAGGTCCTTCCACACACCGGACACGCCGCGCACCTGGGCCCGGCCGCCCAACTGGCCCTCCGTGCCCACCTCGCGGGCCACCCGCGTCACCTCGGCGGCGAAGGCGGACAGCTGCTCGACCATGGTGTTCACGGTCAGCTTCAGCTCCAGCAGCTCGCCGGTCGCCTCCACCGTCACCGTACGCGTCAGGTCGCCCTGCGCCACCGCCGTGGTCACCAGGGCGATGTCCCGCACCTGCGCGGTGAGCCGCGCCGCCATCGTGTTCACGGCCTCGGTGACATCGCGCCAACTCCCCGAGAGGCCGCGCACCTTGGCGCGCCCGCCGAGCCGCCCCTCGGTGCCGACCTCACGGGCGACCCGCGTCACCTCGCCGGTGAACAGGGAGAGCTGGTCGACCATCGTGTTGACGGCGCGGCCGAGCCCGCGCAGGTCGCCCCGCAGCTCCCGGCTGCCGTCGTGCAGATCGACGCGCTGGGTCAGGTCGCCGCCCGCCACGGCGTTCAGCACCCGGGTGGCGTTGGCGGCCGGGGCGACCAGCGCGTCGAGCAGGGAGTTCACCTCCTGGACCCGGCCCGCCCACCTGCCCTGCCCGGGGCTCGGGTCGAACCGCTCGCCCAGGCGGCCGTGCCGGATGATCTCCCGGCGTACGCGGACCAGTTCGGCGTCGAAGTGGAGCGAGCGGTCGAGCAGTTCGTTGAAGACCGCGTACAGCTCGGCGGTGATGCCCTCGCCGACGGGGGCGACCTTGGTGAAGGCCCCGTCCCGCGCGGCCCGCAGGGCGGCGAGGAGCGGGCGCAGTTCGGCGGCACCGGCGGCACCGCCGACCCCTGAGTATCCGGCGGGGGCAGCGGTGTCGGCGGCCCCGAAGTCCCCGGAGCCCCCGGCGGTGGTCGCGGTCACGGTGGCGGTCTCCAGGGCGGGCTCGGCCGTCGCGGGCGCGGGGGAGGTGGCAGCGGGTGCCGACGCCGCGATCCGGCCGGAGGCGGGCCCGGGCATAGCACGGTTGTCACTCATGGCGGCCCACTTCGGTAACTCGGTGCTTATGGGCGCGGCCAGTCTGTCACCCTGGCGGTGTCGCCTGAGGCGTAATCACCCGAACTGCTCAGGAGCGCAACCGTGGGGTCCATTCCGATGCAACGGGAGACCGAATTCGGTGCTTCCGCCGAGAATCAGGCCCGCCCCGGACCACCGGCGGTGGTGCGCACCTCCCTGCCCGGAAACCCCCTGGCACCCGCCGCCGCCCGCCGGTTCGTGCGCGCGGCGCTCGCCGACTGGACCGAGCTGGGGGTGCCCGCGGCCGCCGGGATCACCGTACGCCTCACCGACGACGCGGTGCTGCTGGTCAGCGAGCTGGTGACGAACGCCGTCGTGCACGCGGGCACCGCCGTCGAACTGCTGTGCCGTCTCGACGGCGCCGTGCCCGGCGAGGACCCCGAGACCCTCGTCATCGAGGTCTCCGACCACCACCCCTCCCGCGCGCTGCGCAGCGAGCAGGGACCGCCGCCGCCCGGCACCCCCGAGTACGGCCGAGGCCTGCAACTGGTCGCCACGCTCTCGGAGTCCTGGGGCATCACCTACCGCACGGGCACCAAGACCGTCTGGGCGCGGCTGCCCGTCCAGGGGGCCGGTGCGGGGCACGAGAGCGAGTCGTACGCCGGTGAGCAGGCGGCGCTGGGCGGCCTGCGCACCGACGAGATCCTCGCGCCCCTGCCCAAGCGGGTCACGCACGACACGGAGTGGGTGGGCCGCGGCGCGCTCAGCTTCCTCGCCGAGGCGTCCGACCTGCTGGCCGGGCAGTTCGACGAGGACCTGGTGGCCGCGCTCGCGGGACAATTGCTCGTCCCGCGCCTCGCCGACTGGTGCGCGATCTGGCTGGAGGACGCCTCGGAGGGCCCGGGCCGCGCGGCCACCGGGGCGCCGGGCGCGCGGCTCGCCCGCGTCTGGCACACCAGCGAGCACCGCATAGAGGAACTGCGCCGCGTCCTGGAGAAGGACCCGCCCCAGCTGCCCGAGGCGACCGGCTCGGGCGCGTTCCCGGTGCGCTGGCCGGGCGAGGCGCTGGGCGGCGAGCCGTTCGGCACGGCGCTCGGGTACCGCCTGATCGCGGGCGGCCGGGCGCTCGGCACACTGGTGATCGGCCGGGCGGGATTCGCCCCGCCCGCGGCCGTGCACCGCGCACGGGCCGGGGACGTCCCCTTCCCCGACGAAGTCACCGGCCTGGTCGAGGACTTCAGCCGGCGCGTCGCGCTCGCCGTCAGCACGGCCCGCCGCTACCAGCGGCAGGCCAACATCAGCCAGATCCTCCAGCGGGGCCTGTTGCCCAGCAAGGTCGCGCAGATCCCCGGCGTGCAGAGCGGCCTGGTGTACGAGCCACGGGACAAGGGCGGGCCCGGCGGCGACTTCTACGACGTGTTCCAGGCGGGCGAGGGGCGCTGGTGCTTCGCCCTCGGCGACGTCCAGGGCAAGGGGCCCGAGGCCGCCGTCGTCATCGGCCTCGCCCGGCCCTGGCTGCGGCTGCTCGCCCGCGAGGGCTACCAGGTCGCCGAGGTCCTCGACCGCCTCAACCAGCTGCTCCTCGACGACGCGACCGAGGCGGCGGACGCGGCGGCCGCCGTCGTCGCCGTCGCGGGTGGCCAGGGCGTGTCGCCCGACGGCCCCACCTCGCGCTTCCTCTCCCTCCTCTACGGCGAGCTGGTCCCCTACGAGGGCGGCGTGCGCTGCACCATCGCGTGCGCCGGGCACCCGCTGCCGCTGCTGCTCTCCCCCTCGGGACAGGTGCGGGCGGCGGCCTCCCCGCAGATGCTGCTCGGCGTCATCGACGACGAGACGTACACCAGCGAGAGCTTCGAGCTGCGCACCGGCGACACCCTCCTGTGCGTCACCGACGGGGTGACCGAGCGGCGCTCCGGACGCTCCCAGCTCGACGACGGCGACGGCCTCGCCCAGGCCCTCGCGGACTGCGCGGGACTCGACGCGGGGCTGGTAGCGGAGTGGATCCGACAACTCGTGCACGAGTTCTCGGAGCGGCCCCCGGACGACGACGTGGCACTGCTGGTGCTCCGGGCGAACTAGACCGGGCCGGGTGGATGGGCGGGGCGGACGGGCCGGGTGGAGGGCCGGTGCACGGAGCAGGCCGGGCGGGTGGGTCGGGCGGATGGATCAAGGCGGACGAGCCGGTGGACGGGCCGGACGGATGGGCCCGGGTGGATGGGCCGGTGCACGGAGCAGGCGGGTGGACGGGCCGGGTGGAGGGAGCAGGCGGACGAGCCGGCGGACGGACCAAGGCGGACGAGCCGGCGGACGGACCAAGGCGGACGAGCCGGTGGACGGGCCGGTGCACAGAGCAGGCGGGTGGACGAGCCGGGTGGATGGGCCGGGCGGATGGATCAAGGCGGACGAGCCGGTGGACGGACCAGGCGGACGGGCTGGTGCACGGAGCAGGCCGGGTGGACGGGCCGGTGCACGGAGCAGGCGGGCCGGGCGGTGGGGTGGGTCGGTGCGGAGGGGCGCCGGGTGTGGTCCGGCGGTGCGGGACAATCGACGTATGCCTTCCGCACTGCCCGATGGTGAGCCCATGCCCGAGGACGGGGCGCTGCCCGCGTCCGCCCTGGACGGCGCGGCCTCCCGCCCTCTCGGCTTCTACCTGCACGTTCCGTACTGCGCCACGCGCTGCGGCTACTGCGACTTCAACACCTACACCGCGACCGAGCTGCGCGGCTCCGGCGGTGTGCTCGCCTCGCGCGACAACTACGCCGACACCCTGACCGACGAGGTGCGCCTCGCGCGGAAGGTCCTCGGCGACGACCCCCGCCCGGTGCGCACCGTCTTCGTCGGCGGCGGTACGCCGACGCTGCTCGCCGCCCGTGACCTCGTACGGATGCTCGCCGCCGTACGGGACGAGTTCGGGCTCGCGGACGACGCGGAGATCACCACCGAGGCGAACCCGGAGTCGGTCGACGCGGCCTACCTGGCGGAGCTGCGGGAGGGCGGCTTCAACCGGGTCTCGTTCGGCATGCAGAGCGCGCGGCAGCACGTGCTGAAGGTGCTCGACCGCACGCATACGCCCGGGCGGCCCGAGGCGTGCGTCGCCGAGGCGCGGGCGGCCGGCTTCGAGCACGTCAACCTCGACCTGATCTACGGCACGCCGGGGGAGAGCGACGACGACTGGCGGGCCACGCTGGACGCGGCGCTGGGCGCCGGACCCGACCACATCAGCGCCTACGCCCTGATCGTGGAGGAGGGCACGCAGCTGGCCCGGCGCATCCGGCGCGGGGAGGTGCCGATGACGGACGACGACGTCCACGCCGACCGGTACCTGATCGCCGACGAGGCGCTGAGCGGCGCCGGCTTCGCGTGGTACGAGGTGTCCAACTGGGCCACCTCCGAGGCGGGGCGGTGCCTGCACAACGAGCTGTACTGGCGGGGCGCCGACTGGTGGGGGGCCGGGCCGGGGGCGCACAGCCACGCCGGGGGCGTGCGGTGGTGGAACGTGAAGCACCCGGGGGCGTACGCCGCCGCGCTCGCCGCGGGCAGGTCGCCCGGGGCGGGGCGCGAGGTGCTCTCCGCCGAGGACCGGCGGGTCGAGCGGATCCTGCTTGAGCTGCGGCTGCGCGAGGGCTGCCCGCTCTCGCTGCTGCGGGAGGCCGGTCTGGCGGTATCGCGCAAGGCACTGGCCGAGGGACTGCTGGAGGCCCGCCCCTACGCGGACGGGCGGGCCGTCCTCACGCTCCGGGGCCGGCTCCTGGCGGACGCGGTGGTGCGGGACCTGGTCGACTGAGGGGAGCCGTCCCGGCGGCGGAGCCGCCCTCAGGGCAGCGTGACGAAGTCGATCAGCTCCTCCACCCGGCCGAGGAGCGCCGGCTCCAGGTCCTTGTAGCTGCGCACCGAGCCCAGGATCCGCTGCCAGGCCGCACCCGTGTTCGGCGGCCACCCCAGCGCCTCGCACACGCCCGTCTTCCAGTCCCGCCCCCGCGGGACCCGCGGCCACGCCTCGATGCCCACCGAGGCCGGTCTCACCGCCTCCCACACGTCGATGTAGGGGTGGCCCACCACCAGCGCGTGCTCGCCGGTCACCCGTGCCGCGATGCGGGACTCCTTGGACCCGGGGACGAGGTGGTCCACCAGGACGCCGAGGCGCGCGTCGGGGCCGGGGGAGAAACCGGCGACGATCGCGGGGAGGTCGTCGATGCCCTCCAGGTACTCCACGACGACGCCCTCCACGCGCAGGTCGTCGCCCCAGACCCGCTCGACCAGTTCCGCGTCGTGCCGGCCCTCGACGTAGATGCGCCCGGCGCGGGCGACCCTGGCCCGCGCCCCGGGCACGGCCACCGAGCCGGACGCGGTGCGCGCGGGGCGTACGGGAGCGGCGGCCGCAGCCGAGGCGGGGCGGACCAGCGTGACCGTCCTGCCCTCCAGGAGGAAGCCCCGCGGCTCCATCGGGAAGACGCGGTGCTTGCCGAAGCGGTCCTCCAGCGTCACCGTCGGCCCCTGCGCCGTCTTCTCGCAGCGGATCACCGCCCCGCAGAACCCGGTGCCCACCTCCTCCACCACGAGGCCGGCGTCCGCCGCCACCTCGGGAACGGCCTTCGGCTTCTTCCAGGGAGGCGTCAGGTCGGGAGAGTACAGGCGGCGCTGCGGGCCCGTGGGGCCCTCGGCGGGGTGGCGGCGGGAGACGGGTGGGCGCATTTTCCCGACGATAGGAAGAGAGCGCGGACGGACCGCTACGACACGCCGAATCGGGCCGCCAGTGTGGCGCGCTGCGCACGGACAAAAGCGGCATCCACCACCGCACCGTGCCCCGGCACGTACCGCGCGTCCTCGCCGCCCAGCGCGAGCAGCCGGTCCAGCGCCGCCGGCCACCGCCCCGGCACCGCGTCCGGCCCCGCCTGCGGTTGGCCCGACTCCTCGACGAGGTCGCCGCAGAAGACGACCTCCCGCCCGCCGTCCGCCGCGGGCACCAGGACCGCCAGGTCGTGCCCCGAGTGCCCGGGGCCGACGTTGGCGAGCAGGACCTGGCGCCCGCCGAGGTCCAGCGTCCACTCGCCGCACACCAGGTGGTGCGGACGGACCAGGAGGTCGGCGGCCTCCGCCGCGGCCTCGGGGTCCACGCCGTGCCGCACCGCGTCCGCGCGCAGCTCCTCGCGGCCCTCGGCGAGGACCGTCTCGATGCCGACCGCGCCGTACACCTCCACGCCCGCGAACGCCGCCGCCCCGAGGACGTGGTCGAAATGGGGGTGCGTCAACGCGAGATGCGTCACGCGCCGCCCGCCGCCGAGGAGCTCCCTCGCCCGCGTCCGCAGCGCCGCGCCCTCGGCCAGGCTCGACCCCGCCTCGATCATCAGGGCCGCGTCGGCACCGACGACGAGCCCCGCCGTGCAGTCCCACACCGGCAGGCGGCACCGCCCCACACCAGGTGCGAGCCGTTCCCAGCCCGCCGCTTCCCATGCCGGCTCCACATCCATACGGTGACGCTAGCCGGTGCGCGGCCCCTCGGCAGCCTCCGACGAACCCCCGACGAACGTCCGGCGGACCCCCGGCGGACCCCCGGCGGGCCCCCGGCGGACCAAGGTGGGGTCCGGCCTTGCCGGGCCCGTACCCCACGGCCGTACACTGAGCCTTTGACAAGCTGGCACTCACCCGCGTTGAGTGCCAGAGCGGGGAACACCGCGACGGATGACGGCTGGAGGTGTGCGCGATGCTCAGTGAACGCAGGCTCGAAGTGCTGCGCGCCATCGTCCACGACTATGTCGGGACGGAGGAGCCCGTCGGCTCCAAGGCGCTCACCGAGCGGCACAGTCTCGGCGTCTCCCCGGCCACGGTGCGCAACGACATGGCGGCGCTGGAGGAGGAAGGGTTCATCGCCCAGCCCCACACCAGCGCCGGGCGCATCCCGACCGACAAGGGCTACCGGCTCTTCGTCGACAAGCTCGCCGGCGTCAAGCCGATGACCGCCCCCGAGCGCCGCGCCATCCAGAACTTCCTCGACGGCGCCGTCGACCTCGACGACGTCGTGGGGCGTACGGTGCGGCTGCTCGCGCAGCTGACCCGGCAGGTCGCCGTGGTGCAGTACCCCTCGCTGACGCGCTCGACCGTGCGTCACGTGGAGCTGCTCTCGCTCGCGCCGGCGCGCCTGATGCTCGTACTGATCACCGACACCGGCCGGGTCGAGCAGCGCATGATCGACTGCCCGGCGCCCTTCGGGGAGACGTCGGTGGCCGATCTGCGGGCCCGGCTCAACAGCCGGGTCGCGGGGCGCCGCTTCGCGGACGTGCCGCAGCTGGTGCAGGACCTGCCCGAGGCATTCGAGACCGAGGACCGCGGCACGGTCGCCACGGTCCTCTCCACCCTCCTCGAAACGCTGGTCGAGGAGACCGAGGAACGGCTGATGATCGGCGGAACCGCCAATCTCACCCGCTTCGGACACGACTTCCCCCTCACGATCCGGCCGGTGCTCGAAGCCCTTGAGGAGCAGGTCGTGCTCCTCAAGCTGCTCGGCGAGGCCACGGATTCGGGCATGACCGTACGGATCGGTCATGAGAACGCCCATGAGGGCCTCAGCTCCACCTCCGTGGTCTCGGTCGGCTACGGTTCGGGCAGCGAGGCAGTCGCGAAACTAGGCGTGGTCGGACCGACCCGCATGGACTATCCGGGAACGATGGGAGCAGTACGCGCAGTGGCACGTTACGTCGGACAGATCCTGGCGGAGTCGTAAGTGGCCACGGACTACTACGCCGTACTCGGCGTGCGCCGCGACGCTTCCCAGGACGAGATCAAGAAGGCCTTCCGGAGGCTGGCGCGTGAGCTTCACCCGGATGTGAATCCGGACCCGAAGACTCAGGAGCGCTTCAAGGAGATCAACGCCGCCTACGAGGTGTTGTCGGACCCGCAGAAGAAGCAGGTCTACGACCTCGGCGGCGACCCGCTGTCCCAAGCGGGCGGCGGGGGCGCGGGCGGCTTCGGCGCCGGTGGCTTCGGCAACTTCTCCGACATCATGGACGCGTTCTTCGGGACGGCGTCGCAGCGCGGGCCGCGCTCGCGCACGCGCCGTGGCCAGGACGCCATGATCCGGCTGGAGATCGACCTCGACGAGGCCGCCTTCGGCACCACCAAGGACATCCAGGTCGACACGGCGGTCGTCTGCACGAGCTGCAGCGGCGAGGGTGCCGCGCCGGGGACGTCCGCCCAGACCTGTGACATGTGCCGCGGTCGCGGCGAGGTGTCGCAGGTCACGCGGTCCTTCCTCGGGCAGGTCATGACCTCGCGCCCGTGTCCGCAGTGCCAGGGCTTCGGGACCGTCGTGCCGACGCCCTGCCCGGAGTGCGCCGGGGACGGCCGCATCCGGTCGCGGCGGACGCTGACCGTCAAGATCCCCGCAGGTGTCGACAACGGCACGCGGATCCAGCTCGCGGGCGAGGGCGAGGTCGGCCCCGGCGGCGGCCCCGCCGGCGACCTCTACGTCGAGATCCATGAGCTGCCGCACGCCGTCTTCCAGCGGCGCGGCGACGACCTGCACTGCACGGTCACCATCCCGATGACCGCGGCGGCCCTCGGCACGAAGGTGCCGCTGGAGACGCTGGACGGCGTGGAGGAGATCGACATCCGGCCGGGCACGCAGTCCGGCCAGTCGGTGCCGCTGCACGGGCGCGGTGTCACGCATCTGCGGGGCGGCGGGCGCGGTGACCTCATCGTGCACGTCGAGGTCCTCACGCCGACGAAGCTCGACGCCGAGCAGGAGCGGGTGCTGCGGGAACTCTCCCAGCTGCGTGGCGAGGAGCGGCCCACCGGGCAGTTCCAGCCGGGGCAGCAGGGGTTGTTCTCGCGGCTGAAGGACGCGTTCAACGGGCGGTAGCGCCTGGAGCTGGGTCACTGTGTCCCCGGGTGGTTGTTCCGTGCCCGGGGGCGCCCTGCTTTTCCCGTGCGGGTCGGCTTTTGGTTGCTCGCGCCCCGCGGCGGAGCCGCACGTGTCACAGCCCCGCGCCCCTGATGGGACTTCCCGTGCGGGTTGTGGGTGGTTGCTCGCGCCGTTCCCCGCGCCCCTTACGGGGTTGCTCGCGCCGTTCCTCGTGCCCCTTACGGGGTTCTCGCTTCCCGTGGCGGAGCCCGCGTGTGGCGGGCTCGTGGCCCTTGCGGGGGGCTGTGGGGTGGCGTTCGGTGGGGTGGGTGGGGCATGGCACGATGCTTGTATGTCCTCCGTGCTGACCGAGCTCTGCCGCCATCCGATCGTGCAGGCCCCCATGGCGGGCGGTGCGTCCTGTCCGCGGCTGGCCGCGGCCGTCTCCGAGGCCGGGGGGCTGGGATTCCTCGCCGCCGGGTACAAGACCGCCGACGGGATGTATGAGGAGATCAAGCAGGTCCGGGGGCTGACCTCGCGGCCCTTCGGCGTCAACCTCTTCATGCCGCAGCCCGACACCGCCGACGCCGCCGCGGTCGACGTCTACCGCAGCCAGCTCGCCGGCGAGGCCACCTGGTACGACACCCCGCTCGGCGACCCCGACAGCGGGCGCGACGACGGCTACGACGCCAAGCTCGCCATCCTCCTCGACGACCCCGTGCCGCTCGTCTCCTTCACCTTCGGCTGCCCCACCCGCGACGTCCTGGACTCCTTCGCCCGCGTCGGCACCCTCACCGTCGTCACCGTCACCACGCCCGAGGAGGCGCAGGCCGCCCAGTGGGCCGGCGCCGACGCGGTCTGCGTCCAGGGCGTCGAGGCGGGCGGCCACCAGGGCACCCACCGCGACGACCCCGAGGCCGACGGCGCCGGGATCGGGCTGCTCTCCCTCGTCACGCAGGTCCGCGAGACCGTGCAGATCCCCCTCGTCGCGACCGGCGGCCTGATGCGCGGCGCGCAGATCGCCGCGGTGCTCGCGGCGGGCGCCGACGCGGCGCAGCTCGGCACGGCGTTCCTGGTCACCCCGGAGTCGGGCGCCAACATGCTGCACAAGCAGGCCATGACCAACCCGCTCTTCCTGCGGACCGAGCTGACCCGGGCGTTCTCCGGGCGGCCCGCCCGCGGCCTCGTCAACCGCTTCATGCGCGAGCACGGCCCGTACGCGCCCGCCGCCTACCCCGAGGTGCACCACCTGACCAGCGGCCTGCGCAAGGCCGCCGCGAAGGCCGGGGACGCCCAGGGCATGGCCCTGTGGGCCGGACAGGGCCACCGCCTCGCCCGGGAGCTGCCCGCCGGGCAGCTCGTGGAGGTCCTCGCGGCCGAGCTGGCCGAGGCGAGGGACGCGGCGGCCCGCGAGGACCGGGACGGCACGCCGTGACCGCCCCCGTCTTCGTCGTCGAGCACTTCGACGCGCGCGCCGACGGACACTACGTGCTCGAAGGACCCGAGGGGCGGCACGCGGTCTCCGTGAAGCGGCTGCGCGCCGGCGAGGACGTCGTCCTGACCGACGGCGCGGGCCGCTGGGCGCACTGCGTGGTCCTGGACACCGAGGGCAAGGACCGGCTCGTCGTACGGATGGACGCGGTCACCGAGGAGCCCGAGGAGTCGCCCCGCATCACCGTCGTCCAGGCGCTGCCCAAGGGCGACCGCGGGGAACTGGCCGTCGAGACCATGACGGAGACCGGCGTCGACGCCGTCGTGCCGTGGGCCGCCTCGCGCTGCATCACGCAGTGGAAGGGCGAGCGCGGCCTCAAGGCGCTGGCCAAGTGGCGGGCCACCGCCCGCGAGGCGGGCAAGCAGTCGCGCCGCGCCCGCTTCCCCGAGGTGGCCGACGCCGCCTCCACCAAGCAGGTCGCCGCCCTCCTCGCGGACGCCGACTTCGCGGCCGTCCTGCACGAGGAGGGCAGCGAGCCGCTGGCCACCGCCGAACTCCCGGCGAGCGGCCGGATCGTGCTCGTCGTCGGACCCGAAGGGGGCGTCTCCCCGGACGAGTTGGCGGCCTTCGCCGAGGCCGGCGCGAAGCCGTACCGTCTCGGCCGCAGCGTGCTGCGCACCTCGACCGCGGGGACGGCGGCGACGGCGCTGCTCCTGGGCCGCACCGGCCGCTGGTCCTGACGGGCCCGCCCTCGCCGGGCCGCCGGCACATGGCCGCATGCGGTCTACCGCACCGCCGCCCGAAGTGGCACTCTGCCGCCCATGGGGGCATTGAGGCGGTTACGGCAACGGAACGCAGGGAAACGGCGTACCCCGATCCTGTACGCCCTCTGGCTCGCGGGCGCCGCCGCGCTCGGCGTCACGGCGTGCGACCCCGTGGCCGGCGGCCTGAACACCTCGGCGGTCTCGCTCACCGTCGACCAGCTGGGCACGAAGCAGCTGGAGCGCCGGCATCTGGACGTGGCGTGGCTGAGCTGCACCGCCCGTTACCGGGACCGGGTGACCCCCAAGAGCGGCGCCCCGACGCCCGAGGCCGTGGTCGAGGTGGACTGCCGGGGCGAGTCCGACGACGGCAAGGACATCACCGTCGAGGGCACCGTGCGCGCCGTCGTCAACGGCAGATGCGTACGGGGGGACCTCACCGCGAAGGTCGACGGCAAGCAGTGGTTCCGCGTCGACGTCCTCGGCAACTGCGGGGCCGGCGGCGGCGCGTCCTCCCCGCCGCCCGGCTCGCAGCCGCCGCCCGCCCACGACGAGCCGGAGCCCGGCCCCACGACCACCGTCACGGTGACCGTCACTCCGCACCCGCGGCCGACCCCCACCTGCGACTGCGTCCCGGGAAAATGACCCGGTGACCCGGCCGGCCCCCGGACGGTGGTGACCACCCCCAGGCGGTGGGCCACGACTCGCGGTTGGCCGAGGCGGTACGGAGCGTGCTCGCCGCGCCGCGGGAGAACCCGGCCGAGGTGGCGCCGGACCTCCCCGGGGCGCCGTGGCCCCGCCCGCGCCCGCGCGCGAGGGGGTGTGTTCCCCTGGTGCCGCGCCCCCTCGTGACGCGGAGGGATAGCATTCCGTGCGTACGGATCACTGCTGACGAGGAGGCCGGACCCATGGCGGGTGAAGCGCGAAGCGACTGCCTGTTCTGCAAGATCGCCGCGGGGGAGGTGCCGGCGACCGTGGTGCGCGAGACCGAGACGACCGTCGCCTTCCGCGACATCAACCCGCAGGCGCCCACGCACGTCCTGGTGATCCCCAAGGCGCACCACCCCGACGCCGCGTCGCTGGCCGCCGCCGAGCCGCAGATCGCCGCCGACGTGCTGCGGGAAGCCGAGGCGATCGCCGCGGCGGAGGGCCTGGACAGCTACCGCACCGTCTTCAACACCGGTACGGGCGCCGGACAGACGGTCTTCCACGCCCACGCCCACATCATGGGCGGCCGCGGCCTCCAGTGGCCCCCCGGATAGCGGGGCCGGCTCCTCTTGTCGTCACGTGAACTGGTGGTGCTCGGCACCGCCAGCCAGGTCCCGACCCGGCACCGCAACCACAACGGCTACGTCCTGCTCTGGGACGGCCAGGGCATCCTCTTCGACCCCGGCGAGGGCACGCAGCGGCAGCTGCTGCGCGCCGGGGTCGCCGCCCATGACCTGCACCGGATCTGCGTGACGCACTTCCACGGCGACCACTCCCTGGGCCTCGCCGGAGTGATCCAGCGCATCAACCTCGACCGGGTCCCGCACCCCGTCACCGCCCACTACCCGGCCTCCGGGCAGCGCTTCTTCGACCGGCTGCGGTACGCGACCGCCTACCGCGAGACCGTCTCGCTCACCGAGGCCCCGGTCACCGCCGACGGGCCGCTGGCCACCGGCCCCTCCTACACCCTCGACGCGGTGCGGCTCTCCCATCCCGTCGAGTCGTACGGCTACCGCCTCGTCGAGCCGGACGGGCGCCGCATGCTGCCCCGCCTGCTCGCCGAGCGCGGCATCCAGGGACCCGACGTCGGGCGGCTCCAGAGGCAGGGCAGCCTCGGCGGTGTCACGCTGGAAGAGGTCAGCGAGGCGCGGCGCGGGCAGCGCTTCGCCTTCGTGATGGACACCCGGCTCTGCGACGGCGTCCACGCGCTCGCCGAGGGCTGCGACATGCTGGTCATCGAGTCGACGTTCCTGGACGAGGACGTACGACTGGCCACCGACCACGGGCACCTGACCGCGGGTCAGGCCGCCCGGGTGGCCCTCGACGCGGGCGTGCGCCATCTCGTGCTGACGCATTTCAGCCAGCGCTACCCCGACCCGGACGTCTACGCACAGCAGGCCCGCGCCGCCGGTTTCACGGGCGAACTCACCATCGCCCGCGACCTGTCCCGCGTCCCCCTGCCCAAACGCACCTGAGCCCACCCCCCCCCCACAGCACAGAACTGAGCGAGACCGCACCATGCCGATCCCCAAGGCCGAACTCCACCTCCACATCGAAGGCACCCTCGAACCCGAGCTGGCCTTCGAACTCGCCGCGCGCAACGACGTCGACCTGCCCTACGCCGACACCGAGGAACTGCGCAAGGCCTACCTCTTCGACGACCTCCAGTCCTTCCTCGACCTCTACTACGGCCTGATGGCCGTGCTGCGCACCGAGGCCGACTTCGAGCAGCTCGCGGACGCCTACCTCACCCGCGCCGCCGCCCAGGGCGTGCGCCACGCGGAGATCTTCTTCGACCCGCAGGCCCACATGAAGCGCGGCGTCCCCCTCGCCACCGTCGTCGAGGGCCTGAGCCGCGCGCTGGAGCGCAGCGAGGAGCGGCACGGCGTCTCCACGCGGCTCATCATGTGCTTCCTGCGCGACGAGTCCGCCGAGTCCGCGATGGAGACGCTGGAGGCGGCCAGGCCCCACCTCGGCCGGATCATCGGCGTCGGCCTCGACTCGGCCGAGGTCGGCCACCCGCCGGTCAAGTTCAAGGAGGTGTACGAGGCCGCCGCCGCCCTCGGCCTGCGGCTCGTCGCCCACGCCGGCGAGGAGGGCCCGCCCGCGTACATCACCGAGGCCCTGGACGTGCTGCGCGTCGAGCGCGTCGACCACGGGCTGCGCTGCATGGAGGACCCGGAGCTGGTCGAGCGTCTGGTCCGCGAGCGCGTGCCGCTCACGCTCTGCCCGCTCTCCAACGTCCGGCTGCGCGCCATCGACACGCTGGAGGAGCACCCGCTGGCGCGGATGCTGGACGCCGGGCTGATGTGCACGCTCAACTCCGACGACCCGGCCTACTTCGGCGGGTACGTCGACGACACCTTCCACGCCGTGCGCGAGGCCCTCGGCATCGACCAGGAGCGGCTGCGCACCCTGGCGCGGAACTCCTTCGAGGCGGCCTTCCTGGACCGCGACGCGGCGGACGAGGCCCTGCGGGCGCGCTACCTCGCCGAGGTCGAGGCCTACGCGTTCGACTGACCGCGCACCCCGGGCCCGCCCGGGACCGTCGTACACGTGGTTCCGCCTCGTGGGGGAGAGGGGATGGCCCCGCGGGGCGATGTGGGCGTGCGCCCCCGCGACGAGCATGGCTCGCATGCTGACAGCGAAGGTATTGCCCGGTGTGCCCCGCTGGGCCCGGCGCGCCGCCGTGGGCGCCGCCTGGACCAATGTGCCCTCGGCGCTCTGGCGGTCGGCCATCGCCGTGGGCGTCCCCGTGGGGCTCGCCCCCGCCGAGTACGAGCAGATGGGGGCGCCCGGCCTCACTGGCCCTCGTCGGCCTCAGCCTGGTCTCCGAGGTCCTCGCCTTCCTCACCCTGGGACTGGTGCGGAGCTGGGGCGAGGTGTGGCCGCCTCGCTCCACGCGGACCTGGACGCCACCACCTGGGGCATCTGGCTGCTCAACGTCGTCTACGCGCCGTTGCTCCTCTGGGGCCCCCTGCTGGGCGCGGTCACCGTGCACTACTACCGGCGCCGGACGGCCGCCTCCCCGGGCACCGCACCATTGACGGCCAACCGTTCGCATACCTAGTCTCCGTTCTCATGTATGGACAGAGTCTGGTCATCACGGACGTCCGCCTCACACCGGTCCTCGTCGCCGATCCGCCGCTGCTCAACACCCAGGGCGTCCATCAGCCCTACACCCCCCGCCTCGTCGTCGAAGTGGTCACGGCGGGCGGGGAGACCGGCGTCGGGGAGACGTACGGCGACACGAAGTATCTGGAGATCGCGCGGCCGCTCGCCGCCCGGCTGGTCGGCACGGACGTCTCGGACGTGAACCGGCTGTTCACACTCGCGGACGACACGGCCGTGAACGCCGCACGGGTGGAGGACGCGGTGGACGTCGGCGGGCTGCGCGGCGTGCAGAGCGCCGACAAGCTGCGCCTGTCCGTCGTCTCCGGCTTCGAGGTGGCCTGCCTGGACGCGCTCGGCAAGGCGCTCGGGCTGCCGGTGCACGCCCTGCTCGGCGGCAAGGTGCGCGACACCGTGGAGTACAGCGCGTACCTCTTCTACAAGTGGGCCGAACATCCCCCGGGCCGCGCGAGCGAGCCCGACGACGGCTGGGGCGCCGCCCTCGACCCGGCCGGCATCGTCGCCCAGGCCCGCCTCTTCGCCGAGCGCCACGGCTTCAGCTCCTTCAAGCTCAAGGGTGGCGTTTTCCCGCCGGACGAGGAGATCGCCGCGATCCGCGCCCTCGCCGAGGCCTTCCCGGGCAGGCCGCTGCGCCTGGACCCCAACGGCGCCTGGTCGGTGGAGACTTCGCTGCGGGTCGCCGCCGAACTCGCCGACGTACTCGAATACCTGGAGGACCCCGCGCTCGGCACCCCCGCCATGGCCCGGGTCGCGGCGGGCACCTCGGTGCCGCTCGCCACGAACATGTGCGTGACGACCTTCGCGGAGATACCGCGGGCCTTCACCGAGGACGCCGTGCAGGTGGTGCTCTGCGACCACCACTACTGGGGCGGCCTGCGGCGCACCCGCGAACTGGCCGCGGTCTGCCGGACGTTCGATGTCGCCGTCTCCATGCACTCCAACACGCACCTGGGCATCAGCCTCGCCGCGATGACACACGTGGCGGCGACCGTGCCCGACCTCCACCACGCCTGCGACTCGCACTACCCCTGGCAGGCCGAGGACGTGCTGCGCGAGCGGCTGCCGTTCGTGGCCGGCCGGATCGCCGTCACCGACCGCCCCGGACTCGGCGTCGAACTCGACCGGGACAAGCTCGCCGCCCTGCACGCGCGCTGGCTGGACGAGGACTTCCGCGCCCTGCGGGAGCGGGACGACACCGCCGCGATGCGGGTCGCGGACCCCGCCTGGACGACCCCTGCCGTGCCGCGCTGGTAGCGCCGGGCGACGCGACGATCACAGAACCCGGGACCTCGGGCGCCTCGTCCGTTACGTTGCCTGCATGGTCGTATCCATAGAGCCCACCGTCGACCCGCTGAAGGCGTCCCGCAGAGCCGGCGATCCGGCCTGCGACGTCTACCTCACCGGCACGGTCTTCCTCGACATCATCTTCACCGGCCTCGACTCCGCGCCGGTGCGCGGCACCGAGTCCTGGGCGCGCGGCATGGGGTCGAGCCCCGGCGGCGTCGCCAACATGGCGACCGCGCTCGCCCGGCTCGGTCTGCACACCTCCCTGGCCGCCGCCTTCGGCGACGACCACTACGGGGAGTACTGCTGGGACGCGCTCGAAGGGGGCGAGGGCATCGACCTCACCTCGTCGCGCACCGTCGCCGGCTGGCACACCCCGGTGACCGTCTCCATGGCGTACGAGGGCGAGCGGACCATGGTCAGCCACGGCCACGAGCCGCCGCCGGACGCCGACGCCCCGGACGGCGGCGCCCCCTCCTGCCCGCCCCGGGCCAGGGCCGCCGTCGCCTCGCTGACCCCCGGCACCCCCGCCCCCTGGATCGCCCGCGCCGCCGCCACCGGCACCCGGATCTTCGCCGACGTCGGCTGGGACGACACCGGACGCTGGGACCTCGCCACCCTCCCCGACCTGCGGCACTGCGAGGCGTTCCTGCCCAACGCGGAAGAGGCGATGCGGTACACGCGCACCTCGTGCCCCCGGGCCGCCGCACGGGCGCTGACCGAGCACGTGCCGCTGGCCGTGGTGACCCTCGGCGCGGAGGGCGCCTACGCGGTGGACCGGCGGACCGGGGAGACGGCGGAGGTGCCCGCGATCGAGGTGGAGGCGCTGGACCCGACCGGGGCGGGTGACGTCTTCGTGGCGGGCTTCGTCACCGGGACCCTCGCCGGCTGGCCGCTGGCCGACCGGCTGGCCTTCGCGGGCCTCACGGCGGCGCTCTCCGTGCAGGAGTTCGGCGGGTCTCTGTCCGCGCCCGGCTGGGCGGAGGTCGGCGCCTGGTGGCGGCGGGTGAGCGAGTTCGACGAGCAGGACCCGGTGGCGCTGCGCCGCTACAGCTTCCTGGAAACCCTGCTCCCGGCCCAGAGCCGCCCCTGGCCCCTACGCCGAGCGGTCCCGACGATCGGCTTCAGGCAGGCGTAGGGGGGAAGAGGGTTTCGGCAAGGACTGGACCCGGGGCAAACGGGCGGGTGGGTGGGAAAGCATCCGCCGCGCAGCGGCGGCACGAAATCCCCTACGGCACAGCGGCAGCGCCGTCGTACCCTGGAACCGCAAGGCCACGCGGCCCCCGCCCCGCACGAGGAGGATGAGCAGGCCTTCAGAGCCGGCCCATGACGCAGACACCCATCACTCCCCCCGCAGGCCAGGACGAGGCGCGAGCCCACTTCACGGTCCCGGCGAAGCATCCCATGGTGACCGTCCTCGGTTCCGGCGACGCTCTCCTGCGGGTGATCGAGAAGGCCTTCCCGGCGGCCGACATCCATGTCCGGGGCAATGAGATCAGCGCCGTGGGCACGGCCCGCGAAGTCGCCCTCATCCAGCGCTTGTTCGACCAGATGATGCTGGTGCTCCGCACCGGTCAGCCGATGACGGAGGACGCAGTGGAACGCTCGATCGCCATGCTGAGGGCGGACGAGAACGGCGGCGGCGACCAGGAGACCCCCGCCGAGGTCCTCACGCAGAACATCCTCTCCTCCCGCGGCCGCACCATCCGCCCCAAGACGCTGAACCAGAAGCGGTACGTCGACGCGATCGACAAGCACACCATCGTCTTCGGCATCGGCCCCGCCGGCACGGGCAAGACCTACCTCGCCATGGCCAAGGCCGTGCAGGCCCTGCAGTCCAAGCAGGTCAACCGCATCATCCTGACCCGCCCCGCGGTCGAGGCCGGCGAGCGCCTGGGCTTCCTGCCCGGCACCCTGTACGAGAAGATCGACCCGTACCTGCGCCCGCTCTACGACGCGCTGCACGACATGCTCGACCCCGACTCGATCCCGCGCCTGATGGCGGCGGGCACCATCGAGGTGGCCCCCCTCGCCTACATGCGGGGCCGTGCGCAGCCTCGCTTCACCAACGTCCTGACCCCGGATGGCTGGCGTCCCATCGGTGACCTGCGGGTCGGCGACCTCGTCATCGGTTCCAACGGTGAGCCGACTCCGGTTCTCGGTGTCTATCCGCAGGGCGAGAAGGACATCTACCGCGTTACCGCTCAGGACGGCTCGTGGACGCTGTGCTGCGGTGAGCATCTGTGGACGGTCAGGACGGCCTCGGACAAGCGCCGTGACAAGCCGTGGCGCGTCCTGGAGACCCGGGACATGATCGGCAACCTGCGAGCGGCGCACGCCCGCCGGTACGAGCTGCCGATGCTCACCGCACCCGTGGCGTTCCCCGAGCGCACGGTCCCCATGGATCCGTACGCGCTCGGCCTGCTTCTCGGTGACGGTTGCCTGACCGGCTCCACCACTCCGTCGTTCGCCACCGAGGACCACGAGCTCGCCCAGGCCCTGGAGGCGGCGCTTCCGGGAGTCACCGTCCGGCACAAGAGCGGCCCGGATTACGTGTTGAACAGGGTGAAGTCGCCTGGTGACGTGGTCACTCTGGAGAACCCGGTCACCCGCATCCTGCGTGAACTGGACCTTGTCGGCAGTCGTTCTTGTTCCAAGTTCGTGCCGGACGACTACCGGTACAACACCGCGGAAGTCCGTCTCGCGGTGCTGCAGGGCCTGCTCGACTCGGACGGCGGCCCGGTTGCCCAGACCGACCGCACCTGCCGTGTCCAGTACTCGACCACGTCGATCGTGCTGCGGGACGACGTGATCGCGCTGGTCCAGTCCCTCGGCGGCGTCGCCTACACCCGACGCCGCCCGGCTGAGGGCCGCGAGCAGGGCTCCGCGCTGGCCGCCCATCGGCGTGACGCGCACGTGGTCGACATCCGCCTCCCGGAAGGCATCGAGCCATTCCGCCTCACCCGCAAGCGCGACAAGTATCACGCGGCCGGCGGCGGCGGGCGTCCGATGCGCTTCATCGACAGCATCGAGCCCGCAGGCCGGGAGGAGGCCGTCTGTATCCAGGTGGCCGCCGAGGACTCGCTGTACGTCACGCAGGATTACCTGCTGACGCACAACACCTTGAATGACGCCTTCATCATCCTCGACGAGGCGCAGAACACCAGCGCCGAGCAGATGAAGATGTTCCTGACCCGGCTCGGCTTCGACTCGAAGATCGTCATCACCGGTGACGTCACCCAGGTCGACCTGCCCGGCGGCACCAAGAGCGGTCTGCGCGAGGTCCAGCAGATCCTGGAGGGCGTGGAGGACATCCACTTCTCCCGGCTCACGTCCCACGATGTCGTCCGGCACAAGCTGGTCGGCCGTATCGTCGACGCGTACGAGCAGCACGACAGCCGCGACGGGAAGTAGACCAGCACCACCATGTCGATCGACGTCAACAACGAATCCGGAACCGAGGTCGACGAGCAGGCGATCCTCGACATCGCCCGCTACGCCCTCGCGCGGATGCGCATCCACCCGCTCTCCGAGCTGTCGGTGATCGTCGTGGACACCGACGCCATGGAGCAGCTGCACATCCAGTGGATGGACCTGCCGGGGCCCACGGACGTCATGTCCTTCCCCATGGACGAGCTGCGGCCGCCCATGAAGGACGACGACGAGCCCCCGCAGGGCCTCCTCGGCGACATCGTGCTCTGCCCCGAGGTCGCCGTGCGGCAGGGCAAGGAGGCGCCGACGCAGCACTCCATGGACGAGGAGCTCCAGCTCCTGACCGTCCACGGCGTGCTGCACCTGCTCGGGTACGACCACGAGGAGCCCGACGAGAAGGCCGAGATGTTCGGCCTGCAGGCCGCCATCGTCGACGGCTGGCGTGCCGAGAAGGGCCTCACCGGTCCCTCCCCGGCGCCCACCGTCTCGTAGCGCCATGAGCTTCCAGCTGATCGCCGGGGCCGTCGCCCTGGTCGTCGTGGCATGGCTCGCGGCCTGCGCCGAGGCGGGCATCGCCCGCGTCTCCAGCTTCCGCGCGGACGAGGCGGTGCGCTCCGGGCGCCGGGGCAGCGCGAAACTCGCGCAGGTCGCCGCCGACCCCACCCGCTACCTCAACGTGGCGCTGCTCGTGCGGGTGGCGTGCGAGATGGCCGCCTCGGCCCTCGTGACGTACGCCTGCCTGCAGGAGTTCACCGCGACCTGGGAGGCCCTGGCGGTCGCCATCGGGGTGATGGTCCTCGTCAGCTATGTGGCCGTCGGCGTCTCGCCGCGCACCATCGGCCGCCAGCACCCGATGAACACCGCGACCGCGGCGGCGTACGTCCTGCTGCCGCTGGCCCGGATCATGGGCCCGATCCCGCCCCTGCTCATCCTCATCGGCAACGCCCTCACCCCCGGCAAGGGCTTCAGGCGCGGCCCGTTCGCCTCCGAGGCCGAGCTGCGCGCGATGGTCGACCTCGCCGAGAAGGAGTCCCTGATCGAGGACGAGGAGCGCCGCATGGTGCACTCCGTCTTCGAGCTGGGCGACACCCTGGTGCGCGAGGTGATGGTGCCCCGCACCGACCTGGTCGCCATCGAGCGCTTCAAGACGATCCGCCAGGCCCTCACCCTCGCGCTGCGCTCCGGTTTCTCGCGCATACCCGTGACGGGGGAGAGTGAGGACGACATCGTCGGCATGGTGTATCTGAAGGACCTGGCCCGCAAGACGCACATCAACCGCGACAGCGAGTCCGAGCTGGTGTCGACCGCGATGCGCCCGGCGACCTTCGTGCCGGACACGAAGAACGCGGGCGACCTGCTGCGCGAGATGCAGCAGGAGCGCAACCACGTGGCCGTGGTCATCGACGAGTACGGCGGCACGGCCGGCATCGTGACCATCGAGGACATCCTGGAGGAGATCGTCGGCGAGATCACCGACGAGTACGACCGCGAGCTGCCGCCCGTGGAGGAGCTGGCCGACGGCTGCTACCGCGTGACGGCCCGCCTCGACATCGGCGACCTCGGGGAGCTGTTCGGCCTCGACGCGTTCGACGACGAGGACGTGGAGACGGTCGGCGGCCTGCTCGCCAAGCAGCTGGGCCGCGTGCCGATCGCGGGCGCGTCGGCGGTCGTGCCGCTGCCGGACGGCCGGGAGCTGACCCTCACCGCGGAGTCGGCGGCCGGCCGCCGCAACAAGATCGTCACGGTGCTCGTGGAGCCGGTCGAGCCCGCGGGCGCGACCGAGGAGGAGGAAGCCGGATGACGCCCGAGGAACTGCGCTCGTTCTGCCTGTCCTTCAACGACGCGGTGGAGGACTTCCCGTTCACGCCGGAGACCTCGGTCTTCAAGGTGGCGGGGAAGATGTTCGCGCTCTCGGCCCTCGCCGGGAGCCCGCTGACCGTCAACCTCAAGTGCGATCCGGACATGGCGGTGCAGCTGCGGGCCGCACACTCCGAGATCGTCCCCGGCTGGCACATGAACAAGCGCCACTGGAACACCGTCACGGTCGACGGCGCCCTCCCGGACCAGCAGCTCAGGGAGCTGATCGAGGACTCGTACGACCTGGTGGTCGCGGGCCTGCCCCGAGCACAACGACTGCGCCTAGACCGCCCCTGAGCGACTGCTGGTACGCGGGCGCACTCTCCCGCTCCGGGCTGCCCGGCAAAGGACCTCGGAGTGGAATGGTCCGTGCGATGGTGTGGGCGCCGGCTCCCGCCGCCGTGCCCCGCCGCGCGCCGCACGGGGCGACGGCCCGCCGCTGAGCGGCGGGCCGTCGTCGGCACCGTCAGGCGCGGGCGGCGCCGCGGCGCAGGCCCGCGAAGACCGCTGCCGCCGCCGCGAGTACCGCCAGCGCGTCGATGAGCAGGACCGTCCGGACGCCCGTGAGCAGGTCCGCCGCGGTCGTCGCGAGGACGCCGAGCAGCGGGATGCCGATCGTGATGCCCACCTGCTGGGTCGAGGTGACCAGGCCCGTCGCCAGACCCTGCTCCTCGTCGGGGACCCCGGAGGTGACCGTCACGCCGTACGCGACGATGGCGCCCAGGTGGAACATGCTCGCCACCGACACCGCCGCCGTGGCCAGGTACGCCGACCAGCCGCTCTCGCCGATGCCGAGCAGCGTCGCCACGAACAGGCCTTGGCCCAGCAGCGATCCGACCAGGGTGCGGCGCGCCCCGAAGCGGCCGATGACCTTCGGCGCGTACATCCCGGCGACCACCGACAGGACGCCCTGCACGCCGAAGACCATGCCCGTCTCGAAGGCCGAGAGGCGCAGGACCTCCTGGAGGTAGAGGGTCAGCACGAAGACGACCGTCGACATCATCGAGAAGGTGACGAGCCCGGCGAGGTTGCCCCACGCCACCGTGCGGCGCCGCAGCATGGGCAGGGAGACCAGCGGGGCCGCGGCCCGCGACTCCACGTAGCCGAACGCCGTGAGCAGCACCACGCCCGCCATTAGCGTGACGATCACGTCGGTGCCGCCGAAGCCGCGCTCGGCGGCCGTGGACAGGGCGTAGATCAGGGCGAGGAGACCGCCGGTGACCGTGGCGGCCCCGGGCAGGTCCAGGCGCGGGCGCTCCGGGGTGCGGGACTCTCGCAGCAGCAGGGGCGCCAGCGGCAGCACGATCAGCGCGAAGAGGGTCAGCAGGCCCATCGTGGAGCGCCAGCCGAGGGTGTCGGTCAGTACGCCGCCGAGCACCATGCCGACCGTGAAGCCGAGCGAGAGCAGCGTGCCGGAGATGCCGAGCGCCCGGTCGCGCTGCGGGCCCTCGGGGAAGGTCGTGGTCAGCAGGGACATGCCGGTGGGCACGATGGCCGCCGCGCCCACGCCCTGCAGCGCCCGCCCGGCCAGGAACGACGCCGGGTCCCACGCGAACGTGGCGAGCAGCGACGCCAGGCCGAACAGCGCGAGCCCGGCGAGGAAGAGCCTGCGCCGCCCGAACAGGTCGCCCATCCTGCCGAAGAGGAGGAGGAAGCCGCCCGAGGGCAGCGCGAAGGCGGTGACCGCCCACTGGAGCGCGGAGTGACTCATGCCCAGATCGGCGCCGAGCACCGGCAGCGCCACGTTCAGCACGGAGAAGTCCAGCGAGACCATGAACTGCGCGGCGCACAGGACGAAGAGGACGAGCCGGTCACGGGAGGAGAGCGCGGGGCCGTGGGGGTGCGGCGCCGGCGGTGCGGCTTGGGGAGAGGGAGCGGGTGAGGTGTCGATCGCCATGGCCATGAGCCTGCGGCAGCCGGAACAACGCTGGGGAGCGGGAACTTATGCTGGTGGTCGGAACACCAGTCAGGGCTTGGGGGAGCGCCACACATGTCGTCAGCATCGGTCGCGGACACCTCGGATACCTCGGACACCTCAGAGACGCCGTACGTCGCGGAGAGTTCCAAGGCGCGCAGGCTGGGGGAGCTGCGGGAGTTCCTGATGAGCCGCCGCGCGCGGATCACCCCGGAGGAGGCGGGCCTGCCGGGCGGTGGCGGGCGGCGGCGCACGCCGGGGCTGCGCCGCGAGGAGGTCGCCGTGCTCGCCGGCGTCGGGGCGTCCTGGTACCAGTGGCTGGAGCAGGGCCGGGACATCTCCGTGTCCCCGCAGGTCCTGGACGCCGTGGCGCGCGTCCTGCGGCTCAGCGGCGCCGAGCGGCGCCATCTGTACGTGCTGGCCGGACTCAACCCGCCGCCGCCCGAGGTCGCGCGGGACGACATGAACATGTGCGCGGGCCTGCGCCGGATCATCGACACGTGGATGCCCTACCCGGCGCACATCATGGACGCGTACTGGAACTGCGTCATGTACAACGACGCGGCCGCCTCCGTGCTCGGCATGCGCTCGGAGACCTCCGAGAACTGCCTGCTCACCTTCTTCGCCGACCCCATCTACCGCGCTCGCGCCAGCAGTTGGGAGCGCAACGCGCCCCAGGTGGTGGCCATGTACCGGGCCGCGTGCTCGGACCAGCCCGGGGACGACGGCTTCGCCGCGGTGATCGCCGAGGCCAAGGCGGTGAGCGCGGAGTTCGCCGAGCTGTGGGAGCGACGCGACATCATGCCCGGCGGGCAGGTCGCCAAGGAGATCGAGCATCCGGTCGCGGGCACGCTGTTCCTGGAGTCCACGCAGCTGAAGGTGCCCGCGCGGCCCGACCTCACCATCGTGCTGCACACCCCGCTGCCTGACGCCGAGACCGACACGGCGGGCAAGCTGGCGTGGCTGGCCTCGGCCGAGGGACGCCGCGAGGCGATCCGCTCGGTCGCGGGCTGATCCACCCGGGGCCCGCCGGCCGGTCCGCGCCTCCTTATGCTCGTGCCATGACGCAGAGCACCGACCTCGGTCCCGAGGACCGCAAGATCGTCACCCTCGCCCGCTCCGCCCGGGCCCGCAACGCTGTGCCCGAGGGCGCGGCCGTGCGGGACGAGACGGGACGTACGTACGTGGCGGGGACCGTCGCGCTCGACTCGCTGCGGCTGTCCGCGCTGCGGACGGCCGTGGCGATGGCGGTCGCCTCGGGCGCCGAGTCCCTGGAGGCCGCGGCGGTCGTCTCCGGCGCGCCGGAGCTGCCCGCGGAGGACCTTGCCGCGGTGCGGGACCTCGGCGGGGCCGGTGTGCCGGTGTTCCTGGCGGGGCCCGACGGCGAGGTCAGGTCCCGGGTGGCCGCGGGCGAGTAGCGCCGGTCCGAGGACGGGGACGGGCGCGCCGAAGCCGCTGTTTTCCCGGCCCCGGCCCACGGCGGGGGCCGCACGGTACGGCGGCGCTCCCGGGATCAGGGACAATGGGCGCCATGAGCGTTCGTACCCCGTCATCAGCCGAGCCGTCCGAGGCCGTCCACCGCGCCGGCTTCGCCTGCTTCGTCGGCCGCCCCAACGCGGGCAAGTCCACCCTCACGAACGCTCTGGTCGGCAAGAAGGTGGCGATCACCGCCGACCAGCCGCAGACCACCCGGCACACGGTGCGCGGCATCGTGCACCGGCCGGACGCCCAGCTGATCCTGGTCGACACCCCCGGCCTGCACAAGCCGCGCACGCTGCTCGGCGAGCGGCTGAACGACGTCGTGCGCACCACCTGGGCCGAGGTCGACGTCATCGGCTTCTGTCTGCCGGCGAACGAGAAGCTCGGCCCCGGCGACCGGTTCATCGCCAAGGAACTGGCCTCCATCAAGAAGACGCCGAAGATCGCGATCGTCACCAAGACGGACCTCGTCGACAGCAAGACGCTGGCCGAGCAGCTCATCGCCATCGACCAGCTCGGCAAGGAGCTGGGCTTCGAGTGGGCCGAGATCGTGCCCGTCTCCGCCGTCGGCGACCAGCAGGTCGGCCTGCTCGCCGACCTCATCGTGCCGCTGCTGCCCGAGGGGCCCGCGCTCTACCCCGAGGGCGACCTGACGGACGAGCCCGAGCAGGTGATGGTCGCCGAGCTGATCCGCGAGGCCGCGCTGGAGGGCGTCCGCGACGAGCTGCCGCACTCCATCGCCGTCGTGGTCGAGGAGATGCTGCCCCGCGAGGACCGGCCCGCCGACAAGCCGCTGCTCGACATCCACGCGTTCGTCTACATCGAGCGGCCCAGCCAGAAGGGCATCATCATCGGCCCCAAGGGCAAGCGGCTGAAGGACGTCGGCATCAAGTCCCGCAAGCAGATCGAGGCGCTGCTCGGCACGCCCGTCTTCCTCGACCTGCACGTGAAGGTCGCCAAGGACTGGCAGCGCGACCCGCGCCAGCTGCGCAAGCTCGGCTTCTAGGCAGGACACGCTCCGGACGCGCCACAGGGCGCGGGGCGCCCACGGCATCCGAAAGCGGCGGGGCGCAGCGGTGGACCCCCGTCCCGCCGCTGCGCCCCGCCGCCTTCGGCAACCACGCGGGGCTGACCGGCATTCCCGTATACGGGCGGCGCGCGGTCTTTTTCGGCAGGACAGCATAACGCTGTTATAGCCATCACAGCGTTATGCTGCGCGGATGTCAACCGGCAACCCGAGCGGGCGCACGACCGGCGGACGGGAGCCGGCCGACGTCCGCCGGCGTCTCCTCGACGAGGCCGCGCGCGTCCTGGCCGAGCAGGGCCCGGCGGCGCTGAGCGCCCGACGCCTGGTCAAGGCGGTCGGCGCGTCGACGATGGCCGTCTACACCCACTTCGGCTCGATGCCCGCTCTGGTGCGCGAGGTGATGCGGGAGGGCTTCGCCCGGTTCGGCGCACGGGTCCAGGAGGAGTGCCGCCGCGCCGATCCCGCCGACCCCGTCGCCGGGCTCGCCGGACTCTGCCGCGTCTACCAGGAGTTCGCCCGCGCCGAGTCCGACGTGTACGCCGTGATGTTCGGCGGCTCGGTCCTCGCCGGGTTCGAACTGTCCGACGAGGACCGGCGGATCGGTACGTTCATGCTGCGCTTCCCGCGTGACGCGATCCGTCGCTGCGTCGAGGCGGGCCGCTTCCGGGCGGACGCCGACCCCGACCTGCTGGTGCGTCAGCTCTTCGGCTCCATGCACGGCCTCGCCCAACTGGCCGGCGCGGGCTACTTCCTGGGTGAGTACGCTCCCGACGACGTGCTCGCCGGAACGCTGCGGGACTTCGCCGTGGCGGCCGGGGACACACCCTCGGCCGCCGCGCACTCCGTGGCCGCCGGCCTCGGGCCGCGCCCCTGATCCGGCGCGCGGCGCGTCACGCGCGCCGCGCCCGCAGGGCCGCGCGCAGCCAGTGGTAGGAGGCCTTCGGGGTGCGCTCCAGGGTGGCGTGGTCGACGTGGACGAGGCCGAAGCGCTGCCGGTAGCCCTCCGCCCACTCGAAGTTGTCCATCAGCGACCAGACGAAGTAGCCGCGCACGTCCACGCCCGCCGCCAGGGCCCGGTGCAGGGCCCGCAGGTGCCCGTCCAGGTAGGCGATCCGCTCCTGGTCGTCCAGCCCCTGGTACGAGCAGCCGTTCTCGGTGACGACGAGCGGCGGGAGGCGGTCGCCGTAGCGGTCGCGGAAGGCGGTGAGGAGTTCGGTGAGGGCCTCGGGTACGACGGGCCAGCCGAAGTCCGTGACCGGGTGGCCCTCGATCTCCCGGGGCGCGAAGGGCAGTTCGGGCGGCAGGCTCAGGCCCGCGAACTCGGTGGCGTGCGGGAGCGGGGCGCCCACCTTCGTCGGCTGGTAGAAGTTGATCCCGTACCAGTCGAGCGGCTCGGAGATGACCGCCAGGTCGGCGTCGAGATCGTCGGCGGGCATCGACGCGCCGAAGCCGTCCGGGTACCGGCCCAGCAGCAGCGGGTCGGCGAAGAGGCGGTTGAGGAGTACGTCGTAGAGGTCGGCGGCGGCCGTGTCCTCCTCGGCGGCCGACGCGGCCCAGGTCGGGCCGTGTGAGTTGGCGATGCCGATGTCCCGCGCGCCCGCCGCGCGCAGCGCCCGCACCGCGAGTCCGTGGCCGAGGAGCTGGTGGTGGGCGGCCGGCAGCGCGTCGAACAGGAGCCGCTCGCCGGGCGCGTGCCGGCCGAGCGCGTGGCCGAGCAGGGTGTGTTCGGCGGGCTCGTTGAGGGTGATCCACTTCTCGACGCGGTCACCGATGCGGGCCGCGACGACGGCGGTGTACGCGGCGAAGTGTTCGGCCGTGTCACGGCTCAGCCAGCCACCCGCCTCCTGCACCGCCAGCGGGGTGTCCCAGTGGAAGAGGGTGGCGACCGGCCGCACGCCCGCCGCGCACAGCTCGTCCACGAGGCGGTCGTAGAAGTCCAGGCCCGCCGCATGCACCCGGCCGGTGCCGGCGGGCAGCACGCGGGGCCAGGAGACGGAGAAGCGGTAGGCGTCCACGCCGAGGTCGCGCAGCAGCGCCACGTCCTCGCGGTAGCGGTGGTAGTGGTCGCAGGCCACGGCGGCCGTCGTGCCGTCCTTCACGTTCCCCGGCACGGCCGTGAACGCGTCCCACACCGAGGGCCCGCGCTCGTCGGCGGCGCCCTCGACCTGGTGGGCCGAGGTGGCCACGCCCCACAGGAAGTCGCGGGGGAAGAGGGATATCGGGCTCGCCGCGGTCGCTGCCATGGGCGGGATCCTGCGTACCGCCGGGCAGGGAAGTCAATGGGCGGACCCGAAAAAGATGAACAACGCTCAGGTTTTTTACGTGCCCTCCAGTTCTCACCACGCTTTCTTACGCGCCCTCCTTGAGGACCCGGGAGATCAGGGTCCGCTGGGGCTCGGTCAGCCGCGGGTCCGAGCAGTACACCGTGCGCCCGTCCACCGTCAGCTGGTAGCCGAAGCCGTCCGGCACCCCGATGGGGGGCGTGTCCCGGCCGTCGGCCAGGGCCTGTTCCGCCAGGGCGTGCCACTCGGGGGCATCGACCAGCTCCGAGGTGTCCACCTCGGCGTGCCGCTCGATGCCCGCGAAACCGCCCGTGCGCTTCACCTGGATACGCATGGCTCCTGTCTACTCCACCGCGCGGGCGGCCGGTAGCGCGCCGTCAGCCGTGGGAGGCCCGAGGGAGGCCCGTGGGAGGCCCGTGGGAGGCCCGTGGGAGGCGGCCTCGGCGGCCGTCAGGCCTTCTTGGACGCGCCACCGGAGACCGGCACCTTGACCGTGGTCCAGGCGTCGGTGACGGCCTTCAGCTCGTCGCCGTCGCCGTACTTCTGGCGCGCGGCGGCCACCGTCAGCTTCGCGAAGTCCTCGAAGGAGGCGTCCTGCGCCAGCTCGCCACCGGTCAGCACGGCGTACCAGATCTGTCCCGCCCGCTCCCACGAATGGCCGCCGAGGGCGTCGGCCACCAGGTAGAAGGCGCGGTTGGGGATGCCGGAGTTGATGTGCACGCCGCCGTTGTCGCGGCCCGTGCTGACGTAGTGGTCCATGTCGGCGGGCTGCGGGTCCTTGCCGAGCACGTCGTCGTCGTACGCCGTGCCCGGCTCCTTCATGGAGCGCAGCGCCTTGCCGGTGACGCGCGGGGCGAGCAGGCCGGCGCCGATCAGCCAGTCGGCCTCCCGGGCGCTCTGGCCGAGCGTGTACTGCTTGATGATCGAGCCGAAGACGTCCGCCATCGACTCGTTCAGGGCGCCGGGCTGGCCGAAGTACGTGAGGTTCGCCGTGTACTGCACGACGCCGTGGGTCAGCTCGTGGCCGATGACGTCCACGGGGATGGTGAAGTCCAGGAAGATCTCGCCGTCGCCGTCGCCGAAGACCATCTGCTCGCCGTTCCAGAAGGCGTTTCCGTAGTCCTCGCCGTAGTGGACGGTCGCGTCCAGCGGCAGGCCGTTGCCGTCGATGGAGTTGCGTTCGTACGCCTTCTGGAACAGCTCGAAGGTTGCGCCGAGACCGGCGTACGCGCGGTTGACGGTGGCGTCCTTGCCGGGCTCGTCGCCCTCGCCGCGGACCTTGCGGCCCGGCAGCTGCGTGCGGTTCCTGGCGTCGTAGACGGTGCGGTGCGGCTTGTCCGCCGCGGCTTCCCCGGGCGGGGCGACGGCGGGCGCGCCGATCACGGTGGTCAGCCGGCGCCGGGTGCGCTCCACGGCGTCCCGTTCCAGGGTGCGGCGGGCCGGTCCGGCGAGCGCCGCGTCCTGGTTGCGGGCCAGGGTGTCCAGGACGTGCGGCGGCACGATGGTGCAGAAGACGGGTTCGAAGCCCGTCGGTTTGGCGGTCATGGCGGCAATGTGGCACTGGGTCATGCCGCTGTCACTACCTGCCACCATGATTGCTGAAATAGAGGGATTGCTCACCGCCGGACGTTTAATCCGCGCCGGTCCCGCATACTGATACGGGCCCGCGCGCCGGGCGCGACTCGGCTAGGCTGCGGCACATCATGCGATTCGGGCTGCTTCTCCTTAGCTGCCGCGGCGAGGGCCTGTAGTCGAGGCCGACCCCCTCCCCGCGGAGTTCGGCGTTGCGCTAAGACCGTCGGCCGTCCTTCAGGACACTTCCGAGGAGCCCCGCACATGCCGAACTTCCAGCGCCCCACGTCCCTGCCGATCCACAAGTACGGCCGGTACGAGCAGGTCGACATCCCGGACCGCACCTGGCCGGACAAGCGGATCACGGTCGCTCCCCGCTGGCTCTCCACCGACCTGCGCGACGGCAACCAAGCGCTGATCGACCCCATGTCACCGGCCCGCAAGCGTGCCATGTTCGACCTGCTGGTACGCATGGGCTACAAGGAGATCGAGGTCGGTTTCCCCTCCTCGGGCCAGACCGACTTCGACTTCGTGCGCTCGATCGTCGAGGACGAGGACGCGATCCCCGAGGACGTGACGATCTCCGTCCTGACCCAGGCCCGCGAAGAGCTGATCGAGCGCACCGTGGAGTCCCTGAAGGGCGCCCGCCGCGCGACGGTCCACCTGTACAACGCGACCGCGCCCGTCTGGCGCGACGTGGTCTTCCGCGGCTCGCGCGAGGCGGTCAAGCAGATCGCCGTCGACGGCACCCGGCTGGTCATGGAGTACGCCGACAAGCTGCTGGACGACCGTACGACGTTCGGATACCAGTACAGCCCCGAGATCTTCACCGACACCGAGCTGGACTTCGCCCTGGAGGTCTGCGAGGGCGTCATGGACGTCTGGCAGCCCGACGCGGAGCGGGAGATCATCCTGAACCTGCCCGCCACGGTCGAGCGCTCCACGCCCTCCACCCACGCGGACCGCTTCGAGTGGATGTCCCGCAACCTCTCCCGGCGCGAGTTCGTCTGCCTGTCCATCCACCCGCACAACGACCGCGGCACCGCCGTCGCCGCCGCCGAGCTGGCCGTCATGGCCGGCGGCGACCGCGTCGAGGGCTGCCTGTTCGGTCAGGGCGAGCGCACCGGCAACGTCGACCTGGTCACCCTGGGCATGAACCTCTTCAGCCAGGGCGTCGACCCGCAGATCGACTTCTCCGACATCGACGAGGTCCGGCGGGTGTACGAGTACTGCACCCAGATGGAGGTCCACCCCCGTCACCCCTACGCGGGCGACCTGGTCTACACCGCCTTCTCCGGCTCCCACCAGGACGCCATCAAGAAGGGCTTCGACGCGCTGCAGGCGCGGGCGGCCGCGGCCGGCAAGACCGTGGACGACATCGAGTGGGCCGTGCCCTACCTGCCCATCGACCCCAAGGACGTCGGCCGCTCCTACGAGGCCGTCATCCGCGTCAACTCGCAGTCCGGCAAGGGCGGTGTCGCGTACGTCCTGAAGAACGACCACAAGCTGGACCTGCCGCGCCGCATGCAGATCGAGTTCTCCAAGATCATCCAGCAGAAGACCGACGCCGAGGGCGGCGAGGTCACCCCGGGCGCTATCTGGAGCGTCTTCCAGGACGAGTACCTGCCCAACCCCGACAACCCGTGGGGTCGGATTCAGGTCAAGAACGGTCAGACCACGACCGACACGGACGGCGTCGACACCCTCACCGTCGAGGCGACGCTGGACGGCGCGGACACCGTCCTGACCGGTTCCGGCAACGGCCCGATCTCCGCGTTCTTCGACGCGCTGCAGGGCGTCGGCATCGACGTACGCCTGCTGGACTACCAGGAGCACACGATGAGCGAGGGCGCGTCCGCGCAGGCCGCCTCGTACATCGAGTGCGCGATCGGCGACAAGGTGCTGTGGGGCATCGGCATCGACGCCAACACCACGCGCGCCTCGCTGAAGGCCGTCGTGTCGGCCGTCAACCGCGCGGCGCGCTGACCCGCCCCCGCGTTCCCACCGGCCCCGTCCGCCTCCCCGGCGGGCGGGGCCGCGTCATCTCCCGGCCATGTCCGGACCGCTCTTCGGCACGAGATGCTGACGCCGCATCAACGATGTGGCTAACATCACGCCAACGCGGCAATGCAGCCGGGGAGTCACGGAGGTGCGTGGTGCTGCCAGAACGGGGAGCGAACGGCAAGAAGGCCCGTATCTCCGCAAGGCCCGTCTCGCGCGGTCGGGCGCTGTGCAAGCGGGTGGTCGGCGTGCACACCGCCTGGGACGCCGTCGGCGACGGCGAGTTCTTCTGTCCCGCCTGCGGGGGCGACCGCAACTATCAGCGGCTCACCGGCCGGCGCCGCTTCATGCTGCTCGGCCTGCCCGTCGTGCCGCGCGGCGACGCGGGGCCCGTCGTCCAATGCGCCGCCTGCCAGGGCCTGTTCGACCCCGACGTCCTGGACCACCCCACCACCACACGGCTCTCCGCCATGCTGCGCGACGCCGTGCACACCGTCGTCCTCGCCGTCCTGTCGAGCGCGGGCTCCCTCACGCGCACCACCCTCGACACGGCCGTCGGCACGCTGCGCGCCGCGGGCTACGCCGACTGCTCCGAGGAGCAGCTCGTCGCCCTCGTCGGCGCGCTCGCCGCGGACACCGGCCGCGCCACCGGGGCCGACTGCACGCCGGGCCTCGCCATAGAACTGCACGAGGCGCTCGGCCCGCTGGCCCCCCACCTCGCCCCCGCGGGCCGCGAGGCGCTGCTCCTCCAGGGCGCCCGGATCGCCCTGGCCGATGGCCCCTACACCACCGCCGAACGCGATGTCCTCACCACGACGGGCTGCGCGCTCACCCTCCGCACGGAGGACGTGACCCGCCTGCTGGTCACGGCACGCACGCCGTCCTGAGCCCCGGTGCCGCGCTTCGAAGTCGTGACAGCCGTCGCCGCGCCCCCGGAGCGGGTGTGCGAGGCGTGCCTTGACGTGGAGGCGCACACCCGGTCGATGGCCGATTCGGCGGAGCGGGCGGTCGGTGGCAGGACCCGAGGCGCCCTCTCGCTCGGCGACACGGTGACCTTCGAAGCGCGCCACTTCGGCCTGACCTGGCGGCTCACTGCCCGCATCACGTCGTACGAACCGCCCCGGTGCTTCGTGGACGAGCAGGAGTCCGGCCCCTTCAAGCGGTGGCATCACAGCCACCGCTTCGAGCCGGACGGCACCGGCGGCACCGTCATGAGGGACGTCATCGAATACGCCTCGCCGTTCGGACTTCTCGGCCGCGTCGCTGACCGCACCGTTCTGCGCTGGTACATGCCCCGCCTCATCAGAACCCGCAACGCCTATCTCGCCGACGCCTTGCGCTGAGCCAGGATGGGGGCAGTGGCTCCGAGGGGCAGCTCCTCAGAGCAGTCCCGCCGCCCTCAGGTGTCTGCCCACCGTCTCCGTCTCCGTGGGGGACAGTGGGATCTGTGGTTCCGCCGTCCTCGGGCAGGTGATCACGCCGCGCAGGTGCAGTGCCGTCTTGAAGGCGCCCAGGGCCGATGAGCCGGCGCCCATCCGGGTCGGGGCGCCCGCCGTGACCATCCCGAACAGGGCGCACAGCCGCTCCTGTTCGGCCCGTGCCCGCTCCCAGTCCCCCTCGCGGCAGGCGGCGTACAGGCGTACGTATCCGGCGGGGTCGACGTTGCCGAGGCCCGGCACCACTCCGTCCGCGCCCATCGCGAGCGCCGCGTCGGCCGTCACCTCCGAACCGGTCAGGACGCTGAAGGGCGTCGGGAGCGACCGCCTGCCGAGGAGCACGCTCCGGAAGGCTCCCTCGGCGCCGCTGGAGTCCTTCAGGCCCGCCAGCACGCCCTCCGCGGCCAGTTCCAGTACCAGCTCCGCGCTCAGCTTGGAGTGCACCGACATCGGAATGTCGTACGCGATGACCGGCACCGGTGAGCGTTCCGCGACCAGCCGGAAGTGGCGGGCGATCTCGGCCGGGTGGGTGCGCGTGTAGAAGGGCGCGGTGACGACGGCCGCGTCCGCGCCCGCCTCGGCGAGCACCCGCACATGGTCCAGGACGCGGGGTGTGGTCATGTCGATCGCCCCGGCGAGCACCGGCAGTCGGCCGCCGGCGTGCCGGACCACCGTGTCGACGACCAGCGCCCGCTGCCGGTCCGTCAGGTACGCGGCCTCCGAGGTGGAGCCGAGCACGAAGAGGCCGTCGACGCCGCCCCCGATCAAGTGGTCCACGAGCCGGACGAGGGAGGCGGTGTCCACCTCGCGGTCCGGTGTCAGCGGGGTGCAGACGGGCGGGACGACACCGGTCAGCGGGGTGGGCAGGGTCATGGACGCTCCCTGGGGTGTTCGGCCGTGGCGGCGGCCGGGGTTCGGGCCGTGGCGGCGGCCTGGGCGGCGAGTTCGTGGGTCGACTGGCCCGCGCCGACCGGGTGGTGGCAGCGGAACCGGTGCCCCGGGCCCGCCGGTTCGGCGTCCGGCATCACCTCGGCGCACATGGCGTCCGCCTTCCAGCAGCGCGTGCGGAACGGGCAGCCGCTCGGCGGCCGGGTCGCCGAGGGCACCGGCCCCACCAGCGGAATCGGGTCGATGGGGGCCAGCAGGCCCGGCGTGGCGGAGAACAGGGCGCGGGTGTACGGGTGCCGGGCGCGGTCCAGGATCTCGGCGGCCGGCGCCTCCTCCACGATCCGGCCCAGGTACATGGTGATGACGCGGTCGCTCATCCTGCGCACCGTCTGGATGTCGTGCGAGACGAAGACCAGGGCGAGGCCGAGGCGTTCCTTCAGGTCCAGGAGGAGGTTGAGGATCTGGGCGCGCACGGACACGTCGAGCGCGCTGGTCGGTTCGTCGGCGACGACCAGGTCCGGTTCGAGGGCCAGGGCGCGGGCGATGGCCACGCGTTGGCGCTGTCCGCCGGACAGCCGGCCGGGCAGTCCGTCCGCGAGGGCCTTGGGCAGACCGACCAGGGCCATCAACTCCCGTACGCGGTCCTCCCGTTCCCTCGGCGTGCCGCGCCGGTGCACGTCCAGGGGGTCCCGGAGGATCTGCCGCACCGACAGTCTGCGGTTCAGGGCGGTGGACGGGTCCTGGAAGATCATGCCGGTGCGGGTGCCGATCTCCGTCCGCCTTGTCGCGGGGGCCATCGTCCAGAGGTCCCTGCCCCTGAACGTCACCGTTCCACCGGTGGGGCGCTGTACGCCGACCAGGACCTTGGCCAGGGTGGACTTGCCGCAGCCCGATTCGCCCACGACGCCGAGGGTCTCGCCGGGGGCGATGTCCAGGTTCGCCTCCGTGAGGGCGTGGACCTGGTCCCGGGAGAACAGCCCTCCGGAACGGGTTCGGTGGGTGACGTGCACGCTGCTCAGCTGGATCAGGGGGGTGTGGGGAGTGGTCATGTCGGGTCCCCCTGTGTGGGATCGTCGTGGCTTGGCGCGCAGTTCCCCGTGTCCCTTCGGGGCGCCTCCCGACGGGGCACTGCCGGATGGTGGCACGCCGTTTCGTGGGTCGCCGGGCCCACCAGCGCCGGGGTCGCGTCCCGGCAGACCGTCGAGGCCAGCGGGCAGCGGTCCGCGAACCGGCAGCCCGGCGGGAAGTCCGCCGGGGACGGCACCACGCCCTTGATCTGCGTGAGCCGCCGTGCCGCCGACTCCAGGGAGAGCACGGAGCCGAGCAGCCCGCGCGTGTAGTGGTGCGCCGGGGAGTCCACCAGGTCGGCGGTGACGCCCGTCTCGACGATCTGTCCGCCGTACATCACCACCACCCGGTCGGTGACGTCCGCGACGAGCGCCAGGTCGTGCGAGACGAGGATCAGCGCGAACCCCAGCTCCGCGCGCAGCCGCAGCAGCAGCTCGATGATCTGCGCCTGCACGGTGACGTCGAGCGCCGTCGTCGGCTCGTCGGCGATGATCAGCTTCGGGTCGCGGGAGAGGGCCATGGCGATCAGGACGCGCTGGCGCTGGCCGCCGGACAGCTCGTGCGGATAGCTGCGCAGGGTCCGCTCGGGGTCCAGGCCCACCAGTTCGAGCAGGTCGGCGGCCGTGCGGCGGCCGCCCCTGCGGACGACCTGCCCCAGCTGGGAGCGGACCGTCATCGCCGGGTTCAGCGAGGACAGGGCGTCCTGGTAGATCATCGCCATGTGGTGGCCGAGGAGCCGGCGCCGGGCCCGCGCGGGCAGGCCGACCAGCTCCCGCCCGTCGAACACGACGCTGCCCCGCACCCGGGCGCCCCGGGGCTCCAGGCCCATCACCGTCAGCGCCGTCAGCGACTTGCCGCAGCCCGACTCGCCGACCAGGCCGAGGACTTCGCCGGGGCGTACGTGGAAGCCGATGCCGTCGACGATGTCCGTCCCGGCGTGCCGCTGGGCGAAGCCGACGGCGAGGCCGGTGACGGTCAGGACGGGCGGCCCCTCGGGCAGCGGCCGGGCGCGGGCGCGCAGCCGCGCGGCGGCCTCGGTCAGGCCCGGCAGGTCCAGGACCTCGCCGGTGCCGGGCTCGGGCGCTTCGAGGCGGTCCTCGGCGCGGGCCGCGTCGGGCACGTCCCGGCCGGAGGGCGCGGCCCACGCGTCGGAGACGCCCTCGGAGAGGATGTTCAGGGCGAGGACCGTGATCAGCATGAGCAGGCCGGGGAAGACCGTCGCCCACCAGCCGCCGATCAGGACCATGTTCTTGCCGTCGGCGATGACGCTGCCCCAGGAGGGGTCGGGCGGCCGGACGCCCGCGCCGATGAAGGAGAGCGAGGCCTCGAAGACGATGGCCTCGGCGACCTGCACGGTGCAGAAGACCAGGATGGGCGCCGCGCAGTTCACGGCGACGTGCCGGATGAGGATGTGCGGGGTGCGCGCGCCGACGACGCGTTCGGCCACGACGTAGTCCTCGCCGTACTGGTCCAGGACGTTGGCCCGGACGACGCGGGCGATCGGCGGGGTGAACAGGAACGCGATGGCGCAGATCAGTACGGTGATGCCGCCGCCGAAGACCGCGACGAGCACGGCGGCGAGCGCGATGCCGGGAAAGGCCATGACGACGTCGAGGCAGCGCATCAGCGTCTCGTCGACGGCCTTGCGTGAGGTCGCCGCGACCGCGCCGACGAGCGCGCCGACGGCGAGGGCCAGCAGGGTCGCGCCGAGCCCGATGGCCAGCGACCAGCGCGCCCCGTACATCAGCCGGCTGAGGATGTCGCGGCCGAGGCTGTCCTGGCCCATCCAGTGGCCGGCGGAGGGGTGGCCGGTGCCGTCGGTCTGGGGCTGCTGGTCGAGGGGGTCGTGCGGGGCGACGAGCGGGGCGAGGGCGGCCACCAGGACGACCAGGGCGAGGACGCCCACCGCGACCCGGGACAGGACGGGCAGCCGGCGCAGCGGGCGGAGCCGCAGGCCGGGCACGGACAGGCGCTCGGTCAGCGCCTTGCGCGAGGTGAACGTCAACTCGTCCCCCTCAGACGGGGGTTGACCAGCAGGTGCAGGATGTCGATGACGAGGTTGACGATCACGAAGCCGACGGCGGTGGTGATGACGACGCCCTGGACGACGGCCGGGTCGCCGTTCTTCACGGCGTCGATCATCAGCTTGCCCATGCCGGGCAGCGAGAAGATCGTCTCGATGACGACGGCGCCGCCCAGCAGGTAGCCGACGCGCAGTCCGAGCACGGTGAGCGGGTTGATGAGGGCGTTGCGCAGGACGTTGCGGCCGACGACGACCACCGGGGGCAGGCCGCTGCCGATGGCCGTACGCACGTAGTCCTTGTCCAGCTCCTCGACCACGGCGGTGCGGATGACGCGGGTGAGGCCGGCCGCCACCGGCAGGGAGAGGGCGAGGGCGGGCAGCGTCATGGTCCGCAGCCAGCCGGTGAGGGAGTCGGCGGGGTTGATGTAGCCGCCGGTCGGGAACCAGCCGAGGTCGACGGCCAGGTACTGGATCATCAGGAGCGCCAGCCAGAAGCCGGGCGCCGCGACGCCGGTCAGGGAGACGACGCGGATGAGCTGGTCCGGCAGCCGGTCGCGGTGGATCGCGGCGGTCACGCCGAGGGTCAGCGAGAGCACGACGGCGATGCCGAGGCCGAGGAACGTCAGCTGCATGGTGAGCGGCAGGGCGGTGGTGACCTGGTCCAGGACGGGGGAGCGGTTGAGGACGCTGATGCCCAGGTCGCCGTGGAGGAGGTCCCCGACAAAGGCGATGTAGCGCGCCGGCAGCGGGTCGAGGAGGCCGTTCTCCTCGCGGAACCGGTGCAGCTGCTCGGGGGTCGGGTTCGCGCCCTGGAAGAAGGCGGAGGCCGGGTCGACGTCGGAGAACCGCATCACGAGGAAGACGAAGAGCACGATGCCGAGCAGCAGCGGGACGAGCAGGGCGATGCGGCGGGCGAGGATTCTGAGGACTGCGGTCACGGAGCACGACCCCCGAACTGGCCGGTGGACTGGGCGGTGGTCAGGCCCACTTGGCCTGGAGGAGGTTGATCCCCGGATACGGCTGGGCCCGCACGCCACCGATCTTCTTCGGGTCCCAGGCCGTCATGAGTTCGTTGTGCACGACCGGATAGAGCACCGCCTGCTCGGCGATGACGTCGATGTACTCCTGGATCATGGTCTTCTTGCGGCTCGCCTCGGGCTCGCGGGTGGCCGCCGCCATGTCCTTGAAGAGTTTCCTGGCGACCGGGTCGCCGGCCCAGCGGGCGTAGCCCATCCACAGGTTCTCGGGGCCGTAGTTGTAGTGCATGATCAGGTCGGCGTCGAGCCCGAACTGGTTGGGGTTCGAGGCGGCGGCGACGACGTGGAAGTCCTTCTTCTGGTCCAGTTTGGTGAAGACGGCGGTGGTCTCCTGCGGGTCGAGTGTCACCTCGACGCCGAGTTTCTCCCAGCCGTCCTGGATGGTCGGCAGGCAGTCCACGATCCAGCTGACGTTCACCGCCATCAGTTCGACCCGCAGCTTGCCGACGCCCGCCGCTTTCAGGAGCTTGCGCGCCTTCGCCAGGTCGTACGCGTAGACGGTCCGCGCGGGCCGGTAGGAGGGGTTGGCCTCGTTCAGGAAGGACGTCGACGCCTTGCCGTGCCCGCGCAGGGCGGCCTCGATCATCTTGTCGCGGTCGATGGCGTAGTGCAGCGCCTGGCGCACCCGTACGTCGTCGAACGGCTTGTGCGCGGTGTTGAAGAGCAGGAAGAGGTTGTTCATCCCGGCGCCGCCCTCGACGCTCATGCCGCTCTTCTCCAGCTGGGCGATGTTGGCGTAGGGGATGTTGTCGGCGATCTCCGCGTCCGCGCTCGCGCCGGAGATCTTCGCGACGCGCGGCGCGGCGTCCACGATCGTCAGCCAGTTCATCTTCTTGAACGCGGCCTTGCGGGGGCCGTTGTAGTCCGCGAAGGCCTCGAAGGTGGTGTTCGACTTCGGGTGGTGCGCGGTCTGCCGGTACGGTCCCGACCCCACCGCCTTGCCCTTGGTCGCGTCCTCCCAGGCCCCGGGCCGCGAGAAGACGTGCTTCGGCATGATCTTCGCGAGGGAGAGGCGGGCGGCGCCGTCGGGGAAGGGGAACTTCAGGATCAGCTCGACGGAGGTCGCGTCGACCTTCCTGACCTCCTTGAGCCAGCTCGCGAAGAACCCCTTGGCGAGCGTCTGGGTCCTCGGGTCGAGGATGCGGTCGAACACGAAGACCACGTCGTCGGCGGTGACGGGCTTGCCGTCGTGCCACTTGGCGCCCGGGCGCAGGGTGAACTTCCACGTGGTCGCCCGGAGGTCGCCGGGGATCTCGGTGGCGAGCGCCGGGTAGGGCTCGCGGCTGATCGGGTCGGTGCCGAGCAGACCCTCGTAGATGTGTTCGTTGCCCGCCATGGCGAAGGCGGAGGCGGTCTGCGTCGGGTCCCAGCTGCCGTCGTTGCCGTAGCCGATGACGGCGGTGAGCGTGGCGTCGCCGCCCTGGCCGCCGTCTCCGGTCTCGTTGGTGGACTCCGGCCCCGAGGAGCAGGCGGAGAGCGTGGTGGTGACGGTGGCGGCCGCGCCCAGGGCGCCGGTGTACCGCAGGAAGGACCGGCGGTCGGGCCGCGTCGCGGTTCGAGGGATCGGGTCGCTCACGGTGTCTCCCTTGCTCCCTGGAGAGATCCCACGTCCTACGTCGTGGGTGGCGTGGCGACCATAAGAGGGGTGCGGGGGCCGGTCAAGGCCCCGCACACGGCATTTCACCCCCCTTGGTGAGCGGGGCCCGGCGGCTGGCCCCCCGGCGGCCCGGGGCACCGCCGGTCTCGTGGACCGGGCGCCCGGCGCACGGGGCGGAGCCGGTTTGTATTCTCGGCAGGCGCGACGCACCGAACGCGACCCCCGCGTGCCCCACCGGGGGCGTGACCCACCGAAGCCGCACCCTGCGAGAGGCAACACCATGACCACCGAGCTGAGCCCCGACGCCCCGGCCCTGGACGGGCTCCTGGAGCGGGCCCGGAAGGACTACGAGGAGCTCGCCGCGCGCGGGCTCTCCCTCGACCTCACCCGGGGCAAGCCCGCGCCGGAACAGCTCGACCTCAGCGAGGACCTGCTCGCCCTGCCCGGCGGACGCCACACCGCCGCCGACGGCACGGACGTACGCAACTACGGCGGCCTCCAGGGTCTGCCCGAGCTGCGCGAGATCTTCGCCGGCCTGCTCCAGGTGCCCGTGGGCCAGCTGCTCGCGCTCGGCAACTCCAGCCTGGAACTGATGCACGACTGCCTCGTGCACGCCCTCCTCGGGAAGCTGCCCGGCGCCGAGTCGCGCTGGGTGGACCAGGAGCGCGTCGCGTTCCTGTGCCCCGTGCCCGGCTACGACCGGCACTTCGCGCTCTGCGAGCGGTTCGGCATCGACATGATCCCCGTGCCGATGACCGACCAGGGCCCGGACATGGACGCCGTGGAGCGGCTCGCCGCCGAGAACCCGGCGGTCAAGGGCATCTGGTGCGTGCCCAAGTACAGCAACCCCGACGGCGTCTCCTACAGCGACGAGACCGTGGCCCGCCTCGCCCGCATGGAGACTGCCGCCCCCGACTTCCGGATCTTCTGGGACAACGCCTACGCCGTCCACCACCTGACCGACGAGCCCACCGAGATCGCCGACCTCCTCGGCGCCTGCGCCGAGGCCGGCAACGCCGACCGGGTGTTCGTCTTCGGCTCCACCTCGAAGATCACCGCCGCCGGCGCGGGCGTCGCCTTCTTCGGCTCCTCGCCCGCCAACGTGCAGTGGCTCCTGGCCAACAACCAGAAGCGCTCCATCGGCCCCGACAAGATCAACCAGCTGCGGCACGTGCTGTTCCTGCGGGACGCCGACGGCGTACGCGCCCACATGGAGCGCCAGCGCGCCCTGCTCGGGCCCAAGTTCGAGACGGTCGCCCGCATCCTGGAGGCCGAGTTGGGCGGCACCGGCCTCGCGACCTGGACCTCGCCCAAGGGCGGCTACTTCGTCACCCTCCAGGTGCCCGACGGCTGCGCCAAGGAGGTCGTGCGCCGCGCCGCCGAGGCCGGCATCGTGCTGACCCCGGCCGGCGCCACGCACCCCTACGGCCAAGACCCGCGCGACGCCGTCATCCGGATCGCGCCCAGCTACCCCGGCCTCGCCGACCTGGAGCAGGCGATGCGCGGCCTGACCGTCTGCGTCCGCCTCGCCGGCTACGAGCAGCGGGCCGGCCAAGCCGCCTGACCTGCCGCCGCGCCGACCGCTCGGCGCGGCGGCACGCTCAGTGCTGCTGCGCCTTCTGCGGCGTCACCTCGCTGGGGCGGACGATGACGTAGCCCTCGCCCCGCAGCATCAGCTGGACCGCCTCGCCCGAGCCGCCGCGGATCATCGACCCGATGGACTGCGAGCGGTGCAGCGAGGTGGCCAGGTCGGCGGTCCAGCCGACCACCGCGTCCGTGTCGACGTACACGGGCTGCTGCGGGGAGACGGGGATCACCAGCGGGTTGCCGTCACACACCAGGCCGAGGCGGCCCGAGCCCGTGAAGACGCTGTTGAACAGGCCGCCCCCGGTCATCCCCGCGCCCTTCACCGTCTTGATCTCGTACGAGAGGGTCGCGTCGAAGCAAAGGACGTTGCGGCCGTTGACCGTGAGGACGTCGCCCGGCTCGACGTCCACGATGAAGCAGTTCTGCGCCTCGTGCGCGAACCACGCCTCGCCCTGGCCGCGCACGGCCATCAGCGGCAGCCCCTCCCCGGTCATGGCCCGCTTGAGCATGCCGCCCACGCCCTGGCCCTTGCGCTCGAACTGCAGCTCGCCCCGGTAGGCGATCATCGCGCCCTGCCGGGCGAACATCTCGCCGTTCACCGCGTACTTGATCGACTTGGCGTTCTGGAGGGTCATCCCGGGGGCGAGGGCCGGCTGCGCCATGTGGTCACTGGAGAACAAGTCACTCTTCATGAGGGCATCTTGGGCCACGGGCGACGCGCACGGAAGCGGGGGCCTGTCCGGCAGCTTCTCCTGACCGCCGCCGCGTGTCAGGGACCTGTTCGGGGGCAGCGTGACGTCACCGGGCGGTGCGAGCCCGGAAGAGCCGGAGAGAGGTCCCCTTCATGGCTGTGGCGTTCCTGTGCGTGTTCATCGTGATGGCGGCGGTCCAAGTGGTGAAGCCGCAGCTTCTGTGGAGGGTGAACCGTCCTCTGCAGAAGCCGTTCGTGAAGGACTACGACGCCACCGAGCCCACTCGCGCCGGTTACCTGATGGAGCGGGCGGTGGGCGCGGTGGTGCTGGTCGCGGCGGTGGTCATGCTGGTCACGCAACTGACCTGAGCGGTACGCCGCGGGCGCCGTTGACGAACGCCTGCCAGGCGGGGGCGCCGATGATCAGGGCCGGGCCCTGCGGGACCTTGCTGTCCCGCACGGGCACGACCCCGAGGACCCCGTCGGCGACCTCGACGCAGTCGCCGCCCTGGCCGTTGCTGTAGCTGCTCTTGCGCCAGCGGGCGGCGCCGATGAAGTCGTGGGCGATCTCGACGCAGTCGCCGCCGCTGCCGTTGCTGTGGCTGCTCTTGCGCCAGCGGGCGTTGCTCAGGTCGTACTCGCGCATCGTCTGTAGTCCTCAGCCGCCGACTCGATCAGGGCGAGGGACGCCTCCGGCGACATTGCGGCGCCCCTGAGCAGATCGTATGTGCGCTGTGCGCGCTTCACCACTGCCGGGTCGTCCAGCAGGGTTCCCGAATACTCCGTCTCTGTATACGCAGTTGGTGGCGCGTCCTCGAACTCCATGAGCTTCAGCATTCCGCCCATGCCGGCGTGCGCTCCCGTTGTGTACGGCAGCACCATCACGAGCGCATGCCGCTCACGCATCAGTGCCGCGACGTGGTCCAGCTGCTCAGCCATCGCGGCCGGACCACCCACCGGGATGTACAGCACGTTCTCATGCAGCACGACCCAATACTCGGGACGTGTAGCGTCCTTGAGGATGTGCGCCCGCTCAAGCCGGGCAGTGACGATCTCTGCGACGTACTCGTCCGTGACGAACGGGTTGACGGCGATCGTCACCGCGCGCGCGTACTCGGCCGTCTGCAACAGGCCCGGAATCAGCGTGGGAGCGAACTCGCAGATCCGCGTCGACGCGGCCTCCAGCTCCACGACCGCCGCGAAGTAATCGGCATACCGGTTGTCGTCGATCAGCTTCCGGCACATGCGTCCGAAAATACCGTCGGTTTGCAGGACCTCGTCGATCCGCTCGGCCACGTCCAACTGCGGTTTACGAATAGCCTGTTCGAATTGCCCAATGTAGCCGCCGGAGACGAAAACCCGGGCCCCCAGTGCCGACTGGGTGATCCCCGCGTCCTCGCGGCGCCGCTTCAGCTCCGTGCCGAAGAACTCCCACGCCGCTTGACGTGAACCATTGGCCATGGCCAACCGCCTTCCACTGCCCCGCAGTTGTAGAGGGCAGACCCCTGCCGAGTGTAGGCGCGATACGTCACCGTAGGGGTGCGAAGAGTGAAATCCGAAGGCGAAGGGGAGTCACGTGGAGGCGGAATCCAAGCGCCACGCAGTGGTATGCGTCGAACAGGCGGAGGAAACATTGAGGGAATTGCGCGCCGCACTCGCGCGAGCGGAAATCACCTTGCCGTCCTTGCGGATCGACCCCGCGACGGTGGCCAGGGAGGCACCCTGCCCCCGCATCGAATTGGGCGGGTGTTCCGTCGCCGTGGCGCAACGCCTGGCCGCCGCCCTGAGGAGCGCGCCGTGAGCCTTCCCGCGCACCTCCCCGTCGGCTCGTACGTCGTGGACACCACCAGCGGACGCGTCGGCCGGGTGATGGGGCACGAGGGCCCCTACGTCCAGCTGCGCCCCTACGGCGGCGGCCGCGAGTGGGACTGCGCCCCGGAGGAGGTCCGCACGGCGACCATGGCGGAACGGCTGCGCGCGGCGACGGCGTACGCGAACGCCCGCAGCAGGGGCGAGGTGGTCTGACCGCTCAGCCGTACGGCGTACCTCGCACCCCCCGCCGTGCGCGAGAATGGCCCCATGAGTCTGTTCCGCGACGACGGCATCGTGCTGCGCACCCAGAAACTGGGCGAGGCGGACCGGATCATCACGTTGCTCACGCGCGGTCACGGGCGGGTACGCGCCGTGGCGCGGGGGGTGCGGCGCACCAAGTCGAAGTTCGGGGCCCGGCTCGAACCCTTCTCCCACGTCGACGTGCAGTTCTTCGCGCGCGGGAGCGAGCTGGTCGGACGCGGGCTCCCCTTGTGCACGCAGAGTGAGACCATCGCGCCGTACGGCAGCGGGATCGCCGCCGACTACGCCCGCTACACCGCCGGCACGGCCATGCTGGAGACGGCGGAACGGTTCACCGACCACGAGGGCGAGCCCGCCGTGCAGCAGTATCTGCTGCTGGTGGGCGGGCTGCGCGTCCTCGCGCGCGGGGAGCACGCGCCGCACCTCGTCCTCGACGCGTTCCTCCTGCGCTCCCTGGCGGTGAACGGCTACGCGCCGAGCTTCGGCGACTGCGCCAAGTGCGGCCTGCCCGGACCGAACCGCTTCTTCTCGGTCGCGGCGGGCGGCTCCGTCTGCGTCGACTGCCGGGTGCCCGGCAGCGTCGTACCGTCGCAGGAGGCCCTCACCCTGCTCGGCGCGCTGCTCACCGGCGACTGGGCAACGGCGGACGCGTGCGAGGCGCGGCACGCGCGCGAGGGCAGCGGGCTGGTCTCGGCCTATCTGCACTGGCACCTGGAGCGCGGCCTGCGCTCACTGCGGTACGTAGAGAAAAGCTGAGCAGCACCCCCTTGAAGTCACGTAGGAGAGAGAGCCCCATGGCACGACGCGGAATCCTCGGACGGTCCCGCCGCGAGTACGCCACCCCCGAGCCGCACCCCACGGGCGCGCGGCCGCCGAAGATCCCCGGCGAGCTGGTGCCCAAGCACGTCGCCATCGTCATGGACGGCAACGGCCGGTGGGCCAAGGAGCGCGGTCTGCCGCGCACCGAGGGGCACAAGGTGGGCGCCGAGCGCGTCCTGGACGTCCTCCAGGGCGGCATCGAGATGGGCGTCGGCGCGATCTCGCTGTACGCCTTCTCCACGGAGAACTGGAAGCGCTCCCCGGACGAGGTGAAGTTCCTGATGAACTTCAACCGCGACTTCATCCGCAAGACCCGCGACCAGCTGGACGACCTCGGCATCCGCGTGCGCTGGGTCGGCCGGATGCCGAAGCTGTGGAAGTCGGTCGCCAAGGAGCTGGAGATCTCCCAGGAGCAGACCAAGGACAACGACAGGCTGACCCTGTACTTCTGCATGAACTACGGCGGGCGCGCCGAGATCGCCGACGCCGCCCAGGCCCTCGCCGAGGACGTGCGGGCGGGCCGGCTCGACCCGTCCAAGGTCAGCGAGAAGACCTTCGCGAAGTACCTGTACTACCCGGACATGCCGGACGTGGACCTGTTCCTGCGGCCCAGCGGCGAGCAGCGGACCTCCAACTACCTGCTGTGGCAGAGCGCGTACGCCGAGATGGTCTTCCAGGACGTGCTGTGGCCGGACTTCGACCGCCGCGACCTGTGGCGCGCCTGCCTCGAGTACGCCTCGCGCGACCGCCGCTTCGGCGGTGCCGTCCCGAACGAGCAGCAGATCGCCGAGAGCTGACCGCGCCCGTACGCGTACGAAGGGGCCCGGGGGGTGGCTATGGTTGGGTGGGGGCCTTCTTGTGTGTGGTCCCCTTCTCTCGCACCCCGCGTAGGTATCGAAAATCCCCCCCTCTTGCGCCACATCTC
>NZ_JBVISC010000001.1:526700-780617 GCF_055575715.1 Streptomyces sp. NPDC034037 | reverse complement strand
GGGCTGTCCAGAAGAAGAAAAAAATAAAGGAGAACCAACCCCCCCCGAACACGCAAAAAGGCCCCCCCCCCCCAACAGCCCCCCCCCGGGCCCCTTCGTACGTATGCCTACTTGCTCGCGCACTCCGCGCAGGTGCCGAAGATCTCCACCGTGTGCGCCACGTTCACGAAGCCGTGCTCGGCGGCGATGGCCTCCGCCCACTTCTCGACGGCGGGGCCCTCCACCTCGACGGCCTTGCCGCACAGGCGGCACACCAGGTGGTGGTGGTGCTCACCGGTCGAGCAGCGGCGGTAGACCGTCTCGCCCTCGCTGGTGCGCAGCGCGTCCACCTCGCCGGCGTCGGCCAGCGACTGGAGCGTGCGGTAGACCGTGGTCAGACCGACCGAGTCGCCCTTGTGCTTGAGCATGTCGTGCAGCTCCTGCGCACTGCGGAACTCGTCCACGTCGTCGAGTGCCGCGGCCACCGCCGCGCGCTGGCGGGTGGACCTGCCTCGAACCGGGGCTCCCACGGTTGTCTCCTCGCGTCTGCGCTCTGGTCTGGGCCTGCCGGGCCATTGTGCCAGGTCGGCCCGGACCGGGGTCAGGTCCTGGCCACCGGCTGGGCCGGCACCGAGCACTCCGCCGGATCCCCGGCCGCCCGCGCGGCGGCCGCGGCCCGTGCCCTGCGCCTGGCCAGCGGCGTCGCGAGGACCGTGAGGGCGATGAACACCCCGATGGTCAGCAGCACGATCGTCGCGCCCGGCGGCACGTCCTGGTAGTACGAGGTGGCCGTGCCGCCGATCGTCACCGCGACGCCGATCGCCACGGAGATCGCGAAGGTCGCCGCGAAGCTCCGGGTGAGCTGCTGGGCGGCCGCCACCGGCACCACCATCAGCGCGGAGACCAGGAGCAGGCCCACCACGCGCATGGCGACGGTCACCGTGACCGCGGCGGTGACGGCGGTGAGCAGGTTCAGGGCGCGCACCGGGAGCCCGGTCACGCGCGCGAACTCCTCGTCCTGGCTGACCGCGAAGAGCTGGCGGCGCAGACCGACCGTGACCAGCACCACGAAGGCGGCGAGCAGGCAGATCGCGCTGACGTCCTCCTCGGAGACCGTCGAGAGGGAGCCGAAGAGGTACGACTGGAGGTTCGCGTTCGACCCGCCGGGGGCGAGGTTGATGAACATCACGCCGCCCGCCATGCCGCCGTAGAACAGCATGGCGAGGGCGATGTCGCCGCGCGTCTTGCCGTACCAGCGGATCAGCTCCATCACCACGGCGCCGACGATCGCGACGGCCGTCGCCATCCACACCGGGGACGCGGAGAGCAGGAAGCCGAGGCCGACGCCGGTCATCGCGACGTGCCCGATGCCGTCGCCCATCAGCGCCTGGCGGCGCTGGACGAGGTAGATGCCGACGGCGGGCGCGGTGATGCCGACCAGGACGGCGGCGAGCAGGGCCCGCTGCATGAAGGCGTACTCAAGGATTTCCATCGCCAGGGTCCTCAGGTGAGCAGGCCGGTGCGGACCGGCTCGGCGTCGGCGGCGTGCGGGTGGACGTGGTCGTGGCCCGGCAGGGCGTGCTGGCCGACCGCCCGCGGGGGCGGCCCGTCGTGCAGGACGCAGCCGTCGCGCAGGACCACGGCGCGGTCGATCAGCGGCTCCAGGGGGCCCAGTTCGTGCAGGACGAGCAGGACCGAGGTGCCCTTGGCGACCTGCTCGCGCAAGGTGGCCGCGAGGACCTCCTGGCTGGCCAGGTCAACGCCCGCCATCGGCTCGTCCATGATCAGCAGCTCGGGCTCGGAGGCCAGCGCGCGGGCGATCAGGACCCGCTGGTGCTGGCCGCCGGAGAGCGCGTTCACGGAGTCCTTGGCGCGCTCGCCGAGGCCCACCAGCTCGATGGCGCGGGCGACGGCCTCCCGGTCGGCCTTGCGGAGGACGCCGAAGCGGGCGCGGGACAGCCGCCCGGAGGCGACGACCTCGCTGATCGTGGCCGGGACGCCGCCGGCGGCGGTGGTGCGCTGCGGGACGTACCCGACGCGGGCCCAGTCGCGGAAGCGGCGGCGCGGGGTGCCGAAGATCTCTATGTCGCCGCCGCTCACCGGCACCTGGCCGATGATCGAACGCACGGCGGTGGACTTGCCCGAGCCGTTGGCGCCGAGCAGGGCGACGACCTCGCCGCGCCCCACCGTGAGGTCGATGCCGCGCAGCACGGGACGCGAGCCCAGCTCGGCCGTCACCTTGCGCAGGGATATGACGGCGTCCCCGTCCGCGGACGTGGCGTGCTTGCTCATGGCTCGTGCCTCCGTAGCCACAGGGGGTGGGGTCATTTGGCGCCCAGGGCCTTGCGCAGGGCCTTCAGGTTGGACTCCATGACCTGGAGGTAGTCCTGGCCCTTGGACTTGCCGGTGATGCCCTCGACCGGGTCGAGTACATCAGTCCGCAGGCCCGCGTCCTTCGCCAGGGTCCTGGCGGTCTCGTCGCTGACGAGCGTCTCGTAGAAGACGGTGGTGACGCCGTCCTCCTCGGTCATCTTCTGGAGGTCCTTGACGCGCTTGGCGCTCGGCTCGGCCTCGGGGTCGAGGCCGCTGATGGCCTCCTCGGTGAGGCCGTAGCGCTCGGCGAGGTAGCCGAAGGCGGCGTGGGTCGTGATGAACACCTTGTTCCTGGTGTTCTTCAGGCCGTCCTCGAAGCTCTTGTTCAGGCCATCGAGGTCCTTCACCAGCTTCGCGGTGTTCTTCTTGTACGTCGCCGCGTGGTCGGGGTCGGCCTTCGCCAGGGCCTTGCCGACGCCCTCGGCGACCTCGGCGTACTTCACCGGGTCGAGCCAGATGTGCGGGTCGGCGCCCTCGTGGGAGTGGTCGTGGCCCTCTTCCTCGTGCCCCTCGGCGTGCCCGCCGACCTCGGTGCCGTGCTTCTCCATGCCGGTCAGGGAGCCGGCGTCGACCTTGGTGTCGATCCCGGACTGGTCGATCGCCTTGTCCACGGCGGGCTGCAGGCCCTTGAGGTACAGCGCGACGTCGGATTCCTCCAGCTGTCCGCGCTGCTTGGCGGAGACGTCGAGGTCGTGCGGCTCCTGGCCGGGCTCGGTGAGGGTGGTGACCGAGACGTGGTCGCCGCCGATGCGCTCGGCGAGGTACTGCATGGGGTAGAACGACGCCACCACGTCGAGCTTGCCGTCCTTGTCGTCCGCGGTGGAGGAGCAGGCGGTCAGCGCCGTGAGGCCGAGGACCGTCGCGGAGGCGAGGGCGGCGGTGGGTATGAGGCGTCGTCGTACGTTCATGACACTCATTTTCAACAAATGTGGAAACGATTGTCAATAATGCTCCCGGCGGGGGCCCGGCAACGCTCCCGGCGGGGGTCCGGCGGAGGCTCGGCGGCAGGGCCCCGAAGCGGCTCGTGGGGAACCGATTTGATTAGGGGGGCCGGGCCGCCGGTAACCTGAGGCATTCGCCTCGCCCACCGTCTTATGAAGAGAGCACCGTGGCCGCCGACAAGATCGACACCATCGTCAGCCTGAGCAAGCGCCGTGGCTTCGTTTTCCCCTGTAGCGAGATCTACGGCGGCCAGCGCGCCGCCTGGGACTACGGACCGCTGGGCGTCGAGCTGAAGGAGAACCTCAAGCGCCAGTGGTGGCGCTACATGGTCACCTCGCGCGAGGATGTCGTGGGCATCGACTCGTCGGTGATCCTGGCGAGCGAGGTCTGGCAGGCCTCCGGCCATGTCGCGACCTTCTCCGACCCGCTCACCGAGTGCCTCTCCTGTCACAAGCGCCACCGCGCCGACCACCTGGAAGAGGCCTACGAGGCCAAGCACAACCGCCCGCCGGCCAACGGCCTCGCGGACGTCAACTGCCCCAACTGCGGTACCAAGGGCCAGTTCACCGAGCCCAAGCAGTTCTCCGGCATGCTCGCCACGCACCTCGGCCCGACGCAGGACACCGGCTCCGTCGCCTACCTGCGCCCCGAGACCGCCCAGGGCATCTTCACCAACTTCGCCCAGGTCCAGCAGACCTCCCGCCGCAAGCCGCCGTTCGGCATCGCGCAGATGGGCAAGTCCTTCCGCAACGAGATCACGCCCGGCAACTTCATCTTCCGCACCCGCGAGTTCGAGCAGATGGAGATGGAGTTCTTCGTCAAGCCGGGTGAGGACGAGCAGTGGCAGGAGTACTGGATGGAGCAGCGCTGGAACTGGTACACCGGCCTGGGCCTGCGCGAGGAGAACATGCGGTGGTTCGAGCACCCGAAGGAGAAGCTCTCCCACTACTCCAAGCGCACCGCTGACATCGAGTACCGCTTCCAGTTCGGCGGCAACGAGTGGGGCGAGCTGGAAGGTGTCGCCAACCGCACCGACTACGACCTGACCGCGCACTCCAAGGCGTCCGGCCAGGACCTCTCCTACTTCGACCAGGAGGCGGGCGAGCGCTACACGCCGTACGTCATCGAGCCCGCCGCCGGTGTCGGCCGCACCATGCTCGCCTTCCTGCTCGACTCCTACTTCGAGGACGAGGCGCCCAACGCCAAGGGCAAGCTGGAGAAGCGCACGGTCATGCGCTTCGACCACCGCATCGCCCCGGTGAAGGTCGCGGTGCTCCCCCTGTCCCGGAACCCGGAGCTCTCGCCCAAGGCCAAGGGCCTGGCCACCGCGCTGCGCCAGAACTGGAACATCGAGTTCGACGACGCGGGCGCCATCGGCCGCCGCTACCGCCGCCAGGACGAGATCGGCACCCCGTACTGCGTGACCGTCGACTTCGACACCCTCGACGACAACGCCGTGACGGTGCGCGAGCGTGACTCGATGAAGCAGGAGCGGGTCTCCCTCGACCAGATCGAGGGCTACCTCGCGACGCGCCTCGTGGGCTGCTGACCCACGGCGCGTGACGTCGGGCCCCCGGTTCCGCTCATGGAGCCGGGGGCCCGACGCGTTCCGGGGCCTCTGTCTCCGGGGCCTGTGCTTCCGGGGTCTGTACGAGGATGACGGCGCCGCTCGGCCGGGGCGCGCGGAGCAGCGTCATGCCGTACGCGCGCGGCGGCGCATCCCAGCCGTCCGGCGGGGTGATCTCCACCGTCCGCGAGGCGAAGTCACCCACCGAGCGGCAGGCCCACCAGTGGTCCAAGTCCGGCCGCTCGGCGCGCAGTCGGGCCGTGACTCCCTGGAAGGCGGGGGAGTGCGGGCGCCGGTCGGCGCGGGTGCGCACATGCCGGTACAGGTCCATCGCGACGGGCTCCCAGGCGGGCAGCAACCGCTGGTGCCCCGGGTCGCAGACCAGCAGGAGCAGCAGATTGCGCCGCTCCTCGGGGAAGCCGCCGGGGTCCGGCCACAGCGCCGCGTACGCGCGGTTCCAGGCGAGGATGTCCAGCGCGGGGCCGAGCAGCAGGGCCGGGCTGTCCGGCCAACTGTCGAGCACCGCCCGCAGACCCGGGTCGCCGGCGTCGTCGCCGTCCTGCTGCCGGGCGGTGAAGCCGGCGAGGGCCAGGGCGTGCCGGTGCGCCTCCCGACCGAGCCGCAGGGCGCGGGCCACGGCGTCGAGGACCTGCCGCGAGGCGTCCACCCGCCCCTGCTCCAGCCACGTGTACCACGCCACGGAGACCCCCGACAGCGCGGCGACCTCCTCCCGGCGCAGCCCCGACGTACGCCTGCGCCGCGTGGCCGGCAACCCCACGTCGGCGGGCGCCAGCCGTTCGCGGTGGGCCCGCAGGAAGCCGCCCAACTCCCGCCGTAGTGCCGCCTCGTGCGCCGCAGCCACTGTCCCCATGCCGCCCAGCCTATGACCTGGGCTCACCCCCATGGACGCCTGTCTGGCCGGGGCGCCCGGCACGGCGGAGGCTTTTTCCATGACCGAAAAGAGCGCACACGCACCCGCCACGCCCACCATGTGGCGCCGCCGCAACGACTCCTCCGACCTGGCGCGGCCCCGCCCCTTCGTCCGCGTCTACACCGGCCCCGGCACCCTGGACGCCCTGGCCGCCTCGTACGAGCGCCTGCTGGGCACGGAACGGGACATGTGGTTCATGTACCCGGAGAAGCGACTCGCCCTGGCCGCCGTCGGCCCGTTCCTCCTGATCGAGGGCACCGAGGAGACACTGGCGCCCTTCCGCGCGACGGACGGCACGCTCCTCGTCGACTCGGCGCGGGCCTATCTGAAGCGCCTGGCGGCCGAGGGCGCCGAGATCACGGAGCCGCTGATCGCCGTCCCCACGGGCTCCGGCTTCACGGCACGCCATGCCGACGGCACGATGATCGAGTACGTGGAGCACCGGCCGGACCGGGACGGTCGCTGAACCGGGTCGATCATGCCGCGCCGCCGCAAACCGGGTGCCGGTCAGGGCCGGATGTGTTTCAACGTGAACTCGGGCCGGGCGTACGGGCCGGCCTGCGGGGCCTCGGGATCGGCGGGGACGTCGGCGTAGGTGATGTGCGATGCATGTGTTTCGGCGTTGTCGATGGGCGTGTAGGCCAGTTCGGACTCCGCGGGGAGTTCCCAGAAGCGGCGGGTGTTGGCGGAGACGGCGTACACCGTGGCGAAGCGCGTGGCGAGCGGGGCGGTCAGCGCGGCGCGGCAGAAACCGACGGCATCACGCGGGCTGAGCCAGGTCGCCAGGTGGCGCGACTCGGTGGGCGCCTCCTCGAAGCTGCCGATGCGCAGGCAGATCACGGAGACATCGAACTTGTCCGCATACAGCCGCCCCAGGGCCTCGACGGCTGCCTTGCTCACCCCGTACAGGCCGTCGGGGCGCACGGGTTCCCGCGGGTCAGTGCGATGGGCCGTGGGATAGAACCCGCTCACGCGGTTGCTGCTGGCCAGCACGACCCGCGGAATCGCCGCCCTTCGGGCAGCTTCCAGCACATGGTGGGTGCCCAGCACGTTCGCGTCCAGCAGATGCTCAAGCGGCGCCTCGTCCGGCAGGCCGCCCAGATGGAGCACGGCGTCCGCACCCGCGAGCGCGGTCTCGACGGCCGCCGCGTCCCGAAGATCGACGGTATGGACCACCTCGTTCCCGGCCTCGGCCCGGAGCGGAACGCGGTCGAGCAGAACCAGGCGGCTCACCTCGCCGCGCAACGCCCGGCGCACGACCGAGCCGATGTTCCCTGCCGCCCCGGTGACGACCACCGTTCCCATCCCCACTGCACACCTCCGCCGTGCGAACCCAGCAACGTCCTGATCCGGACAGGCAGTGATCCTCTCATCGCCGGCCACGACGCCCAACGGGTGCGGAGCCGGCCGGGAGGCGTCAGACCCGTACCGGTTGGGGCTCCCGCTCCAGTCGCTGGGCCGTCCGCTCCGCGGTGCCCCGGGCCCAGCGCCCGCTCGACAGCGCCCCGAGCAGCAGCACCGCGAGGCCGCAGCCCGCGATGATCCACCAGGCGGGCCGGCTGGCCCCGGCGAAGTCCCTCGCGTACGACGACGCCACACCCGAGGCCAGGACCGCGCCGATCACCGCGACGCCCAGCGTCTGGCCGATCTGGCGGCTGGTGGAGGCGACCGCCGCGGCCACGCCCGCCTGGGCGCGCGGCATCCCGGCCACCGCCGTGTTGGTGATCGGGGCGTTGACGAAGCCGAAGCCGAGCCCGAAGAGGACGTAGCCGACAAAGCGGGTCCCGCCCGTGTCCTCCGCCTCGAACGCGGCGAAGAGCACCCCGGACGCCGTCATCGCCACCCCCGCGACCAGCAGTGAGAGGCGCGGCCCGCGGCTGCCGACCAGCCGCCCCGACAGCGGGGCGCAGACCAGCGTCATGGCCGCCATCGGCAGCATCCACAGCCCGGCGTGCAGCGCGTCCAGACCCCGTACGTCCTGGAGGTACAGCGTCGACAGGAAGAGGAAGCCGGCCAGCGCCGCGAACGCGCTCACCGCGATCACGGTGGCCCCGGTGAACGGCGCCGACCGGAAGAAGCGCAGGTCGATCAGGGGCTCGGCGCGGCGCGGCTCGTAGCGGAGCAGGCCGAGCAGGGCCAGCAGGGCGGCGCCCGCGAAGGAGAGGATCAGCGGGGACGTCCAGCCGGCCGTGGGCGCCTCGATGATCGCGTACGTCAGCGCGCCGAGCAGCCCGATCACCAGCAGCTGCCCGACCGGGTCCGGGCGGCGCGGGTGCGGGGCGCGGGACTCGGGCACGTACCGCGTGGTCAGGAGGAGCGCGGCGAGGCCGACGGGCAGGTTGATCCAGAAGATCGAGCGCCAGCCGACCGAGTCGACGAGGAGCCCGCCGACGAGGGGGCCCGCCGCCATGGAGATGCCGACGACACCGCCCCACACGCCGATGGCGCGGGCCCGCTCGCGCGGTTCGGTGAAGGTGTTGGTGATGATGGACATCGCGACGGGGTTGAGCATCGAGCCGCCCACCGCCTGGACCATGCGGAACGCCACCAGCGACTCCAGGTTCGGCGCGAGCGAGCAGAGCACCGAGCCCAGGGTGAAGACGGTCAGGCCCGCCCGGAAGACCTTGCGCCGGCCGATCCGGTCGGCGGTCGAGCCCGCGAGCATGAGGAGCGAGGCGAGGACGAGCGTGTACGCGTCGATCGTCCACTGCATGCCCGAGACGCTCGCCTCGAACTCACCGCGCATGGCGGGGAGGGCGACGTTCAGGACGGTGTTGTCGAGGCTGACGATCAGCAGGCTCATGCAGCAGATCGCGAGGACGAGCATCCGTCGGCGGGAGGTGAGTTCATCGGCCATGTAAGTGACGGTAACGCTCCGGGCCACGCCCTAGGCGAGCCGTCGCGGCAGCCGCAGACTCAGCAGCGCAAGGCCGAGCAGCCCCACGAGCTGCGCCCCGAGTACGACGACGAACGCGTCCCGCATGCCGAGCCCCGGCACGAGCGCGAGGAACAGCGAGCCGATCGTCGCCACGCCCACCGCCAGACACGACTGCTGCACGGTCGCCGCGAGCCCGCTCCCGGCGCCCGCCCGCGCGGCCGGTACGGCGGCCAGGACGAGCCGGAAGTACAGGGCGAGTTCGACGCCCTGCCCGAGGCCGCACAGGACGAGCCCCGGAGCGAGCGCGAGCGGCCCGAGCGAGGGCCACGGCAGCCACAGAGCGGTCAGGGCGAGCACCACCAGGCCGAAGCCGTGCGTGAGCGCCGCCGCCGTCATCGCCCGGCCACCGAGCCGCGACGCCAGTCGCGGGGCGAGGACCGAGGCGGCGAACTGCGCGAGGCCCATGGGCACGAGCGTCAGGCCCGCCGTGAGCGCGCCGTAGCCGAGGCCCTGCTGGAGCGTCACCGCGGCGACGAACATCCAGCCGCTGAACCCGATGAAGATCGGCAGCCCGAGGGCGATCCCCCTGCGGACACCGGGCTCGCGCAGCAGCGACGGCGGCAGCAGCGGGCTGCCCCCGGTGCGCTCCGCCCGCCGTTCGACGGCCGTGAACGCCAGGCCCAGCGGGGGCGCGGCGGCCAGCAGCAGCACCGACCACAGGGGCCAGCCGGTGGCCCGGCCCTCGGAGAGGGGCAGCAGCAGGGCGGTGAGGGCGGCGCCCAGCAGCAGGGTGCCGCCGACGTCGCCGCGCCGGGGCCGCTCGGCCCGGCTGTCCGGCACCGCGCGTACCGCGCAGAGCAGGGCGGCCACCGCCACCGGCACGTTCACCAGGAACGCCATGCGCCAGCCGGTGCCCGCGAGATCGGCGGCGACCAGGACCCCGCCGAGCACCTGCCCGAGGACGACGCCGAGCCCGCTGACGGATCCGTACGCCGCGACGGCCTTCGCGCGCCGCTCGTCGCGGGTGGTGGCGTGGAGGGTGGCGAGGACCTGCGGCAGCATCAGCGCGGAGGCCGCGCCCTGGGCCGCGCGCGCTGCCACCAGCCACCACACGCCGGGCGCGAGTCCGCAGGCCAGCGAGGTCAGGCCGAAGGCGGCGACGCCCCACAGGAACAGCTTCCTGCGGCCGTACGTGTCCCCGAGCCGCCCGCCGAGGACGAGCAGCACGGCGTAGGCCACCGCGTAGCCGGCGACGACCATCTCCAGGGTGGCGGGGGAAGCGTTGAGGTCGCGTCCGATGCCGGGCAGGGCGACGTTGACGACGAAGAAGTCGATGCTGGAGAGGGCGGCGCCGAGCAGGACGGTGAACAGGCCGAGGGGCGTGAGCGGGGCGGGGTCGGGGGCCGGGGGCGCGGGTGTCTTCGGTGAGTGGTTCGAGAGCGTCACGCCGACGACCCTCGTGCGGCCCGGGGAGGGGTACCAGGGCGTCTTCATCCTGGTACCGGAGGCACCTGGAAACGGGATGGGCCGTCCGTCAGGCTTGCTCCGTGACGACGACCATCACCACGAGCACGAGCACGAGCACGAGCACGACCGGGGGCGCGGCGAGGGGCGCCGGCGCCGACATCCGCAGGCGGGAACTCGCCGCCTTCCTGCGCAGCCGCCGCGAGCGGGTGACGCCCGAGCAGGCCGGGCTGCCGCGCGGACCCCGGCGCCGCACCCCGGGGCTGCGCCGCGAGGAGGTGGCGCAGCTGTCGAGCGTGGGCGTCACCTGGTACACGTGGCTGGAGCAGGCGAGGCCGATCACGGTCTCGGCGCAGGTCCTGGACGCCGTCGCCCGGGCGCTGCTCATGGACCCCGGCGAGCGCGCCCACCTCTTCGCCCTCGCCGGCGCCGTCGACCCGCGCCCGGAGGCCGGGCGCCCGGCGCTCTCCGCGCCGGTCCGCCGGCTGATGCACCGGATCGCGCCCTATCCGGCCACCGTGCAGAACGGCCGCTACGACGTCCTCGCCCACAACCGTTCCTGGACGCACGTCTTCGGGGACTTCGACGCGATGGAACCGCGCGACCGCAACTGCCTGTGGCTCCTGGCCACCAGCCGCCGCTGGCGCGAGACCTGCCTGGACCGGGACGAGATGCTGCGCGACCTGACGGCCAAGTTCCGCGCGTCGATGACCGAGCACGGCGCGGAGCCCGGGTGGAAGGAGCTGCGGGACCGGCTGCTCGCTCGGTCGGCACAGTTCCGCGAGCTGTGGGAGCGGCACGAGGTGGCGACGATGGTCCCGCACGTCAAGCGGTACCGGCACCCGCGCGTGGGGCTGCTGCGGCTGGAGCACCGCATGCTCTGGACGGCCCCGGTGGCGCGGGCGCACCGCCTCATCGCCTACGTCCCCGCGGACGACGAGACGGAGGAGCGCCTGGAGCGGCTCGCTGAGCTGTCGCAGCCGTCGTCACGGGCGCCGGGCGAGTGAGGGACAATAGAGGGTCCCGTCGTCCGTCCCGGAGAGCACCCATGCCGTCCCAGCCCCTCACGATCGGCCCGCACACCGTACAGCCGCCCGTCGTGCTCGCCCCCATGGCGGGCATCACGAACGCGCCGTTCAGGACGCTGTGCCGGGAGTTCTCCGGCGGCAAGGGCCTCTTCGTCAGCGAGATGATCACCACGCGCGCCCTGGTGGAGCGCAACGAGAAGACGATGCAGCTGATCCACTTCGACGCGACGGAGAAGCCGCGCTCGATCCAGCTGTACGGCGTCGACCCGGCGACCGTCGGCAAGGCCGTCCGCATGATCGCGGAAGAGGACCTGGCCGACCACATCGACCTGAACTTCGGCTGCCCCGTCCCCAAGGTGACCCGCAAGGGCGGTGGCTCCGCGCTGCCGTACAAGCGCAACCTGCTGCGCGCCATCCTGAAGGAGGCGGTCGCCGGCGCGGGCGACCTGCCCGTGACGATGAAGATGCGCAAGGGCATCGACGACGACCACATCACCTTCCTGGACGCGGGCCGCATCGCCGTCGAGGAGGGCGTCACCGCCATCGCGCTGCACGGCCGCACGGCCGCCCAGCACTACGGCGGCACGGCCGACTGGGACGCCATCGCCCGCCTCAAGGAGCACGTGCCCGAGATCCCGGTGCTCGGCAACGGCGACATCTGGTCGGCGGCGGACGCGATCCGGATGATGGACGAGACGGGCTGCGACGGCGTCGTCGTGGGCCGCGGCTGCCTCGGCCGGCCCTGGCTCTTCGGCGACCTGGTGGCCGCCTTCGAGGGCACGGGCGCCCCGCAGGCGCCGACCCTGCGCGAGGTCTCCCGGGTCATGCTCCGCCACGCGACGCTGCTCGGCGAGTGGATCGGCGACGAGTCGCGCGGCGTCATCGACTTCCGCAAGCACGTCGCCTGGTACCTGAAGGGCTTCGCGGTCGGCTCGGAGATGCGCAAGCGCCTCGCGATCACCTCCTCGCTCGCCGAGCTGGAGGACGGCCTCGGCGAGCTGGACCTCGACCAGCCGTGGCCCACGGGCGCGGACGGCCCCCGCGGCCGCACCTCGGGCAACAACCGCGTGGTCCTGCCCGACGGCTGGCTGAAGGACCCCTACGACTGCGCGGGCGTCGGCGAGGACGCGGAACTGGACACCTCGGGCGGCTGAGTGGACGACGCCGTCGCCGACGACCACGCCCGGACGTCCGCGTACCTGCGCGTCGTCTCGGTGACCGCCGCCTCGCAGAGCCGCGACCGGGACCGCGCCATCGTGGCCGCGATCCTGCGCGACCCCAACGAGATGGGGGCGAAGACGGCGGTGGTCGCCCTCGTGGACGAGATCGCGAGGAAGGCGACCGGTCCCGCCGAGTTCCGGCGGTGAGCGGACGAGCTGCTGCCGGAGATCGACCGGCTCAGGACGCAGGCGTACCGCGAGTTCATCCTCCGGCGCGTCCAGGACTGGCTGTTCCACCTGGCCGTCGAGGACGGCCACGTGCCGACGGCGGCCGAGTTGGCGCAGGTCACGGACTGGATGCAGCGCCATCTCGCCGAGTGGTCGACGTCGCCGGCGGTGCTCGCCGTGGTCGCCGGGTCGGCCCGCACCAAGAAGACCCGGAACATCGCGAAGAACCGAGCCGGCCGCCGTCCCCGCTGACCACGCCCGAATGCCCGAAGAGGCGGCACCCCCGCACAGGGTGTCGCCTCTTCGTCGTGGGCCGGGGCCGCCGCCGCATCGGTACTGAGGGTCGGGGACACGGCGGCGGTCCCGGGGCTCTACCGGTGGTCGCTGCCCGTCGAGTGCGAGGCCGCGCGGCCCGCTTCGAGCCGGGCCACCGGGATGCGGAACGGTGAGCAGGAGACGTAGTCCAGGCCCACCTCGTGGAAGAAGTGCACGGACTCCGGGTCGCCGCCGTGCTCGCCGCAGACGCCGAGCTTCAGATCGGGGCGGGTCTCGCGGCCCGCCTTGACCGCGTCCTTGACCAGCTTGCCGACGCCGTCCTTGTCGATGGTCTCGAACGGCGAGACGCCGAAGATGCCCTTCTCCAGGTACGCGGTGAAGAAGCTCGCCTCCACGTCGTCACGGGAGAAGCCCCACACGGTCTGCGTGAGGTCGTTCGTGCCGAAGGAGAAGAACTCGGCGGCCTCCGCGAGCTGGCCGGCGGTCAGCGCGGCGCGCGGCAGCTCGATCATCGTGCCGAGCGCCAGCTTCAGCTCGACGCCGGTGGACTCGACGACCTCCGCGATGACCTGCTCGGCCTCCTCGCGGACGATCTCCAGCTCCTGGACCGTGCCGACCAGCGGAATCATGATCTCCGCACGCGGGTCGCCCTTGGCGTTCTTGCGCTCGGCGGCCGCCTCCGCGATGGCCCGCACCTGCATGGTGAACAGGCCCGGGATGACCAGGCCGAGGCGCACACCGCGCAGGCCGAGCATCGGGTTCTGTTCGTGCAGGCGGTGCACCGCCTGGAGCAGGCGCAGGTCGTTCTCGTTGGAGTCCTTGCGGGACTCGGCGAGGGCGACGCGCACCGACAGCTCGGTGATGTCGGGCAGGAACTCGTGCAGCGGCGGGTCGAGCAGGCGGATGGTGACGGGCAGGCCGTCCATCGCCTCGAACAGCTCCACGAAGTCCCGCTTCTGCAGCGGCAGCAGCCCCTTGAGGGCCTCCTCGCGCTCGTCGTCGGCGTCGGCCAGGATCAGCCGCTCGACCAGCTCGCGGCGCTCGCCGAGGAACATGTGCTCGGTGCGGCACAGCCCGATGCCCTGCGCGCCGAAGCGGCGGGCGCGCAGCGCGTCCTCGGCGTTGTCGGCGTTGGCGCGCACCCGCAGGCGCCGCACCCGGTCCGCGTACGCCATGATCCGGTGCACGGCGGCCACCAGCTCGTCGGCGTCGTCGGCGCCCGCGTGCATGCGGCCCTCGAAGTACTCCACGACGGGGGAGGGCACCACGGGTACCTCGCCGAGGTAGACCTTGCCGGTCGAGCCGTCGATGGAGACGACGTCGCCCTCCTCGACCACGGTGGAGCCGACCGTCATCCGGCGCCGCTTGGTGTCGACCTCCAGCTCCTCGGCGCCGCAGACACAGGTCTTGCCCATGCCGCGCGCCACGACGGCGGCGTGCGAGGTCTTGCCGCCGCGCGAGGTCAGGATGCCCTCGGCGGCGATCATGCCGTCGAGGTCGTCGGGGTTGGTCTCGCGGCGGATCAGAATGACCTTCTCGCCCGACCGCGACCACTTGATCGCGGTGTACGAGTCGAAGACGGCCTTGCCGACGGCGGCACCCGGTGACGCGGCGATGCCCCGGCCGAGCTGCTCGACCTTGGCGCTCTCGTCGAAGCGGGGGAACATCAGCTGGGCGAGCTGGGCGCCGTTGACGCGCTGGAGCGCCTCGGCCTCGTCGATCAGGCCCTGGTCCACGAGCTGCGTGGCGATGCGGAACGCGGCACCGGCGGTGCGCTTGCCGACGCGGGTCTGGAGCATCCACAGCTGGCCGCGCTCGATGGTGAACTCGATGTCGCACAGGTCCTTGTAGTGCGTCTCGAGGGTCTCCATGATCTGCATGAGCTGGTCGTACGACTTCTTGTCGATCTGCTCCAGATCGGCGAGCGGCACGGTGTTGCGGATGCCCGCGACGACGTCCTCGCCCTGCGCGTTCTGGAGGTAGTCGCCGTAGACGCCCTGGTGGCCGCTGGCCGGGTCGCGGGTGAAGGCGACGCCGGTGCCGGAGTCGGGGCCGAGGTTGCCGAAGACCATCGAGCAGACGTTGACGGCCGTGCCGAGGTCGTGCGGGATGCGCTCCTGGCGGCGGTAGAGCTTGGCGCGGTCGGTGTTCCAGGACTCGAAGACGGAACGGATCGCGAGGTCCATCTGCTCGCGCGGGTCCTGCGGGAAGTCCCGCCCGGCCTCCGTCTTGACGATCTTCTTGAACTTGGTGACCAGCTTCTTGAGGTCGCCGGCCTCCAGGTCCGTGTCGACCGTGACCTTCTTGGCCTCCTTGGCCTTCTCCAGCGCGTCCTCGAAGAGGTCGCCGTCGACGCCGAGGACGGTCTTGCCGAACATCTGGATGAGCCGGCGGTAGGAGTCCCACGCGAAGCGCTCGTCGCCGGACTGCTTGGCGAGCCCGGTCACGGACTTGTCGGAGAGCCCGATGTTCAGGACCGTGTCCATCATGCCGGGCATGGAGAACTTGGCGCCCGAGCGGACGGAGACGAGCAGCGGGTCGTCGGCCTGACCCAGCTTCTTGCCCATCTTGTGCTCCAGGGCGTCGAGGTGCGCGCTGACCTCGTCGCGCAGCTCGGTGGGCTCCTCGCCGCTGTCGAGGTACGTCTTGCACGCCTCGGTGGTGATGGTGAAGCCCGGGGGGACGGGCAGCCCGAGGTTGGTCATCTCGGCGAGGTTCGCACCCTTGCCGCCGAGAAGGTCCTTGAGGTCCTTGTTGCCCTCGGTGAAGTCGTAGACGAACTTCACCGCTTCGGTCGCCTCGGTCGTCTCACTCGTGTGAGCTACGTGGAGATCTTTGTTTTCCGACACGGGTCTCGACTCCTCGAGGACTCGGTGGCTGCCCTGACGGCGAGGAACATACCCAGATCGAAGGCGTCTGGGTACGTCCACTTGCGCGTCATGCGGCCGTAACCACCCGTCCGCCGCTAGATCGAAAGTGACTCAGCGGTAGGGAGAGGGAGAAGGTTGTATTCAAGTCTTGAAGTGACTACCCCCGTAGACCCTGCTAAACGCTCAAACGAGCGGGAAGTTCTCAGATGTGAGTTCACGTCGTGAATGATCGAGCATTGGCACTGAGTGCCACCCCTTGGAGAAGTGCAGCCGCCCCGCAATCGCTCATCTGAGCGTAAGATCGTTCAGGCGTGGCGAGAATCACGCTGCTCGGGGCGACCCGATATCGACATCCGGACGCCCTGACGGGACGCGCCCGCGCCGGCCGCGAGCGCCCCGGTGGCCCCGGTCGTGCGAAAACGGGCGCGGTAGGCGGTCGGGGTGACGCCGAGCGTCTGCTGGAACACGCGGCGCAGGGTCTCCGCGGAGCCGAGGCCGGACTCCCTGGCCACCGCCTCCACGGAGTCGTTCCCCGCTTCCAGCAGGGCGCGGGCGGCCTCCAGGCGTACGGATTCCAGGTAGCGGCCCGGCGTCATCCCGGTCTCGGCGCGAAACAGCCGGCCCAGGTGGCGGGCGCTGACGCCGAGCTGCCGGGCCAGGGACGCCAGGCTGTGCGGGGCCGCCGGGTCGGCTCCGATGCCGTCCATGGCCCGCCGCACCACGGGGTGCCCGGCCTCCCGCGGGGTCAGGCGCGCGCTGAACTGGGACTGCCCGCCGGGGCGGGCCATGAAGACGACCAGCTCGCGGGCCACCTCCCGGGCGAGCCCCGCGCCGTGGTCCTCCTCGACCAGGGCCAGGGCGAGATCGATGCCCGCGGTGACACCGGCGGAGGTGATGACGTCGCCGTCCCGGACGAAGACCGGGTCCGCCGCCACCCGCACCCGGGGGTAGGCGGCCGCGAGCTGCCCGGCCAGCCGCCAGTGCGTCGCCGCCCGCCGCCCGTCCAGGACGCCGGTCTGGGCCAGGACGAAGGCCCCGGCGCACACCGAGGCGATCCGGCGCGCGCGCCCGGAGAGTTCGCCGACCAGGGCGAGCAGGTCCGGGTCACCGACGGCCCGCCGCCAGTCGGGGCGGCCGGGGACGACGACCGTGTCCAGCCGCGCGGGCAGGCCCGCCGAGGTCCCGTCGACGCCGACACGCACCCCCGCCGAGGTGCGCGCGTCCCCGCCGGTCGCGGAGACGACGCGTACGTCGTAGTCGCCGCCGAAGGCGTTGGCCGTCGTGAAGACCTCCACCGGACCGGTGACGTCCAGCAGCTGCACCCCGTCGAAGGCGACCACCGCGACGACCCGGCCCGCCGGGCCCTCGGCCGCTACTCCGCCCACGGGGAGTCCAGGATCGCGCGCACGAAGTCCCCTCGCTCGAAGCCCGGCACGTAGTGCGCGAGGACATCCGCCTTGACGTTGCCGAACGTCGTGTCCGGCTTGGGCCGGACCCCGTCGGTGAAGGCCCCGAGGATGCGCCGCTTGAAGTCGGGGCGCGGGTGCAGGGCGACCACCGCGGCGCGGTCCTCGGGCGCCAGATCGTGGTAGCCGATGCCGAGGACGTCGTACTCCACACCGGCCGTCACCAGCGCCACCTCCGGCTCCATGAACTCGGGGATGCCCGGCGTGGTGTGCAGGGCGATGGCGGTCCACACCCGCCGGACGCCCTCCTCGGGCACCTGGCGCGCCCGCAGGAAGCGGCGCGCCTCGTCGGCGCCGTCCACCTCGAAGCGCCGCCCGCTGTCGTGGAAGGGCTCGCCCAGGCCCAGGTCGTGGAACATCGCCGCCACGTAGAGCAGTTCGGGGTCGTGGTCGAGGCCCCGCTCGCGCCCCTGGAGGCTGCCGAAGAAGTACACGCGGCGCGAGTGGTCGTAGATCAGGTCAGAGGTGCTGTCCCGCACCAGCTCGGTCGCTTCCCGCGCGAGCGCTGAGTCCGGCACGCGCACCCCTGCCGGGGCGGAGATCTTGTCCGTCATCGCCTGTCACCTGGTCCTTCGGGTCGACTGTCCGCCGCTGCGGTGGCCTCAAGTCTCCGCGCCGCCGGATCACCGCGCCATGGCCGTGGGGCCACATGTCCCACAGATACGGACACGCGGGCCGTCCCTAGTCGTCGATCCCCGACCGCTCCACCCCCGCCACGATCCACCGCTGGAAGAGGAGGAAGACCACCAGCAGCGGCACGATCGAGACGGCCGCCGCGACGAACAGCTCGTGCAGGCGGATGACCTGGGACGTGGTGAAGGTGGCCAGGGCGACCTGGACCGTCCACGCCTCGCGGTCCTGGCCGATCACCAGCGGCCACAGGAAGGAGTTCCACGCGCCGATGAACACGATGGTGCCGACGGCCGCGAAGGCGGGCCGGGAGTTGGGGACGATCACGCGCCAGTACGTACGCCAGTACCCGAGGCCGTCGACCCGGGCCGCGTCCTCCAGCTCCCTCGGGAAGCCGAGGAAGTACTGGCGGAAGACGAAGCACGCGAAGGCCGAGAAGAGCGTCGGGACGATCAGGCCGCGCAGGGTCGACACCCAGCCGAGCGACGACACGAGCACGAAGCTCGGCACGAAGGTGACGGCCGCCGGGACCATCATCGTGCCGAGGATCGCGTAGAAGACGCGGTCGGCGTGCCGGTAGGGGATGCGGGCCAGGCCGTACCCGGCGAGCGAGGCCAGGACCAGGGTGGCGAGGGTGGTCACGACCGCGATCAGCGCCGAGTTGAGCAGGGCGCGCGCCATCGGCACCGTCGGGTCCGCGAACAGCTCCGACAGGTTCGACCAGTGCAGGGTCGCGGGGAAGAACGTCCAGTCGGGGGAGGTGATGTCGTCCTCGGACGCGAGGCCGTTGCGCACGAGGAGGTAGAAGGGGATCAGGAACAGCAGGGCGAGCGCGATCAGCGTCACCAGCCGCAGCGCGCGGCCCGCCCGGACCAGGGCGTCCTCCGTGGGCCGTCGCACGGGAGCGGTGGGCCCTTGCGCGGGACCCGTGGGCCGTTTCACGGGAGCGGTCACCGTCCTCGCTCCTCCTTCCCGCTCAGGCCGAACCAGCGTGCCTGGCCGACAGTCACCACCGCGATGATCAGCGCGAGGATCACCGCGCCCGCGCTGCCGAGCCCGAGGTTCTGCCCCTGCCCGAGCGCCGTGTAGTAGAGGTAGACGAGCGGCGGACGGGCGTAGGGCGGATAGCCGCGGGAGTCCGAGAGCAGGTTGTAGAACTCGTCGAAGGCCTGGAAGGCGTTGATCACCAGGAGCAGCGTCACCGCCACGGAGGTGGCGCGCAGCTGCGGGAGCGTGATGTGGCGGAGCACCTGCCAGCCGGGCCGCGCCCCGTCCACCGCCGCCGCCTCGTAGAGGGCGGGCGGGATCCGCTGGAGGCCCGCCAGGAAGAGGATCATGTAGAAGCCCGCCTGGAGCCAGAGCCGCACGGTGACGATGACCAGCCAGTACCAGGGCGGTTCGGTCGTCGACAGCCAGGCGACCTGCTCGGCGCCGAACCAGCCGAGGACGGTGTTGGCGAGCCCGAACCGCACCCCGTTGAAGATCGACAGCTTCCAGATCAGCGCCGCCACGACATAGCTGCACGCGGCGGGCAGGAAGAACACCGACCGGAAGAACGCCTGCGCCCGGCGCGTGCGGTTCACCATCAGGGCCAGGGCGAGCGACAGGACGAACGTCGTCGGCACGATGAACGCCGAGAACAGCGCGAAGGTGGCGAGACTGTCGGTGAACGCGTCGTTCCGCAGCATCGACGCGTAGTTGTCGAGGCCCACGAAGTCCGTGGGCGAGACGGTGTTGTGGGCGTCGAAGAAGCTGAGGTAGACGCTCCAGGCGAGCGGTACGTACGTGAACAGGACCAGGCCGAGGGCGAAGGGGCCGACGAACACCCAGAACCAGAGCGTGCGGTTCTGGCTGCCCAGCGGCCGGCGTGCCGGTGCCGCGCCCCTCATGACTTCTTCTTCACCCGGGCCAGCTCCGCCCGCACCTCGCGCACCACGGACCTCAGCTCGCTCTCCGGATTCGCGCCGGACTTGATGACGCGGCTCAGCGCGTCCTGGTAGGCGGTGCGGCTGGCGGGCGTCCACAGCAGCGGCTCGGCGTAGCCGTGCTCGGTGGCGTGGCGCACGGCGTCCGCCGCCGGGCCCTTCGTCAGCTTGTCGGCCTTCTTCGCCAGGGAGAGCCGGGCCGGGATGTGGAAGCCGTAGGAGAGCGCGAAGTCCTCCTGGTGGCGCGTCCCGTCGATCCACAGCCACTTGAGGAAGTCCTTCGCCTCCTTCTTGTGGCCGCTGCGGGCGCTCACCGCCGCGCCGTACGCCCCGACCGGCAGCGCGGGCCTCCCGTGCGGCCCGTCGGCGGGCAGCGGGAGGACGCCGAAGTCGTCGCCCAGCTTCTCGCGCACGGCGGGCAGCGCCCACAGGCCGCACCACTGCATGGCGGTCAGCTCCTGGGTGAACGCCGAGGGGTCCGACCAGTCGGCGGGCGCGCCGAGGAGCAGCGACTTGTCGGCGTACAGCTGGCGCAGTTTGCCGAGGACCCGGGCGGCGGCCGGGTCGTCGAAGCCGACCTCGCCGTCCTCGGTGACGGAGGAGAGGCCCGCCGCGTACAGCGGGGTCATGCCGAGGGCGCCCGCGCCGCCGTCGTTGCCGAGGAAGAGGCCCTTCACCTTCTTCGTGGTCAGCGCCTTCGCCGCGTCGACCAGCTCGTCCATGCTCCGGGGCGCTCGCACGCCCGCGTCGGCCAGCAGGCTCTTGCGGTAGTAGAGCAGGTGTGTGTCGAGGACCTGGGGGATCGCCCAGATCTTCCCGTCGTACGTCTTCGGGGCGAGCGCCACCGGGTTGAAGTCGTCCCGCACACCGTCGAAGAGGTCCGTGAGGTCGACGACCTGGCTGCCCTGGATCTGGTCCAGGGAGGGGCCGTTGACCTCGAAGACGTCGGGGCCGGAGTCGGTCAGCAGGGCGGCGGCCGTCTGCTCGTCGTAGTTGCCGGGCCGCCACTGCACGCGCACGTCCGCCTTGCGGTACGCGGCGGCGTACCGTTTCACGGCCTGTTCGGTGCCCGGCTCGCCGTACTGGTGGTACCACTGCGCGAGGCGCGGTCCCTTGCCGCCCGAACCTCCCTCGCGCCCGGTGTTGGACCCGCACGCGGTGAGCAGTCCGAGCGCCGCGCCGGTCCCGAGCAGTGCCCTGCGGCTGATGGTCATCCTGATCGTCCCCCTGCGTGCTGTCGTGGCTCCTGTACGTGTCGGGCCCAACGATCAACCATGCGCGGGGATTACGACAGAGGTGTTGCGGCCGAGTGTCAGCGTTCCGTCAAGGCGGGCCGCGCGGGTGTATGCGCCGCGTCAAGGCGGTCGCCACGGGCCGCGCCGCCGTTCTACCGTGTCGCACATGGGGCATGACAGGACAACGCGGGACACGGCACCGCGAAGCGGCGGGACCAGGCGGGCGACTCCGGACATCGCGACCGACCGGACCCGGCCGGCGCACGTGCGCACCGCCGCCCTCAGCGCGTCGGCGCTCTTCGTGCTCCTGGTCCTCCTCGACCTCCTCGGCGGCACGCCCGGCATGGCCGGAACCGCCCTGTGGGCGGGCCTGTCCGCCCTGCTGTACGCGGTGCTGCACCCCGTGCGGGTGACGGCGGGCCCCGGCTGGCTCGCCGTACGGGGGCTGTGGCGCGGCGGGCACGTGTGCACCGGACTGCTGACCGCCGTGCGCTACAGCGAGGGCGTCGCCGCGCGGCTGGTCCTGTGCGACTCGCTCGGCAACCGCGTCGAACTGGACCCGCGCGTCCTGGTCGACAACCCGCTGCTGCTGCACCGCCTGGAGGTCGGGGCCCGCCACGCGCGCGAGGCGGGGTTGCTCAGGACGGGCTGCGCCGAACTGCGGCGGCTCGCGGCACGCGTCGACGCGGCGGCGGCGCGGGGCGTGTTCGAGGCGTCGGACCTGCGGTAGCCGCAGGCGCCCGCGCCCCGGCGCGCGCCTCCCGGTGACCTTCGCCCCTGGGGAACCCCGGAGGGAGAGGGGACACTGGGGGCATGGACCGCGACATCCGAGCGGGCGGTGAGGACATCACCACCCGCGCCGACCTCGACGTGCTGCTCCGCCGCTTCTACGCGGCCGCGTTCGCCGACCCGCTGATCGGCCCGTTCTTCACCGAGATCGCCGGGACCGACCTCGGCGCCCATCTGCCGCACATCACCGACTTCTGGGAGCGCGCGCTCTGGCGCACCGCCGACTACCGGCGCGACGCCTTCGCGCCGCACGCCGCACTGCACGCCGTGCGCCCCCTGACCGCCCAGCACGCCGGGCGCTGGGTCCAGCTCTGGCACGCCACGGTCGACGGCCTGCACCACGGCCCACACGCGGACCGCGCGAAGGCCCACGGGGAGCGGATCGCCCTCGCCCTGCTGCGACGCCTGGCAGGCCAGGAGACCCCCACGGCCGGCGAGGGCCCGGGCTTCATCCCCTTGGCGGCGGTACGACTGCGGGGGGCGGCGTAGGGCCGTACGCCTGCGAGGGCGCCTGCGCTACGCGGCCGCGCCCCCGTCGACGAGGAGGTCGGCGCCGACCACCGAGCCCGACTCGTCCGAGGCCAGGTACAGCACGGCGGCGGCGACCTCCTCGGTGGTGGAGACCCGGCCGAGCGGGGTCTGCTCCTTCATGCGCGCCGCCCGGTCGGCCTCCTTCTCGCCGGGGCGGAACGACATGGAGGTGTCGGCGGCACCGGGGCTGACGGTGTTGATGCGGACCCCGTCCCGGATGTGTTCGGCGGCCGCCGCGCGGCTCAGCGCGGAGACGGCCGCCTTGGTCGCGCCGTAGGCGGCGGTGCCGGGGGCGCTGGTGTGGGCGCCCAGGGTCGAGCCGATGTTGACGATCGCGCCGCCCGCGGGCTGCGTGCGCATCTGCTTGACCTCCGCCTGGAGGGCGAGCAGGACACCCGTGACGTTGATGTCGAGCATCGTGCGCCAGTCCTCCTCGGGCAGTTCCGCGACCGGCTGCCCGGCGCGCAGGACGCCCGCGTTGTTGACGGCCACGTCCAAGGAGCCGAAGCGGTCCACGGCCGCGGTGACCAGCGCGGCGAGGTCGGCCGAGCGGGAGACGTCGGCGGTGACGGCGAGCGCCGTGCCGCCGGCGGCCTCGATGAGGGCCGCGGTCTCCTTCAGGGGCGCCTCGGTGCGCCCGGCCACCACCACGTTCGCCCCCTCGGTGGCGAAGGCGCGGGCGATGGCGCGGCCGAGGCCGGAGCCGGCTCCGGTGACGAGGGCGGTGCGGCCGGTGAAACGGGTGCGGGCGGCGAAGGCCGTCATGACAGTCTCTTTTCTTGACCGATCGGTTCAGAATGAGGGCAGCAAAAAACAGCAGAAGACGAACGGTGGGCAAACGGGGCGGGCGGGTCAGTCGAGCAGGGTCAGCGCCTGCTCCACCGCGTCCCGCACCCGCGCCGGGTCCGCGGACGCCTTGCCGACGACGCGCAGGCCCTGCATCAGGACGAGCAGCAGGCGGGCGAGCGCCCGCGGATCGCGGTCCGCCGCCAGCTCCCCCTGGGCCTGGGCGCGCACGAGCGCGGAGTGCAGCAGGGTCTCGATGTGCTCCCAGCTGCGCTCCACGCGGCGCAGGGCCGCCTCGTCGTGCGGGCCCAGTTCGGCCGCGGTGTTGGTGACGAAGCAGCCGCTGCGGCGGTCCTCCTCGGAGGCGGCCTCGCCGCCGAAGCGGCGTACGACCTCGCGCACCGCGGGCAGTGCCGGGCCCGGCCGGGAGAGCGTGGCCAGCAGGCGCGGGTTCTGGATCTCGGCGTACCGCTCCAGGGCCTTCAGGTACAACGCGTGCTTGTTGCCGAAGGTCGCGTAGATGCTGGCGCGCCCGATGCCGAGCGCCTCGACGAGATCCGCCATCGACGTCGCCTCGTAGCCGCGCCGCCAGAACAGCTCCAGGGCCGACTGCAACGCGGCGTCCGGATCGAATTCCTTGGTCCTGGCCACGACGGTGACTCTACGTTTTTCTGGAACGGTCGGTCAAGTACCTTGGGGGGCGCGCGAGGCCGGGTGAGGTCAGGCGATGCGCACGGGGTGCACGGCCACCGCCACCTCGTCGTCGTCCAGGCACCGCCCCGTCTCCAGGTCGAACCGCTGCTTCAGGAGCGGCGAGGCGACGAACGGCCGCCCGCCCCGCGAGCCGAGCAGCCCCCGGGAGAGCACCGCGGCGCCCGTGAACGGGTCGCGGTTGTCGATCGCGTACGCCCGGCCCTCGCGGTCGAGGAAGAGCGCGGCCTGCCGGCCGTCGGGCAGCAGGGCGGCCAGGCCCCGCCCCGGCGTCAGCCGGGCGCGCTCGCAGACCTCGAACCAGTCGTCCGCCAGGCGCAGTTGGACACGGGTGGGCGTCGTACTCATCGGGAGGCTCCTTCCAGGGGCCGGGGGCTGAGGGAGAGCAGGGGCAGGTCCGGCTTGATCTGGTCGCGCTCCGGGACGAAGCCGACCGTCGGGTCCGGTACACCCGGCGCGTTCACGAAGGACACGAAGCGCGCCAGGCGCTCCGGGTCGTCCAGGGTCTCGGCCCACTCGTCGCGGTAGTGCGTGACGTGGTCGGCCATCAGCGCCTCCAGTTCGGCGCAGATGCCCAGCGAGTCGTGGACGACCACGTCCCGCACGTGGTCCAGGCCGCCGTCGATCCGTTCCAGCCAGGCGGCGGTGCGCTCCAGACGGTCGGCGGTGCGGATGTAGAACATCAGGAACCGGTCGATGAGTTGGACCAGGCCGGCGTCGTCCAGGTCCTGCGCGAGCAGATCGGCGTGGCGCGGGGTGGCGCCGCCGTTGCCGCCGACGTACAGGTTCCAGCCGCTCGCCGTGGCGATCACGCCGAAGTCCTTCGACTGGGCCTCGGCGCACTCGCGGGCGCAGCCGGACACCGCCGACTTCAGCTTGTGCGGGGCGCGCAGCCCGCGGTAGCGCAGCTCCAGATCGATGGCCATGCGCACGGAGTCCTGCACGCCGTAGCGGCACCAGGTCTGCCCGACGCAGGACTTCACCGTGCGCAGCGCCTTGCCGTACGCGTGCCCGGACTCGAAACCGGCGTCCACCAGCCGGGTCCAGATCATCGGCAGCTGCTCGACGCGCGCCCCGAACAGGTCGATGCGCTGACCGCCGGTGATCTTCGTGTAGAGGCCGAAGTCCCGTGCCACCTCGCCGATGACGATGAGCTTGTCCGGGGTGATCTCGCCGCCGGGGATGCGGGGCACCACCGAATAGGAGCCGTTCTTCTGGAGGTTGGCGAGGAAGTGGTCGTTGGTGTCCTGCAGCGCGGCCTGCTCACCGTCCAGGACGTAGCCCTCGGCGCCGATCGTCGGGGCCAGCGAGGCGATGATGGAGCCGACCGTCGGCTTGCACACCTCGCAGCCCTCGCCGCCGCGCGCCGCCTGCCGGCCGTGCCCGTCGAGCAGCGCCCGGAAGGACGTGATCCGCAGGACGCGCACGATCTCGTACAGCTCCTGGCGGGTCTGGGTGAAGCAGCCGCACAGCCCCTGGTCGCCGGACCGGGGCAGCAGCTGCCCGATCACCTTCACGCAACTGCCGCAGCCCGTACCGGCCTTGGTGCACTTCTTGACCTCGGGCAGCGTGGCGCAGGCCTGGATGGCGTCCTTGGTGACGTTGTGGCAGCTGCAGATCACCGCCGAGCCGGGCAGCGACTCCGGGCCGAGCGCGACGGGGGCGCCCGCGCCCTCGGGCAGCACCAACTGCTCGGGCGGCAGCGGCGGCACGCTCCCGGTGAGGGGGCGCAGCAGGCCGTACGCCTCCGCGTCACCGACCAGGATGCCGCCGAGCAGCTCCCCGCCCGGACCCATCACCAGCTTCTTGTACGTGCCCGAACGCGAGTCGGAGTAGACGACGTCGAGGCAGCCCTCCGCCGTGCCGTGCGCGTCACCGAAGGAGGCGACGTCCACGCCGAGGAGCTTCAGTTTGGTCGACAGGTCGGCGCCGGTGAAGCTCGCCTCCCGGTCGGCGGCGATGGCGGCGGCGGCCGTCTGCGCCATCTCGTAGCCGGGCGCGACCAGGCCGTACACGCGGCCGTCCACGGCCTGCGCGCACTCGCCGATCGCGTACACGTCCGGGTCGCTGGTGCGGCACTGCGCGTCGACGGTGATGCCGCCGCGCTCACCGACGCTCAGGCCGTGTTCGCGGCCGAGCTGGTCGCGCGGGCGGACACCGGCGGAGAACACCACCAGATCGGTGGCCAGTTCGCTGCCGTCGGACAGCTTCATGGCGCGCACGGCGCCGTCCTCGCCCGTCACGATCTCCTGCGTACCGGTGCCCGTGTGCACGCTCAGCCCCATGCCGGTGATGGTGCGCAGCAGGGCCGCGCCGCCGCCCTCGTCGACCTGTACGGGCATCAGGCGCGGCGCGAACTCCACGACGTGCGTGGCGAGACCGAGGCCGCGCAGCGCGCCCGCCGCCTCCAGGCCCAGCAGACCACCGCCCACCACCGCGCCGGTCGTCGCGTGCTTCTTCGCGTACTCCTCGATCGCCAGGAGGTCCTCGATGGTGCGGTACACGAAGCAGCCCGTCGCGTCCTTGCCGGGCACGGGCGGCACGAAGGGGTACGAACCGGTGGCGAGGACCAGCGTGTCGTACGGGAAGACGCGCCCGGAGCGGGCCGTGACGGTCCGCGCCGCGCGGTCGAAGCGCTCGGCGGGCTCGTCGACGTACAGCTCGATGCCGTGCCGGTCCAGGAACTCCCGGTCGGTGAGGGAGAGTTCGTCGGGCGTGCGGCCCGAGAAGTACGAGGTCAGCTGCACCCGGTCGTAGGCGGGGCGCGGCTCCTCGCACAGCACCACGATCCGGTGGCTCGCCGCCAGACCGCGCTCGACGGCGGCCTCCAGGAAGCGCTGGCCGACCATGCCGTGGCCGACGAGCACGATCGTGGGGCGGTGCGGGGTCTGTGCGGGGTTCGGCTTCGGCATGTCAGCGGCCTCCGATGGGGGTCTGCCCTGCTCGAACGGAGTCGAGAGCTTGGGGATGGGTGAGCAGGTGGAGCAGGGGGCTGTCGTCGTCGGGCAGTGGTTCGTCCGCCTCCCAGGCGCGGGCCAGCGCGCCCACCGAGGCGAGATCGCCGACCAGGACACCGCCGACCAGGCGGTCGCCGCGGACGACGACCTTGCGGTAGGTGCCGCGGGTGGCGTCGGCGAGCTGGATGACGTCGTCGTCGGGGAGCGCCTCGGGGTCACCGAACGCGGCGAGGTCCAGGGGGCCCGGGCCGGACAGGGTGAGGCGGGTGAGCATGCGGCTGCCGGCGTAGGGCGCGCGGGCCCGGCCGAGCAGGGTGTCGGCCAGCGCGTCGGCCTGTTCCAGGGACGGGGTCGCCAGGCCGTAGACCCGCCCGGCGTGCTCCGCGCAGTCCCCGACGGCCCTGATGTGCGGATCGGACGTGCGCAGCCGGTCGTCCACGACGACGCCCTTGCGTACGTCGAGTCCGGCGGCCAGCGCCAGACCGGTGCGGGGGCGCACCCCGCAGGCGAGCACGGTCAGCTCGGCCTCCAGCGCGTAGCCGTCGGCCAGCTCCACGTGGCGCACGGCGCCGTCGGTCACGCCGACCCCGCGCACCCGGCACTCCGTGTGCACCTCGACGCCCAGGCCCGTCAGGTGGGCCCGCACGAGCTCGGAGGAGGCCGGGTCGAGCTGGCGCTCCATGAGCCGCTCGGCCTGCTGCGTCAGGACGACCTGGGCGCCCCGCCGGGCCAGCGCGCGGGCCGCCGAGACGCCGAGGAGGCCACCGCCGATGACCACGACCCGGGCGCCGGGCGTCACCGCGGCGGACAGGGCGAGGCAGTCGTCCATCGTCCGGAAGGCGTGCACACCGCGTGGCAGCTCCCGCGCGCCGGGCGCGAAGAGGCCGCGCAGCGGCGGCAGGACCGGGTTGGAGCCGGTCGCGAGGACCAGGGTGCCGTACGGGACGACCGTGCCGTCCTCGCAGTGCACCAGGCGCTCCGCGCGGTCGATGCGGACCGCGCGGGTGCGCAGCACGGTGCCCGTGGGGGTCGGCAGGGTGATCACGTCCGCGCCGTACCGGCCCGCGAGGACCTCCGCCAGCAGGACGCGGTTGTACGGGGCGTGGTCCTCCTCGCCGATGAGTACGGTGTCGGTGGCCCCGGGGCCCTCGGCGCCGAGGCGCTGCGCTACGCGGGTGCCGGCCAGGCCCGCGCCGATCACCACTGCCGTGGATGTCATGTTCCGCAGCCTGCGGGGTGGGTGTTTCCCGGTCGGGGCCGGGTTGTTTCCCTCGGGGAACGGTGCGCTCAGCGGGGGGCCGCGGGCGGTGTGAGGGGCGCTGGGGTGCCGCTGCGGTTCTCCCACGCACCTGCCCGTCTCGCGGCGTCGGGCCCTTGCCGTAAGGGCCTTTCCCACCCACCCGCCCGTCTCGCCGCGTCTGGCCCTTGCCGTAGGGGCTTTTCCCACCCACCCGCCCGTCTCGCCGCGTCTGGCCCTTGCCGTAGGGGCACGGCTTGCCCGTCTCGCGGCGTTCGGCCCTTGCCGTAGGGGGGGGCGTCGTGGGGGTTATAAGGTCGCGATCATGCCTGACATATCGCTGGCCGTGGTCGTCGTGCTGTGTCTCGCCGCGCTCGCGGCCGGCTGGATCGATGCCGTGGTCGGGGGCGGGGGACTGCTGTTGCTGCCCGCCCTGCTGCTCGGTCTGCCGGGCGGCACCTCCGCCCCGCACGCGCTCGGCACCAACAAGGCCGTGGCGATCGTCGGCACGGCGGGCGCGGCGGTGACGTACGCGCGCAAGGCACCCGTCGACGTGCGCACCGCCGTGCGGATCGGCCTCGCCGCGCTCGCCGGGTCGATGGCCGGCGCCTTCTTCGCGGCCGGGATGAGCACCGACGTACTGAAGCCCGTGATCATGGTGGTGCTCGTCGGCGTCGGCACCTTCGTGATCCTGCGGCCCGCCTTCGGCACCGCGCCCGCCACCGGGCCCGCCTCGCCGCGCCGGATCCTCGCCGCGATCGGCCTCGCGGGCCTCGGCATCGGCTTCTACGACGGTTTCATCGGCCCGGGCACCGGCACCTTCCTCGTGCTCGCCCTGACCGCCGTGCTCCACCTGGACCTGGTCACCGCCTCGGCCACCGCCAAGATCGTCAACTGCTGCACCAACGCGGGCGCCCTCGCGATGTTCGCCTGGCAGGGCGTGGTCCTGTGGCAACTGGCCGCGCTGATGGCCCTCTTCAACCTCGCCGGCGGCATGCTGGGCGCGCGCACCGCGCTGAAGAAGGGCAGCGGGTTCGTCCGCGTCGTGCTGCTGACCACCGTCTTCGGCCTCGTCGTCAAGATGGCGTACGAGCAGTGGGTGGCCTGAGGGGCTGGATGGCCCGAGGCGTCAGGGAGCCCGAGGCGCGGGTGGCGCCCCCGGCGACGACCGGGCTCAGCGCACCGCCGTCAGGTGGGCGAAGACCACCACGTTGCCCTGGTAGCCGGTCCGCTTCGAGTACTTGCCGCCGCAGGTGATCACCCGCAGTTCCGGCCGGGGCGCCGGACCGTACACCTTCTCGTCGGGGAAGTCCTTGGCGTCGTACACCTCGTTCGCGTGGACCGTGAAGACGGCGACGCTGCCGTCCCTGCGCTCGACCTCGATCGTGCGGCCCTTGGCCAACGCGCCCAGTTGGTAGAAGACGGCCGGGCCCTCCTTGTTGTCGACGTGGCCCGCCACGATCGCGGTGCCGCGCTCACCCGGCGTGGTGCCCGCCTCGTACCAGCCCGCGAGGTTCTCGCGCTCGGGCGGCGGCACGTCCAGGCTGCCCTGCGGGGTGAGTTTGAGCCCCATCAGGGGCGCGTCGACGCCGATCGCGGGGATCCGCACGCGGTCCGGCGGGGACGGCGCCAGCGGCGCGGTGCCCGGATCGGGGCGCGGGTCGGGACGCGGGGCCCGCGGGCTCTGCGCGGCCTGCGCCGCCTGCGCGGTGGAGGGCTGCGGCGGTGGGTGCGCGGCGGTGCCACTGCTCAGCAGCCAGGCGCCGGAGCACAGCGCCACGAGGCTGACGGTCGCTATGACGGCGTTGCCGGTCTTCTCGCGCATACGGCGTCCCCCTCGGGGTCGGTGGGGCCGGACCCTCGTCCCCCTCCCGGCCCACGAGGGGACACGGGCCGGGAGGGGGCGGGGGCGGCGGTACCGGTCGGACAGCGGAGGGTGTCCGTCAGATCCTGTCGCCTCTCGCCCGGCGATGCAGGAGCCAGGTACCGCCCGCAGCGGCGACGGCCAGGGCCGCCACTCCCGCCGCGGTCTGTGCGGGGTCGGGACCGAGCGCGCCGCCGACCCCCGTCTTCACGTGTCCCTTGGGGTGCGGCCGCGGCCGTTCCCCGGCGGCCGCGGTGGAGGTGATGGTCACCACCAGATCGCCCGCGACCTGCTTGTCCTTCGTCGCCCGGCCACCGGCGCCGGAACACTTCGCGACGATCTCGTAGGTGCCCGGCTGCGCCGACGGCGGCACCTCGAACCGCCCGGCCGCCTCACCGGGTGCCTTGCCGGGCGCCAGGCTGAACGTGCCCGCCCCGACCGCGCTCGCGTCGCCCGTCGCGGTCCCTCCCGGGCCGCAGGCGGTGGTGTGCACGGTGACGGCGGTGCCGGGGGTGACGGTGGACGGCTGGATCTCCAGGCCGCCGGCCGGCGCGGCGGCGGCGGGAGCGGCCAGGGCGCCCGCCACCGCTACGGCGAGCGCGGTACCGGACAGCAGGCGGGTGTTGCGCATGGTGCTGGTTCCTCCGAGGCCTTCGCGGAACACGGCCCGCGGCACCCCCAAGTGCCGCTGCGTCGGTCGAGCCCCGCTCTACCGAGGTAAGTGGCACCGCGCGACCCACGCCTCCTGAGACCTCGTCGAAAAGCCGCCGAACGAGCGGCTCCACGCCACAAGGGAACCGGCGTTCCAGCAGGTCACCGCCTTTTCACCCGCCGGACTCCGAAGAGCGGGCGGGGCGGCTGTGAATGGGTGACCGGGGGCGGCCGGGGAGGGGAAGGGGCGCCCCGCCGGGGGAGGGGCATCGGGGAGGTGGCGGCGGCGTCAGATCGTGTCCCAGGGGATCTGTTCGTAGGCGTCCGTGACCGTCGTCATCAGCTGCTCGTCGATGCCGTACGACACGTCGTCGATCCGCCGCACCGGACAGACCCCCCAGGAGTTGGTGACGAAGGCCGCCCGGTACGACGGCAGGTCCGCGAGGGTGACGGGGGCGTGCCGCGTGGGCAGGCCCGCCCCGGGCAGGCACGCCTCGAGAAGCTGCATCGTGACACCGGCCAGATGGGGTGCGTCCGGCCACACGATCCCGGTGCCGTCGAAGAACGCGATGTTCGTGACGGCGCCCTCGCTGATCCGCCCGCCGTCCCCGGTGAGCAGCGCGTCGTCGAAGCCGGCGCCCCGCGCCAGTTCACCGTGCCGGGCCTGCCCGAAACCGCCCAGGTGCTTGATGTGGGCGAACGGCCGCTGATACGCCACGGACATCAGGGACTGCGCGCGCGCCTCCTGGCCCGCGGGCAGCTCGACGGGCGGCCGCACGGTGACCATGAGGGACGGCTCCCCGTCGGGCGCGTGGACGTAGACGCGTACGGACGCGTCGTCGATGTCGTCCCGCAGGATGTGCCGGACCACGCCGCGCACCCGCTCCCCGTCCAGCTCCCGCCCGAACAGCTCGCGCGTGGCCGCGTCGAGCCGGGCCAGGTGCAGCCCGATGCCGCGCACCTTGCCGCCTCTGACCTGCATCGCCGTGAAGTGCCCGGTGGTGACGAGGGCCGGCCAGAGCAGGCTCCCCGCGGTGACCGGCTGCCCGTCGATCTCGATGCGCTGCACCAGCGCCGGATATGTCATACGGCCACGCTACGAGACCGCCGAGGGGACCCCGGCCGCCCCCGTCCCCTGCCCCGCCCGAGCAGGCGCTCAACTCCGGTTCAAGGAGGGGAGGCGAGCCCCTCGGCCCGCGCTCACCGGCTCGCCCCACGATGTGCTCGCCGCGCGCTCGGATTGGTCGGCAGAGCCGCTTGACCTCAACCATGGTTGAGCTACGAGGCTTCACCCATGACCGACACCACGTCTTCCTTTCCCGTCCCTGCCCCCGCCGTCGTCTCCTCCGCCGCGACCTCCCTCGCCTCGGCCTTCGGCGTCGGAGGGGACGACGCGCCGCTGCGGGTCGCCGTCATCGTGGGCAGCAACCGCGAGGGCCGCTTCGGGCCGACCGTCGCCGAATGGCTCCTGGCCCGGGTCCGCGAGCGGTCCGACCTGACCGTCGACGTCGTCGACCTGGCCGAGGTGGACCTGCCGACGTCCCTCTCCTTCCGCCCCTCCGCCGCCGTCTCCACCGAACTCGCCAAGGTCACGCCCAAGTTGGCCGCCGCCGACGCGTTCATCGTCCTCACCCCCGAGTACAACCACTCCTACCCGGCGTCGCTGAAGAGCGTCATCGACTGGCACAAGGGCGAGTGGCAGGCCAAGCCCGTCGCCTTCGTCTCGTACGGCGGGCTCTCCGGCGGTCTGCGCGCCGTCGAGCACCTGCGCCCGGTCTTCGCCGAGCTGCACACCGTGACCATCCGCGACACCGTCTCCTTCCACAACGCCGGCGCCCTCTTCGACGACGCGGGCCGCCACCGCGACCCCGCGGCCGCCGATGCCGCGGCGAAGGCCATGCTCGACCAGGTGGCGTGGTGGGGCTGGGCACTGCGCAAGGCCAAGGCGGAGCGCCCGTACGGCAGTTGAGGGGGCGCGGCCCTTGGGCGCGGCGGTGAGCGATCCGTAGGGGTGACTCCGAGGATGCCCGGTCCGCTCCCGCCCGCCCCGCTGTGCACAATCGGCGTATGGACGACGACCAGACAACGCCGACCGTGCTGACCGTGCCGACCGTACTGACCGTGCTGACCACGACGGACGCGGAGGGCAAGGCGCGTGACCTCGCGCGCGAGGCGGTCCGGGCGCGGCTCGCGGCCTGCGCGCAGATCGCCGGCCCCGTCACCTCCGTGTACCGGTGGGAGGGCGCCATCGAAACCGCCCAGGAATGGCAGGTGCTCCTCAAGACGACCGCCCACCGCTACGCCGCCCTGGAGGCGTGGCTCACCGAGGCCCACGACTACGACACCCCCGAGATCATCGCGACACCGGTGACCCGGGGGAGTGCGGCCTATCTGGCATGGGTGGAACGGGAGACCACCGGGTGACCGAGCGGCCCGCGCCCCGGCTGCCGTTCTTCGTGTACGGCACGCTGCGCCCGGGGGAGCGGAACCACGCCGTCCACCTCCGGGGCGACGACGTGGACGCGCAAGAGCCCGCCCTGCTCCCGGGCGCGGTCCTGTACGAGGGGCCCGGCTACCCGTACGCGGTGGAAGACCCGGAAGCCGGGCCCGTCCACGGCGAGTTGGTGACGGCCGCGCCCCACGCCCACGACCGGCTGCTCGCCGCCCTCGACCTCCTGGAGGAGTACGCGCCGGGCGACCCCCGCAACCTCTACGACCGCGTCACGCGCGAGGTCACCCGCACCGCCGACGGGGCGACGGTACGGGCCTGGGTCTATGTGGCGGCGCCCCGCGTCACGGCATACCTGCGGGCGTCGGGCGCGGTGATCGAGGGAGGCGACTGGACGGCCTTCCGCCGCGGCCGCTGAGCCTCTTCGGTCACCTCCGCCCCCGCGAGGCGGAAGCCGCGGCTCAAACCCCGGCGCACTCGATCCGGCGTACTCCACCACTCGTCCGAGCGATAGCGCGTGACCACGCGGAGTCGCGACATGCAGACTCTGCGTGCGCGCCGAACGGTGCACGCGACCGGCGTGCACCACGGCCGCAAGCATCACGGCCTCAAGCGCCACGGCCTCAAGCGCCACGCCCTCAAGAAGGAGCCGCCTCATGCGAATGCGCCGTTCCCTGCCGGCTTTTGTCGGAGCCGTCACCCTCGCCCTCGGCATGTCGATGACGGGGAGCGCCACCGCCGCCTCGCCGGCCGTCCAGAACCCCTGCGGGTTCTACGAGACGCACAGCGACGCCTACTACAACCACTGCACCAGCGACGGCTCGAAGATCCTCATCGAGATCGACGACTGGGGCCCCAACACGGTCAGGTGCGTCGGCCCCGGCGTCACCTGGATCGGCGAGGCCGGGGACGTGGACGGCGCCTGGTACATCGGACGCACCTGCTGATCCGCTCCTCCTAGGGGCTCCTCCTACGGGCCTCCTCCTACGGGCCCGGGCGCACGCCGTCCCGGGCCCCGCCCCCACCTCCGTCTTCGCCGGCTCCGGCCCCCTCCACCGGTTCGAGCCGCACGGCGCAGACCTTGAACTCCGGCATCCGCGACACGGGATCCAGCGCCGGGTTCGTCAGTGCGTTGGCCCGCCCCTCGCCCGGCCAGTGGAACGGCATGAACACCGTGTCCGAGCGGATGGACGACGTCACCCGCGCCGGGGCCACCGCCCGGCCCCGCCGCGACACCACGGCGATCGCCGCGCCGTCGGCCACCCCGAGCCGCGCCGCGAGCCGCGGATGCAGCTCCACGAACGGCCCCGGCGCCGCCGCGTTCAGCTCGTCGACCCGCCGCGTCTGCGCCCCCGACTGATACTGCGCGAGCACCCGCCCGGTCGTGAGCAGCACGGGGTACTCCGCGTCCGGCTCCTCCGCGGCGGCCCGGTGCGCCACCGGCACGAACCGCGCCCGCCCGTCCTCCGTGGCGAACCGGTCCAGGAACAGCCGCGGCGACCCGGGGTGCACGAGCCCAGCCCCCGCCCCGACTCCGCCACCGCTTCCGGCCACGTCACCCCCTTCGGCCCGGTCACCCCCTTCGGCCCCGTTACCCTCTTCGGCCCCGTCACTCCCGTCAGCCCCTTCGGTCACGCCCTCCCGAGCGGGGCACGGCCAGAAGACGCCCTCGCCCTCCCCCTCCTCCAACCGCTCGTACGAGATCCCCGAGTAGTCCGCGGGCCCGCCCGCGCTCGCCCTCCGCAGTTCCTCGAAGACCTCCTCCGGGTCGGTCGGGAAGCCCTTCCCGTGGCCGAGCCGCGCCGCGAGCCCGTGCAGCACCTCCAGGTCGCTGCGGACCCCGGCCGGCGCGGACACCGCCCGGCGGCGCAGCAGCACCCGCCCCTCCAGATTCGTCACCGTCCCCGTCTCCTCGGCCCACTGCGTCACCGGCAGCACCACGTCCGCCAGTTCCGCCGTCTCGGACAACACCACGTCCGCCACCGCGAGGAAGTCCAGCGACCGCAGCCGCTCCTCCACATGCGCGGCCCGCGGCGCCGAGACGACCGGATTGGAACCCATCAGGAGCAGCGTCCGCACGTCCCCGCCGAGCGCGTCGAGCAACTCGTACGCCGACCTGCCGGGGCCCGGCAGCGCATCGGAGTCCACCCCCCAGACCGCGGCCACATGCGCCCGCGCCGCCGGATCCGTCAGCTTGCGGTAGCCGGGCAACTGGTCCGCCTTCTGCCCGTGTTCGCGCCCGCCCTGCCCGTTGCCCTGACCGGTCAGGCAGCCGTACCCGGACAGCGGCCGCCCGGCCCGCCCCGTCGCCAGGCACAGATTGATCCACGCCCCGACCGTGTCCGTCCCCTTGGACTGCTGCTCCGGCCCACGCGCGGTCAGCACCATCGACGTCCGCGCGTCGCAGAACATCCGCACCGTCTCGCGCAACTGGGGAACCGGCACGCCGGTGATCCGCTCGACGTGCTCCGGCCAGTGCGCCATGGCCGCCGCCCGTGCCTCCTCCCACCCACTCGTCCGCCCCTCGATGAACTCCTCGTCCGTCCGGCCCTCCGCCACGACCAGGTGCAGCAGACCGAGCGCCAGGGCGAGGTCCGTGCCGGGGCGCGGCGCCAGATGCAGGTCGGCCTGCTCGGCGGTCCGCGTCCGGCGGGGGTCCACGACGATCAGCGTGCCGCCGTTCTCCCGCAGTTCGGTGAGGTAGCGCAGAGCGGGCGGCATCGTCTCGGCGAGGTTCGACCCGACGAGGATCACGCAGCCGGTGCGCGGAATGTCCTCCAGCGGGAACGGCAGCCCCCGGTCGAGCCCGAACGCCCGCTGCCCGGCCGCCGCCGCCGACGACATGCAGAACCGTCCGTTGTAGTCGATCTGCGACGTGCCGAGCACCACCCGCGCGAACTTGCCCAGCAGGTACGCCTTCTCGTTCGTCAGCCCACCGCCGCCGAACACCCCGCACGCGTCCGCGCCGTGCTCCGTGCGCACACGGGTCAGCTCCTCGGCGATCCGGTCGAGGGCGTCCTCCCAGGTGGCCGGCGCGAGCTTGCCGGTGGCACGGGAGCGGACGAGGGGCTCGGTCAGGCGCACCCGGGAGGAGAGCAGAGCGGGCGCCGTACGGCCCTTGCCGCACAGGGCGCCCCGGTTCACGGGGAACGCCGCGCGCTCCACGACCTCCACGCCACCCCCGGGGCCCGCCGTCAGGCCCATGCCGCACTGCAGCGCGCAGTACGGGCAGTGGGTCGCCGTCACGGCCCTGGCCGCGGGGGTCGCCGGTGTCGCGGGTGTCGCCCTGGAGTGCATGCCGCCCAGCGTCCGCCGTCCTTGTTACGCGGCCCGACGCGCTCGCGTTACGCACGCGGTAAGCCGACCTCAGCCGGGGCCGTACCCCGCTGTGAGGTCCGGCGCGAAGGCCCTCGCAAGGCGCGCACCGCCGGGTGGCACGCGTGGGTGCGGGCAGCCCCGACATCCTCCGTGTAAGGGAGGCGCTCCGAGCAAGAGAGGCGCTCCGAGCAAGGGATGCGCTCCGAGCAAGGGATGCGCTCCGAGCAAGGGATGCGCTCCGAGTAACGGAGGCGTTCCGAGGCCGGTCCCGCCCGGTCAGCGCGCCGAGGCCAACGCCCGTGCCACACCCGGCTCCCGCTCCCCGAGGAAGCGGGGGTCGGGGCGGAGCGCCGCGTCCAGCGCCGCCTTGCCCGCCGCGAGGAGCTCCCGCGCGCCCCCGTAGTACCAGGTCGAGTCGTGCACCGCGTCCACCCCGACGCCGTACGACGAGACGCCCGCCGCGTCGCACAGCGCGACCGCCCTGCGTATGTGGAAGCCCTGGCTGATCAGCACCGCCCGGTCCACGCCGAAGATCTGCTTCGCGCGGACGCAGCTGTCCCAGGTGTCGAACCCCGCGTAGTCGCTCACGATCCGCCGGCCCGGCACGCCGTGCTTCTTCAGATAGGCACGCATCGCGTCCGGCTCGTCGTAGTCCTCGCGGCTGTTGTCGCCCGTGACGAGCACGACCTCTATCCGTCCCTTGCGGTACAACTCGGCCGCCGCGTCCAGGCGGTGCGCGAGATACGGTGAGGGCTCGCCCTTCCACAGCCCGGCGCCGAAGACCACCGCGACCGGCGCGCGCGGGGCGTCCGCGACCGTGCCGATCTCATCGTCCGTCGTGACGAACAGCCAGGTCGCGGGCAGCAGGGCGAGCACGCACAGCGCCACCACCGCCCGCACGGCCCGCCGCCGCCCCTTCGGCGTACGCGGCACCCGCAACCATCGCGGCCGCCGAAGCCAGTCGGGTCGCCGCGGCCGCTCCGACCGCCGCAGCCACGCCGGGACCCGGTCCCGCAGCCCCGCCCATCCCGCCCTGCCCATCCCGTCCATACGCGTCCCGCCCCCGTGCCGCACCGGATCTCCCCTGATCCGATCACTGCCACAACCGTAAGCGACCACGCCGACGACGAGCAGGCCCCGCACCCCGGAGCCGCCCCCGAAATCCCCCCGACCCACCCCCGAGCCCCGGCCCCGAGACCCCGCCCGCTGGACCCCGCCCGGGACCAACGCCTGACCGTGCCCCGAGACCCGGCCCCGAGCCAGCGGGCGGCCCCGCGCCTGACCGCGTCCCGAGCCAACGCCTGACCGTGCTCCGAGACCAACGCCTGACCGCGCCCCGGACCCGGCCCCGATGCCCAGCCCCGCGGGACCCCACCCCGATGCCCAGCCCGGAAACCCCGCCGCCCCGAGACCAACGCCTGACCGCGCCCCGGGACCGACCCCGAGACCCGCTCCCTGGACCCCGCCCCCACCCCCGCCCCGAAAACACCCTGACCCCGCCCCACCTCCCTCGGTGAGTCCGCCGCAAAGAGCCGTCACCGGTACGCAACGCCCCCGCAATCTGCTCCGGACATCCTCGGTCCATGACGCCGTCGTACCCCCGCCCTCCCGGCCTCGCCCCGCCCCACGGCAGGCGCCGCCCCGTGCCGCTCCCGACGCTCGTCCTCGTCGGCCACGGCAGCCGCGACCCCCGCGCCCTCGCCACCGTCACGGCCCTCGCCGAACGGGTCCGCGAACAGCGTCCCGGCCTCGCCGTGCGGCTCGGGCACATCGAGCTGAACGAGCCGCTGCTCACCGGCACCCTCGCCGCCCAGCGCGGCGGCGAGGCCGTGCTCGTACCGCTGCTCCTGAGCCGCGGCCAGCACGTCAAGCGCGACATCCCGGCCGCCGCCGACGCCGCACCCCACCTCCACACCCGGGTGGCCGCGCCGCTCGGCCCGCACCCGCTGCTCGCCGAGGCCCTGCACACCCGCCTCGTCCAGGCGGGCTGGCCCGCCCGGCCCCTTAGCGCCCCGGAGCGCCGCCGGCACGCCGTGGTCCTCGCCGCCGCCGGGTCACGCGACCCGGACTCGGCCGCCGACACCGCGACCGCCGCCGCCCTGCTCGCCGACCGCCTGGGCGTCCCCGTGGTCCCCGCCTACGCGGCGCCCACCGAGGCCTGCACCCGGACCGTGTCCACGGCGCTGGCGGCCCTGGCCGCCGAGGGCCGCACCCGGACCGCCGTCGCCGCGTACTTCACCGCCCCGGGCCGCTTCGCCACCCAGAGCACGGCCGCCGCCCCGTGGCTCGCCGCCGCCCCCCTCGGCGCCCACCCGGCGCTCGCCCGCCTCGTCCTGCACCGTTACGACCAGGCCCGCGCCGCCACCCCCGCCACGGCCGGACCGCGCCGCCTGACCGCCGTCTGACGAGGGGCCAGGTCCCCTTTGTCAGTGCTTGCGTCTACTGTCGGTGCATGGAAGGCACAGCACCGAACGGCACAGCACCGAACGCGCGACACGAGGCCTACGACACCTACGACGAAGCCGCCGTCGAGCGGTGGGCCGCCGAGCCGGACAAGAGGCCGGGGCGCACGGCCTTCCAGCGCGACCGCGCGCGCGTCCTGCACTCCGCCGCGCTGCGCCGGCTCGCCGGCAAGACGCAGGTCGTCACGCCCGGCACGCGCAGCCAGGCCTGGGACGCCAGCGCCCGCACCCGGCTGACGCACTCCCTGGAGTGCGCCCAGGTGGGCCGCGAGCTGGGCGCCGCCCTCGGCTGCGACCCCGACCTGGTCGAGACCGCCTGCCTCTCGCACGACCTGGGCCACCCGCCCTTCGGCCACAACGGCGAGCAGGCGCTGAACGAGGTGGCGGCGGACTGCGGCGGCTTCGAGGGGAACGCCCAGTCGCTGCGCCTGCTCACCCGCATCGAGCCCAAGCGCTTCGTCCCCTCCGACGCCACCGGCGACCTGGTCAGCGTGGGACTCAACCTCACCCGCGCCGCCCTGGACGCCGCCACCAAGTACCCCTGGCCGCGCGGCGGGCACCCCACCGACCCGCAGTCCTCGAAGTTCGGGGTCTACGAGGACGACCGGCCGGTCTTCGACTGGGTCCGCAAGGAGGCCCCGGGCCGGCGCGTCTGCTTCGAGGCCCAGGTCATGGACTGGTCGGACGACGTCGCGTACTCGGTCCACGACTTCGAGGACGGCCTGCACGCCGGGCACATCGACCCGAACGCACTGCACGCCGAGCCCGAGCGGCAGGACATCTACGCCGTGGCCCTCGGACGCTACGTGCCGAAGGACACCGACCCCGAAGAGCTGGACCAGGCCCTGGACCGCCTCCTCGACCAGGAGTGGTGGCCGCACGGGTACGACGGATCGGCCATAGCGCAGGCCCGGTTGAAGGACGCCACCAGCCAGCTCATCGGCCGCTTCTGCCTGGCCGCGGAGAGCGCCACGCGCGTGCGGTTCGGCCCCGGCCCCCTCACGCGGTACGCCGCCGAACTCGTCGTGCCCCGCGAGGCCCGCCACGAGTGCGCGGTGCTCAAGGCCGTCGCCGACCGCTACGTGATGCAGCGCCCCGCACAGGAGCGGCTCCGCGCCGACCAGCGCGTCGTGGTGGCCGAGCTGGCCCAGGCGCTCACCACCCGCGCGCCCGACGGGCTCGACCCCCAGTTCCGCGCCCTGTACGACGCGGCGCCCGACGACCGGGCCGCCCAGCGCGTCGTGGTCGATCAGATCGCGTCACTCACGGACGCGGCGGCCCGCGCCCTGCACACGCGATTGACGGCGAGACACTAGGGAAAGCGGGCAAGTGACCATGGAGTGACCACGGGGCGTGACGAAAAGTGGCCTCTTGGGGCCACGCCCCCTTCCCCCATCACGCTCCGTGCGGGACGCTCGCTGTGGCGGCAAGGCCGTGTTCTTCCGGGGGACACCCCCGGTACCCCCGGCAAGGAGGCATCAAGTGGTCGACGCGCATCAGACGTTCGTCATTGTGGGAGGAGGTCTAGCCGGCGCCAAGGCGGCCGAGACCCTCCGTTCGGAGGGCTTCACCGGCCGGGTCATCCTCGTCGGCGACGAGCGTGACCACCCCTACGAGCGCCCGCCCCTGTCCAAGGGCTACCTCCTGGGCAAGGAGGAGCGCGGGAGCGTCTTCGTCCACGAACCGGGTTGGTACGCGCAGGCGGACGTGGAGCTGCACCTCGGCCAGCCCGTCGTCGCCATCGACCGTGAGGCCAAGAGCGTGCGCCTGGGCGACGGCACGGCCGTCCACTACGACAAGCTGCTGCTCGCCACCGGCGCCGAGCCCCGCCGCCTCGACATCCCCGGCACCGACCTCGCGGGCGTCCACCACCTGCGCCGCCTCGCCCACGCCGACCGCCTGCGGCAGGTCCTGACGGCCCTCGGCAGGGACAACGGCCACCTGGTGATCGCCGGAGCGGGCTGGATCGGCCTGGAGATCGCGGCCGCCGCCAGGGAGTACGGCGCGGAGGTCACCGTCGTCGAGCGCGAGCCGACGCCGCTGCACGCCGTCCTCGGCCCCGAATTCGGGCAGGTCTTCACCGACCTGCACGCCGAGCACGGGGTGCGCTTCCACTTCGGCGCCTCCCTCACCGAGATCGTCGGCCAGGACGGCATGGTCCTCGCCGTCCACACCGACGACGGCGAGGAGCACCCGGCGCACGACGTGCTGGCGGCGATCGGCGCGGCCCCGCGCACCGCGCTCGCCGAGGCCGCGGGCCTGGAGCTCGCGGAGCCCGCGCACGGCGGCGGCATCATGGTCGACGCCTCCTTGCGCACCTGCGACCCGGACATCTACGCCGCGGGCGACGTGGCCGCCCCGCACCACCCCCTCTTCGACACCAGGCTGCGCGTCGAGCACTGGGCGAACGCCCTGAACGGCGGCCCGGCCGCGGCCCGCGCCATGCTCGGCCAGGACGTCCGCCACGACCGCGTGCCCTACTTCTTCTCCGACCAGTACGACGTGGGCCTGGAGTACTCGGGCTGGGCGCCCCCGGGCACGTACGACCAGGTGGTGGCGCGCGGCGATGTGGGCAAGCGGGAGTTCATCGCGTTCTGGCTGAGCGAGGGCCGCGTCCTCGCCGGGATGAACGTGAATGTGTGGGACGTCACGGAGACCGTGCAGCAGCTGATCCGCACCGGCGCGCGGCCCGACATCGACCGCCTCGCGGACCCGTCCGTCCCCCTGGAGTCGCTGCTGGCGTGAGCGCCCGGGCACCGGTCCGGCCGGGAGCGCCACGGGCGAGCCGTAGTATTCGTACGTGGCAGGCAGGATCAATGACGAGGACGTGAAGGCGGTTCGGGACGCGGTCCCGATCGACGCCGTGGTCTCCGACTACCTCCAGCTGCGCAGCGCCGGGGGCGGGAACCTCAAGGGCCTGTGCCCCTTCCACGACGAGAAGTCCCCGTCCTTCCAGGTCAGCCCGAGCAAGGGTCTCTTCCACTGCTTCGGCTGCCAGGAAGGCGGCGACACGATCGCCTTCGTGATGAAGATCGACCACCTCACGTTCTCCGAGACGGTCGAGCGCCTCGCCGCCAAGGCGGGCATCACGCTGCGCTACGAGGAGGGCGGGTACAACCCCAGCCACCAGCGCGGGGAGCGCATCCGCCTGGTCGAGGCCCACAAGATCGCCGCCCAGTTCTACGTGGACCAGCTGGAGAGCCCCGAGGCCGAGATCGGCCGCAAGTTCCTCGCCGAGCGCGGCTTCGACCAGGCCGCCGCCGCGCACTTCGGCGTGGGCTACAGCCCCGCCGGCTGGGACCACCTCACCCGCTTCCTGCGCGGCAAGGGCTTCTCCGACAAGGAGCTGACCCTCTCCGGCCTCTCCCAGGAGGGCCGCCGCGGCCCCATCGACCGCTTCCGGGGCCGCCTGATGTGGCCCATCCGCGACATCGGCGGCGAGGTCGTCGGCTTCGGCGCCCGCAAGCTGCGCGACGACGACAACGGCCCGAAGTACCTCAACACCCCCGAGACCCCGATCTACAAGAAGGGCCAGGTGCTCTACGGCGTCGACCTGGCCAAGAAGGAGATCGCCAAGACCTCCCACGCCGTCGTCGTGGAGGGGTACACGGACGTCATGGCCTGCCACCTCGCCGGTGTCACCACCGCCATCGCGACCTGCGGCACGGCCTTCGGCGGCGACCACATCAAGATCCTGCGCCGCCTCCTGATGGACAACGGCTCGGCGCGGGTGATCTTCACCTTCGACGGTGACGCGGCGGGCCAGAAGGCCGCCCTGCGCGCCTTCGAGGACGACCAGAAGTTCGCCGCCGAGACGTACATCGCCATCGCCCCCGACGGCATGGACCCTTGCGAGCTGCGCCTGGCCAAGGGCGACGAGGCGGTCGCCGACCTGGTCCGGCCCCGCACGCCGCTCTTCGAGTTCGCGCTGCGCCAGATCGTCTCGCGGTACGACCTGGAGACCCCCGCCGGCCGGGCCGCCGCCCTGGACGAGGCGGCCCCCGTCGTGGCCCGCATCAAGAACAGCGGCGCGCAGCACGAGGTGGCCGTCCAGCTCGCCGGCATGCTCGGCATCCTGGACACGCAGTTCGTGGTCAAGCGCGTGGCGCAGCTGGCCCGTTGGGCCCGCGACCGGGGCGGCAGGGGCCCCGCGCAGCCGCAGGCCGGGCCCCAGCAGACGTACGCGCAAGGTCCGGCCCCCTCCAGCGGCCCCGCGCTGACCCTGCGCAGCCCCGCCCACCGCACCGAGCGCGAGCTGCTCAAACTGGCCCTCCAGTACCCCCAGTTGGTCTCCCCGGCCTTCGACGCGTACGGGATGGACGAGTTCACCGCCCCGCCCTACGCCGCCGTGCGCCGGTGCATCGAGGAGGCGGGCGGCGCCGAGGCGGGCATCGCCGAACCGCAGGCCTACCTCGCGCGCGTGCTCGACGCGGCGCCCGACGACACGGTGCGCCGCATGGTCACCGAGCTGGCCGTCGAGGCGATCCTGCGCAAGACCGTCGACGAGGTGTACGCGGGCATGCAGCTCGTCCAGGTCCGGCTGCGCGCCGTCGACCGCCGCATCCGCGACGTCCAGGGCAGCCTCGCCCGGCTGGGCGCGGGCGGTGACCCGCAGCAACTGATCGCGGTGCAGAACGAGTTGTGGGTCCTCCAGCAGTACGGCCAGGCGCTGCGCGACCGTGGAGCCGACGCGCTCTAGAGGCGTGGCCTTGAGGCCAAGGGTTACCCGTCGGGTCACCACGCGGTCACGGAACGGACGCAAAAAGTCACCGCACGCCCCTCGTGGCGGCCGTGTGTCGTACCCCACACTGGGTTCCGGTGCCTGAGTCCTCGGAGCGCGGCCGGCCCGCAGACAGCGGGCCCGACACCCCCGCCGTTCCACTCATCGTGTCCGGGACGGACAGCGGCGAGGCCGTGGTCCCTCTCCCGTTGCCGCACGCCTCAGCAGCGATCACCCTGGAGGTCGCCCCCGTGCAGACCCAGACCCAGCCCCTCGCCCAGACCGGGGCCGCCGCGCGTACGCCGGCGGACGCGGACGTCCTGGAGGCGGTCCCGCAGCAGGGCCGCGCGCCCCGGCACCCGGAGTCGACAGCGACCGGGCAGAAGGCCCCCGGGGCCGCGGAGGCCGCGGAGGCCGCGGAGGTCACGGAGGTCACGGACGCCACCGAGGCTCCCGAAGCCACCGGCGTCACCGGCGTCACCGAAGGCACCGGCGTCACCGAAGACACCAGCGTCACCGGCGTCACCGAAGTCCCCGAAGGCCCCGAAGTCGTCGAAAGCGTCGAAGCCGCCGAGCCGCCGCCGGCCCTCGAACCGGAGACCATTGACCTGCCCGCGCCCCGCGGCCGCGCCGACACCGGCGGCCCGTCCTCCGACCTGTTCCGCCAGTACCTGCGCGAGATCGGCCGCATCCCTCTGCTCACCGCGGCGGAGGAGGTGGAGCTGGCCCGCGGCGTGGAGGCCGGCCTGTTCGCCGAGGAGAAGCTGGGCAGCACCCCCGACCTGGACTCCCAGCTCGCCCTGGACCTCGACAAGCTGGTGGTCAGGGGCCGGATGGCCAAGCGCCGGCTGATCGAGGCGAATCTGCGCCTGGTCGTCTCCGTCGCCAAGCGCTACGTGGGCCGCGGGCTCACCATGCTCGACCTCGTCCAGGAGGGGAACCTCGGCCTGATCAGGGCGGTCGAGAAGTTCGACTACGCCCGGGGCTACAAGTTCTCCACGTACGCGACCTGGTGGATCCGGCAGGCCATGTCCCGGGCCCTGGCCGACCAGGCCCGCACCATCCGCGTGCCCGTGCACGTCGTGGAGCTGATCAACCGCGTCGTGCGCGTCCAGCGCCGCATGCTCCAGGAGCGCGGGTACGAGCCCACGCCCGACGAAGTGGCCGCCCAGCTCGACCTGCTCCCCGAGCGGGTCAGCGAGGTGCTGCGGCTCGCGCAGGAGCCGGTCTCGCTGCACGCCCCGGTCGGCGAGGAGGACGACGTCGCGCTCGGCGACCTCATCGAGGACGGCGACGCGGCCTCGCCCGTGGAATCCGCCGCGTTCCTGCTGCTGCGCGAGCACCTGGAAGCGGTGCTCTCCACGCTCGGCGAGCGCGAACGCAAGGTCGTCCAGCTGCGCTACGGCCTGGCGGACGGCCGCCCGCGCACGCTGGAGGAGATAGGCCGCATCTTCGGCGTGACCCGCGAACGCATCCGCCAGATCGAATCCAAGACCCTCAACAAACTGAGGGACCACGCCTTCGCCGACCAACTGCGGGGCTACCTCGACTGAGGCGCTCCGTCCGGGCAGCGCCCCGAAGGGGCGCGGGGAACCGCGCGACCAGCCACCAGAGGCCGGCACCCACAGTGCCCCCGAGCCCCGACGGCGCCCCTAGTCGACCTCCGCGACGGCCTCCGCGAACTGCGCCGCGTACAACCGCGCGTACGCCCCGTCCGCCGCCAGCAACGCGTCGTGCGTCCCCTGCTCCACGATCGCCCCGTCCTCCATGACCAGGATCGTGTCGGCGTCGCGAATCGTGGAGAGCCGGTGCGCGATGACGAAGGAAGTGCGCCCGTGCGCGAGGCGGGCCATCGCCTTCTGGATGAGCACCTCGGTCCGGGTGTCCACCGAACTCGTCGCCTCGTCGAGCACCAGGATCACCGGGTCGGACAGGAACGCCCGCGCGATGGTGATGAGCTGCTTCTCGCCCGCGCTCACCCCCGTGCCGTCGTCGTCGATCACCGTGTCGTACCCGTCGGGGAGCGTGCGCACGAAGCGGTCCGCGTGGGCGGCGCGCGCCGCCTCCTCGACCTCCTCACGCGTGATGTCCTTCGCGGAGCCGTACGCGATGTTCTCCGCGATGGTCCCGCCGAACAGCCAGGTGTCCTGCAGGACCATGCCGATCCCGGTCCGCAGCTCGTCCCGCGACATCTTGGCGATGTCCACCCCGTCCAGGGTGATGCGCCCGCCCGTCACCTCGTAGAACCGCATGAGCAGGTTCACCAGCGTCGTCTTGCCCGCGCCGGTCGGGCCCACGATGGCGACCGTGTGCCCCGGGTCCACGACCAGGGACAGGTCCTCGATGAGCGGCTTGTCCTCGGCGTAGCGGAAGGAGACGTGCTCCATCGCCACGCGCCCGCGCAGCTTCTCGGGCCGCTCGCCGGGCACGGGGTCGGCCCCCTGCTCCTCGGCGTCGAGGATCTCGAAGATCCGCTCGGCGGAGGCGACGCCCGACTGCACCAGGTTCGCCATGGAGGCGACCTGGGTGAGCGGCATCGAGAACTGCCGCGAGTACTGGATGAAGGCCTGCACGTCACCGATGGTCAGCGAGCCGGAGGCGACACGGAGGCCGCCGACGACGGCCACGAGCACGTAGTTGAGGTTGGAGATGAAGAACATCAGCGGCTGCATGACGCCGCTGTTGAACTGCGCCTTGAACCCGGCCTCGTACAGCCGCTCGTTCTGCTCGGCGAACGCCTTCGCCGACTCCTCCTGCCGGCCGAACACCTTCACCAGGGCGTGCCCGGTGTACATCTCCTCGATGTGCGCGTTCAGTTGGCCGGTGGTCTTCCACTGCTGCACGAACTGCGGCTGCGACCGCTTGCCGACCTTCTTCGCCACGAGGAACGACAGCGGCACGGTGACCAGCGCCACCAGCGCCAGCAGCGGTGACACCCAGAGCATCATCACCAGCACGCCGACGATCGTCAGGGCCGAGTTGATGAGCTGGCCCATGGTCTGCTGGAGCGTCTGGTTGATGTTGTCCAGGTCGTTGGTGGCGCGGCTGAGCACCTCGCCGCGCTGCCGCTTGTCGAAGTACGACAGCGGCAGCCGCGACAGCTTCTCCTGTACGTCGCCCCGCATCCGGAAGACGGTCCGGTTGATGGCGCGGTTCGAGAGCCGGGTGGACACCGCCATCAGCAGGCCCGCCGCCAGGAAGGTGCCCAGCGCGAGCAGCAGGACCTCGCCCATCGCGCCGAAGTCGATGCCCTCGCCGGGCGTGAAGTCGACGCCGGTCAGCATGTCGGCCATGCCGCCGTCGCCCTTGTCGCGCATGCGCTCGATGACCTGTTCCTTCGTCAGGCCGTCGGGCAAGTCGCGGCCGACGATGCCCGCGAAGAGCAGGTCGGTCGCCTTGCCGAGGATCTTCGGGCCGAGGACGGAGAGCGCGACGCTCAGGATCCCGGCCGCGATCATCCCGTACATCGTGGAGCGCTCCGGCTTGAACTGCGCGAGCAGCCGCTTGCCGGAACCCTTGAAGTCCATCGACCGGGAGTCGGGGCCCATCATGGGGCCACCCAGGCCAGGGGGCATTACGCGGCCTCCGCTTCCGTCAGCTGGGAGAGCACGATCTCCCGGTAGGTCTCATTGCTCTCCATCAGCTCGCCGTGGCTGCCGGTGCCCACGACCCGGCCCTCGTCGAGGACCACGATGCGGTCGGCGTCGCGGATGGTGGAGACGCGCTGGGCGACGATGACGACGGTCGCCCCGGCGGTCTCGCGGGACAGGGCGCGGCGCAGGGCCGCGTCGGTGGCGTAGTCGAGCGCGGAGAACGAGTCGTCGAAGAGGTAGATCTCCGGGCGCTGCACGAGGCTGCGCGCGATGGACAGGCGCTGGCGCTGGCCACCGGAGACGTTGGTGCCGCCCTGCGAGATGGGCGCGTCGAGCCCCTCGTCCAGGCCCGCGACGAACTCCTTGGCCTGGGCGACCTCAAGGGCGTGCCACAGCTCCTCGTCCGTCGCGTCGGGGTTGCCGTACCGCAGGTTGGTCGCGACCGTGCCGGCGAAGAGGTACGGCTTCTGCGGGACGAGGCTCACCGTCTTGGCCAGCAGCGCGGGCTCGACGGTGCTCACGTCCACGCCGCCGACCAGGACCTGCCCCTCCGTCGTGTCGATCAGTCGCGGTACGAGGCTCAGCAGCGTCGATTTGCCGCTGCCGGTCGACCCGATCACGGCGGTCGTCTCGCCGGGCCGGGCGATCAGGTCGATGCCCTTGAGGACGGGCTCCTCGGCGCCGGGGTAGCGGAAGCCCGCGCCCCGGATCTCCAGGTGCCCGTGGCTGCGCAGCGCCCGGACCGGGTCGGCCGGCGGCACCACGCTGCTGTCGGTGTCCAGGACCTCCTCGATGCGCTCGGCGCAGACCTCCGCGCGCGGCACCATCATGAACATGAAGGTGGCCATCATCACGGACATGACGATCTGCATCAGGTAGGCGAGGAACGCGGTGAGCGCGCCGATCTCCATGCCGCCGTCGTCGATGCGGTGCGCGCCGAACCACACCACCGCGACGGAGGAGAGGTTCACGACGGTCATCACGATCGGGAACATCAGCGCGAGCAGCTTGCCGCTGCCGAGCGAGACGGCGGTCAGATCGGCGTTGGCCTTGCGGAAGCGCTCCTTCTCGTACGTGTCGCGGACGAAGGCGCGGATGACGCGGTTGCCGGTGATCTGCTCGCGCAGCACGCGGTTCACCGTGTCGAGCCGTACCTGCATGCTGCGGAACAGCGGCCGCAGCCGCCGCACGATCAGGCTCACGCTGACGGCGAGGACGGGCACGACGGCGACCAGGACACCGGAGAGCGGCACGTCCAGGCCGAGCGCCATCACGATGCCGCCGACGCACATGATGGGCGCGGTCACCATCAGCGTGAACGACATCAGGGCCAGCGTCTGGACCTGCTGGACGTCGTTGGTGGTGCGCGTGATGAGGGAGGGCGCGCCGAACTGCCCGAGCTCGCGCGCGGAGAAGGACTGCACGCGGTCGAAGACGGCGGCCCGGACGTCGCGCCCGAGGGCGGAGGCGGTGCGCGCGCCGTAGAAGACGGCACCGATGTTGCAGGCCATCTGCACGACGGTGACGGCGATCATGATGCCGCCGTAGGTGAGGATGTGGCCCGTGTCTCCCCGGACGACGCCCTCGTCGATGATGTCGGCGTTCAGGGTGGGCAGATAGAGCGAGGCGCAGGTCTGCAGGAACTGCAGGAGCACCAGCAGGGCGATGGGTTTCTTGTACGGACGCAGGTACGTCCGCAGGAGTCGTATGAGCACGCTCGGTCTCTCGAGGAGTCGGGTGTCGGCAGGCGAGGTCGTTCCCTATCCTGCGACACCCGACCCCCCGGGCGGCAACCGATTAACCCATGACCGAGTCAAAAATCTTCCCCGGTACAGAACTAGCCTCGCTCAAGAAACCCGAAAGCGCTCATTCCGCCCTACGGGGACCCGCCGGGGCCATCCGGGTCACCCTCAGGAGAACGCCCCGGGGTGCGCCTGCTCCCGCACCGTCGCGTACTGCTGCCGCACCGCCTGGCCCACCGCCAGCTCCTCACCGGGTTCGAAGACCTGCGCCGCGGCCCCCTGCCAGTACGGCAGTTGGCCGGTCAGCGCCCACGCGGCCTGGCGCGCGGCGCCGATCGCGGCGTAGTCGGCGGGCTGCGGCACGACGACCTGCGTACCGAAGAGCATGGGGGCCGCCGCCTGCACGGCGGGCAGCTCGGCGGCGGCGCCCAGCAGGAACACCCGCCGCACCTCGACCCCGCGCGCCCGCAGCACGTCGAGCGCGTCCCCGAGCCCGCACAGCATGCCCTCGAACGCGGCCCGCGCCAGATGCTCGGGCTTCATCGACTCGCGCCGCAGCCCGGTCAGCGTGCCGGCGGCATGCGGCAGATTGGGCGTCTTCTCGCCCTCCAGATACGGCAGGAGTACGAGGCCGTGGGCGCCCGGCGTCGACTTCACGGCGAGCGCGGACAGCTCCTCCAGGTCCACGACGCCCAGCATCTCGGCGGTGCCGCGCAGCACCCGTACGGCGTTCATCGTGTGGACCACCGGAAGGTGCATGCCCGTGGCGTCGGCGAGCGACGTGATCATCCCGCCCGCGTCGACCAGCGCCTCGTGGTGCACCGCCATCACCGAACCCGACGCCCCGAGGGAGACCACGGCATCGCCCTGCTGCACGCCGAGCCCGAAGGCGGCCGCCATCGTCTCGCCGGTCCCGGCGGAGATCAGCAGCCCCTCGGGGGTCGTCCCGGCCGGCTCGGCGGGCCCGATCACCTCGGGCAGCACCGCCTGGTGCCCGAGGGCCAGTTCGACCAGGTCCGGGCGGTACGCGCCGGTCGCCGCCGACCAGTAGCCGGTGCCGGAGGCCCCGCCGCGGTCGGTCGTGCGCCGGGCGGGACGGCCCAGGAGCTGCCACACGAGCCAGTCGGGGGCCTGCATGAGGGCGGTGACGTGCCGGGCCGCCTCCGGTTCGGTCCTGGCCAGCCAGCGCAGCTTCGTCACGGGCTGCGCGGACTGCGGGACACACCCCACGGCCTGCGCCCAGGCCTCGCGGCCGCCGAGGGCGTCGATCAGGTCGACGGCGGCGACCTGCGCCCGCCGGTCGTTGCCGACGAGCGCGGGGCGCACGGTGTTGCCGTGGTTGTCGAGCGGCACCAGCGCGTTCTGCTGGGCGGACACGCCGATCGCCTGTACGCCGTCGAGCAGCCCGCCGCTCGCGGCCTCGCCGAGGGAGAGCAGCCAGGCCTGTGGATCCACGTCGGCCGGGCGGCCGCCCCCCTCGGCGGCCTCCACCGGATGCGGGGCGTACCCCTGCTTGAGCACGGCACCCGTGTCCGCGTCACAGACCACGATGCGCGTGAAATCGGGCGAACTGTCCAACCCTGCGACTATCCCCATGCCGGGAATTCTGCCGCACCGCCGGACCGGTCCGTACCTGTGTTCGCCGTCCGTGATCGCGGGGGCCCGCCGCCGCTAGGTGTTGCTGGTGCCCCAGTCGTCCTGTCCGGGGCCCTGGCCGCGCTCGCGCAGCGACCGCACCCGCTCGGAGACCGAGTCGGGCATCCGGTCGCCCATCTTCTCGGAGACCGTGTGGAAGGCCTTGCCCGCCACCTCGCGTCCCTGCTGTCCCGCCGACTCGACGGTGTTGCGCACGGCCGGGTTCTGCGCGATCTCCCTGGCCGACTTCTTCAGCTTCTCGTAACGCTCGCGTCCGGCCCGGGTCCCGAGCACGTACCCGAGAGCCAGTCCTGCCACGAATGTGAGCCGGTACCGCATGGCTGCCACCCTTCCCTTGCGTCCGCGTCGCGCGTCTGTCGCTCGCCTGTCACTCGTATCCCGAATCAGCTGAGGGACACCGATTGGCGGAGCACCCCCCTGCTTGCGCTAATGTATGTGTCGCAGCGAGCGCCCGCCGCCCGGAGAGTTCCCAGGTGGATGCGTTCGATGCACAACGAGACGATCCCCTGTAGCTCAATTGGCAGAGCAGCCGGCTGTTAACCGGCAGGTTACTGGTTCGAGTCCAGTCGGGGGAGCTCGGTCTCCTGTAGCTCAATTGGCAGAGCAGCCGGCTGTTAACCGGCAGGTTACTGGTTCGAGTCCAGTCGGGAGAGCTGTACGGAAGGACCCCGGAGACCCCCTCCGGGGTCCTTTTTCATACCGTTTGCCCCCCTGGTGGAACCGCGCGGGCGGCCCCGCTGTCCTCATGGTCGAGCGAAGCCGACCATCCGAAGCAGGAGATCGTATGAGCGGCTATGCTGCGGCAGACGGCGCGCACAAATGTGCGCGACGCGCCGTTAGGGGCGGTAGCTCAGCCGGTTAGAGCAGCGGACTCATAATCCGTCGGCCGTGGGTTCGAGTCCCACCCGCCCCACCAAGGCGCCAGTGCGCAGGAACGATTCCACCTGCGTCAACTGTGCCCCCAGGCGGTTCGCCCTCCTTGGAGCGACACGCCAAAGGCCGTTGGCCGCCCCCTGCCGGCCTGAGCCCCTGACGGGCACCCCCATCGCCGGGCCTCGCCCGCCGGCCATCCCCGAGCAAGATCGTTCCGGTCTGGGGAGCGTGCTTCTCGGGGGCGTCGCGCGTGTGGTGCTTGCCGCGCGGAGGCGTGGCTAACGTGAGGCCCTCGTGCGGGGAGGGTGCTTCCGGCACAGCTGCGGCTTGCTCTTCGGTTCTGGCTGTAGGAGGGAACTCCCGCATGTGCGGGGCTTGAGGTGGGTTCGCAGGCGCTGACACGTTCGCGGCCCCAGCCGTCTGCTGAGAGGCTCGCGTGCCGAGTTTGCGACGCGCCAGCGGAGTTTGCCCAGTACCTCAAGCGCACTTCCACCTCTACGGCAGCTCTGGTGATGCTTGTGGTGTTTGCGCTGTACCTGCGGAAGTCATTCGTCGGTGCACGTGGCGGCTCCGCGCCAGCACGCTGGCGACGTGGAGTTAGGGCAGGCCGAGTGGCGCCCACGGGGGAGCAGCCGTGTGGTGAACGCTTGACTGATCCCCGCTTGAGGAGGGCGAAGGGCCAGCCGCATGGAAGCGAGTGGTATTTCCGTGCTTTCGGCGGCTCCGTAGTCGAGAGGCGGCACTTGGAGCGTTCGAGTTCCACCCGCTCCACCCAGGCGTCAGGGCACAGGAACGATTCCACCTGTGTTAACCGTGCCTCTCGGCTGAACACTCTGCTTGGAGCGAATCGTCGCCCCTGCCCGCCGTCTGCTTCTCCGGCGGAACTGCGATGAGGGACTACCGGGGTGTGCGTCGCACGAAGCGGGGCGGTTGTGGGCACTTGGTGTGGAGCCAGGTGATGGCGTCGTCGGTCGAGATGGAGAGCTTCACTGCGAATGTGCCGGGTGGTTTTTGGTGATCGGGGGTGTCGCAGTGCCAGCAGTATCGGGTGCCCTCACTCATCCCTGGCCCCGCCTTGGCGTACGGGTGGCTGTTCGCTGGCCGCTTCCAGGGTTCGGCGTAGGCGGCGGCCCTTCGCGCAGATGCGGCCCATGGACTTGCACGTGGGGCAGTCGTAGGTGTGTTTGACGATCGCTTGGCGGATTTCCAACGGGTTCAGCTCTGGGGGCCTGGGGTGGGCGGTCATTGTTCTGGCTCCGGGCTGACGCTGACCGCGTAGGTGATGAGCGCCGCTACCGTGCACGGTTCGCACAGGTCGCCCTCGAAGCGTGGGGGGATCGTCCAGTGCGTGCCAGGCGGCTTCCTGCGGTCGAGGCGGGGTACGCCGAGGTAGGTTCCTGTCCCCAGGCAGGGGGCGATGGCCTGGTGCGCCCACGCGCGCCCGGTGCGGGGCCGTGTGAGGGCGTAGTACGTGTCGCCCATGGCTCGGTTGTCGTGGATGACGGGGCCGTTGAGGGCGCGGCCGAGCAGGAGGGCGATCTGCTGCGGGTCGGTCGTGCACACTGCCGCGAGCACGAGCCGCTCGGGCAGGCGGACCGCCTCGAAGCGCCGGCCGAGCGGAAGCAGCGCCACGCCGGTATCGGCCCATTCGCGCCGGGCCTGTTCGGGAGCCTGCTGGGAGTGTGCCAACCAGTCCGAGAGGACGTTCATCGTCTGCCTATCCACCGTCCGGGCCCCTGCCGTCGTCAGCGTCGATCAGGTCTGATGACGACGGTAGGAGGGGTGCGTCCCGGCTGATGACCGGGATCCGGTCACCTCGTTTCAGGCAGACAAGAGACCAACGTTCACGGCGAGGCGTGAGGCGCGGCGCCGCCGGTTTGTCTCCTTCGACTCGGTCTCTTCCAGGATGATCCGCCGCGCGTACCCGTTGTACTTGATCGTTTCCGGTGCGGCCTTGTACGCCTTCTCGAGAGTTGCGATCGCCACGTCGGGCTGCCCGTCCAGCTGGTAGCCGCGAGCCTCCTCGATACGGTGTCGGGCCCGTCGTGGTCGCGACCTGATGACGGCTGTGTCCGCCCGGGCGGCCTGTCGCACCGATTCCCCGCCCTGGTGCAATTCGACGGCCACGGTGACCGCGTGCGCTCCCATGATGGCGCGCGAGAAGGATGTGACCGGGTGGGAGTACTCGCTCGGCAACCGTTGGGCCATGTCGTTGGCCCTGTCCCAGTGCCGCCACGCCGTTCCCGTGTCCCGGCGGCGGGCCGCTGTATAGCCCAGCTCGAACTCCAGGGCGCCCGCGATGGCGAGGAGGTCGGCGTCCGCGTCGGGAAGCAGGGGCGTCAGGATCCGGATGGCTTCGAGGTTGATGGCGTCAGCCGCGTCGAAGTGGTTCGGCCCGCTGTCGCGGTGTGCCTGTGCCAGCAGCCACGCGGCCACGCCGATCCAGTGGGGGGCGCCGGAGTCCTGCGCGGCCACCATGCCACGTTCGGCGACGCGCCACAGGAGCGCGGAATCGGGCTGGTAGGCGACGAAGAACTGCGCGAGGGAGTACGTCTCGGCGAGCAGCTCTTGGGCCGCGCGACGGTCCCTTGCCGTGTCAGCCGTACGTGCGAGCGCCTGCGCGTCACGGATCAGGTCGGGCAGCAGCCTCCCGACGGCCTCGCGATGGTTCGGGGCGGAGTGACGCGCCTTCCACGCCGCGTGGAGCCGCGCCGTCAGATGGGCGACGGGCGGCGGTTCGACGCTCTCGGAGAGGGAGAAGCAGTCGACGGCCGCCTTCACCGCGCCGAGGCGAGGGTGGCCGGGGCCGATGAAGAGGTCCACGCGCATATCGCGATGCCCTGTCAGCTCGGCGAGGTCCCTTACCCGGAGTGCCTCGGCGATGCGCATCACCATGGCGAGACCCGGCGAGTGCTGCTGGCCGTTCTCGATCTTCCGCAGCGTGTGGGGTGAGACTCCGATGAAGTCGGCGAGCTGAGCGCGCGTCATACCGCGTCGCTCACGGAGAATTTGTACCCGTTGTCCGAAGCGCAATGGGTCGGCGTACGGGTCCGGGGTCGTATCAGATGGCACGGTCTCGCCCCTCTCTGAACAGCTCGGCACCGTCAGGGTAGGGGCGGGGCCAGGTTCGTGTGAGGGCTTTGGTCGGTGAACGATGCGCCCTGGCACGAGGCCACCCCCCTTCCACCCGGAGGTGGAAGGGGGCCTGGGGCCACGGGGGCGTCCCGGAGGGAGTAGGTGCCCGGGGTTCGGGCGAGGGGTGGGGCGGGGTCAGGAGGTGGGGTTGGGGTCCGTGCCGTTGGGGTGGGGCCATTTGCGGGTGTCGCGGGGTTCCACGTAGGGCTCCTTCTCCGCGGGCATGCCGCCGGCGATGGCGCGCTGGCGGGCCAGTTCCGCGTCGAATTCCAGGCCGAGCAGGATGGCCAGGTTCGACAGCCACAGCCAGACCAGGAAGATCACGACACCCGCCAGCGTGCCGTACGTCTTGTTGTACGAGGCGAAGCCCGCGACGTACAGCGCGAAGCCGGCGGAGGCCACCAGCCACAGGAGCACCGCGACGACACTGCCAGGGCTCAGCCAGCGGAAGCCGGGGCCGTGGACGTTCGGGGCGCGCCAGAAGAGCAGGGCGATCATCAGGATGACGATGATCAGCAGCACCGGCCACTTCGCGATGGACCAGGCGGTGAGCGCCGCGTCGCCCAGGCCGATGGCGTCGCCCGCACGCCGGGCGATCGGACCCGTGAAGACCACGATCAGCGCGCTGGCGGCCAGCAGGATCATCAGGGCCAGGGTCAGGCCGATCCGCAGCGGCGTCAGCTTCCACACCGGGCGGCCCTCGGGCAGGTCGTACACGGCGTTGGAGGCGCGGATGAACGCTCCCACGTAACCGGACGCCGACCACACCGCGAGCAGCAGGCCCGCGATCGCCATCACGCCGCTGGTGCTGCCGCTGCCCTGCAGCTGGCGTACGGCGTCGCTCAGCAGGTCGCGGACCGGGCCCGGCGCGAGCTTCTCCAGGTTGTCCAGGACTGAGTCGGTGGCCTTCTTCCCGATCACGCCCAGCACCGAGACCAGGACGAGCAGCGCGGGGAAGAGCGACAGCACGCCGTAGTACGTCAGCGCGGCGGCCCGGTCGGGCAGGTCGTCGTCCATGAACTCTTTGCCGGTGCGCCGCGCCACCGCCCACCAGGAGCGGGCGGGCAGCTCGGTGGGTTCGTCGGGGGCCGCCTCCTCGACCGCCGGTCCCGGACCGGCCGCGGACTCCGGACCGGCCGCAGACTCCGGGCCGGCCGCAGGCTCCGGTTCGCCTTCGTGCGGCTGGTCGTGGGTGCGGGCGTGGTCGTCGCCGTCCTTGTCGCGTCCCGGCTCGCGGTCCTGCTTGTTTTCGTGTTTGTCGAAGAGTGCCATGTGGTGGTGAGTTGGCCGACTCGGCCGACGTATGCCTGTTCACGGCGAGAAGGTTGTGTGTTCGGGGTCTCCGACATCCCCCAGAGGCCTCGGTGCGCGTCCCGGAGGGGTCTCGGTGATTCCTCCATGACTCCTCGCACCTGCCATGGAGGATCCGCAGAAATGGTTCCAGGTGCCAGGCTTTTGCCCTTATCTTGGCGCACATGCAGTCCTACACGATCGGGCAGGCCGCGCGTCTGCTGGGGGTCAGCGCCGACACCGCCCGCCGCTGGGCCGACGCCGGGCGGTTCGCCACGCACCGCGACGAGGGCGGGCGGCGGCTCGTCGACGGCCGGGATCTCGCCGCGTTCTGCGTCGAGGTCGCCCAGAGCGCCGGCACCGGCGACGACGACAGTCCGTACACCTCCGCCCGCAACGCCTTTCCCGGCATCGTCACCGCCGTGAAGCTCGGTGACGTGGCCGCCCAGGTGGAGATCCAGGCGGGCCCGCACCGCCTGGTCTCGCTGCTGACCCGCGAGGCGGTGGAGGAACTCGGCCTGGAGGTCGGGATGCAGGCCACCGCCCGGGTGAAGTCCACGAGCGTGCACATCGACCGCGTCTGAGCCAGGAGCGACTCCCATGTTTCCCGTGTCCCCGAAGTTCCGCGTCCCCGGCGCCCGCCGGGTCGCCGGCGCGGTCGTCACCGCCGCGCTGCTCGTCCCGCTCGCGGCGTGCGGCGGCGGCGACAGTGGCGAGAGCGGGAAGGACGGTGGCGGGAAGAACGTGCGGCTGACCGTCCTCGCCGCCTCCTCCCTCACCGACGTCTTCGCCACGGCCAAGAAGGAGTACGAGAAGGACCACCCCGGCACGCGGCTGACCATCTCCGCGGCCGGCTCCCAGGAACTGGCCGCGCAGGTCCGGCAGGGGGCGCCCGCCGATGTGCTGGTCACCGCCGACACCACCACCATGGACGGCCTCAAGGGCGAGACCGGCACCCCCACCGTGATCGCCAGGAACCGGCTCGTGATCGCCACCCGTGAGGGCAACCCCGACCGGATCAAGGGGCTCAAGGACCTCGCGGACAGCGGGCTGAAGGTCGTCCTCGCCGATGACACCGTGCCGGTCGGGCGCTACAGCAAGCAGATCCTCGACCGGCAGCACGTCACGGTGAAGCCCGTCTCCAAGGAGGCCAACGTCCGGTCCGTGCTCAGCAAGGTCGAGCTGGGCGAGGCCGACGCCGGCCTCGTCTACCGGACGGACGCCGCGACCGCACCCGACAAGGTCGACGCCGTCGACATCCCCGACGCGCAGAACGCCGTGGCCTCCTACCCGGCCGCGACCCTCAAGGGCTCCGGCAACGGGGAGGCCGCGGCCGCGTTCGTGAAGTGGCTCAGCACCGCCGAGGCGCAGAAGATCCTGCGGGACGCGGGCTTCCAGAAGCCCTAGCGCGCACGCGGGTCCGGCTTGCGTGCCGGGCCCGCTCGCATGCCGGCGCGGCCGCCGGCACCTGCCCGGCGCATCGACTTCCGGGCGCCCGCCGCCTCCCCGCCACGGGCGCCCGGTCGTACGTCCTCTCCTGCCGCGTACGTCCGCATGCCGCGCCCCTCGCGGTCGGGGCTCGTGTCAACGTCGTACGTCTCACCCTCACCGATCCCAGGACCGCCGATGAGCCGACCCCGTCTTCGCCTCCGCGCCCCCGCCACGGGCCGCACCCGGGCGCCCCTCGCCCTCGCGCTGCCCGCGCTCCTGGCGATCGCGTTCCTGCTCATGCCGCTGATCGGGATTCTCGCCCGCACCGAGTGGGGTGAGCTGGGCGCTCATCTGTCCGCGCCCGGGGTCACCCAGGCGCTGAAGCTGTCGATGCTCGTGTCCTTCTGGGCGCTCGGGCTCTCCCTGCTGCTCGGGGTGCCGCTGGCCTGGCTGCTCGCCCGCGTGGACTTCCCCGGGAAGGCCTTCGTACGGTCCCTGGTGCTGCTGCCGATGGTGCTGCCGCCGACCGTCGGCGGCGTCGCGCTCCTGCTCGGTTTCGGGCGGCGCGGGCTGCTCGGGCCCTGGCTGGAGAGCGCCTTCGGCATCGTCCTGCCCTTCCACACCTCGGGCGCGGTCGTCGCCGCGACGTTCGTGTCGATGCCGTTCCTCGTCATCAGCCTGGAAGGCGCCCTCGGCGGACTGCGGCCCGGCTTCGAGGAGACGGCGGCGTCGCTCGGCGCCTCCCCCCTACGGGTCTTCGGCACCGTCACGCTGCCGATGGTCGCCCCCGGACTCGTCGCGGGCGCCGCGCTGACCTGGGCGCGGGCGCTGGGGGAGTTCGGCGCGACCATCACCTTCGCGGGCAATCTCCCCGGCACCACCCAGACCCTGCCGCTCCAGGTCTACCTGCTGCTCCAGGAGTCCCCGCAGGCCGCGACCTCCCTCTCCCTGCTGCTGCTCGCCATCGCCATGACCGTGCTGGTGGGGTTGCGGGGGCGGTGGTCGGCCGGGGCGGGCACTCGGGTGCGGGCGCCGGGGTCGGGCAGGGGCGGGGCCCCGGAGGTCTCGGAGGCGGCAGGGGCCGTGGAGGCTGCGGGGGTCCCGGAGACCCCTGAGGTCGCGGTGGGGGAAGCGCCCGGCACGGTGCCCGCCCCGCAGGAGGACCCGGAGAAGAACGCGCAGGAGAAATGGGCCCTGCATGCCACCGTCACCGGCTCCGACGAACTGACCCTCGACGCCGAACCCGGCACCACCATCGCCGTCGTCGGACCCAACGGCGCGGGCAAGACGACCCTCCTGCGCGCCCTCCTCGGCCTGACCCCGCGCGCCCACGCCCGGCTGCGGCTCGGGGAGCACGACGTCACCGCCCTGCCGCCGCACCGGCGCAAGGTGGCCTGGGTGCCCCAGGACGGCGCGCTCTTCCCGCATCTGAGCGCCCTCGGCAACACCGCGTACGGGCTGCGCGCCCAGGGCGTACGGCGGGCGGCGGCCCGGGGCGAGGCGCGGGCCTGGCTCGACCGGCTCGGCGTCGGTCACCTCGCGCACCGCAGACCCGGCCAGCTGTCCGGCGGCCAGGCCCAGCGGGTCGCCCTCGCGCGGGCGCTCGCGGCCCGGCCCCGGCTGCTGCTCTTGGACGAGCCTCTCGCCGCCCTCGACCAGACCACCCGCGCGCACGTCCGCCACCTGTTGCGGCGCCACCTCGACGGGTTCGGCGGCGTGTGCCTCGTCGTCACGCACGACCCCGTGGAGGCCGTGTCGCTGGCCGACCGCATCCTCGTACTCGATGACGGCCGTACGTTGCAGGACGCGCCGCCCGCCGAGGTCGCCCGGCATCCGCGTTCGCCGTGGGTGGCGCGGATGCTCGGCCGCAACGCCTGGCCGGGCACGGGGGCGGCGGACGGCACGCTCGTCCTGGCGGGGCGCGGGCGTCTGGTCGTCGCCGATCCGCCGGCGGAGGGCGCGCGGGCCCTGGCGGTCATCGCCCCGGAGGCGGTGTCCGTGCACCGTGAGCGGCCCGGGGGGAGCCCGCGGAACGTGTGGCGGGGGACGGTGCGCGAGGTCACCGCCGCCGGGAGCAGGCTGCGCGTCCTCGTCGTCTCGGACGAGGCGCCCGACCTGGTCGCGGAGATCACTCCGCAGGCGGCGGCGGAACTGGGCCTGGCGGACGGGGCGCGGGTGTGGACGAGCGTGAAGGCCACGGAGGTGTCGGTGGTGGCGCTGTGAACGGGGGCGCGGGACGGCGGTCACAGGGCCTGGAGCGGTGACTGCCAGGTCACCGTCGTGCCCGCCTCCGCGCCCACGCCGTCCGTGGCCCCGTCGTCGTACACCGTCAGGCGTACGCCTTCGCGGCCGTCGGGCAGCGTCGCCCGCGCGTCGACGGCCACGTCGACCCGGGTGACGCCGGTGCGGCGCGAGGCGGCGGCCAGTGCGCGGCGCAGGGCGGCCAGGAGATGGCCCGCCGCCGGGTCCGTGATCCGGGTGTCGACGGCGCCCCCGAAGTGCACCGACGGCTGGATGCCGAGGACCGCCGCGGCGCCCGCCGTCTCGCGCAGGACCTTGCCGCGGAAGGTCGTCGGGGCGTCGGCGGGCGGCTGCTGGAGGGCGAAGATGGCCGTGCGGACCTCCTGGATGGTGGACTCCAGCTCGTCCACGGCGTGGCCGAGCGTGGACTCCACCTGCGGGGAGTGCGCCTTGCGGCGGGTCGACTCCAGCATCATGCCGGTCGCGAAGAGCCGTTGGACGACGAGGTCGTGCAGGTCGCGGGCGATGCGGTCGCGGTCCTCGAACACCGCGAGGCGCTGCCGGCTCTGCTGGGCGTCGGCGAGGACCAGCGCCAGTGCCGCCTGCGAGGCGAACTGGGTGGCGAGCAGCCGCTCGGCCGCGGTGTAGGCGGGGGCGCCGCGCCTGCGGGGCAGGGCGAGCGTTCCGATGAGCCGCCCGCCGGCCTGGAGCGGCAGCATCATGCTGGGCCCGAAACGGGCGCGTACGTGCGTCGTCATCCGGGGGTCGGTCGCGGAGTCCTCGATGAACACCGGTTCGCCGCCGAGCAGTTGGGTCAGGACGGCGCTGCCGGGCTCGATGGTGGTGCCGATGAGGTCGTCGCCGGTGGCGGTGGCGGTGGCGGTGGCGGTGCCGGTGCCGTTGCTGTCCCTGTTGCCGTCGGCCGCTGGGTCTGGAGTGGGGGTGGCGTCGGGTGGCGTGGGTGAGGTGAGGTCGGCGGGCGGGGTTCTGGCGCCGGTGACGGGCAGGGGGGTTGCGGTCTCGTCGGGGCCCGGGTCGGGGTCGGCGTTCTGCGCGGGTACCCCCGACGGGGATTCCCGGTGAGGGGGCGTCAGGGCCGTGGCGGACCCGGGGGACTTTGGGGGGTGCCCCTCCGTGGGGGTGGGGCGGCCCGGGGGCGGGCCGTCCGTGGAGGCGGCGACGATGCGCATGCCGCCCGACTCCGTCGGCTGGAGGATCACGCCCGCCGCCGCGCCCGCGAGGATCCTCGCCCGGTCCGCGACCGTCATCAGCGCGTCCGCCGCCGCCTCGCCCGTGAGCAGCGCCGTGGTGACGGCCGCGGCGCCCTCGATCCAGCGCTCGCGCTGGCGGGCCGCCTCGAACAGGCGGGCGTTGCCGATCGCGATGCCCGCCTGGCTCGCCAACACCCTCAGCAGCTGCCGGTCCTCCTCGGTGAACGGGCCCTCCGCCTTGCCCGCGAGCAGGAGGTCGCCGAACGCCTCGTCGTGGACGTGGATGGGGACGCGTACGACGTCATCAACGCTGTCACCGTCACCGTCACCGTCACCATCGCTGTCGCTGTCGCTGTCGTTGGTCCTGTGGCCCTTGGCCTCGCCCTTGTTCTCGTACGTGCCTTCGTCTTCGCCTGAGACGAACAGCTCGGCCGGGCCCTCCTGGGAGGGGGCGGTCATGCCGAGCGAGCCGTACGCCGCGCCCGTCAGCCGTCTCGCGCTGTCCACGATGTGCTGGAGCGTGGCGCGCAGGTCGAGGTCCGCGCCGACGCCGAGGACCGCGTCGAGCAGCGGCATCGAGGGCAGCGGCGCGTCCGCTCCGTCGGGCATCTCTCTCCCGGACAGTGGGTCAGCCGGACAGCGGGTCCAGGACCAGCGGCTGGATCTTGCCCTCCAGCATCGCACCGAGGCCGAGCACGGCGCACACGTCGGGCCGTTCCGCGATCTGTACGGGCATTCCGGTCGCGTCCCGCAGCATCTGGTCGAGGCCCGGCAGCCGCGCGCTGCCGCCGACCATCATGATCCCGCGGTCCGCGAGGTCGGCCACCAGGTCCGGCGGGCAGTCGCGCAGCACCTTGCCGATCCCGTCGAGCACGGCGGTGAGCGGGGTGTGGATCGCGTCGCGGACGGCGGCGGTGTCGACGTGGACCGAGCGGGCCAGACCCGTCGCGACGTCCCTGCCGTGGATCTCGGTGGACTCCGGGCCGTGCGGGGTGAGGCCGTTGCCGCTCAGGGCGAGCTGGAGGGGGCGTACGGACTGCGAGGGGAGCATCAGTTCGTGCTGGTGGCGCAGGTGCTGGACGATGGCGTGGTCGATGGCCTCGCCGCCCACGGGAATGCGTTCGGCCGTCACGATCGAGCCCATGGACAGGACCGCCACCTGGGTCGTGGCGGCGCCGCAGACCAGGATCATCGTCGCCTCGGGGCGCTCCACGGGGAGTCCGCAGCCGACGGCCGCCGCGATGAGGGTGTCGACCAGTTCGACCCGGCGGGCGCCGAGGCCGACCATCGTCTCCACCGCCGCGCGCTGGGCCAGCGGGTCGGCGTCGTGCGGGGTGCAGGCCGCGGCGCGCAGCCTCGGCTTGCGGCGCAGGGTGCGGCGCAGCTTCTCGCCGAGCAGGTGCCGCAGCATGCGCTGGGCCATCTCGATGTCGACGACGGTGCCGCCGGAGACCGGGCGGACCACGCGGATGTAGCCCGGCGTGCGTCCTGTCATCTGCTCGGCGAAGTGGCCGACCGCGATGAGTGCGCCCGTACGGGTGTTCACCGCGGCGGCGCTTGGCTCGTCCACGACGAGGCCTGCGCCCTTCACGAATACGCGGGTGCGTGCGGCGCCCAGATCGACGGCGATGTGGCAGCGGCGCAGCTGCTCCAGACTGACGGTCATGGCGGGGCCTCCCGAGAGCGCGGACCGTACGGACCGGCGGTCGGCGGTCCTGATTCGCATCGTGCGGGGGGTTCGGGGGGTGTGCCTGTTGGGGTGGGCCGGGTGGGGCGGGGCTGGACGGGTGTTTCTTTTGGCGGGGGTGTCTGGGGGGTCCCGTGCGGGTGGTGGGGGTTGGTCGCGCAGTTCCTCGCGCCCCTGGGGTGGTGCCTCGTGGGGCTCTTGTGCGGGTGGTGGGGGCTGGTCGCGCAGTTCCTCGCGCCCCTGAGGGGGTTTCGGGGGCCTGAACGGGGAGGGGGCCGTCGGTTTTGTGGGGTTCGTGGTTCTGGGGGCTTAGGGGTGGCGGGTTTCCGCCAGGGTGGGTGGCTGCCTTGTGGGGGGTGGGCGCTGGCACTCTCTCAGTCTCGGGTCGCGGTCCCGCCCGGGGGCGGGGGAGAGAGGCGGCGGTCGATGGCCAGAGGTCCCGGACGGTCAAGAGTGGGGGGCGTGGGCGTTGTCAGCGTTGTCGGGCTCGTGGCCGCCCTGGTTCCCGGCGGGCAGGGCGTCACCGTCACCGTCGCCGGCGGCGCCGTCGGCGACGACCCCGTAGCCGCAGCCCCAGCCGCAGCCCACCGCGCCCCAGACGCAGCCCACCGCGCCCCAGCCGTAGCCACAGCCATAGCCGCCCCCCACCGCGCCCCAGCCCAAGCCGCCGCCCACCGCACCCCCCGTTCCGCCCACCGCACCCCCCATCCCGTCCACACCGTCACCCTCGTCACCGGCGACAAGGTCACCGTCACCCGGCTGCCCGGTGGGCGGCGGACCGTCGGGGTTGAGCGGCTCGCCGGGGCGGGGGGTGCCGTGCGGAGCCGGATCGCGGGCGGTCACATCACCGTCGTACCGGACGAGGCGCGACCGTATCTGCGCTCCGGGGTGCTGGACGAGCGGCTGTTCGACGTGACGGAGTTGATCCGGCAGGGGGCCGCCGGGCGCGGCCGTACATCGGCGTCGGCGGCGCCGCTCATCGTGACGTACCGGAAGACCGTGTGGGGCGCCGGCGTCCGCCTGCCTCGCGGGGTGGAGAAGGTGCGGTCCCTGCCGAGCGTGACGGGCGTCGCCGTGCGCGTCGAGGAGGCCGGCGCCCTGTGGCGGGCCGTGCGCGACAAGGCGTCCGGCGTCGACAAGGTGTGGCTCGACGGCCGGGTCCGCGCGGACATGGCCCGGAGCAACGAGCAGATCGGCACGCCCGTGGCATGGGCGGCCGGGCTCACCGGCAAGGGTGTGCGCGTCGCCGTCCTCGACACGGGCGTGGACGAGGGACATCCCGACATGGAGGGCCGGGTCGCCGTGAGCAAGAGCTTCGTCCCCGGCGAGGAGGTCGCCGACCGCAGCGGGCACGGCACGCACGTGGCCTCCACCCTCGGCGGCAGCGGCGCCGCGTCGGAGGGGAAGGAGAAGGGCGTCGCGCCCGGCGTCTCGCTGGCCGTCGGCAAGGTGCTCGACGACGAGGGCTACGGGAGCGAGTCGCAGATCATCGCGGGCATGGAGTGGGCCGCCGAGGACGTCGGCGCCGAGGTGGTGTCCATGAGCCTCGGTTCGCTGGAGCCGAGCGACGGCACGGACCCGATGGCCACCGCCCTGAACACACTCTCCGAACGGACCGGCGCCCTCTTCGTCGTCGCGGCGGGCAACGCCGGCGCGCCCTCCTCCATCGGCTCGCCCGGCGCCGCCGACTCCGCGCTGACCGTCGGCGCGGTCGACTCCGACGATCGCGCCGCCCCTTTCACCGGCCAGGGCCCCCGCTTCGGCGACCACGCCCTCAAGCCCGACCTGTCGGCGCCCGGCGTCGACATCCTCGCGGCCCGCTCCCGGCTCACCGGCGGGGAGGGCCCGTACACGGAGATGAGCGGTACGTCGATGGCGACACCGCACGTCGCGGGCGTGGCCGCCCTGCTCGCCGAGCGGCACCCCGACTGGACGGGCGCCCGGCTCAAGGACGCCCTGATGTCCACCTCCGAACGCCTCGACGCGTCGGTGTACGAGGTGGGCGCGGGGCGGGTCGCCGTGCCCGGTGCGATCGGCGCGCGGGTCACCGCGAGCGGCAGCGTCGACCTCGGCTTCCACGCCTGGCCGTACGACACCGGTGAACCGGTGACGAGGACGCTCACCTATCGCAACTCCAGCGATACGCCGGTGGATTTGGGCTTGACGGTACGAGGTGCCGCCGACGGGGTCGTCGGGCTCGGCGACACCACCCTGACCGTTCCGCCGCACGGCACCGCCTCCACCACCGTCACCGGCGACGGCACGAGGGCGCCCGTCGGGAACACCAGCGGCGTCGTGGTGGCGAGCGCCGCCGGGCGGGAGGTCGCGCACACCGCGTTCGGCCTGGTCAAGGAGGAGGAGCGGTACACCCTCACCGTCCACGTCAAGGACCGGGGCGGTGAGCCTGCCCCCGCCGACGTCCTGGTGCAGCGGCTCGCCGAGGGGGCCGAACCCATTCCGGCGGCCGTGGGCGCGTCCGGGACCTTGCGGCTGCGCCTGAAGCCGGGGACGTACGCCCTGACCTCGTTCCTCGACGTGCGCGGCGCCGGGGGAGCGGACTCGCTGGGGCTCGGCTTCCTCGCCGACCCGCAGATCCGTCTCGACCGGGACCGCCATGTCACGCTCGACGGAGGGCGGTTGCGGGAGATCCGGGCCGAGGTCGGCCGGCGCACCGAGACCCGGCAGCTGCTGATGGAGTACGACAGGAAGGCCGGCGGGGCCGCGCTCCAGGGCGCCGTCCAGGTCCCCGTGAAGTACGACAGCGTCTTCGCCGCCCCCACCGAAGAGGTCACCGAGGGCACCTTCGAATTCCGCACGGTCTGGCGGCTCGGCGCACCGCTGCTGCGGGTCAAGGGCCTGAGCGAGGCCGTCGCGCAACCCGGCGGGACCCTCGCCGAGGGGCGGCACAGGTGGGCGTTGGTGGACGCGGGCGACGGCACCCCGGACGCGTACGCGGGCAAGGACGTGCGGGGCAAGGCCGTCGTCGTGCGCCGCTCGGGCGAGGTCACGCCGGCCCGGCTGGGGCAGGCCGCGCAGGACGCGGGAGTCGCGGCGCTGTTCGTGACCGATCGTCAACCCGGGCGCCTCAAAGTTTGGTTCGGTACGGACGACAACGTCGACCGGCCCTTGCAGATCGCCGCCGTCGACGCCGCCGACGGTGACCGGCTCATCGCGGCGGCGCGGGCGGGCGCGAAGGTCGAGAGCACCGGGACCGCCGCGACGCCCTTCCTCTACGACCTCTCCGCGGGACATGAGAAGGCCGTTCCGGAGGATCTCCGCTATCGGCCGGGGAAGAGTGAACTGGCAGTCCTGGACGCGAAGTTCCACGCGGTGCGGTCGGCGAAAGGCGGCGAGTTCCGTTACTCGCTCACCGACACCTTCCCGATCGGCATCGGCTTCCAGGAGAAGATCGACTTGCCGGCGACGCGCACGGAGTACGTCTCGACGGGCGCGGGGCAGCTGTGGCACGAGGCCGTCTCCGTGGGGCCGGGCGCCCTGGAGGAGCGCGGCGGCCTCGTGACCTATGAGGGGGGCGTACGGACCGGCCTGAACTGGTTCAAGCCGGTGCTGCACCCCTGGCTCGGCACCGGCCTCGGCTGGGGGCAGACGCGCCGCGGCGACAGCCTGGAGTTCAACGTGCCCGGCTGGGGCGACTCCGGGCCCGACCACACCGGCTTCGGCGACGTGTGGAACGAGCCGACGATGACGCAGGTCAGCGAGGTCTTCGTGGACGGCGTCCGCGTCGGTGGGGGCGAGGGGCCCGGCGTGTACGTCGACGGCGCCGACCCCGCCGAGCGCACATACACGGTCGTCACCGACACGAGCCTCGACCCGGCGCGGTGGCGGCTCGCCACAAAGGGCCACACGGAGTGGACCTTCCGCTCGCGGCGGACTCCGGAGGACCGCGGGACCCGCCTGCCGCTGCTCAACCTCGGCTTCGACGTCGACACCTCCCTCGCGGGCGAGGTGCCGGGCGGGCGCACGATCCCGGTGCGGATCTTCGCCGAGTACGTCAAGGGGGCGGCGGACACCGGGACCATCGGCGCCGGCGCGCTGTCCGTGTCGTACGACGAGGGCAAGTCGTGGCGGGGCGTCGCGCTGGACCGGGAGGGCGGGAAGGCCGGGAAGGCCTCCTGGCAGGGGAGGTTGCAGGTGCCGCGCGGCGCCGGCTCCGTGTCCCTGCGGGCGTCGGCGAGCGATGACCGGGGCGGGAGAGTCTCCCAGGAGATCGTGCGGGCGGTGGGGGTGGGACCGCTGGGCGACACTTCGAGGGCGCGGCCTCGCGGGGTTCCGGAGGGGGCGGCACGCGAGCTTCCGCCGGGGCTGCTTCGCGGGGTTCCGGCGGGGCCGGTTCTCAGCCTTCCAGGGCCCGCTTCGTGATGCTGCCCAGGTCAGTGCGGGGCGGCGGGGGTGGGGCCGCCGTGCGACATACCGCCGGGGCGGCCCCGTGAGGTTCCGGCGGGACGACCCCGCGAGGGTCCGGCGGGGCTGCCTCGCGGAATTCCGGCGGGGTGGGTTCTCGGTCCCCCGGGGTTCGCTTCATGAGCTTGCCCAAGTCAGTGCGGGACGGTCTGGGTGGGGCAGCCCCCCGTGAGGGTCCGCCGGGACGACCCCGTGAGGTTCCGACGGGGTGACCCCGCGAGGTTCCGACGGGGCGACCCAGCGAGGTTCCGGCGGGGTCGGCCTCAGCTCCGTAGCGCCCGTTTCATGATCTTGCCCATGTCGTTGCGCGGCAGCGCCTCCAGGTAGCGGACCACCCGCGGTCGCTTGTGCGGGGCGAGTCGGTCGGCGACATGGCCGGCCAGTTCCTCGGCCGACGGCGGGGGCCCCGGGTCGGCGGGGACGATCCACGCCACGATCCGCTCACCCAGGTCGGGGTCCGGCTCCCCGGTGACCGCGGCCTCCCGCACCCCCGCGTGTTCCAGGAGCGCGTTCTCGATCTCGCCCGCGCCGATCTTGTAACCGCCGCTCTTGATGAGGTCCGTGGCCTTGCGGCCGACGATCCGCACATAGCCGTCGGGGTCCCGCACCGCCATGTCGCCGGTGCGGAACCAGCCGCCCGGCGCGAAGGCGGCGGCGGTGGCGTCGGGGCGGTTCAGGTACGCGGTGAACAGGTTCGGGCCGCGCACCTGGATCTCGCCCACCGCCTCGGGATCGCCCCCCGGGATCTCCTCGCCCGCCTCGTCGACCAGGCGCAGGTCGACGCCCGGCAGCGGCACCCCGACCGCGCCCGCGCGCGGCTCGCCGTCCACGCGGACGCTGGTGTTCATGAGGGTCTCCGTCATGCCGTACCGCTCGATGACGCGGCGCCCCGTGGCGGCCGCGATGCGCTCGTGGTCGTGCACCGGCAAGGCGGCCGAGCCCGACACCAGGAGCCGCGCCCCGGCCAGCGCCTTCGCCAACTCTGGCTCCCCGGGCAGGGCTTCGGCGATCCGGTGGTACATCGTCGGCACCCCGAACAACATGGTCGCCCCGGAACCCAGCTCGCGCGCCACGCCCTCGGTGCTGAACCGTCCCAGATGGCGCACCGAGCCGCCGCGCCGCAGCGGACCCAGCGTGCCGAGGATCAGGCCGTGCACGTGGAACAGCGGCAGGCCGTGCACCAGGACGTCGTCGGCGGTCCATCCCCAGGCGTCCGCCAGGGCGTCCAGCGTGGTGGCGATCGCCCGGCGCGGCAGGACGGCGCCCTTGGGCGGGCCGGTGGTGCCCGAGGTGTAGACGACCAGGGCGGCGGCCTCGGGGTCGTCCGGCTCGGCCCACGGGCCCGTGCCCTGTCCGTCCGGGTGGGCGTCCGGGTCGGCGTCCGGGGTTACGTCGACTTCGAGGCGCGGCACCTCGGCCAGCGCCGGGGGCAGTTCCGTGCCGGGGGCGGTCAGGACCAGCGACGGGGCGCTGTCCGCCACGATGTGCGCCAGCTCGCCGCCGCCCGACTTCGGGTTGAGCGGTACGGCGGGCACCCCGGCGAGCAGAGCGGCGACCACGCCCACGGCGGTCTCCAGGGAGGGCGTGGCCCAGACGGCGACGCGGCCCGCCCCGCTCAGGCGTACCGCCAACGTCCCCGCCACGGTGGAGAGTTCGCCGTGGCTGAGCGCGCGGTCGCCGAAGCGCAGCGCTTCCCCGGCCACGGAGGTACGTCCGTGCGGGGCGGCCAGGGTCGGGAAGAGGGGGTCCACGTCTCGTACTCCTCTGGGGGCTGCTCGACCGGTGCGGGCACGTGCAGTCTCACACAGGGCGCCGCCCAGCCCTCTCGGTGGTCGGGCGGAGTCCCTCGCGGTGCGCGGAGCGACGTGCCGATGTGTGCCTGAGGGGATGGCAACACGGCCGCGGCCGCCGGCCTGATCACCGAGGAGAACGCCGTCCAGGAACCGGAGGCCGTCGACCTCGAAGAGCTGGTGCGGACGACCTGCGCATCCGCGAGGAGATGCGCGAGCCCACCCAATGACCCCGTGACGCGCCCGCCCCGGAACGCGCCCGCCCCGGGACACGCCCGCCCCGGAACGCGCCCGCCCCGTGACGCGCCCGCCCCCGGGACACGCCCCGGGGGCACGGGCCGGCCAGGCCGGTAGTGCTCAATATGCCCGTGGTGCTCCATACGCCCGTGGCGCTCAGTACGTCAGGATGACGCCCACGTACGAGATGCCGGCGATGACGGCCCACGCCGCGAGGCCCAGCGCCGCGACCCGGCCGCCCGTGCGGGTCAGCGACGGCAGGTCCACCGCGCTGCCGAGGCCGAACAGGGCCGCCGCCAGCAGGAGTTCCTGCGCCAGTTGCGCGGCGTCCAGAACGCCGCCCGGCAGCAGACCGGTCGTGCGCAGGGCGACCATGGCGAGGAACCCGACGACGAACAGCGGCACGAGCGGCGGCCGCTTGGCGCCCACGGAGACTCCCGCGGCCCCGCCCGCGGCGTCGGACCGCGACCGTGACCGCGCCCGCACCGACAGGGCGACGGCCGCCACCAGCGGCGCGAGCAGCGCGACCCGCATCAGCTTGACCAGGACCGCGTCCCCGAGCGCCCCGGGTCCGGCCGTCTGCGCGGTCGCCACGACCTGCCCCACGTCGTGCACGCTCGCCCCGACCCAGCGCCCGAACTCCGCGTCGGTCAGCCCCAACGGGTGCTGGAGCAGCGGCAGTACGGCGATGGCGAGCGTCCCGCACAGCGTCACCAGGGCCACCGAGGTGGCCGTGTCCCGCTCGTCGCTCCCGGACGCCTCGCTGACCGCGCCGATCGCGGACGCGCCGCAGATCGAGTAGCCGGTGGCGATGAGCAGCGGCTGATCGCCACGCAGGCCCATGCGGCGGCCGAGCCACCAGGTGCCGAGGAAGGTGACGGCGACCACGCCGAGCACCATCACGACCGAGGCCCAGCCGAGCCCGAGCACGTCGTCCAGGCCCAGTTTCAGGCCGAGCAGCACGATGCCGACCCGCATCAGCCGCTTGGCCGCGAACGTCAGACCGGCCTTGCCGGGACCGCGTACGAAGTGCCGTGCCGCGCCCGGCAGATGGGCCGCCGCGATGCCGAGGACCACGGCCGCGGTGAGCATAGGGACGCCGGGCACGAGCCGGTGCGTGCCCCAGGCGACGGCCACGCCGGTCGTGGCGAGCGCCAGCCCGGCAAGCTTCCCGGGTCGGTGCACCGCCGGGGAAGGGGCCTGTCGCGTACGGGATTTGGGGCGTTCGCCGAGGAGCGCCATCACCGGTCGGCCGGAAGCTCGTACACCCGGCGGACGCTGCTGCCCAGGCGGGCTATGTCGGCGCCGTAGACGTGCAGGGAGATCGCGCGGGTGCCGCAGGCGTTCCACACCCGGTGGATGTCGCCGGGGGGCGCGAACCCGCACACCGAGCCCCGCGGGTTGACGACGTCCTCCGTGGCGACGAGGCGGCCGCTCCCGCCGGGCTCGGCGGCGGGCACGAGGCGGTAGCGCCGCTCGTGCTCCTCGCCCTCGTGGACGCCGGTGACGCACCACGACACGTGGTCGTGCACGGAGGTCCGCTGGCCCGGCAGCCAGACCAGGGCCACGATCGAGAAGCTGCCGTCACTCTCGGCGTGCAGGACGTGCTGGCGGTAGCGGTCGGGATCGCCCTCGCACTGCTCGGCGGTGAGCAGGTCGGCGGTGCCGAGGTGGGGGGCCAGCCGCTCGCCGACCAGGTACGCGGTCAGGTCGGGGGGCAGGCCCCGCCCGACGGCCTCGCGGACGTCGGCGACAAGGGCGGCGAGGCGCTCTGTGGTCCGGGCGGCCCGGTACGTGGTCGGAGTGGTCATACCGGCAGCGTCGCGCCGCGCGAACCATCACGTCCAACGACAGTTGTTTGGCGTCCCTGCAACTTCCGCTTATGGAAGCGCCCGCCCCTAGGGGCGTCGCGCTCAGCAGCCGACGCGGTTGGTCGCCACCGTCGTCAGCTCGTCCAGGACGAGGGCGGTCGCCGGGATGCGCAGGTGGTCCTTGAGGACGTACGCGGAGACCTTGCGCCGCGAGGCGGGGTCCAGGGCGCGGCCCGTCACCTTGCGGTGGCACAGGAAGTTCAGGACGAGGCCCGGCATCATCGCGATGCCGAGGCCTTCGGCGACCAGGCTCTGCACGACCAGATTGTCGTCGGTGGTGAAGGCGATGTCCGGCGCGAAGCCCTGCTCGGCGCACTCGTGCAGGAAGTTGGCCCGGCAGCGCGGGCACCCGGCTATCCACCGCTCCTCGGCCAGCTCGGCGAGCTTGACCGAACGCCGGCGCGCCATCGCGTGCCCGGTGGGCAGCAGCACGGTCAGCTGGTCCTCCATCAGCGGGATCTCCGCCAGCTCACCGGGCACCTCCTCGTGCAGGCCGGGGTAGGTGAAGGCGAGGGTGATGTCGCACTCGCCGCGCACCACGCGCCGCAGCGACTCCGGCGGCTCGTCCTCCAGGAGCTCCACGCGCACCCCGGGATGCCCGGCGGCCAGACGGGCCAGGGCCTCGGGGATGAGCGTGGCGTTGGCGCTGGGGAAGGCGCAGACCCGCACGCGCCCGGACCGCAGCCGGGTGATCGCGTTCATCTGCCGCTGGGCGGCGGAGATGTCCTCCAGGATGATCCCCGCGTGCCGCGACAGGGCCTCCCCGGCCTCCGTCAGCCGCATGCGCCGCCCGACGCGGGTGAACAGCGGCGTCCCCACGGACCGCTCCAGCGCCTTCATCTGCTGGGTGATCGCGGGCTGCGTATAGCCGAGGGAACGGGCGGCCGCCGAGTACGAACCGGCCCGGACCACCTCGTGGAACGTCCTGATGTGCCGTGAATCGAACACCGCTGAATCATAAGCGGATTTTGGGAGGGTCGAACATGGGCGGGGGCGTCCCCCGTACGTATCCGGCCCGCTTGCACGGTCGCCCCGCGGGGCCTTTGTACGGCCGGCCCGCGGGGCCTTTGTACGGCCGGCCCGCGGGGCCTTTGTACGGCCGGCCTGCAGGGCCCCCGCACGGCCGGCCTGCAGGCCTCCGCACGGTCGGCCCGCAGGCCCCCGCACGGCCGGCCCGCAGGGCCTCTGTACGGTCGGCCACCAGGGCCCGCGAACCGGCCCGCAGCCGCGCAAGCAGAGGAGCCCCCGCCCGTGCCCAGCCCCCGGATAGCCCTGGTGACCTGCCGCCCGCAGCCGGCCCACGACCACGACCTGCCGCACCTGGCGCGCGCCCTCGGCGAGGCGGGGGCGGACGTCCACGTCGTCGGGTGGGACGACCCCGGCGCCGACTGGGCCGCGTTCGACCTCGCGGTGATCCGCTCCACCTGGGACTACAGCCGGCGCGCGGCGGAGTACGTGGCGTGGGCCGAGCGGTGCGCGCGGCTCACCCGGCTCGCCAACCCCGCGCACGTCGTGCGGTGGAACACCGACAAGCGCTATCTCGGCGACCTGGCCGCGGCGGGCGTCCCCACCGTGCCGACGTACTACTGCGCGCCCGGCGAGCGCGTCGACCTCCCCGTCCGGGCGGGCGAGTTCGTCGTGAAGCCGGCCTCCGGGGCGGGGGCGCGGGACGCCGCCCGCTACCGCGCCGAGGAGCGTGCGGACGCCCTCGCCCACATCGGGCACCTGCACGCGGAGGGGCTCGCCGCCATGGTGCAGCCCTACATGGGGCGCATCGACGTCACCGGCGAGCGCGCCCTGGTCTTCTTCGCCGGCCAGTTCCTGCACGCCGTCCAAAAGGGCGCGGTGCTCACCCCCGGCACGGCCTACGACGCCGAGAAGACGCCGCACCCCGACCTGCGCCCCTGGCAGCCGGCCGACGCCGAACTGGACGTCGCGGAGCGGGCGTTGGCGGCGGTGCCGGGATCGCCCGAGCTGCTCTACGCCCGCGTCGACCTCGTGGACGGACCCGAGGGCGCCCCGGTCCTCATGGAGCTGGAGCTGGTCGAGCCCAACCTCTTCCTCGCCGTGCACCCGCACTCCCCCTCCCTGGCCCTCGTCACGGAGCAGATCATCAAGGCGGCGGCATGACCTCGTGACCCACGCGCTGGAGCAGCCCCCAGGTGAACTCCGCGACGCAGCGGCGCGGTTCGCCGCCCGCGTCCGGCGCGGTGAAGGCCAGCCCCCACCGCGTGGGCGCCGTGCCCTCCATGGGCCGCACGGGAGCGAAGGCGCGGACCGCCTCGTCGACCGTGCACGACCACGGGGCGAGGTCGTCCACGGTCCGCAGCTCGGGCCCCGGCGCCCCGGGGGCGCGCACCAGCCACTCGTTCCACACCGCCCCGCCGGGCGCCCGCAGCACCTCGAAGCGCAGGTCGGGCCAGAGCGGCACCGGCCACCGCAGCGCCTCGCACTCCAGGTCGCCGATCCGGCGGCGGGCGGTGGACTCCGGGGCGCCGAGGACCGAGCGGTAGCGCGCCGCGGCGCCCCGGGAGCGCGGGCCCCGGGACATCGCCTGCCAGCGCCGGTTGGCCTCGCGCATCTCGGCGACGGAGGCGCCCAGCGCACGGCGGGCGTCCTCCACCAGGTCCGGGTTGTGGTCGGCCATGCGGCGCAGCAGGACCAGCTGGAAGTCCAGCGGGGTGAAGGGCGCGGAGGACGGGCTAGCGGGCATGCGCCCCATCGTCGCGCACCGCGCGCGCTCCCGGGCGGCGGCCTTCCGGCAGGAACAGCACGGAGTTGACGTAGCGGGGGCGCCGGGGCGTGAGCACCCGGCGCAGCAGGCCCTGCGAGACGACGTACGAGGTGGCGCGCTGGTGCGCCTCCAGGTCGAAGGAGGCAAGCGGCAGCCAGGTGTCGTCCGGCAGGACCCAGCCCCGGTAGCCGTGCCGTCGCGTGAGGAGGTCCACGATCGGGGCGATCGGCTGGATGCGGCACTCCAGCTCGATGAAGAGGGCGGGCCGGTCGCGGGCGATCAGCTCCTCGGCGCCGCGCAGCACCGGCAGTTCGTTGCCGTCCACGTCGATCTTGACGAAGTCGACGTCCCGCAGGCCGAGGCCGTCCAGGGTCAGGCACGGCACGTCGACGGCGGTGGCGTGGATGTCGCGGCGGACCAGCGACGACACGCCCCGCTCGCCGTGGTCCCCGTGCGGCAGCCAGAGCCGGGCCGTGCCGTTCCGGTCGCCGGCCGCGGCCTGCACGACGCGGACGTTGCCGGGCGTGCTGGAGTCGAGCAGCCGCGCCAGGTGGGGCACCGGCTCGACGGTGACCACCCGGGCGGCGCGCGAGGCCAGGCGGCGCGACCAGGGCCCGTACCAGCCGCCGACGTCCACGGCGGTGCCGCAGCCGGTGGGGCACAGGTCGCCGAGGCGGGCCAGCTCCAGCTCGAAGCGCGGATAGACGAGCCGGGCCAGCGAGGCGATGAGGCGGTCGGGGACGTAGGGCGCGAGGCGCGCGGCGAGCGTCACGGACGGCTCCTCGCCGCGGGGCCGCTCACCGGTACCAGTGAACGGGCCGCCACCGGTACACCCCCCGTCACAGGGATATCCGCTTGAGCAGCTGCTCGTGCTCGTCCTCGGGGACCTGCTCGCCGGAGGAGGGCAGCAGCTGCGGGATGCCGTCGACCACGGGGTAGCGGCGGCGCAGGCGCGGGTTGTAGAGCGCCTCCTCCGGTACGAGGGGTTCCGCAGGGGCGAGCAGATGCAGCGGGCCCTTGTCGAGCGGACAGGCGAGGATCTTCAGCAGCGGGTCGTCGGCGTTCATCCGCCAGTCAACTCCTTGGTCGGGGGCGAGGCTTGGGGAGGGGGCCCGTCGTGCTTGGGCATGACGAGGAGCACGGACACGGCGAGCACCGTGCCCGCGATGCGCAGGGCCAGGCGCACCGGCTCGTGCGGCAGCGCCTCACCGAAGGCCAGCGTGCCGAGCACCGCGGTGAACAGCGCGGTCACTGTGGTGCACACCGGGACGATCAGCGAGGCCCGGCAGCGCTGGAGCGCCGCCTGCGACATGACCAGGCCGAACGCGCCGGTGAACAGCAGCAGGTACGGGTACGGCGAGCGCAGCAGGTCCACGAGCGCGCCGCCCATGTCCCGCGTCGTCAGATGGCTGGAGACGCCCTTGATGGCCAGCGAACTGACGCCGTACAGCAGGCCGACCGCGACGCCGTACTCGACGCCCGCCGACGGCATGCGGTGCCGGTGCTTGGCCCGGCGCTCCGCCGCCCCGTACAGCCACAGGCCCGCGGCGAGCGAGGGCAGGCAGACGGTCAGGACCAGCGGCACGGGCGCGCCGCGGCTCACCGTGTCGTCGCCCTCGTCCAGGGAGAGCACGACCATGAGCAGCGCGAGGAGGATCGCGGCGACCGCGTACCGCTCCCGCCCCGATGTCCGCTCGCCGAGCAGCACCGAGGACAGGAGCAGCAACAGGACGAGGCCGGAGACGAAGATGCCCTGCGCGGCGGCGATCGGCAGCGTGCGGTACACCGCGAGCTGGGCGCCGAAGCCCGCGGCGAGGGCGAGCGAGCCGCCGATCCACAGCGGGCTGCCGAGGACCTGCCGCAGCAGCCGGGCCGGGTTGCGGACGCTGACCGACGGCATCGTGGTCAGCGCCCGCTTCTCCAGGACGAACCCGGTGCTGTACAGCAGGTTGGCGAGCAGCGCCGCGGCCACACCCCACCACATCGGGCTCAGGTCCTTCGGGCGTGCAGCAGCAGGATGGAGGAGGCGCTGGGCACGGCGCACGCGAGCCGGTCCAGGGCGCGCAGCGGCCGCGGCACGCCGTGGAAGGGCGCGCCGGACAGGCGTACGACCTCGAAACCGCTCGCCGCGACGAACTCCCGCAGCGCGCGCGCCGTGTACAGCCGCAGGTGGCCCACGACCTCCTTGCCCGGGCGGCCGTGGATGCCGCGCAGGCTCACCTCGGAGAAGACCGGCTGCACCCCGGCCAGGAGCAGCCCGCGGTTGTACCAGGCGGCGAGGTTGGGGGTGGACAGCATGAGGTGCCCGCCCGGTCTGAGGACGCGTCGCAGCTCGTCCAGCGCACTGTCGGGGTCCACCAGGTGCTCGATGACCTCGCTGAACAGGACGGCGTCGGCCGCTCCGGTCGCGAACGGCAGCCCCCCGTCGGTGAGTTCCCCGCGCACCACGTACGGCAGCCGGGCGTGCGCGCGCTTGAGGGCGTCCTGGGACCAGTCCACGCCGATCACGCGGTGGCCGGCCAGCAGCGGGGCCGCGGTCGCGGCGGCCGTGCCGTCGCCGCAGCCGATGTCCAGGACGGTGGCGGTGCGGGTCGTGGCGGGGCCGAGCGCATCGGCGAGGATGCGGGCCTGGCGCAGGCTGCGGGCGTCGCCCGAGGCGACCGGCACGGCGGGGTCCTCGTAGAAGTCGCGCAGGCCGGCGCGGCGCCCGCTGGTCGTGGCGGTCACTTCGGCCCTCCGCTCTTCCCGGGCGGCGCGGGGTCGGGTCCGCCGCTCCCGGCGCGCTCGGTGCGCGCCGGCCGCTCCGTCTGCTCGGTGGCGTGCAGATAGTGCTCGAACAGGTCCCGCAGGTGCGCGCCGTCGCCGGGGCCGAGCAGCGTCTTCGACCAGCGCAGGGCGACGTGCAGCCGCCCCGCCGTGGACGCCGTGGTCACGGTGAGGCCGCGCGGCAGGCGCGCCGGCGCGGAGAACCACACGGCGTGCGCGCGCCCCGCGTCACCGAAGTCCAGGGGGTAGGGCACCCGCCCGATGTTGCTCAAGAGCGTGGTAGATGTCCAGGGCGCGGCCGCCCGGCGCAGCCCCCGCGTGACGGCCGCCCGGAGGGTGACCGGCAGCACCGGGGCCGTCAACAGGCGTGCCCCGTGGCCCAGTTGCGGCCGGGGCAGCGCCTTGAGGGCGCGGGTGCGGTCGGAGGTGCGGCGCAGCAGGTCGTGTATGGCGTCGGGGGTCCACTCCCGGTGGGCCAACTCCGCCGCGCCGAACGGCACTTCCACCAGTCGGGTGCCGTTGCCGATCGGCATGCTCGCGTCGCGGGGCCGGTCGTCCACCGGCATCGTGATGCGCAGCGGGCGCGGCCGGGCGCCGTGCTCCCGGTTCCAGTGGGAGATCATCAGCGCCGTCGCCACCATGAGCTGGTCGTTCACGGTGAACGGGGAGCCCTTCGGGCGGCGCGGCACGGGCAGCTCGTCGACCAGCAGACCGTTGCCCGGCGAGGGCTCGGGCGTGCCCCGCAGCACCCTGGCCGGCGGCGCCCAGCCGGAGGGCGCGTCCGGCGGCTGGGCGGCGGTCCCCGGGCGCTCCGGTGCGCGGGTGGGCGGGGGCGCCACCGGTGCGGGGGAGCCGCCCTCACCCGCGTAGATCTCGGCGGCCGTCGCGAGGACCCGCATGCAGGCGGGGCCGTCCAATGCGGTGTGATTGACGGTCAGGAACAGCACCGAGCCCGGCCCCGTCGCCGTGTCCGGGCCCGGCTCCGGCCGGGAGGCGAGGCCCGCTTCGGCCGCCACGACCTCCAGGCGGATGGGCGGGGAGGCCGCGAGGGAGGGCGCCTTGGCCAGCGCCCGCTCGCGGGCCCGCTTGAGGGCGTCCGGCTCCGGGGCCGGGAAGGTCACCACCTCGGTGTCCGGCTCGGCGGTGAGCTCCCACTCGTAGCGGCGGCGGTACCAGGGGCCCCGCGCCTCCCGCATCAGGATGCGGGGGTGGCGGCGCAGGGCCTCGGTGAACGCCGCCTTCAGCCGGGCCGGGTCGGGGATGCCCGGCAGGTGCACCTCGATGTGCACGGTCTCCGGCTCCTCCTCCTGGAGGCAGTGCCGGGAGACCTCGTCGACGACGGGGAACGGCACGCGCGCGGGCGGCCGGCCGGGGCCGTCCGCACGCCGTGCCGGGTGTTCCAGTGCGGTCATCGCTGCGTGCCTTCTCCTGTTTCCGGGGTGGGCGGGCGCCCGTGCCGCGGGAAGCGGACCGTCGCGTCGTCCTGCGGCGCGGGGACGGGCCCGGCCGGCTCGGGCCCACGGGCCGAGACCGTGGGGCCCGACCCCGGGTGCGCCGGGGCCGGTGGCGCCGGCGGCGCCTTCGGGGTGTGTGTGCCGCCGTGCTCGCGGTGTGGCAGCGGGGGCCCGGCGGGGTGCGCGGGCTGCCCCGGGGCGGGTCCGTCGCCCGGTCCGTACACCAGCGTGTCGGCGTCGTCGGACGCGGTGTGCCGCTCCCTCTCCCTTACGGTCACCAGCGCCGCGAACAGCGCGATGAGGGCGAGGAGTTGGGCCACCGGGCCGAACGCCCCCGCGTCGGCGTCGGCGGGCTCGCCGGCCCCGGTCGCCGCCGCGACGCCCGCGCCCGCCATCGCCAGGAACGCGAGGGGGACGAGGAGCGTGTGCCGCCACCAGGCCAGCAGGGCCAGTGCCGGGACGAGCAGGGCGAACGGTCCCGCGATCACCGCGGCGACCAGCGTCAGCGCCACCGTGCCGAGGATCGGGCCCGGGGCGGGCGGCGCGGGCGCCACGGCGTCCGTGTTGGGTTCGCGGCGCCGCACCAGGACCAGCCCGGCCAGGGCCAGCACGCCGACACCGGCCAGGATCAGCCCGATCTCGTAGACCCGCGAGGGCTCGTAGGTGAGCTTGACCGTGCCGCCCTCGCCCTTGGGCACGAGCCAGCCCTGCTGCCAGCCGTCGAGGCGCAGCGGGGTCAGCTCCTTGCCGTCGAGGGTGGCCTTCCAGCCGTCGTTCACGTTCTCGTACGTCGTCAGGTACGAGGCCGCTCCCGCGCCGACGCTCACCTCGCGGCGGTCGCCCAGCCAGTCCTTGATCTTCAGCTCGCGGGCCGTCTCGTCCACCGTGCCGGGCGTCCCCCGGGTCAGGGAGGCGTCCATGACGGTCAGCGGGCCCGCGTCACCGGTCTCGACGCTGTGCGCGCCGGCGTCGAGCCGGACCGCCGTGTCCTTCTTGCCCCGCTGGCACAGGCTGATCTCCACCGGGCGGCGCTCGGTGAGGTCGCGGACCTTGCCCTGGGCGGCGGTCTCGAACAGCTCGCCGTCCACCGACACCATCGGGCCCTGGCCGCAGGGCAGCGAGAAGCGCTGCGAGGCCTTGGGCCGCGGCGTGCGGTACTGGTCGAGCGCGGGGACGTAGACCTCGGTGAGGCCCACCGGCAGCTGGAGGTTGTCGTCGGCCACCGGGTTGTGGACCGTCAGCGGAGCGGTCTCCGTGATGGTGATGTCCATCCGGTCCGTGGTGATCGGCGCGAACCGGGCGTTGCCGTTCTCGTCCACCCCCGCGGTCGCCGCGCCGTCCGGCGAGCTGATCTCGATCTTCTGCGGGCGGGTGGACAGGCCGCCCGCGGCGGGCAGCACGATCTCGCCCACCGGCTGCTTGCCCGGCCACCTGAGGTGGATCACCGGGCGCTTGGTGTCGCCCGCGATCCACGCCGTGGTCAGGTCGCCGTCGGTGAGGTTGCGCGGCGTCAGGCCCTCACCGAGCCTCGCCGTCGAGTCGGCCGTCGCGATGATCTGCTGCCGCTGCTCGGGAGCCACCTTGTAGAGCAGCTCGTCCAGTTCGGTGCCGGGCACGGCCACCGCGCTCGCCTTCATCTCGTACTCGCCGCCGCCCATGGTGGTGAAGCGGCGGTGCAGCCCCGACTCGGCGTTGACCGGCGACAGGGCGCTCGGGTCGGAGGAGCGGTGCAGCGCGTACGTGGTCGCCTCGGCGCCCGTGACCTTCTGGGCGTCGGCGGGCAGCTGGAGGAGCTTGGTGACGCGCACCTGCGGCAGGCTGATCTCCGAGAAGCCGGCGCCGGTCAGGCCGGGGCGCGCCTCCTCGGTGTCCACGATCGTGATCTTGATCCAGCTCGTGGTGCCCGGACGGGCCTTGACGCGCTGCGCCGTGCCGTCACTCCTGAGCGAGCTGGTGACCGAGCCCCGCTCCGTCTCCACGCGCACCCGGGTGGGCGCCGCCCGCACGCCGTCCTGCGGCAGCGGGGTGACACGGAACGCGGCCGGGACGTTGATCTTCGCGTTGAACTCGGCCTTGATCCACTCGCCGTCCGGCGAACCGGAGCCGCCCTCGGCCCAGGCCGTGGCCGGGTTGCCGTCGAAGGCGTTCACCGGGTCGTACTGCGGCAGGTGGAAGAGCCAGTTGCCGTAGGAGGAGGCGGTCACCGACCTGGCGCCGCGCAGCTCCGCCGTCGTCTGGTGCTCGACGCCGTCCGTCGGCAGGATCTGGTGCGGCTTCTTGCCGGGGTCCTGGGCGGCGTCGGGCGCGTTCCGCTCGTCGCGGGTGTAGGTGTAGGACGTGTTGGAGTTGACCAGGCCGAAGCGGGTGTCGGCGCGGCGCAGTCCGTCACCGACGGCCAGCAGGCCCGGCGTACCGACGCCCGGGTGGTTGTCGCCGGTCAGCACGGTCGGCCGGTCCCGCATCGACGGGTCGGCGGAGAGCGGCAGCAGCGACTCGGGGCCGCCGCTGACGACCGCCGTGTTGGACACGGGCTTCAGGCCGGCCTGCCCGGGACGCCGGGCGTTGTCGCCGGGGGCGTAGATCTCCACGGCGCGCTGGCGCGGGTAGAGGCCCTCCACCTGGAGGGGCGTGTCGGCCGGGATGGTGCCGCCGGTGGTCTGCGGGCCGAAGCCGGTGACGCGGCTGAAGCCGGACTCCTCCAGGGTGCGCTTGACCGTCGAGGTCGGGACATGGCCGACCTGGTCGGGGTCGAGGTCGTTGCGCACGACGACGTAGTAGAGGCCGGCCCGGGTCAGGTAGTCGCTCAGGCCCGGCACCTTGCCGCCCGTCATCAGCGCCTGCTCGACCGCGTCCATCGCGCGGCGGTTGCCCGCCGTGCCGAACGGCACGTAGTCGCGCTGCGCCCACCGCGAGTCGGCGAGCACGTCCAGGGGCTGGTCGATGGGCGAGCCCCAGGTGTAGATGCCGTGCGCGGTCGCCGGGACGACGAGGGCACGGGAGTCGGGGGAGTACTTCTCCAGCCAGTCGGCCGTCGTCTGCCAGTACGTGGGCAGCTTCTGGAACGAACCCGGCTGGAGGATCGAGCCGTTGAGGTACGGCCAGGCCAGCCCCGGCAGCACCAGGACCGCGGCGGCCAGCGCGGCGTACCGCCGGCCCCGCACCGGCCGGGCCCCGCGTGCCTGCGCGGCCACCCCGACCAGGTGCGCCAGGCCGAGGGCGAGGGCGAGCGCGAGGCCCGTCTGGAACTTGTAGATGTTGCGGAAGGGGACGAGCCCGCCGTTCAGCCAGGACTGGACGCTCTCGTGGAAGGGCGCGCCGAGGGCGCCGCCGTATCCGGCCAGCGTGATCAGGGCGACGGACAGGACGGTCAGGACCAGCCAGCGCCGCTCGGGCAGGTCGCGGCGGGCGAGCCCGGCCAGGCCGAGGGCCGCGGCGAGCGCGGAGCAGACGACGCTCACGACGGCCGTCGCCACCGTCCAGCCGGCCGGCAGCCAGGCCTCGCCGAAGTTCAGGTAGGCGACCCAGTTGCCGGCGCCGCGCAGTGTCTCGGTGGCCGACATGGTGGCGGTCGTGGTCGCGGAGTTCTCCACGTACGGCAGGAAGTTCTCGCCGTAGATGCCGAGCATGAGGAGCGGCACGATCCACCAGGCGGTGGCCAGGATGACGCCCGGCACCCACCAGGTGATCAGCTTCCGCTTGCGCGGCCCGCCCGGGCGCGACAGGAGATAGAGGGCCACCGGGAGCAGGGAGGCGAGGGTCGCCGCCGCGTTCACCCCGCCCATGCAGGGGATGATCAGCGCCGAGCGGCAGGCGGCGAGGCGGGCGCTGATCCGCTCGTTCGTCAGCGGCAGCAGGACCCACGGCAGGACCGCGCCGGGCAGCGCGGCCGCCGACGTGGAGCCGACGACTATGGTGAACGTCGGCCACAGCGCGTACACCACCGCGCCGAGCAGCCTGCTGTGCCGGCTGCCGATGCCCAGCCGCTCGGCCAGCCGCAGCGCACCCCAGAAGGCCGCGCTCACGATCAGCGAGAGCCACAGCCGCTCGGCCAGCCAGACGGGGAGCTGGACGAGGTCGGCCAGGCCGTAGAACGGCAGCATCGGGAACGCGTAGCCGACGTACTGGTCCTGGATGCCGCCGAAGCCGCCCCGGTCGTGCCAGAGCTGACCGAGGTCGGAGAGGAACTGCCAGGGGTCGACGGTGACACCGAGCTTGGTGTCGAACGTCATCCGCCCGGGTCTCACCGCGAGGAACGCCACGAACGCCACGGCCCAGAACCCCAGCAGCCAGCGCCGCGAGCGCGGCCCCCGCGAGGGTTCAGGGGCAGCGGTCGTGGGCCGTACGGCGGCCGGGGGTGGGGCCTGGACCGTGGTCATGGACACCGCCTGAGAATGAGGAGGAGGTTCCAGGTGGCGATCTCGCGCACACCGGGCACCTTTGTGATCGCCCCGGCCAGGAACGGCCAGTAGCGCGAGCGCGCGGACACCACGGCCACGTCGGAGCGGCCCCGCACCTGGCGCAGGGTCGCTCCGACGTGGTGGGCGAAGAGGTTCTCGCCCAGGGTGTGCTTCGCGGCTTTTCCGGTACGTCTTTCATAGCGGGCGCGGGCCCGCTCGGCGCCCAGGTAGTGCCAGGGCGCCCACTCGTGGCCGCCCCAGGGGGAGAGCCAGTTGGTGAACGAGACATAGATGAGCCCGCCGGGCCGGGTGACCCGGACCATCTCGCTGAGGAACGTCTGCGGGTCGTCGACGTGCTCCAGGACGTTCGAGGAGAACGTGACGTCGGCGACGGCGTCCGCCAGCGGCAGCAGATAGCCGTCGGCGAGCACCGAACCCTCGGGGGGCTTGGTGCCGGACGCCTTCATCTCGGCGAGATCGGGCTCGAAGAGGTAGGACTGCGCGCCGCGCCGCCGGAACTCCTCGGTGAAGTAGCCGCCTCCGCCGCCGATGTCGACGACGACGCGGTCCTTCACCTTCACGTGCGCCTCGACCTGGTCGGCGGCGTCCTTCGCGAGGAGGGTGTAGCAGCGCTCCGGGTCCTGCTGCTCACGCAGGAAGGCACGGAACAGGGTGGCGGAACGGCGCAGGGACGGGTCTTTCACTCAGGTCCCCTGTGCGGTCGGCGGCCCGGCGGGCGCGGGTATGAGGGGCCCGGCGGGCGCGTGGTGGGCGGCGACCGCCTCGGCCGCCACCGCCTGGAACTGGCGGACGGTGTTGCCCCAGCGGAACTGCGCGGCCCGCTCGCCGGCGGCCTTGCCCAGCGCCCTGCGCCGCTCGGCGCTGAGCGCCAGCGTGCACCAGGCGGCGGCGAAGGAACTCTCACCGCGGGCGAGGAGGCCGGTGACGCCGTCCGCTATGGAGTCGCGGACCCCGGGGACGTCGAAGCCGACCGAGGGCGTCGAACGGGTCGCCGCCTCGGTGATGACCAGGCCCCAGCCCTCCACGGCCGAGGGATGCAGCAGCATCCAGGCCTCGCAGAGCAGCCGGTGCTTCTCGGCCTCGGAGACATGGCCGCGGAACTCCACGCCGGGACCGGCGAGCTGTTCGAGGCGGGCCCGCTCGGGGCCGTCGCCGACGATCACGAGCCGGCCGCCGGTGACGGGCCTGACCCGCTCCCACAGCCGCAGGAGCAGATCGATCCGCTTGTACTCCACGAGGCGGCCCATCGCGAGGAACAAGGGCTCGTCGGAGCGGGCGTGCAGCGGGCCCGGCTCCTCCACGCCGTTGTGCACGACGCGGATGCGCTCGCGCTCCACGCCGATCGCCCGCAGCGCCGTGGCCGTCGACGGCGAGACGGCCACGAGCAGGTTGCCGCGCTGCGCGCCCGACAGGGCCCAGTGCTCCAGTCGCCGCCCGAGCCGGGCGGCGGGGGCGAGGGCGCCCTGGAAGCGCATCCCCCACAGATCGGTGTGCACGTGGTTGACCAGGCACAGGGTCGGCCCGCGGTGCCACAGCGGCGCCAGGTACGGCATGCCGTTGCAGACCTCCACCAGCAGGTCGCAGTCGCCGATCCGGCGGGTGAAGGCGGAGCGCGCCCGCAGGTAGTGACCGAGGTCGCCACCGGCGGAGACCACGCGGTAGTCGCGGTGGGCCGCGGGCCCGCCGCACAGCAGCGTGACCTGGTGGCCCAGCTTGCTGAGGCCGTCGGCCAGCCGGTCGACGAGGAGTTCGGAGCCCCCCGCGGCCGGATTGCCGAGGTCGCGGTGGGCAAGGAAGACGATCCGGCGCGGCTGTGGGGGAGGCGCCGGGAGCCGCTGCGCGTGCCGCGGGGCGGCTGCGCGCAGCGAGGACGGTACGTGCTGGGGCATGCGTGCTCCAACTCGTCTCAGGGTGCGGAACTGTGGGGGGCCGGGCGGGTGAAACGGTCCTGCTGTGGGGCTTGCGGAGGTACTGCCGAGGTGGTGCGGGGACTGTGCTGGGGTGGGGGTGGTTAGTTTTCGCCGCCCCTTACCGCGGGTCTACTCACCGGAGTGACAATTTCCGGCCTTTTCCGGGCTGACGCCTCATCACATCGTGCTGGATTGCAGGGCGGTCTTGGACGTACCAGGATGCGGACTCCCCGGCTCCACCGAACCGTCGTGCCCTCCGGGGCCGTCCGCGCCGTCGTCCCGGCGCCCCCGTACGACCCAGACACCGCCCACGAGCGCGAGCACCGCCCCGAGTACCCCGGCGAGCACCGGAAGAGTCTCACCGAGCAGCTTCAGTCGTCCGCTGTCGTCCTTGGCCAGCTTGACCTGGGCTTTCTGCGTGTCCGGCGTGAAAGCGATGCGCTCGCTGTCCAGCAGCACCGTCGCGTCCTTGTCCGAGCCGGGGGCGCGCAGTGTCTTGCGGGGCCCGATCGCGGCGTAGATGATCCGGCCGGTGCGCTCGTCCGCGACCAGCTCGATGCCGTGGTTGGCGTAGTACTCCTCCGCCATGACCTGGCTCTTCTTCGGCTGCCCGACCATCCGCCCCGGCACCTGCCGGGTACCGGTCCGGGTGGGCTCGACCGACCCCGTGAAGCGCAGACCCTCGTACCCCTGGATCTTCTTCGTGCCCCGGTAGGTGAGCGGCACGGTCGCCCCGAGGGTGTTGTCCCACCAGCGGTAGGAGCGCTTCTCCACGTCGAAGGGGAACTTCAGGTACGCCTCGCCCTCGAAGTACGGCTTCTCGCCGCAGCAGTGCACGGGCCGGTTCGTCCTGCGGTCGGTGACCCAGCGCTCGACGGTCCACTGGAGCGAGTCGTGCGGGTCGGCCGCGGGCAGCGACTTGTCCGGATCGACGGACGTGGACACGTCCCAGACGGCCCGGCCGCTCTTCTCGCTGTCGGCGACGTCGCCGCGGACCTGCCGGGTGATCGTGAGGTTCTTGTCGTGGACCGTCTTGATCTTCTCGGTGTCGAAGTAGCTTCCTCTTCCTTTGAAAACCGTGATCGTGTCGATATCGGTCGGGGTCCGTTTCGCGCGCGGCTCGACATACCAGGCCAGCAGGGGGGCCAGGACCAGAAGAAACGCGCCAAGACCGAGGATGACCAGGGAAAATGGCGAGGTGGTGCGGCGCATGGGGGCACTCCTGGGCTAAGGGCGGGAGAAGTGTTACCGAGCCGTACGTATGGGCGGGGAACCGTAGGCGCACCCTTGACTGGGTGTCAATGGATGCAGACACTGGGCACGCGCCGGACGGGGCCGGCGGGGACTGTACGACCAGGACTGTATGACCAGGCCTGGATGATCCGGGGTGGGGACGACCTCCGAACGAGAGGCTGGCCCTCGCATGCACCGACTGCTCGCCGCATCACTCACCGTCGCCGCCGCGGCGCTCCTCGCCGTGGGCGCGGCCCTCGGCGTCGTCGCGCTCCTCGACGCCACGCCGGACCAGCCGAACACGCCGCTGGTCCACTACGACGCGCCACCGCGGAGCCAGTGAGCGACCGTGGCCGTGACCGACATCCAGCCGCCGCCCGAGGCCGCCCCCACGGGGAGCCACGGCCCCGCGCAGGCGCGCTCCGCCTGGCGGGACGTGCCGCCCCGCCAGGTGCGCAGGTTCGCCGCGCTCGCCCTGGAGGAGGTGCCCGCGCTCGCCCAGGACATCCTGCGCGAGATCCGCGCCGAGTTCCCCGGGCTGCCCGTCGTCCTCAACGACGCCGGTGAGCCCATGGCCCTGGTGGGCATCCGCCGCGCCCTGGAAGGCTTCGTCCAGCAGCTGGCGTCCCAGGAAGGGCGGCCCCGCTACCACCTGGAGGTCTTCCAGGAATTCGGCCGCGGCGAGGGCCTGCACGGCCGCAGCCTCGACTCCCTCCAGGCGATCTACCGCCTCGGCGTACGCCTCGCCTGGCGCCGCCTCGCCGAGATCGGCCAGCAGCTCGAGATCCCGCCCCCGGCCATGTACGAACTGGCCGAGTCGGGCTTCGAGTACCTCGACGGCCTGGTCGACCAGTCCGTACGCGGCTACGCCGAGGCCGCCGCCCGGGAAGCGGGCGAGCGGCTGCGCCTCCAGCGCAAGCTGATGGAGCTGCTCCTGTCGGAGCGGCGCGCCGAGACCACCGGCGGCGCGGTGTCCGGCCCCTCGGCGACCCCGGGCGCCCCCTTCGGCAACGCCCTCGGCGAGCGGGCCGCCCGCGTCGGCTGGCAGCTGCCCGAGCGGGTCGCGGTGGGCGTCCTGCTGCGCCCGGCGCCCGAGGCCGTGGCGCCCGCCGTCGGCGCGGGCGTCCTGCTCGACATGGAGGCGGAGCAGCCCCGCATGGTCGTGCCCGATCCGGACGCCGCCGGGCGCCCCGAGCTGCTGCGGCGCGCCATGACGGGCTGGTCGGGAGCGATCGGCCCGCCCGTGCCGCTCGCCGACGCCGCGAAGTCGCTGCGCTGGGCGGAGGCGGCGGTGCGGCTCATGGAGCGCGGTCTGCTGCCCGGCGGCGAGGTGCTGCACTGCACCGAGCACACCGAGGCGCTGGTGCTGCTCCAGCCCGAGGAGCTGATCGAGGACCTGGCCCGGCGCTGCCTGGCCCCCCTGGACCACTGCGGTCCCGCCCACGGCCGCCGCCTCGCCGAGACCCTGCTGGCCTGGCTGGAGACCCGCGGCGGCGCCCCCGAGGTCGCGGCCCGCCTCGGCGTCCACCCCCAGACGGTCCGCTACCGCCTGCGCCAGATAAGGGAGCTGTGGGGCGACGAGGTCGACGACCCGGACCGCCGCTTCGAATTGGAACTGGTGCTGCGCGCAAGGCGGTTGAGGGGCCTCCTGGGCCGGTCCTAGGTCCGGCCCCAGAGGGGGGGATCGGTGGCGCCCGAGGGCGGTCAGCAGCACTGCCAGGTGAACAGCGCCCGGTCGAACCGTAGTTCCGCCAGATCGGAGGGGCGTATGAGCCAATACAGGCAGCCGTCGTCGCCCCACATCATGTCCGCCGTCTCGTCCGAGTCGAACTGGGCGAGCAGCACCCACTCGTCCATCTCGGCCGGGAGCCGGGGATCGTCCCAGTCCACCCCCGGGCCCAGCGCCGCCCGGGCGACCTCCAGCTCGACGGGCCCCTGCACCGACTGCGGGGTGCCGCCGAGCCGGTGGCCCGCATCGGCCTCGTACTCCCACAGGGCGTCGACGAACTCCTCGGCGCACACCGGGTGTTCGTAGTCCTGGAAAGGCTCCGCGTCCGGTGCGAAGACCCGCTGCACCCGCGGATGGGTCGGCTCCGCCGCCGTCGGCTCCACCCGCGCGGCCAGCGGCACATGGGGGTGGGCGTCCAGCTCGTCCGGCGTGTCCCGGCGGACGGCCGGGACCCCCGCCGGGACGTACACGACCCGGGCGCCCGCCCTGCTCGGGACGTCGGCCACGTCCACCACCGCCTCCCCGTCGTCCAGTTGGCCGTCGAAGTAGAAGAAGGCGAGCGTGCCCGCCGGGGGGAACGGCACGTCGAGCGCCGCCGGGGGCAGCGCGGCGCAGTCCACCGAGGCGACGAACGACAGCGGACCGTGCCCCTCCCACTCCGGCCACTCCACGTCGTCCGGCAGCCGGGGCTCCCCGCCCAACTGCCCCACCACCGCCTCGTCCCCGCCCGCCGGGGCGAGCCGGATGCCGGGCCGCAGCAGCCCGAGCCACCGCTCGGCCACGTCGGAGGGAAGGTGCTCGTGCGCGAGGGCGTGCAGCTCGCCCGCGGAGTTCGGCGTCATGCCCCCGATCATGCCCCCCACCACTGACAACGCGGCCACGCCGGCCTGTTCGGGGCCCGGGGGGCGGGGCGGCGCGGTGATCAGCCGCCGAACGGGACGGCGTCGGCCGGGCCGGCGTGCCAGTTGGTGCTCAGCGGCCTGTCGATCAGGGTCGGGCCGGGCAGCCGGACGGAGGTGGCGCTCCCCTCGTCCCCGGCGACGGCGATGATCATCCGGTCGAACTCCGCGCCGTGGTCGTCGTTGGTCGACTTCGGGTTGATGCCGGCGTACGCGGCGGTGGACCCGGAGAGCCGGATGCTGTCGGTGACGGCCTGCTCGACGGGGGCGACCTGCCGGTCGGGGTGGGAGCCGAAGGCGGCGGAGGGGATGGTGCCCTCCAGGTGGCAGGTGATGCCGGGCCGCGCCTTCGCGGTCACGAGGAGGTAGCCGCCGGCCTGCGTCCTCTCGCTGACCTTGAAGGTCAGGTCGTTGGTCCCGCAGATCTGCTCGACGGGGGCCTTGCTCTGGCCGACGGCGAGAGCGGTCCCGGCGGTGGTGGCGGCGAGGGCCGCGGCGGCCACCGCGGTGAGGGCGAGACGGGCGGAACGCGAGGAGCGGGCGGAACCGGAACGGGCGGCGAGAGACGAACGCATCGAGGACTCCATGGGTGCGGTGACGGTCTGGCTGAGCGGCCTCGAACGGCCGGCCGGGCGTTGACGTCCGGCGAGCCGCTGGGCCGATCCACACCCTGGCCCGCGCGCCGTCCCGCCCGCCACCACCACCCGCCGATACGGGACGCCGGAACACCGAAACGGCCCCTGACCTGCGCGAACACCGACCCCCTGGAACGCCCGCCTGGGACGCCGGACACCCACCCGGCCCAGCCCTCCGCCCCCGAGAGAGGCCGACGCCCCTACTCCTCGCCCAGCATCCTCCGCAGCAGCCCCCGCAGGGCGAGCCGCTCCTCGCGGGAGAGCCCCGCCAGCGGCTCGCGCGCGAAGTCCAGGGAGTCGCGCAGACCGCGGGCGACCTCCTCGCCCTCGGCCGTCGGCGCCGCCAGCTTCACGCGCCGGTCGGCCGGGTCGGGCCGCCGCTCGACCAGGCCCCGTGCCTCCAGACGGTCGACGATGCCCGTGATGTTCGACGGCTCGCACTTCAGTTTCTGCGCGATGCGGCGCATGGGCATAGGTTCGATGAAGAGCAGCCCGAGGACGCGCGCCTGCGCCCCGGTCAGCGCGTGCTCGGCCGCGGCCTCCTCGTACTCCTCGTGGTAGCGCGCCACCACCGTGCCGATCAGCTCGACGACTTCCCGCGTCAAGGGGTCGACGCGGGGCGAGGGGGTACGCGAGCTGCTCGTGGCCATGGTGACCAGGTTACCCATTTACTTGACATCATGAAATATCCAAGAGCATGGTTGTTTCACAACATGAAGCATTTTTGGGCGCGAGACACTTCCGCCCCCTCCCACCCTCACGTACGCAACAGGAGGACGCCCCCCATGACCGTCACCCCCGAGCAGCTCCCCTCCGTCAGCCGTGAATGGCACCTCGTGCGCCGCCCCGACGGCTGGCCGGTCCCCGAGGACTTCGCACTGCGCGAGGCCCCCGTCCTGGCCCCGGCCGAGGGCCGCGTCCTGGTCCGCAACCTGCACTTCTCGGTGGATCCGTACATGCGGGGCCGGATGAACGACGTGAAGTCGTACGTCCCGCCGTTCCAGCTCGACCACCCCATGGAGGGCGGCGCGGTCGGCGAGGTCATCGCCTCGAACGCCGAGGGCTTCGCGGTGGGCGACCACGTCCTGCACTTCGCCGGTTGGCGCGAGTACGCCTCCGTGCCCGCCCAGCACGCCACCAAGGTCGACGCGCAGGCCGCGCCGCTCTCCGCCTACCTCGGCGTGCTCGGCATGACGGGCCTGACCGCGTACGCGGGTCTGCTCGAAGTGGCCTCCTTCAAGGAGGGCGACGCCGTGTTCGTCTCCGGCGCCGCCGGTGCCGTCGGCAGCCAGGTCGGCCAGATCGCCAAGCTGAAGGGCGCCTCGCGCGTCATCGGCTCGGCGGGCTCGGACGAGAAGGTGAAGCTGCTGGTCGAGGAGTACGGCTTCGACGCCGCCTTCAACTACAAGGACGCCAAGCCGGTCGCCGAGCAGCTCAAGGAGGCCGCCCCCGACGGCATCGACGTCTACTTCGACAACGTCGGCGGCGAGCACCTGGAAGCCGCCATCAGCCGTCTGAACGTGCACGGCCGCGTCACCATCTGCGGCATGATCGCCGGCTACAACGACAAGGAGCCGACCCCGGCCCCGCGCAACCTCGCCCTGGTCATCGGCAAGCGCCTGCGCCTGACGGGCATGCTCGTGCAGGACCACAGCGCGCTCCAGCCCCAGTTCGTCCGCGAGGTCGGCGCCTGGGTCCGCTCCGGTGAGCTGAAGTACCGCGAGACGGTCGTCGAGGGCGTCGAGAACGGCGTGGACGCCTTCCTCGGCATGCTGCGCGGCGAGAACACCGGAAAGATGATCGTCTCCCTCGTCTGAGGCGACCACCCCTTTCCTGGTTTCCGGCATCCGATAACCTGATTCCACTCGGCCGCGGTTGTGGGCGCGCACCGCGGCCCGTCTCAGGAGGAGCCGGCACCTATGTCCATCCAGAAGATCGACGTCAAGTACACCGCGGTCGCCACCGCCGAGAACGGCCGCGACGGCCGCGTGGCCAGCGACGACGGCAAGCTCGACGTCGTCGTGAACCCGCCCAAGGAGATGGGCGGCAGCGGCGCGGGGACCAACCCCGAGCAGCTGTTCGCCGCCGGCTACAGCGCCTGCTTCCAGGGCGCCCTCGGCGTGGTCGCCCGCAAGGAGAACGCCGACATCTCCGGCTCGACCGTGACCGCCCAGGTCGGCATAGGCCAGAACGAGTCCGGCGGCTTCGGCCTGGAGGTGGCGATCACCGCCTCCATCCCGAACGTCGACGCGGACACCGCGCGGTCCCTGGTCGAGAAGGCCCACCAGGTGTGCCCCTACTCGAACGCCACGCGCGGCAACATCAAGGTCGAGCTCGCGGTCGCCTGACCACCCGCTCGCACGGCGCAGGGCCGCACCCCGAACCCGGGGGTGCGGCCCTGCGCCGTGCCGACTACCGGCCGACGCTCAGCAACGCCCGCCCCACCTGCGGGAACACCCCCTTCGGGTGGGCGCGGAAGAGCGGCTCGGTGCCGAACAGGACCACCTCGGCGCCCCGCGCCGACCCGCTGACCACCGCGGCGCGCCCCGCGGCGGCCGCCGGGCCCCCGCCGCCGTCCGCCAGGGCCCGCCAGTGCCCCGCCACCAGCGGGTTCCCCGTCCCGTACCGCTGCTCCACGCGCACCCCGGAGCCGAGGCCGGTGAACCACATCGGCGAGTAGACGAAGCTGTGGTCCGGCGCGCCACCGGTGAGCGTGCCGCCCCTGTTGACCACACGCACCACGCCGTTGGCGTCGCCGTTGCCCTCCACCGGCCGCACGGGGAGCAGCTTCGCGCCGGTGTTCAGCGCGGCGCCCGCCGCGCCCCGGCCCACGAGACCGCCGCCCCGGGCGAGGAACCGGTCCAGGCCGGCCTTCGCCGCCGCGTTCAGCCTGCCGTGATCGAGCCCGGCCGACACGAAGAGCACGTCCGCCCGCTTCCAGTCGAAGCCCGCGTTGAGCACGGCGGTCGACACGGGCACCACGTCGAAGTCCATCTCCCGCAGTGCGAACAGCTCACCGGGTGTGACGGCCGCCGCGACCCGCGTCCGGTGCAGCACCGGGCCGCCCTTCGCCTTCGTGGCGTCGAACGCGACGTCGTACTTCTTCGCCGCCGCCCTTGCCGCACCGCGCGCGGACGCCGGCACGAGCGCCGCGCCCGACCGGTCCCGGCGCACCACGACACCCTCGGCGAGCAGGTGGTTGACGGCGGCGATCTCCCGCGGGTCGTCCAGCCGCAGCCGCAGGTCGCCGCGCGGCGCCACGTACCCGACCCGCGAGGCGGCCCGCACCGCGCGCGCCCGCACGCCGTCCAGGTCACCGCCCTCGACGGCGTCGACGCTCGCGCCCCACAGCCGCCCGAGGCTCCACCCCGAGATGTCGTACATGGTCGCCACCTTGGCGCTGATGTCCCGCCCGTCGGCCAGCAGCACATTGGCCAGGCCGCGCTTGGGCTGACGCATGTCGACGAGGTACGACCCCTTCGCGTACGCCCGCCCGCCGAGCCGGAAGGCGTGGCTCGCCCGCTCGACGCGTACGTCGTTGGCGAGCAGGTGGTCCACCAGCCGCGCCGCCGCCGGCGCCGAACGCCCGCGCGCCGGAATGACGTACGCGCGGGGGAAGTCGGTGGTGTACACGTCCTCCGGGCCGATCCCGGGCACGCCCGGCACGGTCCGCTCCGACACCGGCACCTGCCGCGCGCCCGTCGCGCCCCGGCGGAACACCTCGATCTGGTCGGCGATCAGCGCGGCGCGGTGGCGGTCGGCGTAGCCGATGCTCGCGCGCATGGCCGCGCCCGCGATGTCCACGTTGATGCCGGCCCTGCGTCGCAGCTCCGCGACCGGCTGGTCGTCGTACTCGGCGTTGTTCACCTGCATCGGGAACTCGATGGTGTGCGCGGCGACCGCGCCGTGGAAGGGCATGTACTGCGGGGTGAAGACGGGCGGCCAGTCGTCCCAGCCCTCCTCCTGGTCGCGGAAGGGGATGACGGCGGGCCGCACCCCGTCCTTCGCCTCCGTGTAGCCGAGACCGTTGACCGCGGCCTCCATGCCGAGGGCGTTGGCGTAGGAGTTCTTGAGGAACAGGTCGTACTCGTAGTTCTCGCCGTGCGGGGGAGTGGTCGGCTCGATCAGCGTGCCGTTCACATAGCCGTGCAGGTCGATCATCACGACCGGCTGCTTGGCGACGGCGATCTCGCGGATCGCGCGGGCCTCGGGCTGGGAGGCGGTGATGAAGTCCCGGTTGAGGTCGAAGCCACCCGCGTTCGCGCGGGTTCCGGCGATACGGCCGTCGGGGTTGGCGGTGATGTTGAAGTAGAGGCGGTTGTGCGCGAGCAGGGACCGGCTGGAGCCGTCCTTCGCCTTCGCCAGCTTCTCGATGAGCTTCAGGGCCGCGTCGGTGCCCTCCCACTCGTTGCCGTGGATGTTGCTGTTGATGAAGACGGGCGTCTTGTACCCGGCCTTGATCGCCTCGTCCTTCGCGGCGGCCGCGGGCGCGTTCTCGATGCGCTCGCGCATCCGCTCCTGGCGGGCCGTCTCGCGCGCGGACTCGGGTGCGGTGACCGTCACCAGGTAGAGCGGGTGGCCGCCCGCCGAGCGGCCCGCGATCTCCACGCTGACGCGGTCGCCGATCCGCTGGAGCTCGTTCAGCCTCGGGGCGATGCCGTGATACGGCACGAGCCCCAGTTTTATCGACTTGTCGGCAGGATTCACCGGGGGTCGGGCGAGTCTGCGCTCCCGGGGATAGCCGCGGCCCCGCTCCCCGCCGAGCCCGGCGGCGCCCGGGTCGGCCAGCGCCCGCTCGGCCGCGCCCTTCGGGGCCGTGGCCGCCCGGTCGTCGCCGAGCGGGGAACCCTCCCGGGTGACCGGGCGCGGCGTCGGATCGGCGGTCGCGCTGCCCGGGGCGAGCGCGGTGAGGACCAGCGCACCGGCCGTGACGGCGGTGGTCAGCAGAACGGGGCCGCGTGGCCGGGATGGCCGGGATATGCCCATACGTACCTCCGGGAGATCGATAGAGGGAGGTCTACCGGTTCGACTCCCCCGCAACAAGAGGGCGTTCGCGGCACACCGGGATCACCCGCCGGAGCGTCCCCGGCCTGCGGCTAAGGTGTGCCGCATGCGCGATCTGGGTGTGGGCTTCGGCTACTTGATGAAGGGGCAGCGCTGGGTCGCCCAGCACGGCAAGCAGTACGGATGGGGACTGCTGCCCGGCCTCCTCACGTTCGTCCTCTACGTGGCGGCGCTCGTCGCCCTCGCCGTATGGGGGCAGGACGCCGTCGGCTGGGCCACGCCCTTCGCCGACGACTGGTCCGCGCCGTGGCAAGGCCTCTTCCGCGGCTTCCTGACGGTGCTGCTCTTTGCCCTCGCGCTGCTGCTGTCCGTCCTCACCTTCACCGCGGTGACGCTCCTGATCGGGCAGCCCTTCTACGAGTCGCTGTCCGAGAAGGTCGACATCGCCGAGTCGGGCCACGCCCCCGAGTCGGGGCTCCCGCTCTGGCGCGACCTGTGGATCTCCGGACGCGACAGTCTGCGCATCGTCGTGCGCGCCGCGCTCTGGGGCGTCCTGGTCTTCGCGCTCGGTTTCATCCCGGTCGCCGGCCAGACCGTGGTGCCGGTGATCGGCTTCTGCGTCACCGGCTTCTTCCTGACCGAGGAGCTGACCGCCGTCGCGCTCCAGCGCCGCGGTGTCGAACTGCGCGACCGGCTCGCCCTGTTGCGCTCCCGCAAGGGCCTCGCCTGGGGCTTCGGGACGCCGCTCGCCGTCGCCTTCCTGGTGCCGTTCGTCGCGGTGTTCCTGATGCCGGGCGCGGTCGCGGGCGCGACGCTGATGGCACGGGACCTGATGGGCGAGAACGGCGCGGACGGCGACGACGGCGACTCCCGAGGCCGGCGGGGCGACTCCGGAGGCCTTCAGGGCGACTTCGGAGGCCGTCAGGAGGACGAGGCGGCAGCCCGCAGGATCCCCCGCACCTGATCGATGATGTCGAGCCGGTTGCGCACGAACTGCGGATCGGTGACCGCGCCCGTCGCCGGGTCGGTGTTGCCCGCGCCGAACTGGAGGACGGGCGTGTGCACATGGCCGCCGGGCAGCCGCTGGCGCAGCCCCAGCCGGTCGCGCAGCAGCGTCACCCGGTAGGCGATCTCGTTGGAGAGGTAGTCCCCGCCGCCGCCCGCACGGGCCGTCGACCCCTCGGTGGGCCCGTCGGGCCGGACCACGGGAGCGCCGCCGCCCGCCGGGATCTCGGTCACCGACGTGTTGTCGTACACGGGGAAACGGCCCGTCCCGGCCTCCACGATCCTCTTGTACGGGAGGGTCGTCGTCGTCCACTGGGGCTGCGAGGCCGGGTCGGCCACCGGCACGGTCTCCGTCCGGGAGACGTTCTCGTTGTCCGGGAACCCGCCGCGCCAGGCCCCGTTGGTCCGCTCGACGTCGAAGCGGCCGACGCGGCCCTGGCTGATGGTGGTGAAAAGGTCCACGTGCGGCAGGTACGGACGCAGCGCCCGCTCCACGGCCCCCTCGGAGAAGTCCCGCCAGCGCACGGGGAAGGTCACCGCCTCCACGCGGGCGGGCCCGTCGGCGGTACGGATCGTCGTGCCGTCCAGCGCCAGGGCGGTGGCACCCGACGGATTGCTGATGCGGACATCCCGGTCGAGGGTGAACGGGTCGAAGCCGGTGACGAGAATCCGCTTCACGGGGCGCCCCTTGCCACCGCGCCCGTCACCACCGTCCCCTGTTCCGGGGAAGCGGACGCCGTCCTGCCCTCGGGACGTCCGCTCCAGGGCCGATATGAGCCGGGCCCGCCGCTCCTCGCCGAGGGCGAACCGGGCCGGCTCCCACTGCCGCAGCTCCCGCGTCATCGCGAGCCGCGCCCAGTACAGCGGCCGGTCGTCGTCGCGGCTCAGGTCCCCGCCGGCCGGGCCGCGCCCCTGCGCCCGGTCGACGGCACGCCGCCACAGCGCCCTGCCGTCCCGTACGACGATCCGGCGGGCCTGGTCATAAGAGCGGGCCTTGCCCAGGGCCCGCGCCAACTCCGGGGCGAGGGAGTCGAATCCGCCGCGCCGCAGGATCTCCTGCGGGGCGGCCCGCTCCAGGCGCCGCTCCTCGACGGTGGCGGCGCCGCCACCGTCGTCCGCGGCGGCCGGCCCCGGGGCGGTGAGACCGGCCAGCAGGGCGGCGACACCGAGGGCGCCGAGCCGGGCGAGGGTACGGGGGCGAGAGGGGGTACGGGGTCGAGAGGGGGTACGGGGTCGAGAGAGCACGCGAGTCCTTCCGTGACCGGTGGGGTGGCGGAAGTATCGCGGGACGGACGGGGCGAACGCCATGGCGCGTGCCACGCGGGCCGCCGGATCGGCGGCGGGCGGCGGAGATTTCGGGCCCGCCGCCGGATGAGTTGCCGCAGCGTGCCCCGCCCCGGCAGCCGCTGAAGCCCCGGCCGGTCAGCCGACGGACACGGCGGTCGCCCTCAGCTCCCGCACGGGCAGCAGCAGCGGGGTGGCGAGCAGGAGCACCCCGGAGACGGTGATCGCGGTGAGTGGTCCGGTGAGCGTGGCGAGGGCGCCCCAGAGCACCACCAGGGCGGCCTGCACGAGTCTGCTGACGGCGCTCCACGTGCTCAGGACCCGGGCGGCCAGCTCCGGGGGAGTCCGGCGCAGGCGTTCGGCCGCGTGGAGGGGGTTGAAGACGCCCATGCAGGTGATCAGCAGGCCCTCGACGGCGATCACCGTGAGGAGACCGGGGACCCCGGGGCCGACGAACGCGAGCCCGAGCGGGAAGAGCGAACGCAGGCGGCCGGAGACGATCAGGACCCGGTGGCGGCCGTAGCGGGCCGCGAGGCGCGCGGAGAGGCGGGCGCCCGCGAACCCGCCGAGCGCGGGCACGCCGAAGGCGAGGCCGTACTGCCAGGCCGGCAGGTGGTAGCGGCCCAGGAGCAGGACGGCGAGGAGCGGGGCGGTGGCCATGATCAGCCCCCCGACCAGCGTGGAGTTGAGGAAAAGCCGGCTGAGCACCCGGTCCCGGAGAATGCGCCGCAGCCCGGCGAGCAGAGCGTCACGGCGCGTTCCGCCACGCGCCCCCGCGCCCTCCTCATGGGCCACGGCGACGTCGGTCCCGCGGATGCGCAGGACACCGAGCGCGGACAAGAGGTGGCTGACGGCGTCGGCCGTGACCGTGACGACCGGGCCGAGCAGGCCGACGAGCGCGCCGCCGAGGGGCGGCCCCGCCGCGGTCGCCAGCCAGTTCGTGCCCTCGAACCTCCCGGCCGCCACCAGCAGGCGCTCGCCGGGGACGAGATGCTTCAGATACGCGCCGGACGCGGCACCGAAGGCGATGTTCGCGGTGCCGCAGACGACCGCGACCCCCAGCAACTGCCCGTAGGCGAGCAGCCCGAGCACGTACGAGAGAGGCACGCTCGCCAGCGCGGCGAACCGGACCAGGTCCAGCACGATCATCACCGGCCGCTTGGGCCGGTGCTCGATCCACGGCCCGAGCGAGAACGCGACGAGCGCCGCGACGGCCGGGCCCACCGCCTCCAGGAGCGAGACGGCGAAGGCCGACACGTGCAGGACCCGGACCGCGATGAGCGGGAAGGCGCCGAAGGCGAGCCAGGTCCCGTAGGTGCTGACGGCGTAGGCCGACCACAGCCGGTCGACATCGCGCCCCAGACGCACAGGCACAGGGATCCGCCCCTCCTCGCCGACAACCGATGTTCGTGCACCGGCATCCCACCGCCCGGACCGGCTCCAGATCAAACAACCGGCCCCGCTCCGTCCACAACCATCGGTTGGGCACGCATAGGCTGGGCCCATGGATACCGAGGCGGTGCGTTCCTTCGTCCGCGCGGCCGAGCTGGGCCGGCTCCAGCACGCGGCCGACGAGCTGGGCGTCACCCAGCAAGCCGTGTCGAAGCGGATCGCGGCCCTGGAACGCCGACTGGGCGTACGCCTGTTCACGCGGACCGCCCGGGGCGTCGAGCCCACCCTCGACGGCCAGGCCTTCCTCCCGCACGCCCGGAGCATCGTCGCGGCCGCCGACCGGGCCGTCACCGCGCTCGGACCGGGCTCCCGGGCCCTGCGGATCGACGTGCTCGGACTGCGCTCCGCGCAGGCCGTCGTCCTGCACGACTACTGGCGCTCGCACCCCGGGACCGACCTCGACGTGGTGACGCTCAGGGTCGACGACCCGCGCGAGGCCGTCGCCGCCGTCCGGGCGGGGGACATCGACGCCTCCTTCCGCTCGGTCACCGACCCGGCGGCGCTGCCGCACGACGTGCGGATGGTCCACGCGTGCGACTCCCCGCTGGAACTCCTCGTCGGCCCGAGGCACCCGCTCGCCTCCGCGCGCACCCTGACGCCCTCCCGGCTGCGCGGACACCGGATCTGGGTGCCCGGCATCGCGCCGCGCAGCGAGTGGGCGGACTTCTACGACCAGCTGGCCACCGCCTTCGACCTCCGCGTGGACGCGGCGGGCCCGAACTTCGGCAACGAGGTGCTCCTCGACGTCCTCGCCGACTCCCCGGACGTCGCCACGCTCGTCGGCTCGCGCGACCGGTACCTCTGGCCGACCGGCCACGACCTGCGCCGCATCCCGATCCTCGGCCCGACGCTCGCGTACCCGCTCTCACTCATCCGCCCCCGGGCCGACCCCCATCCGGGGCTGCGGGCGGTCCTTGGCCACTTCGCGGGCCTGACCCCGCCGCCCGAACCGGTCTGGCGCCCCACCTGGGCCATGACACCGCGCCCGCCCGAGGGGCGCCGGGCCGCACCCGGCGGACGGTAGACCCCGCCGAAGGATCTCCACGGGCCGTTCCCCGCCCCTCGGCCTCGCGCCGCCCCGCGGGCAGGATGGGAGCGACCGGCACGGACGGCCGGGACGGCTCACCGAGGAGGCACCGCCATGGCGGCATCCAGGCGCACGGCACCCGGGCCCGGCCGCCGCCGTCCGCGCCGGCGAGGTCGCCGAGGGGGCGGTCGCCGAGACCGTCCGTCGAGCGCGGCACCGTGGCGCTCACGGCGGGCGAGCCCGTCGCGGTCTCCCTGCTGCACCGGCCGGACAAGGCGCTCGCGACCCCGCTGCCCGCCGTCATGTTCTCCTTCGTCCACCTCGGGCCGCGGCGCGCCGCCGACGAACTGATGTCCGAGACCGTCGAGGCGGCGCGGCAGGCCGACACCGCCGTCGTGGTCGTCGCGACCACCGAGCGCGTCGAGTCCGAGGGCTTCGACCGCCGGGACCTGCGGCTGCCGGGCCGCCAGGACGACCTGGTCCGCGCGGTCGCCGCCGCCAACCCGAACACGGTCGTCGTCGTCAACTCCGGCTCCCCGGTGGAGCTTTTCTGGCGCGAGGAGGTCGCCGCGGTGCTGCTGAGCTGGTTCCCCGGCCAGGAGGGCGGCGCCGCGCTCGCCGACGTCCTGCTCGGCGCCGAGGAGCCGACGGGCCGGCTCCCCACCACCTGGGGCGACCTCGCCGCCGCCCCCGTCACCCGGGTCGCCCCGACCGACGGCGAACTCGCCTACGACGAGGGCGTCTTCATCGGCTACCGAGCCTGGGACAGGGCCGGCGCCACCCCGTCGTACCCCTTCGGCCACGGCCTCGGCTACACCGACTGGACGTACGAGTCGCTCACCGTGAACGCCACGACGGCCACCGCCCGCGTCCGCAACCACGGGCGCCGCGCGGGCCGCGAGGTCGTCGAGGCGCGCGTGGAACTCCCGCGCCGCGCCTTCGAGATCTGGGACGAGAAGCGCAACGCCTGGGCCCACCAAGGCGGTTCCTGCCAGGTGGAGGCGGGCCGCTCCCTCGCGGACCGGCGCCTGTGCGCACCCCTGGCGGCGTGAGGGGCGGCGCCCGACATCACCCCGCGGCGAATCCGTACACCGTCACCGGGCCACGGGCTTCCTGGAGGTCACCTGACGGTGGGCCAGCTCGGCGAGGCGCGCCTGGCCGTTCTTGCTGGGGTGGAACCAGTCCCAGTGGCTCAACTGGTCGCCGTCGAAGCGGTAGTCGAAGACGGCCCCGCCGTCGTACCGGCACCGGCGGTCCTCGTCGCACACCTCTTCGAGCACCTCGTTGTACGCCACCACCCGGTCCTGCACCCGCGCCCGCCGCTCGGACGCCGCGGGGCCCAGGTCGTCCGGGTCGGCCAGCATCGCGGAGCAGATCCCGAGCTTCCACACCTGCTTGCCCAGGGCGTTGGTGCGCCCCTGCGACCAGAGCCGCTTGAGGTCCGGCACGGACGCCACGTACACCTGCGCCTTCGGCAGCGAGCGGCGCAGGGTGCGCATCGCCTCCTCGAAGTCGGCGCGGAACTCGCCGACCGGCGTCATGGCGCCGACCGAGGGGCGGCAGGCGTCATTGGCGCCCACCATCACCGTCACCAGCTCGGGCCGCTCGATGACGGCCTGCTGGACCTGGCCGGTCAGATCCGCCATGCGGGCGCCGGTCTTGGCGTGGTTCCAACTGTGCGAGGCGGCCCGTTCCTTTCCCAGCAGCCGTGTGGCGAGGCTCTTGACCTCGACGTCCGTGCCGGTCGCCCAGGACGCCTCGGGGCAGTCGGAGAGCACCGAGCAGGCGTCGAAGCCTCGCGTGATGGAGTCGCCGACCGCGGCGAGCGAACGGGGCGTGGTGTCCCAGGCGGGCGTGGGCCTGGGGGAGGGCTTGCGGTGCGCGGACGGGCCGGGCGCCGGGGAGTTCCCGCCCTGGGCGTCGCACGCGCCGAGCGATGTGCCGAGCAGGGCCGCCGCCGCGAGGGCGACGACGGTACGCGAACGGTGCCTGCGGTTCCGCATCCCCTGGTCCCCTCTGTCGTTCAACGTGACGCCGTGCGCGTGCCCGGGGTTGCGCCCCGCCGGGTGAAAGGTCGGACTTTTCTGGCCCCGGGACCGACGGTACGTCACACTCCTTGCCCCGCCGCACGGTAGCCTCGCCCCGTAGCCGCCCGGCCACCGCTGTCACGGCGGCGACAGGCGGGAGATCCACCCGGTGACGCCCCGCTGCCGTGGTTCCGCTAAATTACATCACGTCACATCTGTCCCCTTTTCCCAGGTTTCTCTAGCATTTGGGGAAAATTGCTCGGCACGGGCGCGAGGCCGCCGGGGGAAGGCGAACCTCGACCCACACTGGAGGTCCCGGTGACGACACGTGGAGTTCTGTACGTGCACTCCGCCCCGCGCGCGCTGTGCCCACACGTCGAGTGGGCCGTCGCGGGCGTGCTCGGCGCGCGTGTGAGCCTCGACTGGATCAGGCAGCCCGCCGCGCCGGGCACCTGGAGATCCGAATTCTCCTGGCAGGGCTCGGCGGGCACCGCCTCCAAGCTCGCCTCCGCGCTGCGCGGCTGGTCCCTGCTGCGCTTCGAGGTCACGGCCGAACCGAGCCAGAACGCCGAGGGCGAGCGGTACAGCGCCACACCCGCCCTCGGCATCTTCCACGCCGTCACCGGCCTGCACGGCGACATCCTCATCCCCGAGGACCGGCTGCGCGCCGCCCTCGCCCGCTCGCAGCGCGGCGAGAGCGACCTGGAGGCCGAGCTGGCCAAGCTCCTCGGCAAGCCCTGGGACGACGAGCTGGAACCCTTCCGGTACGCCGGCGAGGGCGCGCCGGTGCGGTGGCTGCACCAGGTCGTCTGACATCTGGGCCGGGTAACCCGAAGGGGCCCCCACCATGCGGTGGAGGCCCCTTCGGGTGACATCGGATCCGGGTCAGACGGTCCTGAACGCCAGGACGACGTTGTGGCCGCCGAAGCCGAACGAGTCGTTCAGCGCCGCGATGCGGCCCTCGGGCAGCGGGCGGGCCTCGTCGCGGATGACGTCCGCGTCGACCTCGGGGTCGAGGTTCTCGATGTTGATCGTCGGCGGGGCGATGCGGTGCTTGAGCGCGAGGACCGTGGCCACGGTCTCCACGCCGCCCGCGCCACCGAGCAGGTGACCCGTCATCGACTTGGTGCTGGCGATCGCCATGTGGTCGACGTCGTCGCCGAAGGCCTTGCGCAGCGCCTTGATCTCGGCGACGTCGCCCTGCGGCGTCGAGGTGGCGTGCGCGTTCACGTGCACGATCTCGGCCGGCTTGAGGTCCGTCGTGTCGAGCAGGTTCTGCAGCGCCGCGGCGATGCCGTTGCCGGACGGCTCGGGCTGCGTGATGTGGTGCGCGTCGGCCGAGATGCCCTGGCCGACGGCCTCCGCGTAGATCTTGGCGCCGCGGGCCCTCGCGTGCTCCTCGGACTCCAGGACGATCACACCGGCGCCCTCGCCGAGCACGAAGCCGTTGCGGTTCGCGTCGTAGGGGCGCGAGGCGCCCTGCGGGTCGTCGTTGTTCTTGGACATCGCCATCATGTTGCCGAAGGCCACGATGGGCAGCGGGTGGATCGCCGCCTCCGTGCCGCCCGCGACGACGACGTCGGCCCGGCCGGTACGGATCATCTCGACCGCGTAGCCGATGGCCTCCGCGCCCGAGGCGCAGGCCGACACCGGGGTGTGGACGCCCGCCTGGGCGCCCAGCTCGATGCCGACGTTGGCCGCCGGGGAGTTGGGCATCAGCATCGGCACGGTGTGCGGGGAGACGCGGCGTACGCCCTTCTCCCTGAGCACGTCGTACTGGTCCAGGAGGGTGGTCACGCCGCCGATGCCGGAGGCGATCACCGCGCCGAGGCGGTCCGGGTCCACGGAGGAGTCCTCGCCCGCCTTGGCGGTGTAGCCGGCGTCCGCCCACGCCTCCTTGGCCGCGATCAGCGCGAACTGCGCCGAGCGGTCCAGCTTGCGCGCCTGCGGGCGCGGGATGACCTCGCCGGGCTCCACGGCGATCTGACCGGCGATGCGGACCGGCAGCTCGGCCGCCCAGTCCTGTTCCAGCAGACTGACGCCGGAGCGGCCCGCGAGCAGGCCCTCCCACGTCGAGGCCGCGTCGCCACCCAGCGGTGTGGTTGCGCCGACACCGGTGACGACCACGGTGCGATTGGTCGAGTTCACAGGAATTTTCTCCACGGTGTTGAGGGGATCAACGGCGCCACCGCCGGGTGGCGACTGAGCTCGGGCTCGGTCAGTTCTGGTGCTCGAGGATGTACTTGGTCGCGTCGCCGACCGTCTTGAGGTTCTTGACGTCGTCGTCCGGGATCTTGACGTCGAAACGCTCTTCGGCGGCGACGACGACCTCGACCATGGACAGCGAGTCGACGTCCAGGTCGTCGGTGAAGGACTTGTCCAGCTGGACGTCCTCGACCGGGATGCCGGCGATCTCGTTCACGATCTCCGCGAGACCGGCGACGATCTCTTCCTGAGTGGCGGCCATGTTGGCGCTCCTTCGTATGTATCCAGAGGGTGTGGCGCCCGCCGCGGCAGCGGCAGGTTGGTGGGACCGTCCGGACCTCGCGATCCGGACGTGATGCCTAGGGGAGGGTAACGACCGTGGCGGCGTACACGAGACCCGCCCCGAAGCCGATGACGAGCGCGGTGTCGCCGCTCTTGGCCTCGCCGGTCGCCAGGAGCCGCTCCATGGCGAGCGGGATCGAGGCGGCCGAGGTGTTACCCGTGGTGCGCACGTCACGGGCGACCGTGACGTGTTCGGGCAGCTTCAGAGTCTTCACCATCGAGTCGATGATCCGCTCGTTGGCCTGGTGCGGAATGAAGACGTCCAGGTCGTCCGCGCTGATCCCGGCCGCGTCCAGCGCCTGCTGGGCGACCTTCGCCATCTCGAACACGGCCCAGCGGAACACCGCCTGGCCCTCCTGCGTGATGGCCGGGAACTTGTCGGGCGCGCCGTTGCGGTACGCCTCCCAGGACTCGGTCTGCTTGATGGTCTCGGACTTGTCGCCCTCCGAGCCCCAGACCGTCGGACCGATCCGCGGCTCCTTGGAGGGGCCGACGATCACGGCGCCGGCGCCGTCACCGAACAGGAACGCCGTGGCGCGGTCGGTCAGGTCGGTCAGGTCGCTCAGCCGCTCCACGCCGATGACCAGGACGTACTCGGCCGAACCATCGGTGACCATACCCCTGGCCAGCGTCAGGCCGTAGCCGAAGCCGGCGCAGCCCGCGGAGATGTCGAACGCGGCGGGCCTGCCCGCGCCGATCTTGTCCGCGATCTCGGTCGCGATGGCCGGGGTCTGCTTGAAGTGCGAGACGGTCGAGACGATCACGCCGCCGATCTGCTCGGGAGTGATCCCCGCGTCGGCGATCGCCTTGCCGGCCGCCTCGATCGACATGGCGGCCACGGTCTCCTCCTCGGAGGCCCAGTGGCGGGTGGCGATGCCCGAACGGGAACGGATCCACTCGTCGGACGAGTCGATCGTCTCCAGGATCACCTCGTTCGGCACGACACGGGTGGGCCGGTAGCCGCCGACACCCATGATCCGCGCGTACGGTGCGCCCTGGCTGGGCTTGATCTTCGACATGCGCAACGGCTCCTTGTCTGTCGTCGGCTCAGGAATGCTCGGCGACGAGCGCGCGGGCCGCTTCGAGGTCGTCGGGGGTCTTCACCGCGAGCGTCTGCACGCCCTTCAGCGCACGCTTGGCCAGGCCGGTCAGGGTGCCGCCGGGGCACACCTCGATCAGCGCGGTGACGCCCAGCTCGCGGAAGGTCTCCATGCACAGGTCCCAGCGGACCGGGTTGGCCACCTGGCCGACCAGGCGCTCGATCACCTCGGCGCCGGTGGTGACCGCCCGGCCGTCGCGGTTCGAGACGTAGGTGGTCCTCGGGTCGGCGGGGGCGAGACCCTGGACGGCCTCCTCCAGGCGGGACACCGCCGGGGCCATGTGGTGCGTGTGGAAGGCGCCCGCGACCTTGAGGACGACGACCTTGCGCACCCCCTCGGGCTTGTCGGCCTCCAGGGCGGCGAGCTGCTCCTTGGTGCCGGCGGCCACGATCTGGCCCGCGCCGTTCATGTTCGCCGGGGTCAGGCCCAGCTTCTCCAGGTGCGGGACGGTGACCTCGGGGTCGCCGCCGAGCAGCGCCGCCATGCCGGTCTCCGTGACGGCCGCGGCCTCGGCCATGGCGAGCCCGCGCTTGCGCACCAGACGCAGGGCGTCGTCGTCGCCGAGCACACCCGCGTACGCGGCGGCCGTGATCTCACCGACGCTGTGTCCGGCGACCGCGCCCGGCGCGATGTCACCGAGTGCCTCGGCGGACAACAGTCCGGCGGCCACCAGCAGCGGCTGGGCCACGGCGGTGTCGCGGATCGCGTCCGCGTCGGCCCGCGTGCCGTAGTGGGCGAGGTCGAGCCCGATGGCGTCCGACCAGGCGGCGAGGCGGTCCGCGGCGCCGGGGAGGTCGAGCCAGGGGGTCAGGAAGCCGGGCGTCTGAGCGCCTTGGCCGGGAGCGACGAGTACGAGCACTCTCACACTCTCTCTTGTCGACGGCCTGAGCCGCCCGTGGGGACAGGGACGAAGAACGGGTGGGGGAATTGTAGGGGCCCCACAAAACCCTACGACTGAGGATCCCCGTCGGCCAGACGCCCCAGGATGAGCGCGATGCGCAGCGTGAACGCGGAGCGCACATCGGAGGGCGACCATCCGGTGACGTCAGTCACACGTCGGAGCCGGTAGCGCACGGTGTTGGGGTGAACGAACAGCATCCGCGCGGCGCCTTCCAGGCTGCTCGCCTGCTCCAGATAGACGCTGAGTGTTTCCAGGAGCGCGGAGCCCGCCTCCTCCAGCGGTCTGTAGATCTCCTCCACCAGCTGTTCGCGGGCCGAGGGATCCCCGGCCATCGCGCGCTCCGGCAGCAGATCGTCCGCGAGGACGGGCCGCGGGGCGTCCTGCCAGGCGATGCTCGCCTTGAGCCCGGCGGCCGCCGCCTGCGCGGAGCGCGTCGCCGCGAGCAGGTCCGGCACGATCGGCCCGGCCACCACGGGACCCGCGGCGTACGGCCCGATCAGCGCCTTCGCGACCGCCAGCGGATTGTCGCTGCCGCCCGCGATCACGACCAGGCGAGCCCCGAGGACGCCCGTCAGGACCTGCAGCTTCGCATGTCGGGCGGCGCGCCGGATGGCCTCCACGGTCAGCTCGCTGTCGCCGTCCGGGGCGGTGCCGAGGAGTACGCACACGTGTTCGGGGGAGTTCCAGCCGAGCGCGGCGGCGCGGGAGACGGCACCCTCGTCGGCCTCCCCGGAGAGCACCGCGTTCACGACGAGCGATTCGAGCCGGGCGTCCCAGGCACCGCGTGCCTCCGCGGCCTGCGCGTACACCTGGGCGGTGGCGAAGGCGATCTCGCGGGCGTAGACGAGCAGCGCCTCACGGAGCACGGACTCGTCGCCCGGGGCCGCCACCTCGTCGATCGCGGACTCCATCACCTCGATCGTCGTACGCACCATCTCCACGGTCTGGCGCAGGGTGATCGCCCTGGTCAGCTCGCGGGGGGCGGTCCCGAAGACGTCGGTGGAGATGGCCTGCGGGGCGTCCGGCTGCCGGAACCACTCGGTGAAGGCGGCGATACCGGCCTGCGCGACCAGGCCGATCCAGGAGCGGTTCTCCGGCGGCATGGCCCGGTACCAGGACAGCGTCTCGTCCATGCGCGCGATCGCCTGCGCCGCGAGGCTCCCCGACGACTTCTCCAGGCGCTTGAGGGTCGCGGTGTGCGCGTGCGGGGTGCGGCGGTCCCGGCCGGGACCGGCTCCCGGATCCGAGGGGGACCCGGGGGCGGACCCCGGCGGGGACTCCTGGCGGTCTTCGTTCGCTGAGGGTTCGGGCACGGGGACAAGACTGCCTTATCGGGGCGGGGACATGCGGTGCCGGGGCTAACGTGGGGTCCGTGATAGACCTGCGGCGCTCAGGCGACCGGTACCGCGGCGGGGAGGCGGAGGCCGGTATCGAGTCCTTCCACGCCTTCTCCTTCGGGCCCCACTACGACCCCGACAACCTCCGTTTCGGCGCGATCCTGGCCTGCAACGAAGAACGCCTCGCACCCGGCGCGGGCTTCGACGAACACCCCCACAGCCACACGGAGATCGTGACCTGGGTCGTGGCGGGCGAGCTGACCCACCGCGACTCGACGGGCCGGGAGTCACTCGTGCGCCCCGGCGACCTCCAGCACCTCTCGGCGGCGGGCGGTGTGCGGCACGTGGAGCGCAACGACGGCGACACCCCCCTCGTCTTCGTCCAGATGTGGCTGGCCCCGCTCTCCCCGGGCGGCGACCCGTCCTACGCGGTCGTCCACGGGATCGCCGACTCCACCCCGTACGAGATCCCCGGCGCCGGCGCCCTGCTCCACATCCGCCGCCTCGCCCCGGACGAACGCACCGCCCTGCCGGACGCCCCCTTCACCTACGTCCACGTCGTCCGCGGCGACATACGGCTCGGCGAGCACCACTTGGGGCCGGGGGACTCGGCGCGGGCCACGGACGAGCGGGCCCTGGAGGCGGTGGCCGGGGCGAGCGCCCCGGCGGAGCTGCTGGTGTGGGAGATGGCGGGGGCCGAGCGGGGCTGACGGGGCCGGGGGCACGCCTGTCTTCGCCGGGCGGGGTCCTGGCCGTGCGGGGCGCTTGCTGTGCGGTGCTTGCCGTGCGGGCGTACGTGGTGCTTGCCGTGCGGCCGTCCTCAGAGTTCCGCGAGCACCGCGTCGGTGAACGCGGGCCAGACCTCCACGGCCCAAGGGCCGAAGGGCCGATCGGTCAGCGCGACACAGGCCGCCCCCGCGTCCGGGTCGATCCACAGGAACGTCCCCGCCTGCCCGAAGTGCCCGAAGGTCCGAGGCGACGACGTACTGCCCGTCCAGTGCGGCGCCTTGCCGTCCCGGATCTCGAACCCGAGCCCCCAGTCATTGGGGTTCTGGTGCCCGTAGCCCGGCAGCACACCCTTCAGCCCCGGATACGTCACCGTCATCGCCGCCGCCACCGTCCGCGCGTCCAGCAGCCGAGGCGCCTGCACCTCCGCCGCGAACCTGACGAGGTCGTCGACGCTCGACACCCCGTCCTTGGCCGGCGAACCGCCGCCCTCCAGCGCCGTGGCGCTCATCCCGAGCGGCTCCAGCACCGCCTGCCGCAGGTACTCCGCGAACGGGATGTCCGTCGCCCTGGCGATGTGCTCCCCGAGGACCTCGAACCCCGCGTTGGAGTACAGCCGCCGCGTCCCCGGCGCCGACGTCACCCGGTGCTCGTCGAAGGCGAGGCCACTGGTGTGCGCGAGCAGATGCCGCACCGTGGACCCCTCGGGCCCGGCGGGCTCGTCCAGCTCGACCGCGCCCTCCTCGTACGCGACCAACGCCGCGTACGCCGCGAGCGGCTTGGTGACCGAGGCGAGTGCGAAGCGCCGGTCCGTCGGCCCGTGCGCCCCGGCGATCGTCCCGTCCGCGCGGACCACAGCGGCGGCAGCGGTGGGGACCGGCCAGTTCTCGATCATCGCCAAGCTCTGCATGCCGCCGAGCCTAATTCCTCCCGGGGACTCCAGGGACACCGGGGACACCGGGGACTTGGGGGGCGCCGGGCACCAGTGAAGGCCGGGCTCCTGGGCCCGCTCGTCAGGTGAGACGTTCCCGGGAATTCCTCCTGACCCACTTGCTTGGAGCGCACTCCAAGGTCATAGCGTGAGGGACATGACGGTGATGGAGACCACGCCTGCACCAGCCCGCCCGGCCCGCGGTGCCGACCCCTGCGCCCCCGCGCCCGCCGGGCCGCGCCGCCCGGACGGGCAGGACCACTACACGATCAGCGAAGTCGCCGCCTTCACCGGCCTCACCGCCTACACCCTGCGCTGGTACGAGCGGATCGGCCTGATGCCCCACATCGACCGCTCCCACACGGGCCAGCGCCGCTACCGCAACCGCGACCTGGACTGGCTCGCCTTCGTCGGCAAACTCCGCCTGACCGGCATGCCCGTCGCCGACATGGTCCGCTACGCGGAACTGGTGCGGGAGGGCGAGCACACCTTCTCCGAGCGCCAGGACCTCCTGGAGCGGACCCGGCACGACGTCCGCGCCCGTATCGCGGAGCTGCGGGACACGCTCGCGGTCCTCGACCACAAGATCAATACGTACGCTGGCGCCCGCACGGCGCCGGAGAGGCTCTGAACTGCGATGACGCCTGACAAGACGCCTGACAAGACGACGCCCGGCAAGACGACGACGCCCGACACCACTGCTCACGGCATGGCCACGACCCGCCTCGGCGCCGACGGCCCCGAGATCGGTGTCCAGGGCCTCGGCTGCATGGGCATGAGCTTCGCCTACGGCCCCACCGACACCGACGAGGCCCGGGCGACCCTGGAGCGCGCCCTCGAACTGGGCGTCACCCTCTACGACACCGCCGACGTCTACGGCATGGGCGAGAACGAGAAGTTCCTCGCCCCCTTCCTCAAGGCGCACCGCGACGAGATCGTCATCGCCACCAAGTTCGCCCTGGCCATCGACCCGAACGAGCCGGCGAAGCGGCGCATCGACAACTCCCCCTCCTACATCCGCTCCAGCGTCGATGCCAGCCTCGGCCGCCTCGGCACGGACGTCATCGACCTCTACTACATGCACCGCCGGGACCCGAGTGTCCCCATCGAGGAGACGGTCGGCGCGATGGCCGAACTCGTCGCCGCGGGCAAGGTCAGGCACCTCGGCCTGAGCGAGGTCACCGGCGACGAGCTGCGTGCCGCCCACGCCGTCCACCCCATCGCCGCCGTCCAGTCCGAATGGTCGCTCTTCAGCCGCGACATCGAGCGGGGCGTGGTCCCCGCGGCCGCCGGGCTCGGCGTGGCCCTCGTGCCCTACTCGCCGCTCGGCCGCGGCTTCCTCACCGGCGCGTTCGTCCACGCCGACAAGGAACTCGGCGAGGACGACTTCCGCCGCCAGCAGCCCCGCTTCACCGGCGCCAACGCCGCCGCCAACGCGGCCCTGCTGGCCCCCGTCCGCACGGTCGCCGACGCCCACGGCGCGAGCCTCGGCCAGATCGCCCTGGCCTGGGTGCAGCAGCGGTCCGCGGTCCACGGCCTGTCCGTCGTCCCGATCCCCGGCACCCGCAAGCGCACCCGCGTCGAGGAGAACACCGCGGCCACCCGCATCACCCTCAGCGACGACGAGCTCGCCCTGCTCGACCCCATCGCCGCGGAGGTCGCGGGCGACCGGTACGCCGACATGACCTTCACCTCGGCGGGCCGGGAGTAACCGGGCCGCACCGCCCCCGCATCGCGCCGCCGCGCCGGCCGCTCACAGCTCCGCCAGCAGCTCGGCCTTCTTCGTCGTGAACTCGTCATCCGTGAGGAGACCCGCCTGGTGCAGTTCGCCGAGGTGCCGGATGCGGTCCGCGATGTCGGCCGGGTCGCGGCGGACGACCGCGGCGACGGCCACGCTCGCGCCGACCCCGTCGCCCGGCGCGAGCGGCCCCGAGGCCCGTACGGCGGCCAGGACCGACGCGGCGAACGGCAGCGACTCGTGGACCGGGCCGTAGCCGAGACCGAAGACGACGGCCGCCGGGTCCTGGTCGGCCTGCGCGGGCTGCGTGACAGGGCTCTCCCGGCGCAGCAGCCGCAGATGGCCTTCGAAGACCTCCGGTGAACGCCATTCGATGCCGCACAGGTCCGTCACGGGGAAGCTCTGGTCCCCGGCCTTCCACTTCGCCGAGGAGGCGCCCGTCCAGAACCACCGGAAGGACACCTGCTTGCCGTCGAAGGACGCCTTGCCGTCGTACGCCTTGAACTGCAGTGGAGCCTCGGGCGCGGCCACCAGGTAGCGATCGCAGGGCCCGCGGTCGTGCGCCGGGAGCAGCGCCCGCAGCTCGTCCGCGTAGTACTCGGCGAGCGTCTCCCGCTCGGCCGGCAGCACCAGACGATACGGGTCGCAGCCGTCCTTGAGCTGCCCCGCCGCCGCCTCCATCAGAGGATCGGCGCCCGGTCTCGGCACGGCATGCAGGACGACGGTCCCGCGTTTGCCCGGGGAGAGCGTCACCGCCGCGATCGCCTCAAGCGGGATACGCCGCTCACCGAGCGCTTGGTAGAGCTTCGGTGTGCGGATCCCCCGTTCGAAGCGGATGAGCACGGAGTCGGACTCGAACTCCCAGGCGGCGTGAAATCCGGCCAGAACATCACCCATGCGGCTCATCGTAGGCGGCACGCGTGCCTCCGTCCCTCCTGCGGCGGGCCGCTGTTTCGACGATTTCTACGCGCGTCGGGCCGCTGCCCCGCCAAAAAGGCCTTTCCGGCAGGCGCCGTCCCCGCTCGCGCACCGCACGTCGCGGTAGGTCCCGGTGCCGATCTCGGCGAAGTTGCGCAGGCTCTGCGTGCCGGGCTCGAAGTAACCGGTGTGCCCGGCCGCGCCCGCCGCGGACAGCACTCGCGCGCCGAAGCCGCCGGACACCGGGTCCGCGCCGTGGCCGAGCCCGCCGACCTCCAGGTGCGGCACGTCCTGGATCCAGTCGTCACTGTCCCTCGCGGCCCAGACATGGGCCTCGGTCCCCAGCTGCGAGGCCTTCTCGGCGCGCATGCCGGGGCTGCCCGCGACCGTGATGTCGGTGACCCGGTCGGGCAGGGTCCGCGCGGCCACCCCGCACACCACCGAGCCGTAGCTGTGGCAGTAGAGCGCCACGGGGGAGCGTCCGGGCAGCGCCCGCACCAGGGAGTCGAGGCGTACGGCCCCGCTCTCGGCGCGCATGGCCGTGGCCGCGTCCACGCCGATGCCCACGGGCGCGGTGTAGTCGGCCCAGGCGATCACGGCGGTACGCGCGCGCGGGTCCACGGCGCGCTCCTCGCGGTAGAGCGCCTTCGCCATGCCCACCGGAGCCGAGTACTTGCGGAACGTCCGCTCGAACGTCAGCACGGTGGTGTCGACGCCGGGCACCACGACGGAGACCCGGCGCGCCGTGTCGAGATCCCCGAAGACCTCGGCCATGCGCCCGGTACCCATGGGGTCGAAGGCGAGGACGTGCCGGCTGGGACGCATCATGACCCCGAACCGCTTCATCCTGCGCTCGGCCTCCTGCTGCCCCAAGGGCGAGAGGCGCTTGTCGCGCATGCGCTGCCGCTCCACCTTGCGGGCCTGGGCCAGGGCGACGCGGTTCGCGCGGTAGCGCAGGTCGACGGGCGCGCCGTTCATGTTGCCGACGGCGAGGGGGTAGCGGCGGGCGAGCCGGTCGCGCTGCCGCTCGTCGAGCGAGGCGAAGAAGTGGCCGAGCCGGGCGGCGGGACCTTCGGGGTCGGGCAGCGCGTGTCCGCCTATGCTGCCCCGCTCCCATGCGGAGCGCGCGGCCTCCAGGGGCGAGGATTCGCCCTTGTGGTCGCGTACGGCGGTCCAGCCGGTGGTCGCCAGCATGACGAACACGACGGCCAGCGCGAGCAGAGTGCGCCAGGCGTTGAGTTGAGGGGATGAGTCGAAGGAAGTCACTGCGGAACAGCCTAGGAGAACCCCGATGCATACCGTGCATCGCGTGAGACAGATCACGGTTTCGAGTGGGTAATCGGGGTAAAAGCGGGCGCGTTTGAGTGGTGTCGTCACGCTCCGTGTGCGGCGTGCGGGCGTGATGCGGGGGCCGGAGGTGTGGCGCAGGGGGGAACCCTTAAGGGGTGTTCTGGGGGGCTTTCGCCTATCCGGGTGACGCACATTCGTACCCCTTCCGATGGCGCGGTCGGGCGGTCCACAGTTCTGACGTGAGGTCCGCACGGCGCGGACAACTGATCCACACCACACGGGGGTTGAACACATGCGTACGACCATGCCCAGGACCATGCCCACGAGCGTCGCAGCCGTCACGGCGGCCGCACTCACCGCACTCGCCGGGCTCAGCGCGCTGATCCTCTCTCCCGCACACCTCGCGGCCGCCGCTCCGCCGACGCTCGGCAGGTGTGACCCCGGCGCGGTGTGTTTCTGGGAGAAAGCGGGATTCAAGGGTGCGCGGCACGCCTACGAATTGACCGACATCGACATCGAGAGCTGCGTCGCGCTGCCGGAGGGGGGCAGCGCGCAGGCCGTCTCCAATCGCACCGGCCGCCCCGTCACCGCGTACCAGTCCGCGAAATGCGCGGAGACCGGTGAATTCAACACCTACCCGGGCAGCGGCACCTGGGCGCCCGAATCCCCCTACCGCGTACGGGCCTTCAAGGTCTGGGAGAGCTGAGGAGGGGTACTCGCGGTGACGGGCCCGAACCGGCCGCGTCAAGGGCGATGACGGCGGGTCTCGGGCTTCGGGCACAGCACGCGCGAGAACCCTCGCTCACGCGGCCGCACGTGGTCGCGGAGCGGGCCGGACCGCGCGCCACCCGAAAGGGCCAAAGCCATCCACACGATCGCCGGGCCCCTCGGGCCGAGGCCCCCCCTCGGCCCGCCGGCGACCACCCCGCCCTGAGGTGCATCCGGGCCGCTGCCTCGCCTTGAGAACGCAGCCGGCTCACTGCCTCGCCCCGGGGCACAGCTGGGCGGCCGCCTCGCCCTGCGGCACAGGCGGGCCACCGTCTCGCCCTGAGGCGCATCCGGGCCAGCGCCCGCCCTGAGACGCATCCTGGCTGCTGCCTCGCCCTGGTGCCCAGCCGGGCTGGCGTCCGCCGCCCCGCCCCGGGGTCAGGCCGTCCCTCGCCCACCGAGCGCCTCGGCCTCCCCGGCGGCGGCCTCGCGGGGTGCGGCCTTCCCGGGGGCGGCCTCCCCGGCGGCGGGGTCCCCCACGGGGCCCTCCCCGCCCACCGGGCGAGGTGCCGAGCCGGCTCCCGACAGAGCCGTCACCTGCGCCCGCAGGGCCCGTACCTCGGCCGTCAACGCCTCGATGGCGGCCGTCTGGCGCCGTTCCTCCACGTCGTCCTTCTCGAAGCGGGCGATGAACCACGCCGCGATGTTCGCGGTGACCACACCGAGCAGCGCGATGCCCGACAGCATCAACCCGACCGCGAGCACCCGGCCGAGGCCCGTCGTCGGGGCGTGATCGCCGTAACCGACCGTCGTCATGGTGGTGAAGGACCACCACACCGCGTCACCCAGAGTCTTGATGTTCCCGTCCGGTGAGTCCCGCTCCACGGAGAGCACCGCGAGGGAACCGAACATCAGCAGGCCGACCACCGAGCCCACCACATACGTCGTCAACCTGATCTGCGACGCCATGCGGGCACGCCGGCCGACGAGCATCAGCGTGGAGACGAGCCGCAGCAGCCGCAGCGGCTGGATCATCGGAAGGATCACGGCACACAGGTCGAGCCAGTGCGTGCGGATGAACTGTCCGCGGTGATCGGTGAGGAGGAGACGCACGAGATAGTCGAAGGCGAACGAACCCCAGACGACCCACTCCACGACCGTGCAGGCCCGCGACACGGCCGGATCGGCGTCGGGCACGACGATCGGCACGGCGTACGCGACGGCGAACGCTACGGCGAGCCCGAGGAGCGGCCCCTGGGTGAGCTGCTCCCAGCGGTCCTTCTCCCAGCGGCTCGTCTCCCAACGCCCCGACCTCCCGCGCCCCGGGCGGTCCGATCCCCGGTGCTCCCGCTCCCGCTCCCGGCGCCGGTCCCGGGACTTCCGCTCACCGCGCACCTGCGGCGGTCGTTCCTTCATGGGCGCATCGTAGGAAACGCCGAAGGGCGACGGGACCCGTGGCCCGTCGCCCTCCGGAGGCGTCCCGCGGATGCGGCTACGCGTCGCCGCCGGCCGCGCCGGGGTCGGCGGCCGTGACGTCCAGAAGCTGGTAGCGGTCGATCGCCTGCTTCAGGACGGAGCGGTCGACCTTGCCCTCGCGGGCCAGCTCGGTCAGGACCGCGACCACGATCGACTGCGCGTCGATGTGGAAGTGACGGCGGGCGGCACCCCGGGTGTCGGCGAAGCCGAAGCCGTCCGCGCCGAGCGACTGGTACGTGCCGGGCACCCAGCGGGAGATCTGGTCGGGGACGCTCCGCATCCAGTCGGAGACGGCCACGAACGGGCCCTGGGCACCGGAGAGCTTCTGCGTCACGTACGGGACGCGCTGCTCCTCCTCCGGGTGCAGGAGGTTGTGGCGCTCCACGTCCACGGCCTCGCGGCGCAGCTCGTTCCAGGAGGTCGCCGACCAGATGTCCGCCTTGACGTCCCACTCCGAGGCGAGGATCTGCTGGGCCTCGACCGCCCACGGGACGGCGACACCGGAGGCGAGGATCTGGGCCGGGATGGTGCCCTGCTCGCCGGACTTGAAGCGGTAGATGCCCTTGAGGATGCCGTCGACGTCGACGTCCGCCGGCTCGGCCGGGTGCTGGATCGGCTCGTTGTAGACGGTGAGGTAGTAGAAGACGTCCTCACTCTCGGGGCCGTACATCCGGCGCAGGCCGTCCTTGACGATGTGCGCGATCTCGTAGCCGAAGGCCGGGTCGTAGGCGACGCAGCCCGGGTTGGTCGAGGCGAGCAGCTGCGAGTGGCCGTCGGCGTGCTGCAGGCCCTCACCGGTCAGCGTCGTGCGGCCGGCGGTCGCCCCGAGGACGAAACCGCGCGCCAGCTGGTCGGCCATCTGCCAGAACTGGTCGCCGGTGCGCTGGAAACCGAACATCGAGTAGAAGACGTAGACCGGGATGAGCGGTTCGCCATGGGTGGCGTACGCCGAGCCGGCGGCGATCAGCGAGGCGGTGCAGCCCGCCTCGGAGATGCCGTCGTGCAGCATCTGACCGGTGGGCGACTCCTTGTAGGCGAGGAGCAGCTCGCGGTCGACGGCCTCGTACTGCTGGCCGAGCGGGTTGTAGATCTTCGCGCTCGGGAAGAACGCGTCCATGCCGAAGGTGCGGTACTCGTCCGGGGCGATCAGCACGAAGCGCTTGCCGATCTCCTTGTCCCGCATGAGGTCCTTCAGGATGCGGACGAACGCCATGGTGGTGGCGATCGACTGCTGACCCGAGCCCTTCTTCGCGGTCGCGTACGTCTTGTCCTCGGGGAGCTGGAGGGGCTTGGCGCGCACGACGCGGGTCGGGACGTAACCGCCCAGGCTGTTGCGGCGGTCGTGCATGTACTGGATCTCTTCGGAGTCACGGCCGGGGTGGTAGTACGGCGGGGCGCCGTCCTCCAGCTGCTTGTCCGTGATCGGGATGTGCAGACGGTCGCGGAAGCCCTTGAGGTCGTCGACCGTCAGCTTCTTCATCTGGTGCGTGGCGTTGCGGCCCTCGAAGTTCGGGCCGAGGGTCCAGCCCTTGACCGTCTGGGCGAGGATCACCGTCGGCTGGCCCTTGTGGGCCTTGGCCGCCGCGTAGGCCGCGTAGACCTTCTTGTGGTCGTGACCGCCGCGGCCCAGGTGCAGGATCTGCTCGTCGGTCATGTTCTCGACCATGGCGCGCAGGCGGTGGTCGTCGCCGAAGAAGTGCTCGCGGATGTAGGCGCCGGTCTCGGTCGCGTACGTCTGGAACTGGCCGTCGGGGGTGGTGTTCAGCTTATTGACCAGGATGCCGTCCCGGTCCTGGGCGAGCAGCGGGTCCCAGCTGCGGTCCCAGACGAGCTTGATGACGTTCCAGCCGGCCCCGCGGAACTGGGACTCCAGCTCCTGAATGATCTTGCCGTTGCCGCGCACCGGGCCGTCGAGGCGCTGGAGGTTGCAGTTGACGACGAAGGTGAGGTTGTCCAGGCCCTCGCGGGCGGCGATGGAGAGCTGGCCGAGCGACTCGGGCTCGTCCATCTCGCCGTCACCGAGGTAGGCCCAGACGTGCGACTTGGAGGTGTCGGCGATGCCGCGCGCCTCCATGTAGCGGTTCATCCGCGCCTGGTAGATCGCGCCGAGCGGACCGAGGCCCATGGAGACGGTCGGGAACTCCCAGAAGTCCGGCATCAGGCGCGGGTGCGGATACGAGGACAGGCCGTGCGGCGCCTTGGACTTCTCCTGGCGGAACGCGTCGAGCTGCTGCTCGGAGAGCCTGTCCAGGAGGAAGGCGCGGGCGTAGATGCCGGGGGAGGCGTGCCCCTGGAAGAAGATCTGGTCGCCGCCGTCGCCCTCGTCCTTGCCTCGGAAGAAGTGGTTGAAGCCCACGTCGTAGAGCGAGGCGGAGGAGGCGAAGGTGGCGATGTGGCCACCGACCCCGATGCCGGGGCGCTGGGCGCGCGAGACCATCACCGCGGCGTTCCAGCGGGTCGCGTTAAGGACCTTGCGTTCGATTTCCTCGTTGCCGGGGAAGAACGGCTCGTCCTTGGTGGCGATCGTGTTGACGTAATCCGTACTGCGCATCTCGGGGACGGCCACGCGCTTCTCGCGCGCGCGCTCGATCAGCCGGAGCATCAGGTAGCGGGCCCGCTCGCGGCCGCGTTCGTCGACCGCGGCGTCGAGGGAGTCCAGCCACTCCTGGGTCTCCTCGGGATCGAAGTCCGGGACCTGACTCGGCAGGCCGCCAATGATGATCGGGTTGCGATCGGATCCGGAAGCCACGCTGTTCCTTCGCTGTTGGGGCTCTCGCCTGGGTTCTGCCTGGCCGTACACCGCTCCCCATCGTGTACCCGGCTGACGCGAACGTCATCTCTACCAATGGGTAACCGAGGCGATCGCCCAGTGTCCCTGGGGTAGGCTCGACCAAATCGCAACGATACGCCCATCCTGCCTAGCCGCTTCGCAGAGCCGTTCGGTCCCGTACGGATGAGGCGGCAGTTGCGGCGACACGGCGGGGAACGTCACCGTTTCGGCGGTCTCGGCGGCCGGGTACTTGCGCGATCCGCCCCGCCCGTGTGGACTACGGCCAATGCCCCGCGCCCGCGCGTGGCTGACAGGCATTTTCAGAAACATGATCAGGAGGCAATCCGTGAGCGCGACCGCGGACCACGCGGAGACGAACCTTGCCGTAAGGCTTGGTTTCCAGCCCGACCAGGTGGTCCAGGAGATCGGCTACGACGACGACGTCGATCAGGAGCTCCGCGAGCTCATCGAAGAGACCATTGGCTCCGAGCTCGTCGACGAGGACTACGACGACGTGGCCGATGCCGTGGTGCTCTGGTTCCGTGAGGACGACGGGGACCTGACCGATGCGCTGGTGGATGCCATCGCCTACATGGAGGAAGGCGGCTCGATCCTGCTGCTCACTCCGAAGACCGGTCGTGACGGGTACGTCGAGCCGAGCGAGATCGGCGAGGCGGCCACCACCGCGGGCCTCTCCCAGACCAAGAGCATCAACGCCGGCAAGGACTGGAACGGCAGCCGGCTGAGCACCCCCAAGGGCGCCGCCAAGAAGCGCTAGCCACCCGCGCGCCGAGCCGCGACCCCAGAAGAGTCAACCGTGAGGCCCTCGCCGACGACCATCCGTCGGCGAGGGCCTCACGCGTGTGTGAACGGGCCCACGAGGGGCACAGATCGGCGCACGTAGGGTGGTGTCACCCGAACGGCCCCATCCGAGGGGCCCCGTCGAAGGGATGCGTACCCATGGCGCTCGCTGGAATCGCCACCGGCACCAAGGCCCCGGACTTCGAGCTGAAGGACAACCACGGCCGGTCCGTGAAACTGTCCGACTTCCGCGGCGAGAAGAACGTGGTGCTGCTCTTCTACCCGTTCGCGTTCACCGGCGTGTGCACGGGCGAGCTGTGCGCGCTCCGCGACGAGCTGCCGAAGTTCGTCAACGACGACACGCAGCTGCTCGCCGTCTCCACCGACTCCATCCACACCCTGCGCGTCTTCGCCGAGCAGGAGGGCCTGGAGTACCCGCTGATCTCCGATTTCTGGCCCCACGGCGAGGTCTCGCGGGCGTACGGCGTCTTCGACGAGGACAAGGGCTGCGCGGTGCGCGGCACCTTCATCATCGACAAGGAAGGCGTCGTGCGCTGGAGCGTCGTCAACGACCTGCCCGACGCGCGTGACCTGAACGAGTACCTCGAGGCGCTCGACACCCTGTGACACTTCGGCCGCAGAGCCCGGGGTCGCCGGGAACCGGTCACTAGGATCCACTCGTTGATCCGATGGCAACGCAACGCTTGGGGCTCCCCGCCCCTGGACACCAATTGGGAGGACTAGTGGGAGTCAGCCTCAGCAAGGGCGGCAACGTATCGCTGAGCAAGGAGGCGCCCGGCCTGACCGCGGTTCTGGTCGGCCTCGGCTGGGACGTGCGTACCACCACCGGTACGGACTTCGACCTGGACGCCAGCGCGATCCTGACGAACGCGGAGGGCAAGGTCAGCAGTGACCAGAACTTCGTGTTCTTCAACAACCTGAAGAGCCCCGACGGCTCCGTCGAGCACACCGGTGACAACACCACCGGTGAGGGCGAGGGCGACGACGAGGTGATCAAGGTCGACCTCTCGGCGGTCCCCGCCGACGTCGAGAAGATCGTCTTCCCGGTCTCCATCTATGACGCGGAGACGCGCCAGCAGTCGTTCGGCCAGGTCCGCAACGCGTTCATCCGCGTCGTGAACCAGGCGGGCGGCGCGGAGATCGCGCGGTACGACCTCTCCGAGGACGCCTCGACGGAGACCGCCATGGTCTTCGGCGAGCTGTACCGCCATGGCGCCGAGTGGAAGTTCCGCGCGGTCGGCCAGGGCTACGCCTCGGGCCTGCGCGGCATCGCGCAGGACTTCGGCGTCAACGTCTGAGCCGAGCAGCCCCTCCGCCGTCCCGTCCGGCGCCGCACATGTCGAAGGTGCGGCGCCGGACGCGCTCATCACCCCGTGCCCCCGCCACCGCGGGGACACCGCCGTCATCACCGGGGAGGACCACGAACATGGGCGTCACACTCGCCAAGGGAGGCAATGTCTCCCTCTCCAAGGCCGCACCGAACCTCACCCAGGTCCTCGTCGGCCTCGGCTGGGACGCGCGCTCGACCACCGGCGCCCCCTTCGACCTCGACGCCAGCGCGCTGCTGTGCGGCGCGGGCCGGGTCCTCGGCGACGACTGGTTCGTCTTCTACAACAACCTGAAGAGCCCCGACGGCTCCGTCGAGCACACCGGGGACAACCTCACCGGTGAGGGCGACGGCGACGACGAGTCGCTCCTGGTCGACCTCTCGCAGGTGCCGGCCCACTGCGACCGGATCGTCATCGTGGTCTCGATCCATGACGCGGACACGCGCGGTCAGGCTTTCGGCCAGGTCAGCAACGCGTTCATCCGGGTGGTGAACCAGGCGGACGGGCAGGAGCTGGCGCGCTACGACCTCAGTGAGGACGCCTCCACGGAGACCGCCATGATCTTCGGGGAGGTCTACCGCCACGGCGGCGAGTGGAAGTTCCGCGCCGTCGGGCAGGGGTACGCGTCGGGCCTGCGTGGTATCGCTCTAGACTTCGGGGTCAACGTTTCGTAAAGCCGGGACCGGCGCGGGGGAGACCGCTGAACGGGAGCCCGTACACACACGATTGGGTAACCAGTGATTCTGAAAACCTTCGGCTGGTCGTTCGCGGTGACCGCGCTCGGCCTTGTCGCCGCGGTGCTCTACGGGGGGTGGACCGGGTTCGGCGTCGTCGCGATCCTGTCCGTCCTCGAGATCTCGCTGTCCTTCGACAACGCGGTGGTCAATGCCGGAATCCTGAAGAAGATGAGTGCCTTCTGGCAGAAGATCTTCCTCACCGTCGGTGTCCTGATCGCGGTCTTCGGCATGCGGCTGGTCTTCCCCGTCGTCATCGTGGCCATCAGTGCCAAGATCGGTCCGATCGAGGCGGTCCGCCTCGCGCTCAACGACAAGGACCGGTACCAGCAGCTGGTCACCGACGCTCACCCGTCGATCGCCGCCTTCGGTGGCATGTTCCTGTTGATGATCTTCCTCGACTTCATCTTCGAGGACCGTGACATCAAGTGGCTGGGCTGGATCGAGCGCCCGCTCGCCAAGCTCGGCAAGGTCGACATGCTGTCGGTCTGCATCGCGCTCGTCGTGCTCCTGATCAGCTCGATGACCGTCGCCACCCACGCCCACCAGCACGGCGGCATCCATGTGGACAAGGCGCAGACCGTCCTGATCTCCGGTATCGCCGGCCTCATCACCTACCTCGTGGTGGGCGGCCTCTCCAGCTACTTCGAGAACAAGCTGGAGGAGGACGAGGAGCGCGAGCACGAGGCCGAGGAGGAGGCCAAGCGGAGCGGCAAGAAGGTTCCCGCCGTCGTGATGGCGGGCAAGGCCGCGTTCTTCATGTTCCTCTACCTGGAGGTCCTGGACGCGTCCTTCTCCTTCGACGGGGTCATCGGCGCCTTCGCGATCACCAACGACATCGTCCTGATGGCGCTCGGCCTCGGCATCGGCGCCATGTACGTCCGCTCGCTCACGGTCTACCTGGTCCGCCAGGGCACCCTCGACGACTACGTCTACCTGGAGCACGGCGCGCACTACGCGATCGGCGCCCTCGCCGTCCTCCTCCTGGTCACCATCCAGTACGAGATCCACGAGGTCATCACCGGTTCCATCGGCGTCCTCCTGATCGCCTGGTCGTTCCTCTCCTCCGTGCGGCGCAACAAGCGGCTCGCGGCGAGCGAGGGACAGGGCAGCTCCGGGGAGAAGACCGAGGTCCCGTCCGGGGTCTGACACCGACCGATTCCCGCACCGGGCCGGCCGATTCCGCACCGCGGAGTGTGACGGCGGCCCCGGTGAGGAACGCTCTGTGCGGGGCGGCCGTCGAGGAGGAGTCCTCATGGCCGCCCCGTCGCCGTACGTATGGGGCACGAGGACACTTGGGGGCGGCATGTCCTTCTGGGACGGTCTGTGGCGAGGACGATCGATGGACTTCGATTCGGGCGGCGCCGCGACCAACTCCATCGAACTGACCAAGCGCAGCCCGACGGTCTCGCTCAGCAAGCAGGGCGCGGCCACCGGCAATCTGCGCGTCAACCTCTCCTGGCAGATGCGGACGTCCGACTTCATGGGCAAGCAGCGCCGCCGCGGCGGCCTGCTGCGGCACCCGCTCAAGCTGTTCCAGCCCGACGTGGTCCAGGCCCACACCCAGGGCGTGGTCAACGTGGACCTCGACATCGGCTGCCTGTACGAGCTGATGGACGGCACCAAGGGGGTCGTGCAGCCGCTGGGAGGCTTCTTCGGCAGCCTCAACGCGCCGCCGTACGTGAAGCTGAGCGGCGACGACCGGTTCGGCTCGCCCTCCGGCGAGACGATCTACGTCAATCTCGACCACCGCGAGTCCATCAAGCGGCTGCTGGTCTTCGCGTACATCTACGACCAGACGCCCGCCTTCGACCGCACGCACGCCAAGGTCACGCTCTATCCCAGCAACGGGCCGAGGATCGAGATCGACCTGGACGAGCGCCAGCCGCAGGCCCGCTCGTGCGCCGTGGTGTCCGTCGAGAACGTCAAGGGCGAGCTGGTCGTGCGGCGCGAGGTGAAGTTCGTCTACGGCTTCCAGGCCGAGCTGGACCGGCTCTACGGCTGGGGACTCCAGTGGGGCCGGGGCTACAAGACCAAGGTCGGCTGAGCCCGAGCGCCCCCGGGCGTCCGGGTCGGTCCTCCCCCGACCTCAGCGGGGCAGGAACTGCGGCCCCTGGGGAGGCAGCCGGAAGTTCGGGTCGGGCAGGGGGGCCACTGGCTGCGGATAGCCGTACGAGGGAGCCGGCGCCGGTGGCGGTCCGCCGAGCGGCGCCGGATGCGTGGGAGCCGCCGGAGGGTAGCCGTACGCGGGCTGGGGCGCCGGGTACCGGGGCGGCTCCGGGGGATGGCCGTAGGAGGGCTGCGGGGACGGCTGCGGGCCGGGGTGGGCCGCGGCCGGCCGGGGCAGCGGCTGCGCGACGGAGGGCGGCGGCTGGACCAGGGACGGCTGCGGCTGCGGCGCGCTCTGCTGGGGCGGCAGCGGGAAGTACGCCGCCGGCGCGGCGGGCACGGCCGCGGTGGGCGCCGTCGCGCCGGAGTCCGTGTCGTCCACGGAGATCCCGAAGTCGGAGGCGAGTCCCTCCAGGCCGTTGGAGTAGCCCTCGCCGAGCGCCCGGAACTTCCAGCCCTCGCCGCGGCGGTACAGCTCTCCGCAGATCAGCGCGGTCTCCTCGCCGGTCTGCGGGGTGATGTCGAAGTAGGCGAGCGGCTCGCCCTCGGTGACCGCGGCGTCGTACAGGAGGATGCGCAGCGACGGCACGTGCTCGAAGGCGACGCCCTCCGCGGACGCGGCCAGCAGGACGCGGCTCACGCCGGCCTCCATGCCGGCCAGATCCGCCTGGATGGTGTCGGTCAGGCCCTCGGCGGCCCGCTTCTTGCCGAGCCGCCAGACCGTGCCGCCGGGGTGGCGCGGCTGGTTGTAGAAGACGAAGTCCTCGTCCGAGCGCACCCTGCCGTCGCCGCCGAGGAGCAGCGCCGACGCGTCGACGTCGGGCACGCCCTGGCCGGGGGTCCAGCGCAGCACGGCGCGGACCGCCGAGGCCTCCAGAGGGACGTTGGACCCCTTCAACATCGCGTGCGTCATGCGGTCATCCTGCCTTCCCCCGCACGGGCGGGACAACGCGGGGGCTTTCCCGGTCCCGACCGCGTCGACAGGCCCCTGACCTGCGGGCGGTGCGAGCGTGCGACGGTTGTGTGGTGAGGGTGTGCGACATGGCCGGGTTACCTGAAGTTCATGCCCGGAGGGAACCCCCGGCACCCGTCCCTACGTACTATTACCGGCCACATCACAACGGTCCATGCCGACGAAACAGGCGATAACGGCGGAAAAAGGGAATCTCATGCGTCATTTCGGGCACATCGCCCCAGAGGTGCGACAGCGCATCTTCCACCGGGAGCCCTGTGCCTTCGGCGCGGACTCCCCGCCCCACCTGCTCGCATCCGCGCTCGGCGCCACGCTCTACAGCCCGGCCACCCGCCCCCGCCTCGCCGACGACATCCTGAAGCAGGCCGGCCGCGGCGTGACCTCCATGGTGATCTGCCTGGAGGACTCCATCGACGACTCCGAGGTGGCCGACGCCGAGGAGAACCTCGTCCGGCACTTCCGCGACCTGGCGGAACGGGGCCAGGAACCCCCGCTGCTGTTCATCCGGGTCCGGGCCGCCGAGCAGATCCCCGACCTGACCCGAAGGCTCGGACCGAGCCTTCGGCTGTTGTCCGGATTCGTCCTGCCGAAGTTCACCGAGGAGCGGGGGGTTCCGTTCCTGGAGGCCATCGTCGCCGCCGAGGCGGACGGCGGACGCCGGCTCTTCGCCATGCCGGTCCTGGAGTCGCCCGAGCTGCTGCACCTGGAGAGCCGCGCCGAGACCCTCGCCGGGATCGCCCGCACCGTCGACAAGTACCGCGACCGGGTGCTCGCGCTGCGCCTCGGCGTCACCGACTTCTGCTCGGCCTACGGACTGCGCAGACCGCCGGACATGACCGCCTACGACGTGCGGATCGTGGCCTCCGTCATCGCGGACGTGGTGAACGTCCTCGGCCGGGCCGACGGCACCGGCTTCACCGTGACCGGGCCCGTGTGGGAGTACTTCCGCGTCCAGGAGCGCATGTTCAAGCCGCAGCTGCGCCGCAGCCCCTTCCTGGCGGGCCGCGCCGAGGAGCTGCGGCAGGCCCTGATCGAGCACGACATGGACGGCCTGCTGCGCGAGATCGAGCTGGACCGCGCCAACGGCCTGCTCGGCAAGACCTGCATCCACCCCTCGCACGTGCTGCCCGTGCACGCCCTGTCCGTCGTCAGCCACGAGGAGTTCAGCGACGCCGAGGACATCCTGCGCCCGGAGCGCGGTGGGGGCGGCGTCCTGCGCTCCTCGTACACGAACAAGATGAACGAGGTGAAGCCGCACCGCGCCTGGGCCGAGCGGACCCTGCGGCGGGCCGAGGTCTTCGGCGTCGCCAGGGAGGACATCGGCTTCGTGGAGCTGCTCACCGCCGGGTTGCCCGGCTGATGAACGTGAGGAACATGACGTACGTGAGACAAGACGCGGTGTGGTCGGGGAGCTGGGTCGCCGAACGGCTCGGGGTCGATCTCGACGGCGACGAGGCGCTGCCCGGCCTGCTCGGCCTCGCGCTGCGCCGCAACCCCAAGCGGGCGCACCTCCTGGTGTCCAACGTGCTCGGCAAGCACGTGCCGCAGCACCCCTCGGTCGTGTACGCGGCCGGGCACGACCTCGGGGTCCGGGTGCGGGCCCTGCTCGGCGACGACGAGGCCGGACGGGCCGTCGTCCTCGGCTACGCGGAGACCGCGACCGGCCTCGGCCACGCCGTCGCCGACGGGGTCGCCCTCGCGCCCTACCTGCACTCCACCCGGCGCCCCGTCGAGGGCGTCGCGCGCGCGGGCGGCTTCGAGGAGGCCCACTCGCACGCCACCTCGCACCTGCTCCTGCCCGAGGACCCCCGCCTGCTCGCCGGGGACGGCCCGCTGGTCCTGGTCGACGACGAGTTCTCCACCGGCAACACCGTCCTGAACACCATCCGCGACCTGCACGGGAGCTTCCCGCGCGAGCGGTACGTGATCGTGGCGCTGGTCGACATGCGCTCGCCGGACGACCAGGGCCGCCTCGCCGCCTTCGCCGACGAGATAGGCGCCCGCGTCGACCTCATCGCGCTGGCGTCGGGGACCGTGCGGCTGCCCGACGACGTCCTGGAGAAGGGGCGGCGCCTGGTCGCCGAGCACGAGACGGACCCCGCCCCGCCGCCGCCGCGCGGAGAGCGCGGCACGGTCTCCCGCGTCGAGCTGGACTGGCCGGCCGGAGTACCCGACGGCGGGCGGCACGGCTTCACGCCCGTCCACCGGGAGCGGCTGCGCGCGGCGCTGCCCGGCATGGCCGAGCGGATCGCGCGGGCCCTGCCGGACGGCGCGCGCCGCGGCCGCGTACTCGTCCTCGGTTTCGAGGAGCTGATGTACGCGCCGCTCGCCCTCGGCGTGGAGCTGGAGCGGCAGGTGGAGGCCGAGGTGCGGTACTCCACCACGACCCGCTCGCCCGTCCTCGCCGTGGACGACCCCGGCTACGCGATACGCACCCGCCTGGTCTTCCCCGCGCACGACGCGCCCGCCGACGGGGCCGGACCCCGGTTCGCCTACAACGTCGCGGGCGGCGGCTTCGACGCGGTCGTCGCGGTGGTGGACTCCGTCGCGGACACCCCGTCACTGCACGCCGCCGACGGCCTGTTGGCGCAGCTCTCCGCGCACACCGCACAGGTGCTGCTGGCCGTCGTCCCCTCGTACGTCCCCTCCCGCGTCGCCGCGACGCGGGGTGCGGACGTCCCCGAAAGGTCCCCCATGCTCCCCGAGCCGCTCCGTGGCCCCGCCTTCTCCTCGTACGCGCCCGACGACGTGGGCTGGCTGCTCCAGGACCTCTCGGGCGTGACGCTCGAAGCGCCCACCGAGGAGCGCGAGGAGGCGATCCAGAGCGGTGGCGCGCACTACGCCGAGTCGCTGCCGGTCGAATACCAGCCGAGCGAGCGCTACCAGGACCTGTTCCGTGCCGCGCTCGACACCTCCGCCGCCCGCATCGCCCAGGCCGTCGGCACCGTCACCGACATCGTCCTCGCCGAGCGGCTGCCCCGCCCCGTCCTCGTGTCGCTGGCCCGCGCCGGCACGCCCGTCGGCGTCCTGATGCGCCGCTGGGCCGCCCACCGGCACGGGATCGACCTGCCGCACTACGCGGTCTCCATCGTGCGCGGCCGCGGCATCGACGCCAACGCGCTGCGCTGGCTCGCCGCCCATCACGACCCCGCCGACATCGTCTTCGTCGACGGCTGGACCGGCAAGGGCGCGATCACCCGCGAACTCGCCGACGCCATCAGGGAGTTCGAGGCAGACGGCGGCGCGGTGGGCTTCCGCCCCGAGATCGCGGTGCTGGCCGACCCCGGCTCGTGCGTGCGCACCTACGGCACCCGCGAGGACTTCCTCATCCCCTCCGCCTGCCTCAACTCCACGGTGTCCGGCCTGATCTCGCGCACAGTGCTGCGCGCGGACCTGGTCGGCCCGGACGACTTCCACGGCGCGAAGTTCTACCGCGAACTGGCGGACGCCGATGTGTCCGGACACTTCGTCGACACGGTCACCGCCCACTTCGACGCGGTCGCCGACGCGGTGGACGTCCAGGTCAAGGACGCGCTGTCCGCCGACAGGGCGCCGACCTGGGAGGGCTGGGCCGCCGTGGAGCGCATCAGCGAGGAGTACGGCATCCACGACGTGAACCTCGTCAAGCCGGGCGTCGGCGAGACGACCCGGGTGCTGCTGCGCCGCGTCCCCTGGAAGATCCTGGCCCGCACCGGAGCGGGGGCGGACCTCGACCACATCCGGCTGCTCGCCGAACAGCGGGGCGTACCCGTCGAGGAGGTCGGTGAACTCCCGTACAGCTGCGTGGGATTGATCCACCCCAAGTACACGCGGGGCGCGACCGGCGCGGACGGCAGGGCGGTGGCGTCCCAGTGACCCGACTCGTCGCCAGCGACCTCGACCGCACCCTCATCTACTCCGCCGCCGCCCTAGGCCTGACCATGCCTGACGCGGAGGCGCCGCGCCTGCTCTGCGTCGAGGTGTACGAGGGCAGGCCGCTCTCCTACCTCACCGAGACCGCCGCCGGTCTCCTCGAGGAACTGGGCCGCGGCACGGTCTTCGTGCCGACCACGACCCGCACCCGCGAACAGTACGGCCGCATCCATCTCCCGGGCCCGCCCCCGCGCTTCGCGATCTGCGCCAACGGCGGGCACATCCTGGTCGACGGCGCCCCTGACCCCGAGTGGCGTGCGCGGGTGGCGCGCCGCCTGGCCGACGAGTGCGCCTCGCTCGACGAGGTCCGCGCGCACCTCGTGCGCACCGCCGACCCCGCCTGGCTCCTCAAGGAACGCGTCGCCGAGGACCTCTTCGCGTACCTCGTCGTAGAGCGCTCACTGTTGCCCGAGGGCTGGGTCAAGGAACTGGGGGAGTGGGCCCTGGCCCGCGGCTGGACCGTCTCGCTCCAGGGCCGCAAGATCTACGCCGTGCCGCAGCCGCTCACCAAGAGCGCGGCGGTCCGGGAGGTCGCGCGGCGGATCGGCGCGGACGAGATCCTCACCGCCGGCGACTCGCTGCTCGACACCGACCTGCTGCTCGCCGGCGACCGCTCCTGGCGCCCCGGCCACGGCGAACTGGCCGACGCCGGTTTCGTCGCGCCGGGCCTCACGGTGCTGCCGCAGCGCGGCATCGCGGCGGGGGAGGAGATCCTGCGGGCATTCCTCGGGGCGGGGAAGCCCGGTTAGCCTGTGCGCATGCCTCGATACGAGTACCGGTGCCGGTCCTGCGGCGACACGTTCGAACTGAGCCGTCCGATGGCGGAGTCCGCCGATCCCGCGGTGTGCCCTGTCGGGCATGAGGACACGGTGAAGCTGTTGTCGACCGTTGCCGTCGGAGGCTCCTCCTCGGCCTCCGCGCCCGCGTCCGCGCCTCGCGGGGGCGGCGGGGGCGGGGGCTGCTGCGGTGGGGGCTGCTGCGGCTGAGGGGGCGTGAGGGTGCGTGTCCCTTATGCGTGCGTGTCCCTCACGTATGCGTGCGTGCCCCTCACGCGCCGTGGCCGCGCTCCTCGCGGATCTGCGTGACCACGCGGGCCACCGTGGCGCGGACCGCCTCCGTCTCGGTCAGGAAGTGCCAGTAGTCGGGGTGGCGACCCTCCAGGGACGCCACCGCGCGGTCGAGGCGGGCCACCGAGTCGTCCAGTGGGCGGGCGTGGCGCGGCTCGGGGGTCTGGCGGCCCGCCATGGCCAGCCGCTGGGCGTCGCGGATCGCGAACCGGGTCCGCTCGATCTCCTGCTGGGGGTCCTTCGCCACGGCGTTGAGCCGCTGGAGCCGGTCACCGGCGGCGGAGACCGCCTCGTCCGTGGAGTTCAGCAGGGCCCGGACCGTGGAGAGCAGCGCCGTGGCGTCCGGCCAGCGCTGCTCCTCGCGGGCCTGACGGGCCTCCGTCAGCTTGGCCTCGGCCTGGTGCACGCTCTGCGCCGCCTGCTCGGGCACGTGCTGGAGGTCCTGCCAGCAGGCCAGCGTGAACCGCCGGCGCAGCTCGCTGAGGATCGGCTCGACCTGGCCGCTGCGGGTGGTCAGCGCCTGTGCGCGGGTACGCAGGGACACCAGCCGCCGGTCGATCTCGGCGGCGCGCTCGGGCAGCCGCTCGGCCTCGGCGCGCACGGCCTCGGCGTCGCGCAGCACACGGTCGGCGCGCTGAAGGGTCTCCGGTACGCCGTGCCGGCCCGCGCCCTGGTTGAGCTTGGTCAGCTCGGGGCCGAGGGCGGCGAGGCGGGCGGCCAGGTCGTCGGCCTTCAGGCCCGCGGCCCGCACCGCGTCCAGGGCGTTGCTCGCGGCGAGCAGCGTCTGGCGGGCCCGCTCGACGGCGGGGGCGAGGCGGGCCAGTTGGGTCTCCGCCTTGTCCAGCAGCGGGCCGAGCCCCTGCTGGAAGCGGTCCAGGTCGGCGCGGACCTGGGTCAGCTCGTCCGTGGCCCGCGTCAGCTCGGCCCTGGCCCGGGACGCCACCGAGGCCTCCAGATCGTCCCGGTCGAGGTCGTGGGCATCCACCGCGCTGATGTACCGACCGCTGGCCTCGTCGATGCGGCGGCCGATCGCCGCGAAGTCGGAGACGGCGCGCTGAGCGGCGGGCGAGGAGTCGACCGCGGTGATCGTCTCGATGGAGATCCGCAGATCGCGCTGGGCGGTGTCCAGTTCGTAGAAGGCGGCGGCCGCGGCGTCCTTCGCGGCCTGCGCCTCGGCCCGCTCGCTCTCGCCGCGCCCGCCGAACCACCGGCGCGTGCCGCCGCCCGCGAACGCGGCCGGGGCGACGAGGGCGAGCAGCGGCAGGGGCAGCAGGGCGAGGGCGAGAACGTCCCGCAGAGCTCCGCGGGCGCCACCACGGGGGGCACGGGGGGCACGGGGGCATACGCTCCCGCCACTCAAGCCGACGCCCTCCCTGGACCCGCTCCCGCTCTCGGTCTCCGATCCGTCCGGTGTGTACGGCTGCCAAAGTGTCGCCGTCACTATCCCTCTCCCGTGCTGTTCCGCCCTGTCCGCCCTGCCCCGGTGTCACATTCTCCCACCGGTGAGGGACGAACACACGGGCCGATCAGTTCGCGGCGCGCGCGGTGGGCCCGCGGCCTTCGCGGCGGGCGGACGGGTTTGCGGGGCACCGCCTGCGGCAAGGTAGGCTGTCCACTCGTCCCGGGCGCGTAGCTCAGGGGTAGAGCGCCTCCCTTACAAGGAGGATGTCGGCGGTTCGAAACCGTCCGCGCCCACCGGGTGGTACGAGAGCAGGCGAAGCCTGTTACCGGCCCCTCGACCGTGATCGGTCGGGGGGCCTTTTCGCGCCCTGCCCGGTCTGGATGTGGGGCGGCATCGCAACGGGCGTCCGGTGACCCGCGATCACGGGCTTCAGCCCTTCGCCGTCGTGGACGTTGCGGCCCGGGGCGCCGACGACACGGGTGAGGGTGTTCGCGTCCGACAGGACGGGCATTCAGGAGCCCGGTTCGGCTGGGCTGGCACGAGGTCGGCTTCCGGCCCGGATGCCGGGACCCGGCCGCCGGGGCCGACGCGCCGGAGTGCACGCCGGCAGACCAGTTCTGAAAAGCGGTAGAAGCGGTCCGGCAGGAAGACCGCGTCCGCGACGATCATCGCAGCGGAAAAGAGCGGCAGGCCCATGAGCACCGCGATGCCGGTGTGCATGGTCAGCAGCATGACCAGGACCGGGTATTTGAGCCTGCCGAAGAGGGCGAAGGGGAAAGCCACCTGCAACAAGACGGTGAGGTAGCAGGCGGCCGCGATCAGCATCCGGTGGTCGTCGGCCATGTGCGAGAGCGCGGGCCAGGGCTGGAACAGATCGAGGTTCAGGGCGTAGTACAGGGCGGTCCCGTCGCCCCAGGTACCGCCCTGCACCTTGTACAGGCCCGCCGATCCGTAGAGGAAGCACACCTGGGCGGCGATGACGAACATGCCACAGTTGTGCAGGACTGTGACCACGCCCAGTCGGGCGTCGCGGAGATGGGGCAGGCGCTCGCCCCCGGCCCTCAGGGGGAAGGGTGTCCTTGGCCCCCCGGTTGAGCCCAGCCGGGCCCGGCGGGCGTCGAGGGACCAGCGTCGGCCGCAGGCCGTGAACGCGAGGTAGACGGCCATGAGGAGGATGAGATTGTCTCCCCCGTCCGTCATGAAGATCGCCCTGGCGTGGAAGGACGCCACGACGACGGCGAACAGTACGGACATCGCCCTGGTCCGCCAACCGAGCGTGAACAACACGGACGTGAGCACGGCCGTCGCGTAACAGAACTCGAAATACGCGTGGTTGTCGGACAGGGTGAGGAAGCTCGCCCATCCCGTCTGTTCGAACAATTGTCTCGCCAATGTGGGGGCCCACGGCGAATCCGGCCCCCAGATCTCGTTGCGGTGCGGAAATTCACGTAGCAGGAAGACGAGGTAGAGCAGGCCGTAGCCGATGCGCAGCACTGCCGCCGCGTACAGGGAGTGCGGCCGCTCGACCAGCAGGGTGCAGTACGCGGCGATGCGGTCGAGCACGCGCTGCGTCGTGGCGGGTGTGCCTGCTCGCTCGGTGTCGCGCTTCACCGGCATGGGTGGCGTGGTCGGGGTCGGCTCAGCGGGTGCCATGGGGGGCCACCTTCCACCAGGGCAGGTAACGGGTGTCCACGGGTTTGTGCGTGGCACGGTCCGAACGACTGCCTCCGGACCGACCGGGGGCAGCGACGGGCAGCGTCACCACCCGCAGTTGAAGGGAGTCGAAGGTGCCGCCGCGCCGGTCGGCGATGCGATCCGCCGCGATGTTGCGGAGGTACTGCTGGATCATCACGGCCCGCTCCGATCGCGGCTGGTCGTTGCCTCCCAGCGTTTCGAGGTACGAGCTCCAGGCTCGGCGCAGCATGTTCTGCGTCGTATGGCTCGGAAAGGGGTTGTGCTCGATCGCGGAATTGTCCACGCCACTCAGATCGAGCCAGCGGCTCACCCGCACGGTGCCGTCCGGAGTGGTCCGCGCAGTGCGTGCCGAGATCTGCCTGTTGACCCTTTCCGGATCCGGGGCGAAGAGTCGCCAGTTCTGCTCGAACAACGGATAGACCCACGCGTTGATCTGCTTGGTGTACCGCTGCGAGATGGCATTCGTCGGCGCCACGTGGAGAAATACGAGGATCACATGAATTATTGTCACGGCAAGGCACAGGACCACGGTGGCCTGCATGGCCGCCCGCAGTGAGCGACACGGTCGCCCCGCCCCACCATGACCGGCGTCGAGCATTCCGCTGCGTCCACTTTCCGCCGAGCCGGCGCCGGAGGGCTCCGGTTTTCTTGTTTCCGCGTGCTCGGCACAGCTCGGCAAGATGCTGCCCGACCGTCCCATCTCGCTGCTCATTTCCGCTTCTTCCGTTGTCGCGCGGGGCGTGCGGGGGGAGTCACTTGACCACCCACCCGCACGCCCCGCGTCTTACCCACCCACAGGCAACCGGCCGGCCCGACGCGCTCGACGCGAGGGATTACGGGCCCACGTGACCGCCGGGTCAGCCGTGGCTGCCGCCGGACTTGCCGTACCCGTACCCGTGCCCATGGCCGTGGCCAGGCTTGTCGTGCCCGTACCCATGGCCGTGCTCATGTCCGTGGCCAGGCTTGTCGTGCCCGTGCCCATGCCCGTCCCCGTGCCCATGCCCGTCCCCGTGCCCATGCCCGTCCCCGTGCCCATGGCCGTGGCCAGGCTTGTCGTGCCCGTGCCCGTGCTCATGGCCAGGCTTGCCCGGTGGCTTGTGGCCGCCTCCGCCTGTCGCGCCGCCGGTCGTCGTGCCTGTAGTGCCACCCGTGGTGCCCGCGATGAGGCCGCCCGTCGTCACCCCACCAAGCACTCCGCCGAGCACTCCGCCAGTGGCACCGCCCGTCGTGACACCGGCGATCACACCGCCGGTGCCGCCCGTGGTACCGCCGTTGGAGGTACCCCCGCTGGCGGTGCCCCCGTTCGTTCCTCCGGTCGTGCCCGCGATCAGGCCGCCCGTGGCGGTCCCGCCGGTCGTGCCCGCGATGGCACCACCGGTCGTCCCGCCCGTGGTGCGCCCGGTGCAGGCAGGTCGCGTGATCGTGTTGGTGTCCAGCGTCACGGACCCGTTACGGGCCAGCGCCCGGCCCTCGATGTCCGCCCCCGTGGTGGCGCTGATCGACGTCATGGCCATGAGGGTGCCGACGAAGTCGGAATCGGTTCCGAGGGTGGCCGAGCTGCCGATCTGCCAGAACACATTGCACGGCGAGGCGCCGTTGATGAGGCTGACGCTGCTGGCCGAGGCCGTCGTCAGGCCCGAACCGACCTGGAACACCCAGATGGCATCGGGGTTGTTCTCGCCGTCCAGGGTGAGCGTGCCCGTGAGGCCGAGAGTGGACGACGCCGTGTAGACGCCCGGGGCGAGCGTCAGACCGCCGGCGTCCGGAGGGAGATCGGCGTCCGAGGACTGCCCGGCCGCATTGTTGTAGGCCGCGACCAGGTCGCTCTTGGCTCCTGCGGCCACGGCGTCCGCGGAATGGAACGTCCCGTTCACCACTCCCGGCGGGAAACCGGAGATGGCGGTCCCCGGGTGCACTCCGACGTCGCCGGTGATGACCGAGGGGCCGGTGTTGGTGACCGACTCCCCGGCCAGAACCGCGAAGCTGTCAGCGGTCCCCAGGGGCACCGGTAGGGCGATCGCGTTTGCCCGCGTCGGCGTCACGGCCACGACAGCGGCGGCGATCACCGCAGCGAGCAGCGCTGCCAGCCAGGCCGATGTTCGGGGCCAGTGAGGTGCGGCGAATGTATTCAGTCTCATCGAGAAGCCAGCTCCTGACGGGATGGTGGCGCGCGAATGCCGGATATCCGGAAATCGCCATTTCTGTCGCCTGGCATATTACGCGGGCAACTTCCTTGGGTTGAGATCTCTCAGGGTGATTCGGGACGGGGTCACCAAATACATCATGTAATATATGAAGAAATGGAAAATCGACTTCCAATTGACGCTGCCTTTCTGGATGCGGCCTGGTGAGGAAATACGGCCGTCGCGCGTCCACGCACCGGCCGATCGTGACCGAGAGGGAAACGACTCGGTGATCTCGGTGGTCTCGCGGGTCTGACCAGTGGCGGAGCCTCGCACCTGAATTGGTGGGGCTCTGTCGTGCGCGCTGCCGCCCTACAACCCCCAAGTGGCGCCCCCCGTTTGACAGACGGACGATGGAGTGGAAGGGGCGGCCCGAGTGGAGGAGGAGATCGTCATGATGGAGGTCAAGACGGTCGAGAAGTCGGATGAGCGGCGCGATTTTCCGCGGGGGCATCTGGAAGCCGTCCATCTCACGGGGCTGGACTTCGCCGTGGGCACCTTCGAGCCCGGCTGGCGCTGGTCGGAGTCCGTGGCCCCGCTCGCGGGCACGGAGAGCTGCCAGATCCACCACAACGGCTACGTCGTCGAGGGGCGGATGCATCTGCGCATGGACGACGGGGCCGAGAGTGAGGTCGGACCCGGAGACGTCTTCGTGTGCTCGCCCGGTCACGACGCCTGGGTCGTCGGCGACGAAGCGGTCGTCCTGTACGACTTCGCCGGCGGCATGGCACAGGACTACGCGCGAGCGGCGGAGGGATGATCCGCGGTTCTCGGCCGTGAGTCGCGTGAGTTGTTGGGGGCGTCACCAAGTGCGCCGTCCTGGAAGGCATGCGGTGGCCGACCGCCGAGGTGCGCAATACCGACCACAGTTCCAAGACCGCGAACTACTGGGTTGATGTCGAGTTCCTCGATGCGCGGGGCGAACGCGTCTCCGACGGCTCCACCGGTACGAACCATCTGGTCCCCGGGCCGGGTGGCCAACGAAACGGCCACCGGTACGCGGGAGGCGTCCGGGCAGGTGACCTGCCGGATCACCGACGTGACGCGTTACGCCGCCCCCTAGATTGCGGGCCCGGGCTCGTCCGGCGCCTCGTGCGCGTGCTTGAGGGCGGCCCGCGCCGCGACCGCATCGGGGCCGGACAGCTGCTGCCAGTAGCGGTGGCAGGTCACGAAGATCGCCAACTCCCGCTCCCGCGCCCGCAGTTTCTCCACCTCGGCCTGTTCCTCCGGCGTCCAGCCGGGGGAGGCGGACCGTTCCACGCTGCGCCAGCCGCCGCTGTCGCTGAAGCCGTCGTGGGGCGCGACCGACCAGGGGAGCCGTTTGAGCAGCGCGAGAAGCTCCGAGCGGACCTGGTGCAGTTCCTCCTGACCGGCGAGGAGGTCACTCGGGAAGTCACGGGCGGAAGGGGATGCGGGCACGAGGGGAATGGTACTCCTGTTCGAATTTGTTGTGCGAGTGACACCCGGGTCATGTCGGAGTTCGCCCCATCCGGGCGTATGGAGGCCGGGGAAGCACGGTGGCAAGCTGGAGGCATGTGCCGAAGCATCAAGACGCTCCGCCCGCCCGCCATCCCCGAGGACGCCACCGAGGAGGAGATCCGGGCCGCCGCGCTCCAGTACGTGCGCAAGGTGTCCGGGTTCCGCGCCCCGGCCGCGCACAACCGCGAGGTCTTCGACCGGGCCGTCGAAGCCGTCGCCGAGGCGACCGCGCACCTGCTGGACGACCTGGAGGTACGCGGCGCCCGCGCCTCGTAAAGCGGGGGATCGGCCGGTCGTCGTCCGGGCCCGCGCCTTGTAGACCGGGGGTCAGCCAGCTCTCGCCGGGGCCCGCACATCATGAGCGGCGCCAGCCACCCCTCGCCCCGGCCCGTGCCTAAGTCGGCGAGGGTCAGGCGGCCCTCGTCCGGGGGCGGCGGACGAGGAACGCCGCTGCCGCGCCCGCCGCGAAGAGCGGCAGCAGTGAGACGCCCGTGGCCAGCCAGGTCGCGCCGAGCCACTGGCCGCCGAAGTAGCCGAGCGCCACGCTGTAGCCGGCCCAGGCCAGACCCGCGAGCGCCGACCAGGGCAGGAACTCGCGCAGCCTGCGATGGGCCGCGCCCGCGCCGAGCGAGACGATCGAGCGGCCCGCCGGGGCGAAGCGCGCGATGACGACGAGCGCGCCGCCGCCCCGCGAGAGCGCCGCGCCGAGACGTTCCTGCGCGCTGGTCAGCCGGCGGGAGCGGGCGATGGCTCGGTCGAGGCGCTCGCCGCCCCGCCAGGCGAGGCGGAAGGCGGCCATGTCACCGAGCACCGAGGCGGTGGCGGCGCTGAGCGTCAGCAGCAGGATGTCCGGGACGTTGTGCGGCACACGACCCGTGCCCGCGGCGGCCGCGGCGGTGGCCGACATGATGACGAGGACGCCGCTCGGCAGGACCGGCACGAACACGTCGAACAGGACGGACAGGGCCACGACCGCGTAGATCCATGGACTGCCGGTCAGCGCCCCCACACTCTCGACAAGCACCACAACTCCCCGTGACTCCCCGATCGGCAGCGCGTTGCCGCTGTGTCCCGGGGAAACGGCAGGGGCGGCCTGATGACAGCTGTACAGCGTACGCCGCACACCGTGCCGTAGATCCACTGGGGGCCCGGGTGACCGCCGCGTCACGTTCACCCGGCTGCCCCCTCCGGTGGAGCGCGCGGCCCCGGAATCCCGTACGAACGAGGCAGGACGAAGGTGGCCGCGCGATCCCACCCACGGCAGGCGCGAACGACAGGAGTTAGTGATGGTGGCAGCGACACTGGTCGGCGCCGTGGCGACGGCGGTACTGGCCGCGGGCGGCCTCGGCGGCGGCGGAGCCACATCCCACGAGGTGTTGGCGGAGGGGCGGTTCGCGCCGCCCACGGCGTTCATCCCCTCGCCCGCGGTCACCTACGACATGCGGCTGGTGCCCGCGGCGTCCTGGATCCTGGTGCGCCAGCACGGCGACGAGCGCGGAACGACCGTCACGCTGCGGGTCAGGGGACTGAAGCCGGGACACGCGTACGGCGTCCATGTGCACCGCAAGCCGTGCGGCGCGCGCCCGGAGGCCTCCGGCGGCCACTACCAGCACCGCGTGGACCCGGTGCAGCCGTCGAAGGACCCCGCCTATCTCAACCCGCGCAACGAGGTGTGGCTGGATTTCACCGCCGAGGCGGACGGCACCGGTTCGGCACGCGCGCACCATCGCTGGGGCTTCCGGCCGGGCGAGGCGGCCTCCGTGGTCCTGCACCGCGAGCAGGGCGGCGCGGGCGACCGCCTGGCCTGCTTCACGGTGCCGTTCGAGCCGCGCTAGCACCCTCTCGTACGCAGGGACGGACGTGTACAGGCGTACGAGAGGGTGCTGTCGGTCGGGAGAGGCTCAGGCCGCGACGGGCGCCCGCTCCGAGGGCTTGTCGTCCTCGCGGGCGCCGCGCGCGGCGAGGAGCCGGTCCAGGCCGAACGCGCCGGAGCCGGTGAAGACGAGGAGCAGCATCGCCCAGCAGAAGATCGCCGAGGCCTCGCCGCCGTTCTCTATGGGCCACAGGGCCTCCGGCTGGTGGACCTTGAAGTAGGCGTAGGCCATCGAGCCGGACGAGATGAACGCCGCGGCGCGGGTGCCGAGGCCGAGCAGGACCAGACCGCCGCCGACGAGCTGGATCACGGCCGCGTACCAGCCGGGCCAGGTGCCGGCGTCGACGGTGCTGCCGTCGCCGCCCGCGCCGCCGAGGACGCCGAAGAGGGAGGCGGCGCCGTGGCAGGCGAAGAGCAGGCCGATCACGATGCGGAACAGCCCGAGGGCGTAGGGCTGGGCTCTGTTGAGGTGTTCGGTCATGGCAGGGGACTCCTTCGGTTGGGGACGGGAACCGAGCGGAGGCCCAAGATTAGGGGTACCTAATTAGTGCTTGCAAGTTCAACATTTGGTCAGCCTGGGACTCCGGGGACTCCACTTCGGGGGCCGGCCGCGGTTGCCCGCCTTTGGAGAGGGCCGCGCCGGCGTCCTCGGCGGCGGCGCGCAGCGCGGCCCGGGCCACCGCGTCCGCGTCCGACAGCGTGACCGAGTCGACCCCGGGCCGGGCGCCGGCCGCCGTCACCCAGTGCACCCCTTCCGTGGGCACGCCGAACGCGAAGCGCCGTGTGTGGACCCGCCCCTGACGGTCGATCAGGTGGTACGGGCGCGGTGTCACGTCCAGGCCCCCGGTCTCGTAGCCGTCGACCACATGGGGGCGGCACCGGCCCGCTTCGAGGAGGTCGCGCAGCAGCTCGTCGGCGGTGCGGCGCACGTCCGGCTCGGGCAGCCGGGCCTCGATCAGTGTGGTGACGCGCACATCGGAACCCGGCACGTCCGGCGAGTACGCGAGGAACGCGCCGCCGTCGGGCCGCACGGCCAGGCGCGGGCCGAGCACGTCCAGGACGCCCGCCTCGACGAGCGCCGCCATCTCCTCGATGCGGCGGCGCGGCGGGCCGATGGAGAGGAAGGCGTTGAGCGGCGTGTACCAGCGATCCAGGTGCGCGCGGCGGGAGGCGCCGGACAGGCCGCCGTGGTCGACGATCCTGCGCAGTTCGTTGCGCAGGTCGCGCAGGACGTCGAGCGCGGCCTTCACCGGGCCCGCGACATTGCCGAGCGCGGCCTGCGCGGCGTCCTCGCGCAGATGGGCGAGGAGCCAGCTCCGGTGCTCCTGGGGGGTGACGAAGGGCCGGTCGGGGTGCGGCCGCGAGAGCCGGTCCCAGGACCAGCGGTCGGCCTCGGCGATGCCCGCCGCGTCCAGCAGCGCGGCCTCCTGGGGGCTGCGGTGGGCGGTGGCGAGAAACCTCCCCCGGAACTCCTCGGGGTCGCCGCCGCGCGCGGCGATCAGCGCCGCGTAATGGACCGTCTCCACCTCCTTCGCGACCAGGGGCCATATCTCGTCCAGGAAGTCGGGGGCGTCACCGCTGTCCGCGCGCTTGCGGAAGCCGGCTATGACGTCGTCGGTGAGGACGACCGGCTCGTGCCGCCCGTAGGGGCCCTTCGCGTTGTCCCCGCGCGCCTGATACGGAACGCCGCGCCGCGAGCCCGCGTACAGCCGCGGCTCCCGACCGGAGGGCTCATAGCGCAGGGCGCCGTCGGGGGTGCGGGTGTAACGGCCGCCGCGACCGCCGGTCAACAGCGCCATGTGGTCGAAGAAGTTGAGGCCGAGGCCGCGCAGCAGGACGGGCTCGCCGGGGGCGATCGCCGTCAGGTCGAGGTCGGCGGGGTTGGCGGGCGCGAAGTGGCGCAGGCCGTGCGCGGCGGCGTGCCCGGCCAGGCGCTCCTCCTCGCGGTCGGCGCGGGTGGGCAGATGACCCTGGGCGAGGACGACGGCCGAAAGGCCGGTCAGCTCGCGGCCGTCGTCCAGTACGAGGTGCTGCGTGCCGTCGGCGGCGGTCTCGTCGAGGCGCACGGCGCGCGCCGCGTGGACCTGCACGCGGACCGGCCCCGGGGCGCCGCGCACCGTCTCGGCGAAGACCCACTCCAGGTAGCGGCCGTAGCAGGCGCGGCTCGGGTAGTCGTCGGGCCCGAGCCCCGGGACGCGGCCGGCCGCCGCCCACTCGTACAGGCTCGGTCCCGGCCGGATCGGGCCCGAGCAGTCCACGCTCTCGTCGGTGAAGAGGGTCACCTGCGAGGCGACGGTGTTCATCAGGAGCGTCTCGGGCTGCGCCGTCCGCCAGACCTGCCCGGCGCCCGGCGGCGCGGGGTCCACGACGTGCACCGTCAGCCGTGTCCCCGGGGCGAGGAGCTCGCCCGCCGAGGCGCAGAGCCGTTCGAGCACGCTGGTGCCGCGGGGGCCCGCGCCGACCAGGGCGAGGGCGACGGTCGCCTTCGGTGCGGGCGGACGTGGCGCGGACGGGCGCGGCACGGGCAGAGATGCGGACAAAGGCGTGACTCCCGGTGCATAGAGAACGCTTGGTGAACGCTGGAAGCGGATGGTCCGCCTCATCATGCCGCCGTGACCCCGGATGCCGAACCCCGCACGGAGGATCCGTCGAAGGGTGTGGGGTGTGTCACGTGGGGCGCGAGGGGCTCGCCGGGCGAGCCCGGCGAGATCCGGAAGTCAGGCCCTAGGACAGGCGTCGTTCCTCCGTCGTCTCCAGGCGGGCCTCGGCGCCGCGGGACCGCCGGGCCTGCTCCAGGCGCAGGAGGCAGGTGCGGCCGCGCAGGGTCAGGGTCATGAGCTGGTTGCCGAACCAGGGGCCGCCCGTGCGCCGCCAGTCGATGCCCGCCTGGGTGACGTCGGCGTGCCGCGCGAAACGCCGGCCCAGCGCCCGGCCGACGCGGCTCCAGCCGAAGCGGAAGCCGAGCGTGACCGAGGTGGGGATGGAATTGTGGACGGGGGAGCAGGTCAGCTGGAGGACATGGGCGTCGGGGCCGGTGCCCTTGGGCCAGGCGGGCTCGGCGACATAGGCGTGGTGGACGTCCCCGGAGAGCACCAGCACCGTCGCGGGCGCGCCCTCGCCCGTGCCCGCCTCGGCGACCAGCGCGGTCAGCGCCTCGAAGGACGCCGGGAAGGCCGGCCAGTGCTCCAGGTCGGCGCGGCGGCGCAGGTTCTCGCCGAACCGGGCCCAGCGCTCGCCCCGCTCCCCCCGGCACAGCGCCGAGGCCCAGCCCTCGGCGTCGTGGATGAGGTGCGGCAGCAGCCAGGGCAGGGACGAGCCGATGAGGAGGTGGTCGAAGCCGCCCGCGCCCTCCACCGCCTGCTCGCGCAGCCAGCGCGCCTCGCCCGCGTCCAGCATGGCGCGCTCGTCCTCCCGCAGCACGCGGGCCGCGCGTGTGTCGACCATCAACAGGCGTACGCGCCCGAAGTCCCGCCGGTAGCTCCAGCGGGTCGAGGCCGGATCCTCGTCGGCGGCCGCGGCGAAGGCGCGCAGCGCGTCCGTGCCGTCGGGCGTGGCGCGGACGGCGGCGTAGACGTCGTCGCTCTCCAGTTCCGCCGGCCGCAGGTTGCCGAGGTGCTGGTAGACCCAGTACGACATCAGGCCACTCAGGATGCGCTCGCGCCACCAGGGGGTGGCCCGCATGTCGGCCACCCAGGTCGCACTGGTGTTCCAATCGTCGATCACGTCGTGGTCGTCGAAGATCATGCAACTCGGCACGGTGGACAGCAGCCAGCGCACCTCCGGGTCCAGCCAGGACTCGTAGTAGAGGTAGGTGTACTCCTCGTAGTCGGCGACCTGGGCGCCCGGCGGCTCGGAGAGGTCCCTGCGCGCGGCGAGCCGGCGCCGGATCGCCTGGGAGGTCTCGTCGGCGTACACCTGATCGCCGAGGAGCAGCAGGACGTCGGGGCGGGCGGCGGTCGGGTCGGCGGCGATGCGGGTGGCGAGGGTGTCCAGCGCGTCGGGCCCCACGGGGTCGTCCCCGCCGGACGGCGGCGCGGCCCAGCGGCACGAGCCGAAGGTGACGCGCAGCTCGGCGGTGCCGTCCTCGGCGAGGGTGCGGATGGTGCTGGCGGGGAAGCGGGAGTCGGGCAGGGGCCAGACGACGTGCTCGCCGTCCCCGGGACCCTCGGCGCCGCCCAGCCGCACCTCGTACGCCGTCTCGGTGCCCGGCGTCAGCCCGGTGACCGGGATCAGGGCGTAGTGGTGCCCCGCGACCTGGAAGGTGCGCGCGGAGCCGCGCGAGCCGTCCGCGCACCGCACCTCGGCGGCGCAGGGCCCGTCGGTCTCGACCCAGACGGTCGCCGAGGCGCCGTCGACATGTCTCAGCAGTGGACCGAGCCGCAGCCGTGCCACAGGCGATCACCCTCCTCCGTCGTCCCCGTACGGTACGGAACGACGGAGGCCGGTGGGGCGATTCCGGGGTGTCCGGCCCGGCGAGGGGCTCAGCAGCCGCTGAGGATCGAGGTCAGGGCGCTCTTCTCGGCGGGGTCCACCGTGAGCTTGTAGTGCTGCTTCACGTCGACCCACATGCGGGCGTAGAAGCAGTGGTAGGAGGCCGTGGGCGGCATCCATTCGGCGGGGTCCTGGTCACCCTTGGCCTGGTTGACGTTGTCGGTGACCGCGATCAGCTGCGGCTGGGAGAGGTCGTTGGCGAAGCCCTGGCGCTGCGCGGTGGTCCAGCCGCTGGCGCCGGAGCGCCAGGCCTCGGAGAGCGGCACGACGTGGTCGATGTCGATGTCGGAGGCGGCGGTCCAGGTGGCGCCGTCGTAGGGGGACTTCCAGGTGCCGGAGACCGCCGCGCAGGCGGCGTCCTGCTGGACGTTCGTGCCGTCGCGCTTGAGGACGACCTCGCGGGTGTTGCACGTGCCGGACTGGGTGCTCCAGTGCGGGAACTTGTCCCGGCTGTAGCCGTCGGAGGAACCTTCCGCCTTGACGGTCAGCTCGCCGAGGTAGGTGCGCGCGGTGGCGGCGCTCACCGGCTCGGGGGGAGCGGCCTGGGCGGGGGTGCCGGTGGTGAGGACGGCCGCGCAGGCCAGCAGGGCGGTGGCGCCGAGGGCGGCCGTGCGGTGTCGACGCGCGTAGACAGAGGACATGTGAACTCCCTTGACGTGGGGGGACGTTGACCGGTGGGGCGGCCAGGCTCGTGGGGCGGGATGGCCGGGGGGTGTGTGTCTGATGACAGGGTCGCGTCAATCAGGTGGAAAGTTCAATGGTTCTGGCGCGCCGTCATGTGCATTGCGTGGGGCGGGAGTTGCGTTCGAGTGATCCAGGTCACTTGGCGTCGCTCCGGCGCGGGCCGAAAGGCCCTGGCCGCGTGTCGTGCGCCGTCCCGTACGATGGACGGCGCAGAAGGGGAGTAGCTCTTCGCCGGACCGTCGACATACTGCTCAGCTCGTCTGAGCCGGCGCCCGGAGGCAGGCCCCGTTGGGCCGGCCAGCGAGACCTTCGGCAAGCAGTGCGGGCATGCGCGAACCGCGTGTGCCCGGACGCGCACATCCGTGCGCGTCCGTGTGCGCTGCCGTGCCGAGGTGTCGTACGCGAAGCGGTGGAACACTCTCGGTGGGGCGGCCCCGACCGATTGAGGAACCCTTGATCAGCATCACCGTGACGGCACTCGTCTTCGGCGTCGTCTTCCTTGCCGAGCTGCCGGACAAGACGGCCCTGGCCGGCCTCGTCCTCGGCACGCGCTACCGCGCCTCGTACGTCTTCGCCGGGGTCGCGGCCGCCTTCACCGTCCATGTGGTGCTCGCCGTCGCGGCGGGCAGTGTGCTGACCCTGCTGCCGCAGCAGCTGGTCCACGCCCTGACCGGCGTCCTCTTCCTCGGCGGCGCCGCGATGCTGCTGCTGAAGGGCGCCGGTGAGGAGGAAGAGGTCAGGCAGCCCGAGGACCAGAGCTTCTGGAAGGTCGCCGGGGCGGGCTTCATGCTCATCCTGGTCGCCGAGTTCGGCGATCTGACGCAGATCATGACCGCGAACATGGCCGCCCGCTACGACGACCCGCTCTCCGTGGGCCTCGGCGCGGTGCTCGCGCTGTGGGCGGTCGCCGGGCTCGGCATCGTCGGCGGGAAGGCGCTGATGAAGCGGGTTCCGCTGGCGCTCATCACGAAGATCGCGGCGCTGCTGATGCTGGGCCTCGGCGTGTGGAGCCTCTACGAGGCGCTTGTGTGACGTCGGTCCGTGCGCTTGCGTGACCTCGGTCCGTGCGCTTGCGTGATGCGGTCCGTTTTGCCGACCTTGGCCCATCTGACCTGCGGCGTTGGCTTTTGGCGTGCTTGTTTTGTACCGTGCAGGAACAAAGTGGCTCCGCCCGTACTCCCTGACCGGCGGGCGGGGCCGCCTTGATCCTCCCGTCGCGGGTCCGGCCCGTGGCGGCTCTTCCCGCGGGATCTTCCTCTGCGCCCTGGAGTACGTCGATGACGGCCACGACCGCCGACTCTGCACTGACCGTCCGGGCCGTCCTCCTCGACATGGACGGCACCCTCGTCAACTCGGACGCCGTCGTCGAGCGCTGCTGGCGGCGCTGGGCCGAGCGGCACGGGCTCGACTTCGGCGAGGTCATCGAGGTCGTCCACGGACGGCAGGGGTACGCCTCCATGGCGCTGCTGCTGCCGGACCGGCCCATGGCCGACAACCACGCCGAGAACCGCGAGATGCTCGCCGCGGAGACCGCCGACATGGAGGGCGTCGTGCCGGTGCCCGGCGCGCCCGCGTTCCTGGCCTCGCTGGCCCGGCTGCGCCTGCCGCACGCGCTCGTGACCTCCGCCGACGTGCCGCTGTCCACCGGTCGGATGGCCGCGGCGGGGCTGGCGCTGCCGGAGGTGCGGGTGACCGCGGAGAGCGTGGGCGCGAGCAAGCCGGACCCCGAGGGGTTCCTCAAGGGGGCGGCGGCGCTCGGGGTCGACCCGGCGGACTGCGTGGTCTTCGAGGACTCGCGGGCGGGCATCCTCGCGGGCCGGGCGGCCGGGATGCGCGTGGTGGGCGTCGGCGCACGCGCCGCCTCGCTGGAGCCGACCGTCCATGTGGCGGACCTGACGCGGGTGCGGGTCGCGGATGCGGGGGACGGGGCGTTCCGGCTGACGTTCGGGTGACGCGGGGGCCGGGGCGGTGACCGGACGGGCCACGGCGTGACGTTCCCGCCGTCAACCTGGCGCCGGTGAGTAACCCACACGGGCGACGATCATTCGCGTCGCTCCATGACCGGGTGCGGCGCCGGTGACCCAGTCGGGGCGGGTGACCCTCTCCGTAAACGTACTCTTACGGACAATGAGTCCCCTGCCGTATTAAATCCGCTCAACAGAAGAACCGTTCCGCTGTGGAAGCGTCCTGGCACCACTTCCCAGCGAGAGGAGTCGGCACATGGCCGACTGGAAGCAGATCAGCGGGGCCCTGGTCCGGATCGCCGTGGGGTCCAGGACCAACGTGTGGGGTGTCAACGCGGCGGGGAACATCTACCGCTACACCAACAACGACGCCAGCCCGTGGGCGCAGGTGCCCGGTGGGCTCACCGACATCGGTGCGGGTGCGGACGGCACGGTCTGGGGCGTCAACTCCGCGGGCAACATCTACCGCTACACCGGTGACCAGGAGTCCGGCCACTGGAAGCAGATCAGCGGCGGCCTGGTCCGGATCACGGTGGGGTCGAGGACCAACGTGTGGGGTGTCAACGCGGCGGGGAACATCTACCGCTACACCAACAACGACGCCAGCCCGTGGGCGCAGGTGCCGGGTGCGCTCACCGACATCGGTGCGGGTGCGGACGGCACGGTCTGGGGCGTCAACTCGGCGGGCAACATCTACCGCTACACCGGTGACCAGGAAGCGGGCCACTGGAAGCAGATCAGCGGCGGCCTGAAGGGCATCGCGGCCGGCTCCCGCACCACGGTGTGGGGAGTGAACGCGGGCGGGAACATCTACCGCTTCGCGAACAACGACGCGAGTCCCTGGGCGCAGGTGCCGGGTGCGCTCACGGACATCGGTGCGGGTGCGGACGGCACGGTCTGGGGCGTCAACTCGGCGGGCAACATCTACCGCTACACCGGTGACCTGCCCGCCTGACCGACTCCCGCCGCCCAGAGCGCCAGGCGGGGGGCGTGGCACAGGGCTGCGCCACGCCCCCGGCCGGCGTTTCACCGGGCGCCCTGGCGGGCGTCGGCCGGGCGTCTACCTGGGGCGCCCCGGCGGGCGGCCCGCCAGGCCTTTCCGGGCGTCCGCCATGCCTCCCGCCGGGTGACCGGCCGGCGTCTCCGTCATGCGCCTTGTCGGGCGTCCCGCCACGTCCCCCATCGGGCGTGCCGTCGGGTGACCGGCCGGGCGTCCCGCCACGCCCCCCGCCATACGCCTTGCCGGCGCCCCGCCACGCCCCCCCGCCATGCGCCTTGCCGGCGCCCCGCCCCCCGCCATGCGCCTTGCCCGGCGTCACGGCGGGGGACTGGCCCCCCCGGGGCCGGGTGCCTCAGCGGGCGGCGCGGCGGAGGCGGGCCGCTGCGAAGGCGCCGCACACCGCGCCGACCGCGAGCACGATCAGGCCCCGGAACCACACCTCGCGCTCCACTTGGGTCGCCAGCGCCACGCAGGAGACCGCGCCGAGGAACGGCACCGCCACCGGCGCCTTGAAGTGGTCCCCGACAGGCTGCTCCCCGGCGCCCCCGGCGCTCCCGGCGCCCCCGGCGGTTGCGGCGCGTCGGCGCAGTACCAGGGCCGAGGTGTTGACCAGGAAGAAGACCACCAGGAGCAGCAGCACCAGCGTCGAGGCCAGCGTGGCCACGTCGCCGGTCAGGGCGAGCAGCAGGGACAGCGCCGTCGTGGCGGCGATCGACGCCCACGGCGTGCGCCGCCCCGGCAGCACCTTCGTCAGGAACCCCGGCAGCAGGCCGTCCCGCGCCATGCCGAACGCGAGCCGCGAGGACATGATGCCGGTGAGCAGCGCGCCGTTGGCGACCGCGACCAGCGCGATGGCGCTGAACAGCGACGTGGGGACACCGCCGGCCTCCCGGACCACTTCGAGCAGCGGCCCGCTGGACTCCGCCAGCCTCCCGGTCGGCACGGCCGCCGCGGCCGCCGCCCCCACCAGCGCGTACACCGCGCCTGCCGTGATGAGGGCACCGAACAGCGCCCTCGGATACGAACGCCGTGGGTCCCGCGTCTCCTCGGCCACGTTGACGGACGTCTCGAACCCCACGAACGAGTAGTACGCGAGCACCGCACCGCTCAGCACCGCCGCCGCGGGCCCGTGGCTGTCGGTGCCCAGCTGCGTCAGCCTCCCCGGGTCCCCGTCACCGCGCAGCACGATCCACAGGCCGAGCCCGATGACGATGAGCAGCCCGCTCACCTCGACGACCGTGGCGACGGCGTTGGCCCGCGTCGACTCCCTGATGCCCCGGGCGTTCAGCAGCGCCAGCGCCGCCAGGAAGACCACGACGACCAGGGCGACGGGGAAGGAGACGAACTCCGTCAGGTAGTCACCGGCGAAGCCGCGGGCCAGCGCGGCCACCGAGACGATGCCGGCGGCGAGCATGCAGAACCCGGCGAGGAACCCCGCGAAGGGCCCGTACGCGAGCGTCGTGTAGTGGGAGGCGCCGCCCGCGCGGGGGTATTTCGTCACGAGCTCGGCGTACGAGGCGGCCGTCAGCAGCGCCAGGCACAGCGCGACGACCAGCGGCACCCATACGGCGCCGCCGGAGTCGGCCGCGATCTGGCCGACGAGGACGTACACGCCCGCGCCGAGGACGTCGCCGAGGATGAAGAAGTACAGGAGCGGGGTGGTCAGGGCCTTCTTGAGCGCCGTCGGGGCGGTGGCCGCCTGCGGCGTGGAGCGGGGATCTTTCACGCAGAGCCGTATACCCGGTGCGGCGTCCTCGACCACGGGACTTATGGCTCCCGTGTCTCCGCCTCCAGGCTGCGCCGCGTCCGGGGGCCGTACTCGCCCGGCCGGTCGGCGGCCAGGCCCCTGGCCCACTGGTAGCGCAGCACGGCGGCGGTGACGGCCCGGGTGTACGCGCCGTCCGGCTCGCCCGCGTACAGGCGCAGCTGCGCCAGACGGGCCTGCAGCTCCCTGACCCCGGGGCCCGTGTCGCCCTCCCGCAGGGTCGTCCCGGTGGCCGGTCCGCCGGACCCCGTGGTGTCCACGGAGCCCGTGGCGCGCAGGGTCGAGGGCGGTGCGGAGGGAGGCGGCGCGGGCGGCGACGACTGTCTCGGCGGTCCCGAGCGGGTGGGCGAGGCGGACGGCTTCGGCGCGGTCGGCGGGGCGGCGGAGGGCGCGTGGGTGCGGGGCGGGGACGCGGGGCGCCTCGCGGCGGGCGGGGTGGACCCCGTCGGGTGGGCGAGGGCCGGTGCCGGGGCGTCGGGCAGCGCGTGGTTCCGGGTCGGCCGGTCGGCGGCCGACGAGAAGAGCCCGGTCGCGAAGACGGCGGCAGCGGTGACGGCCGCCACCGCGCAGGCCCCGCCGACCAGGACGTACGCCCGTCCCCGCCCGGCCCTAGGGCCGCCGGCTTCGGCGTCCCCGCTCGCCGCGCCCGCGCCGGGTTCAGCGGACCCGGCCCCGTCCCTGGCGCCCCGGGGAGCGGACGGCAGGCCCACGGCGGCGGCGGTCGGCAGGGTGGCGGTGCCCGGCGGGGGCGGGGCGGGCAGGGACACGTACGGGCGGATGCGCAGCGGATCGAAGTCCTCGGCGACCGCCGCCTGCGCGGCCCGCTCCCGCCGGACGTCCTCCCCCGCACGCCCCGCACAGCCGCACACCGAGGCCCCGCCGGGCCCCCGCACGGCCCCGCACCCGGGACACCGCCCCTCGAGGCCGCCGCAGCCGCACACCGAAGCCCCGCCGGGCCCTCGCAGGGCCCCGCACCCGGGGCACCGCCCCCCGAGGCCGCCGCAGCCGCACACCGAGGCCCCGCCGGGCTCCCGCACGGCCCCGCACCCGGGGCACCGCCGTCTGTCCGGTTCGGTCATCGTCGTCCCCCAGTCCTCGCTGCCCCGTCCGCCCCGTCCGTCCCGTCCGCCCGAGGAGTCCAGCGAAGTACGCGGGGCCCGGCTTCAACAGGCCATAACCGGTCACACGGACCACGATGGAGGGGGAGCGCCCTCAGCTCCGGGCCGACCCAGGAACCTCCAGGAGGTGCCCATGACGCAGGACGTCAGCGCCCGCCCGGCCGGGCCGGGCCCCGACCCCGCGCACGGGCCGGGGGTGAACGGGCATCCTCACGGCGGCGTGCTGGTCTCCATCGGCGCGCTGCTGCTCGGCATGCTGCTCGCCGCCCTCGACCAGACCATCGTCTCGACCGCCCTGCCGACCATCGTCAGCGAGCTGGGCGGCATGGACCACCTGTCCTGGGTCGTCACCGCGTACATGCTGGCCGCGACGGCCGCGACCCCGCTCTGGGGCAAGCTCGGCGACCAGTACGGCCGCAAGAGGCTCTTCCTCACCGCGATCATGATCTTCCTGGTCGGTTCGGCGCTGTGCGGCATGGCGCAGAACATGCCCCAGCTCATCGGGTTCCGGGCCCTCCAGGGCCTTGGCGGCGGCGGGCTCATGGTGTTGTCCATGGCGATCGTCGGAGACCTCGTGCCGCCCCGCGAACGCGGTAAGTACCAGGGACTGTTCGGCGCGGTCTTCGGCGCGACCAGCGTCCTCGGGCCGCTGCTCGGCGGCCTGTTCACCGAGCACCTGAGCTGGCGCTGGGTCTTCTACGTCAACCTGCCGATCGGCGTGGTCGCGCTCCTCGTCATCGCCACCACCCTCCACATCCCGAAGCGCGACACCCGGCACACCATCGACTACCTCGGTACGTTCCTCATCGCCTCCGTCGCCACCTGCCTGGTCCTCGTCGCCTCCCTCGGCGGCACCACGTGGGCGTGGGGATCGCCGCGGATCATCGGCCTGGCCGTGCTCGGCGCGGTCCTCGCCGCGGCCTTCGTGGCCGTGGAGCGCAAGGCCGCGGAGCCGGTGCTCCCGCTGCGGCTGTTCCGCGTGCGCACCTTCACGCTCTCCGCCGTCATCAGCTTCGTCGTGGGCTTCGCGATGTTCGGCGCGATGACCTACCTGCCGACGTTCCTCCAGGTCGTCCAGGGCGTCTCACCGACCATGTCGGGCGTGCACATGCTGCCGATGGTGGCCGGCATGCTCCTGTCGACCACCGCCTCCGGCCAGATCGTCAGCCGCACGGGCCGCTGGAAGGTCTTCCCCGTCGTCGGCACCGCCGTCACCACGGTCGGCCTGCTCCTGCTGCACCGGCTCGACGAGCACAGCTCCACCGGCGAGATGAGCGCGTACTTCTTCGTCTTCGGCCTCGGACTCGGCCTGGTCATGCAGGTCCTCGTGCTCATCGTGCAGAACGCGGTCGGCTACGAGGACCTCGGCGTCGCCACCTCCGGCGCGACCTTCTTCCGCTCGATCGGCGCCTCCTTCGGCGTCGCGATCTTCGGCACGATCTTCACCAACCGCCTCGGCGACAAGCTCACCGACGCCCTTGCCGGACAGCAGCTGCCGCCCGGCGTCGGCGTGAGCACCCTGGAGGCCGACCCGCGCGGCATCGCACGCCTCCCCGCCGAACTGCGGCCGAGCGCCCTGCACGCGTACGCCTCCTCGATCACGGACGTCTTCCTGTACGCGGCACCGGTTGCGCTGGCCGCCTTCGTCCTCGCCTGGTTCCTGCGCGAGGACAAGCTGCGGGGCTCGGTCACCGCGCCCGACACGACGCAGACGCTCGCGAGCAACCCCGTCGAACGCTCGTCGTACGACGAGGTGGCGCGCGCCCTGTCGGTGCTCGGGACGCGGGAGGGCCGCCGGGAGATCTACGAGCGGATCACCGCCCGCGCGGGCTACGACCTGCTGCCCGCCGCCGGCTGGCTCCTCCTGCGCATCGCCCGGCACGGCACCGTCGAACCCGCCGTGCTCGCCGAACGCACCACCGTGCCGCTGAGTGTCATCACGGCCGCCGCCCGCCAGGTGGAGGAGCGGCGCCTCGCCGAACGACGGGGCCTGGAGATGCGGCTGACCGACGAGGGCCGCGAGGTCGCCGCACACCTGGCCAAGGCCCGCGAGGAGTCCCTGTCCGAGCTGCTCGGCGACTGGTGGGACCCGCGCCGTCCGACCGATCTGGTCCAGCTGGTCGAGCAGCTCAGCGCGGAGCTGTGCGGCTCGGAGTCGGAGCGCCCGCACGACGGGGCCACGCGCCGCCTGCGGGCGGTGTAGGGACGAGGTCCTTGCCGTACCAGTGCTCGGCGTACGGCCGCTCCTCGTAGGGCGCGGTCTCCGCGTAGCCGTGCCGCGCGTACAGCGCGCGGGCCTCCACCAGGTCGGTGCGGGTGTCCAGGACGATCCGCCGGGCGCCGAGGGCGCGGGCCGCGTCCTCGGCGGCGGCCAGCAGGACCGGGGCGCCGCCCCTGCCCCGCGCGTCCGCCCGCAGGAAGACCCGCTGCAGCTCGGCGGTCCCCGCCTCCAGGAGCCGTACGCCCGCCGTGCCGACGGCCTCGCCGCCGTACCGCGCGACCAGCAGCACCCCGCCCGGCGGCGCGAGATCGGCCCCCGTCTCGGCGGCGATCCCGCGCTCCAGCTCCCGGGGGTCGGTGCGGCGCCCGTCGTGGCGCAGATACCAGCGGTCGCTGACCTCCGCGTAGTACGCGCGCCAGAGCGCGGCGGCCACGGGCGCGTCGTACGCCTCGGGGGTGACGGTCCAGGAGGCGGAGCGGGCGGGGGTTGCGGTCATGGGGGTCATTCTCGGGGCACAAGAGCGGCGCCCCGCAAGCGGATTGCTCACGGGGCGCCGTCGTGCCGTACGGGGTCAGCTCTTGGGCGCGGCCTGCTGGACGACCTCGAAGGACCACACCGTGGACCCGGAGGCGGCGGGCTTCGGGCGCTCGCCGCCACCCTCGCCGCCGCCCTGGTGCGCGGCCTTCATGGGGCCCTCCATCCACGCCTGGAAGGAGGCCTCGTCGCGCCAGCGGGTGTAGACGAGGTACTGGTCGGTGCCCTCGATGGGGCGCAGCAGTTCGAACCACTCGAAGCCGTCGGAGTTCTCCACCGCGCCCGCGCGGGACGCGAAGCGCTTCTCCAGGACCTCGCGCTGTTCCTCGGGGACGGTCAGGGCGTTGATCTTCACGATGCTCATGCGGCCATCCTGCCGTACGGTGCCGGTGACGTCAGAGCCGCAGCAGGCGCTCGGCCGTCTCGCGGTAGTCGCGCAGGGCCAGGCGCAGCTGCTCGGTGTCGGTGGTCGAGGCCTCGGGGGCGGGGGTGTGGGCGCCGGTGCCCTCGGTGGCCAGGGCGCCGCCCGGGGCCATCCCGGCGGCCGGGGGCGCGCCGCCGTCCGCGTCCGCCGTGGAGCGGGCGGGGGTGGTCTGCCAGGCGGAGCGCAGGACGCGGCGGCGTTCCGCGAGGGTGTCCGTGAGATGGGCGATGGCCTCCTCCAGGACGTGGTCGACCTCCTCGACGGAGCCGCGCGGGCCGTCGACGAAGCCGTTGACGGCGTTCTGCAGACGCAGGGTCAGCTTGTCGCGTTCCTCGGCCGGGAACAGTGTCGTCGTGTCAGCCATGCTGGACTCCCTTTCGGGTGATGCCGCCGGAGTGCTTGTCGGCCGTGTGCTTGCCGAAGTGGGCGCCGGAGTGCTCGGTGCGGTCCGTGACCAGGGCGTCGAAGAGCGCCCGCGCCTCGACCATGGCCTCGCGCAGCTGCTCGGTGTCGGCGCCGCCCTCGGCGGTGTCCGTGCCGAGCGCCGCGCGGTGCACCTTGCGGTAGCCGTGGACGTGGGTGGCGTGGTGCACGGAGAGGGCGTCCACCTGGTCCTCGTAGTGGCCGGCGTCGGGGAAGCCGCGGGCTCCGGCCAGTTCGGCGATGAGCCGGTCCGCCTCGGCGACGGCCTCGCGCGGGGAGTCGACGAACCGCTCCTGGGCGTGGTTCCAGCGGGCGGAGTACTGCTCGCGCGCCGCGGGCTCCAACGGCCGTACCTGGAGGGAGCCGTGGCGCTTCACCCGCTCGCCCAGGTCGCGCTCGGCCGCTTTGGTGTCACCGTCGTGCCGGGCGACCGCGCGGTCGTACTCGGGACCGAAACGGCGCTTGAGGCTCTGCCCGCCGCCCGCGTTGCGTTTGCGGTTCAGCAGGACGAGCGCGGCGGCGGCGATGACGACGACCACCGCGATCAGGATGATGATCATGACTGTGGACATATATGGGGTGCCTTCCCGGGGGGTGGGCCTTGCGATGCGGGGCCGCACGCCGCCCCCGCACCTGTCCTCGGACCGGGTTGCCCGTAAGCGCGCCGTCAAACGGGGCTTGACCGACCCGGCCCGCCGGGCCTTGGCCCTCCGTCGTCCCGCAAGCCCGTGCGTCCGCCCCCGGGAGCGCCCTAAAATGCCGCAGCGCGCGTGGAGCGACGGCGCTCGCGCCGCCCCGAGTCGAAGGAGCGTACACACGTGCTGGAGCTGACGATGGCCTCGGTCTCCGGGGCGGACGCGGGCGCGACCGCGGGCATGCTCATGGCCGAGGCGCCGAGCGAGCCGGGCGCGGTGCTGCGGGTGGGGCGCGACGCGAGCGCGTGCCGGCTGGTGACGCCGGACGACTGGCTGTTCGTCTCCCGTACGCACCTGGAGTTCCGCTGCGGAGCCGACGGGGCCTGGTCGGTGACCTGGCTGCGCGGCTCGCACCCCGACCCCGCCTCCGAGGTGCGGGTGGTGTCCGGGGGCGCGGCGCGGCCCCTCGCGTACGGAGGGGCGGCGCCGCTTCCCCGGGGCGGCTCGGGCGAGGTGCTCGTCCAGGAGAGGTCCGGGCCGCGGAGCGTCAACGTCGGCTTCTACCACGAGGGTTGAGCCGGTCCCGGCAGAAGGCCTCTCCCGGTGGAGGGCGGAGCGGGGTCAGTCCAGTACGCGGGCCAGCGCGAAGCCGTCGTACCCCTTGGCGCCCACGGTCTGCACCGCCGTCGCGCTCAGCTTCGGGTGCCGTGCCATGAGGTCGAGCGCGGCGCGGGTGCCGCGCACGGCCGGGTCCGGGTCGTCGGCGTCGGTGACGGCGCCGCCGCGCACGACGTTGTCGAGGACGATGAGGCTGCCGGGGCGGGTCAGTTCGAGCGACCACTCCACGTAGTGCGGGTTGTTGGCCTTGTCGGCGTCGATGAAGACGAAGTCGAAGGGCGCGGGCTGCTCGGCGTGCGCGGCGCCGAGCGCGGCGAGCGAGTCCAGGGCGGGGCCGACGCGGACCTCGGTGACCTTGTCGAGCCCGGCGCGGGCGAGGTTGGCGCGGGCCACCTCCGCGTGCTCGGGCTTGTACTCCAGGGTGATCAGGCGGCCGTCGGCGGGCAGGGCGCGGGCCAGCCAGATGGTGCTGTAGCCGCCGAGGGTGCCGATCTCCAGGATGCGGCGGGCGCCCTGTGTCCGTGCCAGGAGGTGGAGCAGCTTGCCCTGGTTCGGGGTCACGTTGATCTGCGGCAGGCCCGCGGTGTCGCTGTCGCGGAGGGCGGCGGTGAGGGCCTCGTCTGACGGGGCGAGGAGGTCGGAGAAGTAGTCGTCGACGGAGGTCCACGGCTGCGGGGGCTGGGGCTGGGGGCTCATGAGGGCGTACGTTCCCACCGGCCCCGCCGGTTAGTCCCGCGGCAGGGGGCGCCTTGCCTGATCGGTGTCGGTGTCGGTGTCGGTGCCGTCCGTGCTCGGCCCGGCTGCCGGGGCTGCGCCCCGGACCCCGCTCCTCAAACGCCGGAGGTGCTGAAACCTGCCCGGTCACCGGGGCCTTCCACCGCCGGCGGGGAGCCCGGCAGGGGCTTGCCCGCTGATTCCGTCAGGTACCAGACGGCGATCCCGCCGATGACGGCCGCCGCCATCATGTAGTACGCGGGCATCATCGTGTCGCCCGTCGCTCCGATCAGTGCCGTCACCACCAGCGGCGTCGTGCCGCCGAAGACCGAGACGGAGATGTTGAAGCCGATGGAGAGCGAGCCGTAGCGGACCTTGGTGGGGAAGAGGGCCGGGAGCGTCGCGGGCATCGCGGCCGTGAAGCAGACCAGGAGCAGGCCGAGGGCGCCGAGGCCGAGGCCGATCGCCCACAGCGAGCCCTCGCGGATCAGCAGCAGCGCGGGGACGGAGAGCAGGAGGAAGCCCGCGCAGCCCGTGGCGATGACCGGGCGGCGGCCCACCCGGTCGCTCAGCGCGCCGACGAACGGCTGGGCGCACATCATCAGCGCCATGACGCCGAGGATGACGAGCAGCCCGTGCGTCTCGTCGTACTTCAGCTCGCTGGTCAGATAGCTCGGCATGTAGGAGAGCAGCATGTAGTCGGTGACGTTGAAGACCAGGACCAGGCCCATGCACAGGAGGAGGGCCTTCCACTGGCCCGTCACCATGTCGCGCAGCCGGACCTTCGCGCGGGCCTGCTCGTCCTGGTGGGCCTTCTCCAGCTCGGCGGCGAACGCCGGCGTCTCCTCGAGCCGCATCCGCAGGTAGAGGCCGATCAGGCCCATCGGGCCCGCGATCAGGAACGGGATGCGCCAGCCCCAGGCCAGCAGGTCCTGCGACGACATCAGCGCCGTCATCAGGGTGACCAGGCCGGCGCCGCCGATGTAGCCGGCGAGCGTGCCGAACTCCAGCCAGCTGCCGAGGAAGCCGCGCTTCTTGTCGGGGGAGTACTCCGCGATGAACGTGGAGGCACCCGCGTACTCGCCGCCCGTGGAGAAGCCCTGCACCAGCCGGGCGAGCAGGAGCAGCACCGGCGCCCAGACGCCGATGGTCGCGTAGGAGGGGATCAGGCCGATCGCGAACGTGCCCGCCGCCATCATGATCATGGTGAGGGCGAGGACCTTCTGGCGGCCCACCCGGTCGCCCAGCGGGCCGAAGACCATGCCGCCGAGCGGTCGGATCAGGAAGGCCGCGGCGAACGCGCCGAAGGTGGAGAGCAGCTGGGCCGTGGGGTTGCCCGAGGGGAAGAAGACCTTGCCCAGCGTCACGGCGATGTAGCTGTAGACGCCGAAGTCGAACCACTCCATCGCGTTGCCGAGGGCGGCCGCCTTCACCGCGCGCCTGACCATCGCGGGGTCGGTGACGGTGACGCCGCCGGCGGCGGGCGGGGGGACGGTCCCCGGTGCGGACTCGGGCTTCCGGAGTGCGACGGGAGTGGCGCTCGGCAAGGGTTCGCTCGCCCGCTTTCGGTCGACGACAAGGACGGGGCCGCCCGCGCTTACCCGGGGCGACCCGAAAAGCGACCATAGGTGCATCAGCCATCATTACGGACGGCTGCCGGGCGACCGCAGAGGGCGAGGAAAGGCCCCTTATGCAGGTCAAACGCCGTTTCTTCCGGGAGCGGGCGAGCGCCGATCTTGTGATCTATGTCGCTGCCCGGCCCGGAACCACGCCACCGGAACCACACCGGATGGTGGTTGGGAATGACCGATAAATGCCGATAGAAAGCGGTGTGGCCGTCGGGTGAACGAGCGGTCGCACGCGTCCCGCGAGAGGGGACGCGGCTCTCCACGGACGGGGTCGCGGGCATGACGGATCGGACCGCAGGCAGGACGGACGGGGCGGAAGGGCCGACGGCGCGTGGCGAACGTTGAGCACGGCGGACCCGGAAACGCGGTGCGGACGGGGTCGGCCGGCGAGCCCGGCGCGCGGATCGGCGCGCTCCGCGCGGCCCTGTGGCTGATCGCCGCCGTCCTCGCGATCCGCCAGGTGGCCGATGTCCTGGGCACCCCGAGGGGTGAACGTCTCATCGACCTGGAGACCTGGCTGGGACCGGACGGCGTCCTGCACGTCGCAGGCTCCCTGTACGACGCGGACCGGTTCACCGGCACCCCCTTCGCCGGGCTCGTCCTCAAACCGCTCGCCAGCCCGGGGGAGCAGGCGCTCGGCTGGGCCTGGACCTTCGGCACGCTCGGACTCGTCGTCGTCCTCGGTCTGGTCGCCGCCCGCGCGCTGCCGCCGCCCGTCTCGCGGCGCACCTCGCTGCTCGCCGCCCCCGTGGCCATCAGCCTGCTGATCCTCTCCCTCCCCGTGCGCAACACCCTGCACCTGGGCCAGACGAGCATCCTGCCGGTCCTGCTGGTGCTGCTCGGCTTCTTCGCCGTGCGCGGCGAGCGGGCCGGCGGGGCCCTGATCGGCGCCGGCGCGGCGCTGCAGCCCACGATGCTGCTCTTCGCCGTGCTGCTGTGGTGCACCGGCCGCGAGAAGGCCGCGGCCTCCACCGGCCTCACCTTCGCCGCCTGCACGGCCCTCGCGTGGGCAGCGATGCCGGCGGACTCATGGGCGTACTGGGTCCATCACCTCGCGGGAGCGGGCCTCGGCGCGAGCCCGGACGCGGGCGCCAACCAGTCGCTGCACGGCATGTTGCTGCGCTTCGGCCTCCAAGGCCCCCTGGAGACAGGGCTCTTCCTGACCCTGGGCGCGGCCGTCGCCCACCTCGGGCTGCGCCGCGCCGTGCGCTGTGCCGAGGACGGGCAGCTGCTCCTGGCCGTCGCCGTCACCGGCTGCGTGGTCGTCGCCGTGTCCCCGACGACCTGGCGCCACCAGCTGCTGTGGGTGCTCCTCGCGGTGGTCGGCCGCGTCGGCAGCCGCCGCTGTGACCGGTACGTGTGGCCCGTGACCGTCGTGCTCGTCTCGACGCTGCCCGCCACGATGATGCTGCCGAACCTGCCGGCCACCCAGCCGATCCGCGACAACGTCGTGCTGCTCACGGCGCTCGCCGCCGCCACCGCCGTGCCGTTCCTGTCCCGCACGCACCCGCGCTACCGGGACCCGATCCCCACCGAGTACGCCGAACCGGTGCCCGCCCGCTGGAGCCGGGTGCCGCTGGTGCCGTTCTGGCGGCGCGTGGTGACCCGCCCGAACCTGCTCCTCGAACTGCTCCTGATCCGCGTCGGCTACTCCGCGTACCAGCAGGTCAGGCTCGCCGCGACCGGGGGCACCATCTCCGGCGGCCGGGCCACCGCCGAATACCACGGCGAACAGGTCCACGCCATCGAGCGGTTCCTGTCCCTCGACGTCGAGCGCCGGTTCAACCACCTCACCGCCCGCACCGGGTGGCTGGAGGACTTCTTCGACTTCTACTACACGTCGCTCCACTTCGTGGTGCCGCTCGCCGTCCTCGCCGCGCTGTACGCGCGCCGCCCCGCCGCGTACCGCTGGGCGCGCTCGGCGCTCGGCTTCGCGACGGTCCTCGCGCTCATCGGCTTCTGGGCCTACCCGCTCGCCCCGCCGCGCCTGATGCCGGACCTCGGCTTCATCGACACCGTGCACGGCGTCCAGGACTTCACCAAGCCGAACTACGGCACGCTGACCGACCTCACCAACCAGTACGCGGCGATGCCCTCGCTGCACTTCGGCTGGTCCCTGTGGTGCGGCCTGGTCGTCGTGGTCCTCGCGTCCAGGTGGTGGCTGAAGGCGCTCGGCCTGCTGCACCCCTTCCTCACGCTCTGCGCGATCGTGGGCACCGGCAACCACTGGGTGCTCGACGCGGTGGGCGGCGCGGCCGTGGTCGGCGCGGGCTTCGGCCTCACCCACCTCCTCTCGGGCCCCCGGGCGAGCCCGCCCCCGACGGCCCGCGCGGCGGCCCCGGTCAGCGGCACGCCGAGGGACGCGGCGAAGGACCGTAGCCCGAAGTGATCCGGTAGGTGCCCGGCGCGGGCACCGAGAGCCGGGTGAACTCACCCTGCCGCCGCAGGCAGGCGCCCCGCGCCCGCAGCCACGGCGAGTACACGAGCCGCACCGTCACCGAACCGCGCTCGGGGACCCGCACGACGACGTCCGAGCCCGTGGTGCGGACCACGGAGGCGGGCGCCGACACCAGCGGCACCGGCTTCCGCACCCGGAAGACCCGCCAGTGCCCGTCCCCCCACACCGGCTTCAGCCACGCGGGCCCGCTCGCCACCAGCTCCGCCTCCTGTTCGGCGAACCCGTCCGGCTTGCCCGCGGGCAGCACCACATAGCCGACGGCCCACCGGTCGAGCCACGCGCGGTAGGTGGCCGCCGAGAACGTCCCGTCGTAGAAGAGCCGGCCGCGCCGGATGTCCAGCTGGCGGTTCCAGCCGCGCGCCATGTGCACGTAGGGGGCGAGGGCGGTGGCCTCGCGGTGGTTGCGGGCCGGGACCACCTCCACGCGCGTCCGGTCGGCGCCCAGGCGCTCCAGCGCCCGCACGACGCCCCGGGTGTCGGCCGCCCAGCCGGGCACCTTCGTGGACACCACCAGATCGTCGTACGTCTTCTGGACCAGCCAGCCCGAGCAGAGCACCAGCGCCACGGCCAGCGCGGCCCGCCGCAGCAGGTCGCGGCCCGGCACGAGCAGGGCCGCGAGCAGCACGGCGGGGCCGACCAGCTCCGCGAGGCGCTCCACGTTCGTGCCGATGGGCGAGGGGATGAGGTACGCGAGCACGGTCCCGGCCGCGTACACGCCCGCGCCCAGGCGCAGCACCCGCCACTCGCGGGGGGCCGCGAGGACCAGGGCCAGGCCGAACAGCACGGGCGGGAAGATCCGGTCGAAGGGCATCAGCTGTTCGCCGTCGAACGGGAAGAGCAGGGTGGTGACCGCGACGACCACCACCGGCGGCACGGCGAGCGCCGCGGCACGCCCGACGTCGCGCACGAGCAGGTAGCCGGCGCCCGCGACCAGCAGGAACAGGCCCGCCACGGGTGAACCCATGGTGGCGAGCGCCGCGCAGACCGAGGCGAGGACCGCGCGCCGCTCCCGCACCAGCGCCAGGCAGGCCGCGAAGGCGAAGGCCGTGCCGAGGGCGAAGGTGGTGCGCCCCGAGGCGACGTTGCACCACACGCCGAGCGAGGCGAGGACCGCCGGCCACAGGGGCCTGCGGACGCCGGTGCGTTCGATGAGCGCGGCGACCAGCCACGCGCCGGCGATCCCGGAGAGCACCGTCACGGTCCGCACGCCGACGGCGGCCATCAGATAGGGCGAGATCAGGCTGTAGTTGGCGGTGTGCATGCCGCCGTACCAGAAGAGGCTGTACGCGCTCGCGCCGTGCTCGGCGGCGAACCGCGCCCACGCCTGCTGGGCGGCGAGGTCGCCGCCGCCCGTGGCCAGGAACGCCGCCCACACCGCGTACAGGGGAAGGGTGGGGGCGGTGGCGAGCAGCGGCACCCGGTACCGCCGCAGGAAGGTACGGAAGGCTGACTTCCGCTCGGTGGACGCGCTGCCGGGCGGGACGGTCGAGAAGTCGGCGAAGACCACGGCCACCGTTTCCGTTCGAAGTCCTGGAGAGGCAAGGTTCACCTCTCGGGACGCGGCCCGCAACGGAGAGGTCGGCCCCGTCGGGCGAAACGGCGGCGGTCAGCCGGTGGTGACCCGAAGTTCCTTGACCCCGTTCAGCCAGGCCGAGCGCAGCCGGCGCGGGGCGGCGGCCAGCCGCAGGCCGGGCATGGCGTCGGCGATCGCGTCGAAGATGAGGTTGATCTCCAGGACCGCGAGCGACTTGCCGAGGCAGTAGTGCGGGCCGCCCCCGCCGAAGCCGAGGTGCGGGTTGGGGTCGCGGGTGATGTCGAACGCGCCGGGGTCCGCGAAGACGTCGGGGTCATGGTTGGCGGAGGAGTAGAAGAGGCCGACGCGGTCGCCGCGCCTGATCGTGGCCCCGCCCAGCTCGGTGTCCTCGGTCGCGGTGCGCTGGAAGGCGACCACCGGCGTGGCCCAGCGCACGATCTCCTCGGCGGTGGTCGCGGGGCGTTCGCGGAGGAACAGCTCCCACTGGTCCGGGTGGGTGAGGAAGGCGTGCATGCCGTGGGTGATGGCGTTGCGGGTGGTCTCGTTGCCGGCCACCGCGAGCAGGATCACGAAGAAGCCGAACTCGTCGCCGGCGAGGTTCCCCTCGTCCTCCGCCGCCACCAGCTGGGTGACGATGTCCTTGGCCGGGCACTCCTTGCGGGCCGCGGCGAGGTTCATCGCGTAGGAGACGATCTCCATCGCCGCCTCGGCGCCGATCTCCTCCGTGACGGCGTACTCCGGGTCGTCGTATCCCGCCATCTTGTTGGACCAGTCGAAGATCTTGGAGCGGTCCTCCTGGGGCACGCCGATCAGCTCGGCGATGGCCTGGAGCGGGAGTTCCACGGCGACGTTCGTCACGAAGTCGAAGGCGCCGTCGGGACCGGCGTTCTCCAGGGCCTCCGCCACGATGGAGGTGGCGCGCCGGCGCAGGGTGTCCTCCAGCGAGCGGATGGCGCGGGGCGTGAAGCCGCGCTGCACGATCTGCCGGACCCGGGTGTGCTCGGGCGGGTCCATGTTGAGCATGATCAGCTTCTGGACGTCGATCTGGTCGCGGCTGATCGACTCGTTGAAGCGGATGACCGCGGTGTTCAGGGTCGAGGAGTACAACTCCGGATGGGTGGAGACGTACTTGACGTCCTCGTGCCGCGTGACGGCCCAGTAGCCGGCGTCGTCGAACCCGGAGACGCGCGGGCGCTGGGCGATCCAACGCACCGGTTGGCTCTGCCGCAGCCGGGCGAACTCCGGGAGGGGGACGCGCTCTTGCAGCAGATCGGGGTCGGTGAAGTCGAACCCGTCGGGCAGCGCTGGGCAGGGCATCGGCATCTCCCGGCATGGAATGGGTCTGACAGGCCATCAGGAGGCTTGCGCCGCAAGGTAATAACGGGTTCCACAAGTGGCAAGGCCCATGACGCGGCCGATTGTGCGCGCCCGCCGCGCAAGGTGGGTGCACGACCCTTGCGGGGCCGGGGTCCGGCTCAGCAGACTGCTGGAGAGAACTAGAACGCGTACTAGTTCCTCCCGCGAGGCGCCGGGACGGCTCGCGGGACATGGACGGAGAGGACCAGCCCCATGGCCGCGGAACCTGTCATCGTCGAAGCCGTACGCACCCCCATCGGCAAGCGCGCGGGCGCGCTCGCCAACCTCCACCCCGCCTATCTGCTCGGGGAGACCTATCGCGAACTCCTCGGGCGCACCGGCATCCACGCCGACTGCGTCGAACAGATCGTCGGCGGCACGGTGACGCACGCCGGGGAGCAGTCCATGAACCCCGCGCGCACGGCCTGGCTCACCATGGGGCTTCCGTACGAGACGGCGGCGACGACGGTGGACTGCCAGTGCGGCTCCTCGCAGCAGGCGAGCCACCTGGTCGCCAACATGGTCGCCGCCGGGGTCATCGACGTCGGGATCAGCTGCGGGGTCGAGGCCATGTCGCGGGTGCCGCTCGGCTCCGGCTCCAAGCACGGTCCGGGCAAGCCGTTCCCCGACGAGTGGAACGTCGACCTGCCCAACCAGTTCGAGGCCGCCGAGCGCATCGCCCGCAAGCGCGGCCTCACCCGCGAGGACGTGGACCGTCTCGGCCTGCTCTCGCAGGAGCGGGCGGCCGCCGCCTGGGCCGAGGAGCGCTTCAAGCGCGAGACGTTCGCCGTCCAGGTGCCGACCACGGAGGAGGAGCAGGCCGCCGGGCAGGGCATGTGGCGGCTCGTCGACCGCGACGAGGGGCTGCGCGACACGACGACGGAGGCGCTCGCGGGCCTCAAGCCGATCATGCCGACCGCGGTGCACACGGCCGGCAACTCCTCGCAGATCTCCGACGGCGCGGCGGCCCTCATGTGGGCGTCCAAGCGGATGGCCCGCGCCCTGAAGCTCAGGCCGCGGGCCCGGATCGTCGCCCAGGCGCTGGTCGGCGCCGACCCGCACCTCCACCTGGACGGTCCGATCGACGCGACGCGCGCGGTGCTCGGCAAGGCGGGGATGTCCCTGAAGGACATCGACCTGGTGGAGATCAACGAGGCGTTCGCCTCCGTGGTGCTCAGCTGGGCGCAGGTCTTCGACCAGGACCTGGAGAAGGTCAACGTCAACGGCGGCGCGATCGCGCTGGGCCACCCCGTGGGAGCGACGGGAGCGCGGCTCATCACGACGGCCCTGCACGAACTGGAGCGCCGCGACAAGGAGTTCGCCCTGATCACCATGTGCGCGGGCGGCGCCCTGGCCACGGCGACCATCATCCAACGCCTGTAGAAGATCCGGGAAACGGCAGACGCCGGACGGGCTGGAGATATCCAACCTGCCCGGCGTGAATATCCAGCCCGTCCGGCGTTTGAGGACGAACCCGGCGAAGCCGGTGACCGACGGTACGTCTAAGGAACGCAGCTAGAGGCGCCCCGCCAGACTCAGTACCAGCCGTTGGCCTGCCAGTGGCTCCACGCGCCGACGGGGCTGCCGTAGCGGTCGTTCATGTAGTTCAGACCCCACTTGATCTGGGTCTCGGGGTTGGTCTTCCAGTCCGCGCCCGCCGAGGCCATCTTCGAGGCGGGCAGCGCCTGGACCAGACCGTAGGCGCCGGAGGAGGAGTTCGTCGCGCTGACGTTCCAGCCGCTCTCGTGCGAGACGATCTTGTCGAACGCGGCGAACTGCGCGGGGTCCGAGATCAGCTTCTGGGCGATGGCCTTGGCGGACGTCGGGGCGGCGGCGGGAGCGGCGGCCGGGGCGGCGGCCTTCGCGGTGGTCGGGGTGGCTGCCTGGGCCGGTGCCGCGGCGAAGACCATGCCGGTGGTGGCGGCGGCGACGATGCCGCCGGTGATGGCCTTCTTCGGGGAAGCGATGCGGCGGATGAGCGAGGCGGACACAGAGGACCTTCCGGTGGGGGACGGGAGCGTCGCGCCGCACGCCGTGAAACGTGGGGGACATGCGGAGGCGCCGCGTCCCCGGGGGGTCGTCGGCGCCGTGCGACTCCTCCAGAGAAACAGGCCCGGGACGCCGCCGCAATGACCCCTGTTACTAGTGGACGTCGCATCCCGGCCGAATGACCCCTCTGTGATGTGGCTCTCAATCCGCAGGTCAGACCCCCTATTGATGCGTGTACATCAAGAGACGGTGGCTACTGGGCGACCTAGTGGAGGACCAAAGTCCTGTGGGCCGCCTCACGGGTTTGCGCCCCCGATGTCACGGAGAGCAGAAGAACCCTCACGACTTCGGGGCCTCGAATGTGACCGGCGCCTCGAAAGCCGCCCGCCGCGTGGCCCGGCGCAGCGCCCGCAGGATCGCGGGCCCGAGCGCGAGGCCGAGCAGGACCGTGACGAAGGCCCGCGACAGGTCCCAGCCGAGCGAGGTCGCCAGGCAGTACGCGACGAAGTGGCCGAGGTTCTCCCCGAGGGGAGCCCTCGGGTCGTAGGAGACACCGGTGGCCATCCCGCCGAGCAGGGTCCAGCCCTGGAGGTTCATCGCCGTGCCGTAGAAGAGGGCGGAGACGGCACCGTAGGCCGCGAGCATCCACAGCTCGGCGCGCCCCCGCAGCGTGTGCGCCCCGGGCAGCAGCCCCGCGCCCATGCACACCCAGCCCATCGACAGCATCTGGAACGGCATCCACGGCCCGACGCCCCCGGTGAGCAGCGCCGACGCGAACATCGACACCGCCCCGAGCACGAACCCGAAGCCGGGGCCGAGCACCCGCCCGCTCAATACCATCAGGAAGAACATCGGCTCGATGCCCGCCGTGCCCGCGCCCAGCGGCCGCAGCGCGGCACCCGCGGCGGCCAGCACCCCGAGCATGGCGATGGCCTTCGCGTCCAGGCCGACGTCCGCGATGGTCGCCACGACCACGGCGAGCAGCAGCGGCAGCAGCGCCGCGAACAGCCACGGGGCGTCCTGCGCGTGCTCGGTGAACCCCGACTCGGCGCCCGCGAGCAGCGGCCACCCGATGGCGACCACGCCCACCGCGCTGACCAGCACGAGCGCGGCGACGGACCGGGGACCGAGCCGGATGGGCCGCACCTGCGGGGCACCACCGCGCCGCCCCTCGTGTCCGACGCCGTCCGCACTCCGCCGACCCTCGCGCCCCTCGCGCCCCGCGCCGCTCACGACGCGTCCTCCGTCGCCGCGAGGGCCCGGCGCACCTGCGCCACCGTCAGCCACTCGCGCGGCGCGAGGATCTTCGTGACCTGCGGCGCGAAGGCCGGCGACGCCACCACCACCTGCGGGGTCGGGCCGTCCGCGACGACCTCGCCGTCCGCGAGGATCACCACGCGGTGGGCGATCTCGGCGGCCAGCTCCACGTCGTGCGTGGCCAGCACGATCGCGTGCCCCTCGGCCGCGAGGTCCCGCAGGATCGTGACCAGGCGGGCCTTGGCCGCGTAGTCCAGGCCGCGGGTCGGCTCGTCCAGCAGGAGCAGGGGAGGGCGCGAGGTCAGCACGACCGCCAGGGCGAGCGCCAGCCGCTGGCCCTCGGAGAGGTCCCGGGGGTGGGTGTCGTCCGCGATGCCGGGCAGCAGTTCGCTCACCAGGGCCCGGCACGTGCCGGGATCCGCGTCCGCGTCCCGGTCGGCGGCGGCGCACTCCCCGGCCACGGTGTCCGCGTACAGCAGGTCGCGCGGCTCCTGCGGGACCAGGCCCACGTGCCGGATCAGCTGCCGCGGTGCGGTGCGGTGGGGGACGCGCCCGCCGACGCGGACGGTGCCCGAAGTGGGTTCCAGGAGGCCGACCAGGGTGGCCAGCAGGGTGGACTTGCCGGCGCCGTTGCGGCCCATGAGCGCGACGGTCTCGCCCGGCAGGACGGTGAGGTCGACGCGGCGCAGCGCCTCGACGCGCCCGCGCCGCACGGCCAGCCGCTCGACGGCCGCCGCGGGCTCCTCGCCGGACGTACGTTCCCTGCGCAGCCGGGGCCAGCGGCTCGCCGGCCGCTCCTCGGGCCGCCCGGCCGCCGTCTCCTGGCGGGGCCCCGACCCGGCGAGCCGCTCCCGCAGCGCGCCCGCCGCGCGCCGCGCGTCCCGCACGGTCAGCGGCAGCGGCGACCAGCCCGCGAGGCGGCCGAGCGCGACCACCGGCGGATGGACGGGGGAGCGGGCCATCAGCGTGGCCGGGTCGCCGAGCACCGGCGGCTCGCCCGGCGCCGCGAGCAGCAGCACCTGGTCCGCGTACTGCACGACCCGCTCAAGGCGGTGCTCGGCCATCAGGACGGTCGTGCCGAGGTCGTGGACGAGCCGCTGGAGCACGGCCAGCACCTCCTCGGCGGCGGCCGGGTCGAGCGCGGAGGTCGGCTCGTCCAGGACGAGGACGCGGGGGTGCGGGGTGAGGACCGAGCCGATGGCGACGCGCTGGCGCTGCCCTCCGGAGAGCGTGGCGATGGGCCGGTCGCGCAGCCCGGCGAGGCCGAGCAGGTCCAGGGTCTCCTCGACGCGCCTGCGCATCACGTCGGGGGCGAGGCCCAGCGACTCCATGCCGTAGGCCAGCTCGTCCTCGACCGTGTCCGTCACGAAGTGCGCGAGCGGGTCCTGGCCCACCGTGCCGACGACGTCGGCGAGTTCGCGGGGCTTGTGCGTACGGGTGTCCCGGCCCGCCACGGTGACCCGGCCGCGCAGGGTGCCGCCGGTGAAGTGCGGCACCAGGCCGCTGACCGTGCCGAGCAGCGTCGACTTGCCGACGCCGGACGGGCCGACGAGCAGCACCAACTCGCCCTCCGGGACGGTGAGGTCGACGCCCCGGACGGTGGGCCCCGCGCTGCCCTCGTACGTCACGGAGACGTCCTCGAAGCGGATCACGGCGTCTCCTCCACGGATTTCACGGATTTCTCGGGCGGCACGGGGTTCTCGGGCGGCACGGACCTCTCGGGCGGCACGGGGTTCTGGGGCGGCACGGGCTTCCCGGTGTTCGAGGACTCGGCGGGGACGGGCGCCACGACCGCCGGCAGCAGCCCGATCAGCGCCGCCGCCGCGGGCCACAGCGGCAGCGTCGGCGCGACCAGCGGTACGACACCGGGGTGCAGGGCGGCGGCGTCGTGGGACGCGGCCCAGATCGTCAGGGCCGCGACGGCGAGGCCCGACCCGGCGACCAGCCAGGCCCGCACGCCCCACGTGTCGGGCCGGTAGCGGGTGCGCACCGCGCGGCGCCCGCCGAGCCGCAGCCCCGCGAGCGCGGCCAGCAGCCCCGCGCCGAGGGCGGGCAGACCGTAGGAAACACCCCGCGCGGTCAGCAGCCCGTACACGCCGACGCACACGCCCATCAGCCCGCCCAGCGTCAGCACGGCGGTGAGCGCCCGCACCCGGGCCGGCACGGGTGCGCTGCGCCCGAAGCCGCGCGCGTCCATCGCGGCCGCCAGCGCGACGGACCGCTCCAGCGCCCCTTCCAGTACCGGCAGGCCCACCTGGAGCAGCCCGCGCATCCCCTTGTCCGACCGCCCGCGCAGCCGCCGCGCGGCCCGCAGCCGCTGCACGTCCGCGATGAGGTTCGGCGCGAAGGTCATCGCCACGACGACGGCCACCCCCACCTCGTACAGCGCGCCCGGCAGCGACTTCAGCAGCCGGGACGGGCTCGCGAGGGCGTTCGCGGCGCCGACGCAGATCAGCAGACCGGCCAGCTTGACCCCGTCGTAGAGCGCGAAGACCATACCCTCCGCGGTGACCCGGCCGCCGATCCGCACGCCCTTGGCCCACTCGGGCAGCGGCACCTCGGGCAGGGTCACGAGGGTGTGCGTGCCCGGGATCGGGGAGCCGAGCACGAAGGCGAAGACCAGCCGGACGGCGATGACGAGCAGACCCAGCTTCACGAACGCGCCGTAGGACCTCGCCCACGGAGCGGACGTCCGCCGCGCCGCCACGACATGGCCCGCGACGCCGATCAGCAGCCCGATGAGCAGCGGGTTCGTCGTGCGGGACGCCGCGGTGCCGAGGCCGAGCGCCCACACCCACCAGGCGCCCGGGTGCAGGGCGTTGCCCCGGTGCGCCAGCGGCGCCGGGCGGCGCCTCAGGCGACTGGGCGCGCCGCTGCCGTGCTGCGTCATCGTGCTGTCCGTCTCCGTGTCCGCGTCCGTTTTCGGGGCCGGTCAGCCGCGACGGCGCCGGGCCTGCCAGAACGCGGCGCCGCCGACCAGCGCGACCGCGACCGCCCCCGCGATCAGGCCCACGGAGGGACCGCGCTCCCCCTCGACCCTGCCCCCGGCGTCCGTGCCCTTCCCGTCCTTGCCGGGGCGGGTACGCGCCGAGCCGTCGCCGGAGACCTGCTCGCCGCAGCCCGACTTCGGGTAGCCCGCGATGGCGCACAGCAGCGCCTTGCTGTCGTAGCGCAGCGGCTCGGCGACCGAGGCGAGGGCGTCCGCCGTGGTGGCGTCCTTCGTGACCCGCGCGCAGGCCTCGCGCGGGGCGGGCGGCGCCTCGCCCTCGGGCGCGTCCCCGGACAGGCCGAAGTCGATGACCAGCGCGACCCGCTTGCGGCCGTCCTCGGCGGGGGTGCCGGCGCAGATGTCCCGGAAGTCCGCGGAGCCGCGCGGCCGCGCGGAGTCCTTCGAGTCCTCGGAGACCGAGAAGCGGAAGCCCTGCACGTCGCCGTCCTCGGGCCGGTCGGTGCCGGGCCCCTGACTCGCGTACGTCCAGGTGTCGCCGGCGCGCTCCCAGAACGACCAGTAGCGGTACCCGGCGGCCTGCGCGGGCGCGGCCGCGAGCAGGCAGAGCAGCGCGGCGACGAGCGCGCCGAGGGCCCCGCGCCGGCGCCGGGCGCGGCCCGGCGCCGGCCGCGTCCGGCGGCGCGTCACGGCTGCTGCTTCCTGCGGTTGGCGCTGTAGAGGAAGCCGATGCCGATGCCGGCGACCATGCCGACGCCGACGATCCACCAGATGTTGACGCCCTCGTCCTTCTTCTCGTCCCGGTCCGCGTCCGCGGCGGAGGAGTCGGAGGCGGTCGCGGCCGGCGGGCCCTGGGCGCCGAGCTGCTTCACGAGGTCGGCGCCGCCGAAGTCGCGCGGGTCCATGCCCGTCGCGTGGGCGGCGAAGATCAGCTGGGCGTAGGCGGCGGGGCCCGAGTCCTTCGCCCACTTCGCGGAGTTCCCGGCGAGCCAGCGGGCGGACTTCTCCGCCTGCTCGCGCTGCCCCGCGGCGGCGAGGGCGACCACGGAGTCGGCGGTGTTGCCGACGTCGGGCACGTCGCCGGCGCCGGTGAGGTGGTCGTCCCCGGCCTTGAGCGTCTTCAGGAGATAGCCCGCGCCGTTGCTCGCGGCCTGCGAGGCGGTGTCCGGCTTCGCGCACTTGGGCGCGGAGTCGTCCGCCTTGGGGGCGGGGGCCACGACGAGGCCCTTGCCGAGGCTGCCGAGCACGCCGGCGGCGGTGGCGTCCGCGTTCGGGGAGAGCTTCTTGGTCTTGGCGTCGGCGAGGCCGAAGGCGCCGCCGTCCTTGCCGCAGTCCAGGGCCAGCTTCGGCAGCGCGTCGTAGGCGGACCTGCCCTTCTGGGACTTCAACCGCGCGGGGTTCTCGCCGGCGGCGACGAGCGCGCCGACCACCAGGCCGGTGGAGTTGGCGTCGGAGGGCTGGCCCGGGTTGTAGCCCCAGCCGCCGTCCTGGTTCTGCACGGACTTGAGCCAGTCGACACTCCTGTCGACCGTCTTGGCCAGGCTCTTGTCGTCGTCGCCGAGCGCGGCGAGCGCCTGCGCGGCGGCGGCCGTGGAGTTGCTGTCGACCGGCGTCTTGGAGTCGCACGGCTCGCTCGCGTCGGCGCGGTAGGGCGCGAAGCCGCCGCTCGCGCACTGCTGTCCGGTCAGCCAGTGCACGGCCTTGGCCGCGGGCTTCACGCCGACGGTGTCCTGGGCGAGCAGGGCGTACGACTGCCGGAAGACGCCGTCGAACTTCGGGTCGGACGTGCCGTACAGGCCCGAGGGGAGGGCGGCGGGCGACGGCGAGGTGTCATCCGCGAAGGCGGCCGGTGCGGCGGCCGGGCCGAACACGGCGACGGCGGCCAGGACCGCTGCGCTGCGGCGAACGTTCATGATGCGGCGGGTTGCCTCTCCCTGCGGGGAGCGGGGCGGCACGGCCCGTGCGAGCACGGGTTCCGGGCGGCTCCGGCTCCGTGTACCTCGACGGTGCCGCTCATCGGGGGCCCCGATGAAGCGAGCCGGTCACGGTTCCGCGCCGGGCAATCCGGCTCACCGACCGAGCGGCCGGTACACGGCGGACGTGAGGACGACCCGGCCACTCTACCGGCCCGTACCGGTGGCCGGGATTCCGCGGCGGGGACACCGGAGGGGCGGCGGGGGTGGGGAGCGCGGGGGAAAGAAGAAAGGTGCGGGGAGCGCTAAACACATCGGCCGCCGCGGGGTGCTCAAGGGTGTCGTCACCGATTCCAGGAGGCAAGATGCCGACCTTCGTACGGGACCCCGCCGTCCTCACCGCGGCCCTGAGCGCCGTCGCCGCGCTGGGGAACCTGCTCCGGGCGTGGCTGGAGGGCCAGGGGGGCCACCGCCGCGCCGTCACCCGCGCCCTGCGCGTCCACGGCCGCGCAACCGCGTGGGAGTACACCTCGTCCCCCGCAGACAAAGGCGACCGGACAGGCCGGCCGGACCGAACGAGCGACACGGACCGAGCGAACAAGACCGACCGGACGGACCACGCGACGACGACGGGAGAGCAGCGGTGAGCCACGGCGACCGCACCCACGACCGCCCCGCGGACCCCGCGGACCACGAGGACTTCGACACGTTCTACCGCCGCACCTACCCCCGCACCCTCGCGCGGGCGCTCATGGAGTGGCGCGACCTGGGGGAGGCGGAGGATGCGGTACAGGACGCGTACGTCGCACTGCTGCGCCACTGGGACAAGGTGCGCACCTACAACAGCCCCGAAGCGTGGGTGTATCTGGTGATGAGGCGACGGCAGCACAGGGCGTTCAAGCGGTGGTCGCGGCGGCGGGAGCTGGAGATCGCCCCGCCGCCCACCGCCCGCGTCGAGGACACCGCGGAGGTCAGGGCGGTCCTGGACGCCATGCCGAGGCTGCCCCCGCGGCAGCGCGAGGTCATGGTCCTGTACTGCCTGGAGGGCATGGGGCAGAAGGAGATCGCCGAGGCGCTGGGCATCAGCCGGGGCACGGTCGCCGCGAGCCTGCACCAGGCCCGCCGCCGGCTGGCGCGCGCGCTCGACCTCGACCTCGCCCCCGTCGGCGAGGGCGGCGGCGACGCGCTGCTGCCCGCGCCCGTGTGCGCGGTGGGCCCGGCGGCCCGGGCACCGTACACGCCGTCCGCGCAGGGCGACCCGGTCGCCGACGCCGTGCGGCACGCCGAGGAGTGGCTCACCGCCGCCTGCGCGGCACGGGCCCATCCCGTACGGACGAATTCCCGGCTCACGGAGGTGTACCGGCGCGCGGCGGCGGACAATGGCGTCAACGGACACGAGGGGGGCGGTAGTTGATCCGTGACCGATGGTCCCGCGGGCTCGCCGCGGGGCTCGTCCTGACCCTTCTGGCGCTGCTCTACCTGCTGGCCGCCGTCGTCGTGGTCGGGTCGATCACCGTCCTCGCGCTGGCCGCTGTCCTGCTGATCACGATGTCACCGCTGTTCGTGATCGGCAAGGCCGCCGTCCTGCCCGTCGTGAAGACCGTGTTCGGCGCCGTGCGCGGCGGCGTCGGGCGCGGTGAGCCCGGCGCGCGGCGCGTGTCCGGGCTCGACGCGCCGGACCTGTGGAGGTTCGTCGAGGAACTCGCCCACCGGGCGGGCACGCCCGCCCCCACCCACCTGTGGCTCACCGCGGGCGCCAACGCGAAGGTGCGGCTGACGGGCCTGACCCGCCGTCGCCGCAGACGCTCCCTCTACCTCGGCGTGCCGCTGCTCCTCACCCTGGACACCGACGAACTGCGCGCCGTCCTCGCCCACGAACTGGGGCACTACGCACGCCGCGACCCGTGGTTCTCCGCCCTGGTCCACCGGGGCGCCGCCAAGCTGCGGGACATCGACGCGGGGCTCAGCCGCCCCGCGCTCCCGATGACCGATGTCCGGCTCGCCAACACGCTGTTGAAGGGGTACGCGTACGTGCTGCGCGGCCTCTTCGGCGGCTTCGCGTACCTCTACGCCGGCGTCACCTCGCCCGTCCTGCGCCGCCAGGAGCACGCGGCGGACGCCTTCGCCGCCCGGGTGGTCCCGCCCGCCGTTCTCGCCCGCGCGCTGGGGTCGGCGGAGGCGGTCCACCGCGACTGGGGCACGTTCCGGGGCGGCGTCCTCACCCTGCTCCACCACCGCGCACGGATGCCCGACGACCCCTTCGCGGCCTTCCTCGCCGTGCGCCGGGACCCGGAGCTGCGCACCCTCGTGGCGGCCCACGCGCCGCACCCGCCCCGGCAGCGGCGCCACCCCGGCACCCACCCGACGATGCCCGCGCGCCTGACGGCGCTCACCGGGGCGCCGGGGCCCCGGGAGCACGCCGTCGGCGCCTGGTCCGAGGGTCCCGGCCTGGCGGCGGTCCTGGCCAAGGCGCTCCCCGCCGAGGTGGGGGCGCGGATGTTCGGCTGCGAGTGCGCCGGCGACGTCCTGCCCGTCGCGGACTGGCTGACGGAGGTGCGGCGCCTGGAGGCGGTGCGGGCCGAGGAGCGGCTGCACCGCCTGTACGACCTGTACTGGCGCGCGGGCGCCTACCGGGTCCCCGAGCGCCCGACCCTGCGGGGCATGCGGACGCTGCTGTACACGGAGGCGGGCACCGACCGGGCCGCCCGGCTGCGCGCGGCCGAGCGGCGGGGCGGACTGACGCACGCGCAGTGGAAGGGGCTGCTCGACCTGGCCGTGGCGCGGGAGCGGGCGGGCGCGGGCGACCTGGACCGCCGGCTCGCACCGCTGCCGGCGCCCCACCGGTGTGTCGCGGCGGCCGTCCGCACCCCGGCCACGCGCACGCTGCGGTTGACGCGCGCGATGGCGGTGTCCGTCGTCCTGATCGTGGCCGCGGCGGTGCCGGACTACGGCTCGGGGGACGACCCGGCACCGTCGTACCGGACGCCCCTGCCCGCGCGGACGGACTACGGCGGACACGAGCCGCCGGACTACGCGGTGCCCGATCATCTGCCCGACTACGACCACCGTCTGCCCGACTACGACCGCCGTTTGGACCTGCCGTCCCGCATTCCCCTGCCGAGCCGCGTCCCCCCGCTGGAGCTCAGCGTCCCACCGCGACGAACGTGACCGGGTCGCTCCCGGCCACCGCCTCCGCCCGCCCGAGCTTCACCAGGCGCCGCACATGGGCCTCGGCCTCCGAGACCGCGATGGTGCGCGAGCCGTGCGGGATCTCGGCCCAGGGACGGTTCCACTCCATGCGCTCGGCGAGCCCCCAGGGGGTGCGGGGCTCGGCGAGCAGCCCGAGCAGCCCGGCCAGACGCTCCTCGTGGTGGGCGATCAGCGCGCGGACGCGGGCGCCGGCGCCGGTGAACGCGTGCTGGTGCGCGGGCAGCACCTCGGCCGGGCCCAGACGGGCGACGCGCTCCAAGGAGTCGAGGTAGTCGCCCAGGGGATCGGTGACCGTGGCGTCGTCCGGGTCCTCATACAGGCCGATGTGCGGAGTGATGCCGGGCAGCAGGTGGTCGCCGGAGAAGAGCCGACCGGTGCCCGGCAGGGCGGCGGGGTGGGCCTCCTCCAGGTGCAGGCAGACGTGCCCGGGGGTGTGGCCGGGCGTCCAGACGGCGCGCAGCCGGCGCCCCGGCAGGCCGAGCAGCTCACCGGGGGCGATGCCGAGGTCGGGCAGCGCGGGCCGCAGGCCGGGCAGCCCGCGGGGGCGGTCCGCGTCGCGCGCGCGGAGCAGCGGGGCGACGTGCTCGGCGGGGGCGCCCGCGGCGGCCAGCTTCGCGGCCAGGTAGCCGTACCAGCGCTTCGGCGGGTTGGCGCGGGTGCGGCGCACCACGGCCGCGTCCGCCTCGTGCATCGCGAGCCACGCCCCGGACGCCTCGCGCACCCGCGCGGACAGGCCGTGGTGGTCGGGGTGGTGGTGCGTGAGGACCACGCCGTGCACCTCCTCGACCGAGGTACCGCAGGCGGCGAGCCCGGCGGTGAGCGCGGCCCAGGACGTCGGGTCGTCCCAGCCGGTGTCGACGAGGACGGGCCCGGCGTCGGTGTCCAGGAGGTGGACGAGGGTGCAGCCGAGGGGGTTGTCGGGGATCGGGACCCGCAGGCTCCAGACGCCTCCGCCGTGCTCGATCACCGGTGGTTCGCTCACCTGGGCCATGGGCGCCTCGTCTCCCGCCGACGCCGCTCGCCGACCGACGCTCTCACTATAACTAGAACCCGTTCCATGGCCCCCGAAGTCGACCCGCTCAAAAGCGAGTTGACCGTCCGGCGCGTGGACTCCGCCAAGTGGAACTGGTATCAGTTCTGACACCAGGTCAGAAAACGGCCCGCAGGAGGCAGTCAGCCATGACGGAGCTCGTGGAACACGGACAGCTGTTGATCGGCGGGAAGTTGGTGGACCCGCTCGGCCGGGACGTCATCGACGTCGTCTCCCCGCACACCGGCGAGGTCTTCGCCCGTGTGCCGCACGCGGGCACCGCCGACGTGGACCGCGCCGTCGCATGCGCCCGCAAGGCGTTCGACGAGGGGCCCTGGCCGCGGCTGACCGTCGACGAGCGGATCGAGGTCGTCACCAGGATCAAGGACGGCTTCGCGGTGCGCCACGAGGAGATCGCCCGCGTCATCAGCTCCGAGAACGGCACGCCGTACACCTCCGGCGTGATGGTGCAGGCCCTCGCCGCGATGATGGTGTGGGACGCGGCGATCACCGTCGCCCGCGACTTCCCGTACGAGGAGCCCCGCGACGGCGTCCTCGGGAAACTGCTCGTGCGCCGCGAGCCGATGGGCGTCGTCGCGGCCGTCGTGCCCTGGAACGTCCCGCAGTTCACCGCCGCCGCCAAGCTCGCCCCCGCGCTGCTCGCGGGCTGCCCGGTGATCCTGAAGACCTCGCCCGAGGCACCCCTGGACGCCTACATCCTCGCGGAGATCGCCGCCGAGGCGGGCCTGCCGGAGGGCGTGCTCTCGATCCTGTGCGCCGACCGCGAGGTCAGCGAGTACCTCGTCGGGCACCCGGACGTCGACAAGGTGTCCTTCACCGGGTCCGTCGCCGCGGGCAGGCGCGTCATGGAGGTCGCCGCCCGCAACCTCACCCGCGTCACCCTGGAGCTGGGCGGCAAGTCCGCCGCGGTGATCCTGCCCGACGCCGACGCGGCGAGCGCGGTCGCCGGCATCGTGCCGTTCGCCTGGATGATCAACGGCCAGGCGTGCGTGGCCCAGACCCGCGTCCTCGTGCCGCGCACCCGCTACGACGAGTTCGCTGACGCCTTCGCCGCCGCCGCGTCCGCGCTCAAGGTCGGCGACCCCCTCGACCCCGCCACCGAGCTCGGCCCGCTGGTCGCCGAACGCCAGCAGCGCCGCTCCCTGGACTACATCCGCATCGGCCAGGAGGAGGGCGCCAAGATCCTCGCGGGCGGCGGCCGTCCCCCCGGGTTCGACCGGGGCTGGTACGTGGAGCCGACCCTCTTCGGCGGCGTCGACAACTCCATGCGCGTCGCCCGCGAGGAGATCTTCGGCCCCGTCGTCTGCCTGCTGCCGTACGGCGACGAGGACGAGGCGGTGCGGATCGCCGACGACTCCGAGTACGGCCTCAGCGGCAGCGTCTGGACCGCCGACGTCGAGCGCGGCATCGACGTCGCCCGCCGGGTGCGCACCGGCACGTACTCCGTGAACACCTTCAGCCTCGACATGCTCGGACCCTTCGGCGGCTACAAGAACTCCGGCCTGGGCCGGGAGTTCGGGCCCGAGGGGTACGGCGAGTACTTCGAGCACAAGATGATCCACCTGCCCGCCGGCCACGAGGGGAGCGGCGCGTGAGGGGCGACCGCTGGCGCGTGGAGGTCGACAGGTCGCTCTGCATCGGCTCGGGCATGTGCGTGGTCACCGCGCCCGGCGGCTTCGCGCTGGACACCGCCCGGCAGTCCCGCCCCGCCACCCCCGAGGGCGACGCCGACGAGCGCGTCCTGGAGGCCGCCGAGGGCTGCCCCGTGGAGGCGATCACCATCACCCTGGCCGACACCGGGGAGGTGGTCTTCCCCCCGGAGGACTGACGGGCCCGCCGGAGGTCCGAGGCGCCCCGCCGCCGGGCCGCCGCGGGCTCACGTACCGGGTTCGGCCGTGAGGTCGATGAGGCGGCAGACGGTCTCGATGTCGATCTTCACCTGGGCGATCGAGGCCCGCCCCGAGAGCCAGGTGATCAGCGCCGAGTGCCAGGTGTGCTCGATGACGCGCACCGCCGAAAGCTGCCGGGCGCTCGGCGGCTCGGTCAGGCCCATGGCCTCCAGGATGATCGCCGTCGTCAGCCGCGAGACCGTGTCGACCTCGGGGCTCACCGAGCGGTCGGCGAAGGTCAGGGCCCGCACCATCGCGTCCGCCAGGTGCGGCTCGCGCTGGAGGGCGCGGAAGGCCCGCATCAGCGTCTCCGCGACCCGCTCCGCGGGCGTTCGCCCGGCCGGCGGGCGTTTGCGGATCGTCGTGTGCATGTGCTGGAGCTGGTCCTGCATGGTGGCGACCAGCAGATGCACCTTGGAGGGGAAGTAGCGGTAGAGCGTGCCGAGGGCCACACCCGCGGCCTCGGCCACCTCGCGCATCTGCACCGCGTCGAAACCGCCCCGGCTGGCCAGTTGGGCGCTGGCGTGCAGGATGCGGCGGCGCCGCGCCTCCTGACGCTCGGTGAGGGGCGGCGTCGCAGGGCTCGCCGCCTTGGCTTCCGCTGTCATGTGGGCCCCTCCGAAACGCCTCGCGAGATCGCACAGCATGGCAGGGAGCCCGTCGTGGCGCGAATCACCTGATCCGGGCCGTACACCTCGCCTACCTGCCGGTAGATTCAAAGCTCGTTCAGCGATCATCCACCGATCACCCGGCGATCCGCCAGAGATCACCCAGGGATCGAGTCTGAAACTTGTTCTAGATTAGCGTCCCGGCGTAACCTCGCGGACAACTGCACGGAGAAGGGGGCCGAGAGTGACCGCTGAGGCCATGGAGGCGGGCCCCCGCAAGGGCACCGACGCCGACGGCGACCGCCCGCTGCGCATCGCCCTCCTCACGTACAAGGGGAACCCGTTCTGCGGGGGCCAGGGCGTGTACGTACGTCATCTCTCGCGCGAGCTGGCACGGCTCGGCCACAGCGTCGAGGTCATCGGCGCGCAGCCCTACCCCGTCCTCGACGAGGGCCAGGGCCTCGAAGGCCTGCGGCTCACCGAGCTGCCGAGCCTCGACCTGTACCGCTCGCCGGACCCCTTCCGCACCCCGGGCCGCGACGAGTACCGCGACTGGATCGACGCCCTCGAAGTGGCGACCATGTGGACCGGCGGCTTCCCGGAGCCCGTCACCTTCAGCCTGCGGGCCCGGCGCCATCTGCGCGCCCGGCGCGGCGAGTTCGACGTCGTGCACGACAACCAGACCCTCGGCTACGGCCTCCTCGGCGACCTCGGCGCGCCCCTGGTCACCACCATCCACCACCCCATCACCGTCGACCGGCGACTGGAGCTGGACGCCGCCCCCGACCTCAGGCGCCGGCTCTCCGTGCGCCGCTGGTACGCCTTCACGCGCATGCAGAAGCGCGTCGCGCGCCGCCTCCCGTCGGTCCTCACCGTCTCCGGCACCTCCCGCCAGGAGATCGTCGACCACCTCGGGGTCCGCGAGGACCGCATCGACGTCGTCCACATCGGTGCCGACACCGGCCTCTTCTCCCCGGACCCGGCCGTGCCCGAGGTGCCCGGCAGGATCGTCACGACCTCCAGCGCCGACGTCCCGCTCAAGGGCCTGGTCCACCTCGTGGAGGCGCTCGCCGAGGTGCGCGGCGAGCACCCCGGCGCCCACCTCGTCGTCGTCGGCAAGCGCGCCGAGGACGGGCCAGTCGCCCGCGCCATCGAACGCCACGGCCTCGCGGGGAGCATCGAGTTCGTCAAGGGCATCACCGACGCCGAACTGGTCGACCTCGTCCGCTCGGCGCAGGTCGCCTGCGTCCCCTCGCTGTACGAGGGGTTCTCCCTGCCCGCGGCGGAGGCGATGGCCACCGGCACGCCGCTCCTCGCGACCACCGGCGGCGCGATCCCCGAGGTCGCGGGCCCCGACGGCGAGACCTGCCTCGCCGTACCGCCCGGCGACGCGGGAGCGCTCGCGCTCGGCCTCAAGCGGCTGCTCGGCGACCCCGAACTGCGCACCCGTCTCGGCCGCGCGGGCCGCGAGCGGGTGCTGCGGAAGTTCACCTGGGCGCAGGCCGCCAAGGGCACCGCCGAACGCTACCGCGAGGCCATGAGCCGCTCCGCCGCCACGAACCCCGGCCGCGCCGCGGCCACCCCGACGCACTCCGGGAGCCATCGCTGATGCTGACCGTCGACTTCACCCGCTTCCCGCTCGCCGCGGGCGACCGCGTCCTGGACCTGGGCTGCGGCGCGGGCCGGCACGCCTTCGAGTGCTACCGGCGCGGCGCTCGGGTGGTGGCCCTCGACCAGAACGCCGAGGAGATCCGCGAGGTCGCCAAGTGGTTCGCCGCGATGAAGGAGGCGGGCGAGGCCCCGGCGGGCGCCACGGCCACCGCCATGGAGGGCGACGCCCTCAACCTCCCCTTCCCCGACGCGTCGTTCGACGTCGTGATCATCTCCGAGGTCATGGAGCACATCCCCGACGACAAGGGCGTCCTCGCCGAGATGGTGCGCGTCCTCAAGCCGGGCGGCCGCATCGCCGTGACGGTCCCGCGCTACGGCCCCGAGAAGGTCTGCTGGGCGCTGTCCGACGCCTACCACGAGGTCGAGGGCGGCCACATCCGCATCTACAAGGCCGACGAACTCCTCGCCAGGATGCGCGAGGCGGGCCTCAAGCCGTACGGCACCCACCACGCCCACGCGCTGCACGCCCCGTACTGGTGGCTCAAGTGCGCGTTCGGCGTCGACAACGACAAGGCGCTGCCCGTGCGGGCGTACCACAAGCTGCTCGTGTGGGACATCATGAAGAAGCCCCTCGCCACGCGCGTCGCCGAGCAGCTGCTCAACCCGGTCGTCGGCAAGAGCTTCGTGGCCTACGCCACCAAACCGCACCTGCCGCGGGCGGCGGCCGACGCCGCGGTGGCCGCCAAGTGACGAGCCCCGAGCGCACCGAACACCTCGTCCTGCCCGGCGTCCTGACGGCCGATCAGGCGGCGGCGACGGTCCGCGGCATCCTCGCCGGCCAGCGCGCGGACGGCGCCATCCCGTGGTTCCGCGGGCACCACCTCGACCCCTGGGACCACACCGAGGCCGCCATGGCCCTGGACGCGGCGGGCGAGCACGCGGCCGCCGAGCGGGCCTACGACTGGCTGGCCCGCCACCAGAACCCCGACGGCTCCTGGTACGCGGCCTACGCCGACGGGGACCCGCACGACGTCACCGACCGCAGCCGCGAGACCAACTTCTGCGCCTACATCGCGGTCGGCGTCTGGCACCACTACCTCGCCACCGGCGACGAGGCGTTCCTGGACCGCATGTGGCCCTCCGTGGTCGCCGCCGTCGAGTTCGTCCTGGCCCTCCAGCAGCCCGGCGGGCAGATCGGCTGGAAGCGGGAGCCCGACGGCACGCCCGTCACCGACGCGCTGCTCACCGGCTCCTCCTCGATCCACCAGGCCCTGCGCTGCGCCCTCGCCGTCGCCGACCAGCGCGGAGAGCCGCAGCCCGACTGGGAGCTGGCCGCCGGGGCCCTCGCCCACGCCGTACGACGCCACCCCGAGCGCTTCCTCGACAAGGACCGCTACTCCATGGACTGGTACTACCCGGTCCTCGGCGGCGCCCTGACCGGCGAGGAGGCCAAGGCCCGCATCGAGCGGGGCTGGGACCGCTTCGTGGTGCCCGGCCTCGGCGTGCGCTGCGTCGACCCGAACCCGTGGGTCACCGGCGGCGAGAGCGCCGAACTCGCCCTCGCCCTGTGGGTGGTGGGCGAATCCGACCGCGCCCTGGAGATCCTCCAGTCCATCCAGCACCTGCGCGACGACGCGAGCGGCCTGTACTGGACGGGCTACGTCTTCGACGACAAGGCCGTCTGGCCCGAGGAGCTGACCGCCTGGACGGCGGGCTCGCTGCTGCTGGCCGTGGCGGCGCTCGGCGGCGACGAGGCGACGTGCGCGGTCTTCTCCGGCGAGCGCCTGCCGCGGGGACTCGACCCGGGGTGCTGCGGCTGACGCCCGCGCGGTCCCGGGCTCAGTACCGGCGCAGGCGGCCCGCGACGGCGTGGCCGACCAGCAGGTAGACCACCGCCGCGAGGCCGTAGCCCGCGACGACCCTGGCCCAGGTCTCGTCGAAGGTGAACAGATCGTGCGACCAGCCGGCGAGCCAGCGGGCCACGTCGTGGACGACCTGGACGAGGTCGTTGGCGCGGTTCGCGTCCAGCAGGTACATCAGGATCCACAGGCCGAGGATGCCGGCCATGACGTCGGCGACGAGCGCGATGACCCGTGCCGCTGTGCTGCCGTGGGAGTGCCGCGTGGGAGACATGGGCTCCGCGTACCCGGACGGGCTCTGTTCGAACCCGTTCGGGTCCGCCCCGCTGGCGGCGCCCCGCGCCGGGGGTGAGGCTGCGGTGAGGACCGCTCACCCCTGGAGGCCGCTGCCGTGCCCAGCCCCGTATCCGTCCGCCGTGCCGGAGTCTCCCTCACCCTGTGCTGCACCCTGCTCGTCGGCGCGACGGCCTGCGGCGGCGACGACAAGGACGCCGAGGCCGCCGCCCCCTCGGCCAGCAGCAGCGCCGAGAAGCAGAAGTTCGCCAAGACGCGGTTCGTCGCCAACGCGGGCCTCGCGGCCGGGGCGACCTACCAGTGGATCGTGAAGCCGTTTCGCGCGGGCAAGTTCAAGAAGGGCGCCGACGGCCGGCGGATCGCCCTGGTCAAGGCGGGCCTCGCGGGCGCGTTCACGTACAACAGGCTGAAGGCGGCGACCAAGAACGCGCAGGGCGACCCGGCCCTCGCCAAGGCCGTGGCACCGCTCACCGCCGGCATCGACGCGCTGAAGGACCTGCCGTCCAAACTCCGCAAGGGCGAGTCCACGGACTCGATCGTCAACTCCTTCGACGGCGTCATCGACTCCGTGAAGGACGCGGGCAAGGGCGCGGGCGCGGAGGTCAAGGACAAGGTGCCCTCGGCGGGCGAGCTGAGCAAGGGCTAGGCGACGACTACGAGTTGAGGTCGGCCAGTACGCGCAGGGTGTGCGGGTCCGGGGCGAGGACCAGCAGGTCGGTGACCGGGCCCGCGCGCCACAGCCGAAGGCGTTCCGCGATCCGTTCGCGGGGGCCGACCAGGGAGATCTCGTCCGCGAAGGCGTCCGGTACGGCCAGCACGGCTTCCTCCCTGCGCCCCGCCGAGAACAGCTCCTGGACGCGCAGGGCCTCCCGCGCGTACCCCATCCGTGCCATCAGGTCGGCGTGGAAGTTGCGGGCCGCGTGCCCCATGCCGCCGATGTAGAAGCCCAGCATGGCCTTGACGGGAAGCAGGCCCTCGGCGACGTCGTCGCACACCTCGGCCCGCGCCATCGGGGCGATCGTGAAGCCCTCCCGCAGCCCGCTCAGCGAGGCCTCGTACACCTCGGGGCGCGTCGGCGACCAGTACAGCGGCAGCCAGCCGTCCGCGATCCGCGTCGTCTGCGCGACGTTCTTGGGCCCCTCGGCGCCGAGCAGCACGGGCAGGTCGGCCCGCAGCGGATGGGTGATCGGCTTGAGCGCCTTGCCGAGGCCGGTGCCGTCCGCGCCCCGGTAGGGGTGGGCGTGGAACCGCCCGGCCAGCTCCACCGGTCCCTGTCGGCGCAGCACTTGGCGGACCACCTCGACGTACTCGCGCGTCGCGGTCAGCGGCGACTTCGGGAACGGCCGCCCGTACCAGCCCTCCACCACCTGCGGCCCGGAAAGACCGAGCCCCAGCAGCATCCGGCCCCCGGACAGATGGTCGAGCGTGAGGGCGTGCATGGCCGTGGTGACGGGAGAGCGCGCCGCCATCTGCGCGACGGCCGTGCCCAGCCGGATCCGCGAGGTCCGGGCCGCGATCCAGGTCAGCGGCGTGAAGGCGTCCGAGCCCCAGGCCTCGGCCGTCCACACCGAGTCGTAGCCGAGCCGCTCGGCCTCCTGGGCGAGGGCGACATGGCGAGGGTCGGGGCCGCGCCCCCAGTAGCCGAGTGCGAGCCCGAGCCGCATACGCCCTCCCGGTCACCGTCCAAACCTGACGAAGCGTCAGTCCACTGCGAGGGGGCGACTGTACGACAACGGCCCCCCACCCGGAAGGGCGAGGGGCCGCGAGGCGCCGAGAGGGTCAGCCGCGCTGGATCCCCGTGGTGTCCTGCAGGACGCCGCGACGGCCGTCCTGCGTCTGGGCCACCAGGCCGGGACCGCGCTGCTCCACGGCCAAGTACCAGGTGCCGGGCGCCAGTTCGGCGATCGGCGTGGACGAGCCGTCCTCCGCGTACAGCGGACGCGGCACCGGCACGGCGAACCAGAACGGCGAGAAGTCGCCGGAGGCCTGCGCCTGCGCGGGCGGCGGGGTCTGCCCGGCCTGCGGCTGCGGCTGACCGCCGAAGGACTGGCCCTGCGGCTGGCCGGGCTGCCCGTAGGGGGCGCCCGCCTGCGGCTGGCCCGCGCCCGGGTAGCCGTAGCCACCCTGCGGCTGACCGCCGTAGGGGCCGGGGGCGGCCGGTCGCGGGGCACCCATGAGGGGGGCCTTCAGGGCCGGGACGACCAGCGTCGCGACCGCGCCGGCGGCGAGGACGAGAGCGGCGATCAGGCCCAGGATGAGGCCGACACCGGCGTCGGGGGAGTCGCCTCGACCGATGCCGCTGTCGAAGAAGAAGTTGTAGGACTGGTCGGTGTCGAAGATCGCGCCGAGCGAGCTCCAGGCGGCCGCGATGGCGAAGGCCACACCGAGCTGGCCGAGGTCCAGGCCCGCGACCTTGCGCTGCTGCGGCAGCGCGCGGCCCAGGACGATGAGCACCGCACCGATGATGCCGAGCAGGTACACGCTCAGCAGCAGGTTGCCGTTGTCCCAGGCGTTGGGCAGCTTGTCGCTGTCGGCGCCGTCGGCGTCAAAGGTGTCGAGGAACGAGGCAATGAAGAGCAACACCGCTGCTCCGATCACCACGCCGTCGCCTCGAGTGAGGGAGCGGAAATTCACTTCAGGTCCTTCGTCAGTCGTCTCGTCAGTGGAGGCGTCGCTGTCGCCGTAGTCGCGTTCGTGCCGCGGTGCGCGAAGCGCGGGGGTGGCCCCTCATCGTAGGGAGGACAATATCGTCCGTACACAGGGGGTGTCTGCTCGGGATAAAGACGTGCACGTATTGATACGCGGACGTCTCCGAGCTACCGCCGCAGGAATCCGCCGATTCCCTCGGAAATGCCCTGCGCCGCCTTCTGCCGCCACTCGCCGCTCTTCAGGAGCGCCGCGTCCTGCGGGTCCCGCATGTTGCCGCACTCGATGAACACCTTCGGCACGGTCGACAGGTTGAGGCCCCCGAGGTCGCTGCGGACGTCGAGGCCGGTGCCGCCGCCGACGTAGTTGGAGGGGGCGCTGCCGGTCGCGGCGACGAACTTCCCCGCGACGCGCTCGCCCAACTCCTTGGAGGGCGCGACGATCGCGGAGGTGTCGGCCGCGCCGCCCTTCACCTTCGCGGGCAGGATCACGTGGAAGCCGCGGTTGCCCACGCCCGAGCCGTCGGCGTGCAGGGAGATCACCGCGTCCGCGCGGGCCTCGTTGCCGATCCGGGCGCGCTCGTCGACGCAGGGGCCCCAGGGGCGGTCGCCGTCCTGGGTGAACGTGACGGTGGCGCCCTGCTCCTGGAGCAGGGTCCGCAGGCGGCGGGCCACGTCCAGGGTGAACTTCGCCTCGGTGTAACCGTCGTTCGTGGACGTGCCCGTGGTGTCGCACTCCTTGCGGTTGGTGCCGATGTCGACCTGGCGGTTGATCTCGGCGGTGTGCCGGAAGTTGCCCTCGTTGTGGCCGGGGTCGACGACGACGACCTTCCCCTTGAGGGGGCCGTTGGGGGCCGGGGCGTGCGTGGACGGCTTCGTGGTCGAATCGTTGCCGTCGCCCTTGCCGTCCTTGTCCTTTTCCTTCCCCTTGCCGGATTTCGACGGGGCGGGGGAGTCGCCGCCGTGGGGCAGGGACCCGTCGGCGGAGGCGGTGGCCGAGGCGCTCGGGGACGCCGGCAGCGCTCGCGCGGGGCCGCCGCCCTCACCGCCGGTCGCCTGATAGACCAGCCATCCGGCCAGGCAGGTGGGCACCAGCGCGGCCACCGCCACGGTCAGCGGGTGACCGAGGCGGCGCCTGGGCGGCTGGGACGGATCGAATTCCGGACCTACGTACGACACGAGGGCGAGCCTAGTCGCGCGGTCACATCCCCGCTCCCGTTCGCCGCAGCACGCGCAGCGAGTCCGTGGCCGAGACCTCCGTGAACGCGCCGGACGCCAGAGCCCGCAGATAGACCCGGTAGGGGGCCTGGCCGGTCATGATGTCGACGGGGTCGGGGAACACGTCGTGGATGGCGAGCAGGCCGCCCTCGGCGAGGTGCGGCGCCCAGCCCTCGTAGTCCGCGGTGGCGTGCTCGTCGGTGTGGCCGCCGTCGATGAAGACCAGGCCGAGCGCCCCGCCCCACACCTGCGCCACCTGCGGCGAGCGGCCGACGACGGCGATGACGTGCTCCTCCAGGCCCGCCCGGTGCAGCGTGCGCCGGAAGGTGGGCAGCGTGTCCATCAGGCCGACCTCGGGATCGACCGTTCGGGGGTCGTGGTACTCCCAGCCCGGCTGCTGCTCCTCGCTGCCGCGGTGATGGTCCACGGTGACCGCGCTCACCCCGGCCCGCCGGGCCGCGTCGGCGAGCAGGATCGTGGAGCGCCCGCAGTACGTGCCGACCTCCAGGAGCGGGAGCCCGAGCGCGCCGGCCCGGACGGCGGCCGCGTACAGGGCGAGCCCCTCGCCGCGCGGCATGAAGCCCTTGGCGGCCTCGAACGCGGCGAGGGTCTCCGGCGTGGGCTCGGGCTCGGCGGCCATGGGGTTCCTCCAGGTCGTACGCGGGTCTGGCCGCCCATGATGCACGGCGCCCCCGCCATCCGGGTGACGGGGGTGCGTGCGTACGCCTATCGGGTCAGACCGGCAGTGCGTCGGAATCGGCGGAGCCGGACAGGGCCAGGTCGACCCGCACCGGCTGCTCGCCCCCGTCGTGGGCGGCCGCCGAGGCGCGCGGCGCGTGGCCGGCGGCGGTGGCCGCGAGGACGTAGGAGCCGTCGGCGGGGACGGCCAGGGCGTAGTTGCCCTCGGCGTCGGTGAGGGCGGCGCCCGCCTGCTTGCCGCGGCGGTCGATCAGCGTCACCTTCGCGCGGGCCAGCGGGGCGCCGTCCGCGCTGTGCACCCGGCCCCGGAAACCCGTGAGGGCCTCGGTCGCGCGCTCCAGGTTGGCGTCCTCCTCGCTGCTGGCGCGCAGTTGCGTGGTGGTGGGGCGGCGCGCGGAGGGCAGCAGCAGGGCGAAGAGCAGGCCGATGACGACCGCGCCCGTCGCGATCAGGAAGGAGACGCGGAAGCCGTGCATGGTGGGCACGGCGACGCCGCCGACGTGGTCCGCGGTGTTGGCGAGGACCATGCCGATCACGGCGGAGGACACCGAGGTGCCGATGGAGCGCATCAGGGTGTTGAGGCCGTTGGCCGCGCCCGTCTCGGACGGGTCGACGGAGCCGATGATGAGCGCGGGCAGCGAGGAGTAGGCGAGGCCGATGCCCGCGCCGAGGACCACCGCGATGACGATCGTCTGCCAGGCGGCGCTCATCAGGCCGAGGCCCGCGCCGTAGCCGACCGCGATGATCAGCATGCCGAGGATGAGGGTCGTCTTCGGGCCGTACCTCGCCGAGAGGCGGGCGTAGAGCGGCGCGGTGAACATCATCGTCAGGCCGAGCGGCATCACGCACAGGCCCGCGACGACCATCGACTGCCCGAGGCCGTAGCCGGTGGCGGCGGGCAGCTGGAGCAGCTGCGGCAGGACGAGCGAGACGGCGTAGAAGGCGACGCCGACCATGATCGAGGCGAGGTTGGTGAAGAGCACCGAGCGGCGGGCGGTGGTGCGCAGGTCCACCAGCGGCGCCGTGACGCGCAGCTCCATCACGCCCCACAGGAGCAGGACGACGGCCGCGGCGGCGAACAGGCCGAGCGTGGTGCCCGAGGTCCAGCCCCAGTCGCTGCCCTTGGTGATGGGCAGCAGGAAGAGCACGAGCCCCGCCGAGAGGCCGATCGCGCCGAGCACGTCGAAGGTGCCCTCGGCCCGCATCGGGCTCTCCGGCACGAAGACGACGGTCAGCAGCATCGCGAGGACGCCGAGGCCCGCGGCGCCGAAGAACAGGGCGTGCCAGTCGGCGTGCTGCGCGGTGAGCGCGGCGAGCGGCAGCGCGAGGCCGCCGCCGACGCCGATGGAGGAGCTCATCAGGGCCATCGCGGAGCCGAGCTTCTCGCGGGGCAGCTGGTCGCGCATCAGGCCGATGCCGAGCGGGATGGCGCCCATGGCGAAGCCCTGGAGCGCGCGGCCGACGATCATCACGAGCAGATCGTCGGTGAAACCGCAGACCAGCGAGCCGACGACCATCACGGCGAGGCTGGAGAGCAGCATCCTGCGCTTGCCGAAGAGGTCGCCGAGGCGCCCCATGATCGGGGTGGCGACGGCGCCCGCGAGGAGCGTGGCCGTCATGACCCAGGTGGCGTTCGAGGGGGCGGTGTCCAGCAGGGCCGGCAGGTCCTTGATCACCGGCACGAGCAGGGTCTGCATCACCGCGACGACGATGCCGGAGAAGGCGAGTACGGGGACGACTCCGCGTATGCCGCGTGGGTGGGTCGTCGTCATCGACATTGCGTGGGGCCTCCGAGGCGGAAGTCGGACCCGGCGGGGGTCGGTCGGGCAGGAGATACGTGTAGCTCGAACTTGTTTCCCCGGGCGACTATTCCGATGAATGTCGTACGAGGGGAACTCTTGACCTTCTGTTGACCGGCCCCTCGTCCGGGCGCTCCGGGAGGCCGTGGATCCCCGGACGCTCCGGATCGGCGGAGCCTCTGACCTTCCGTCACAATGGAACGTGTTCTACTCTGTCGCGCTCCCGTGACCGAAGGAGAGCGCTTCGTGAAGAGCTACGTCGTCGGCGTCGGAATGACCCGGTTCGAGAAGCCCGGGGCGCGCGAATGGCAGTACTGGGACATGGCGAAGGAGGCCGGCACCAAGGCCCTCGGGGACGCCGGCCTCGCCTACGACGCCATCGGGCAGGCCTGCGTCGGCCACTGCTTCCAGCCCTCGACCGCCGCGCAGCGCGCCGTCTACGAACTGGGTCTGACCGGCATCCCCGTCTACAACGTGAACAACAACTGCGCCACCGGGTCCACCGCGCTGATGATGGCCCGGCAGTTCGTCGAGGGCGGTCTGGAGGACTGCGTACTGGCGCTCGGCTTCGAGAAGATGGCGCGCGGCCCGCTCGGGGGCGGCGGCGAGGGCGACTTCAAGACGTCCCCGGTCGCCCGCCACTACGGGATCATGGCCGCCCGGCACGGCTTCGACCCGACCCCGCCCACCGCGCAGATCTTCGGCGACGCGGCCCGCGAGCACATGGAGAGGTACGGCACGACCGAGGCGCAGCTGGCCGCGGTCGGCGCCAAGAACCACCGGCACTCGGCGAACAACCCGTACGCCCAGTTCCAGGACGTGTACAGCGTGGACGAGGTCCTCGCGGCCAAGACCGTCCACCGGCCGCTCACCCGGCTCCAGTGCTCCCCGACCTCGGACGGCGCGGCCGCCGCGGTCGTCGCCTCCGAACGGTTCGTGGAGCGCCGCGGCCTGGCGGAGCGGGCCGTGGAGATCACGGCCCAGGCGATGACCACCGACACCGCGGAGTCCTTCGCCTCCGGCTCCTGCGTCGACGTGGTCGGGCAGCCGATGTCGCGGGAGGCGGCGCGGCGGGCCCACGAGAGGGCGGGGTTCGGCATCGAGGACGTGGACGTCGTCGAGCTGCACGACTGCTTCTCCGTCAACGAACTCCTGACGTACGAGGCGCTCGGCATGTGCGCCCCCGGCGAGTCGGGCGAGCTGGTGGAGAGCGGCGCGACGACCTACGGCGGACGCTGGGTCGTGAACCCCTCCGGCGGCCTGATCTCCAAGGGGCACCCGCTCGGCGCGACGGGCATCGCGCAGATCGCGGAGCTGACCTGGCAGCTGCGCGGCGAGGCCGGGGCCCGGCAGGTCACCGGCGCCCGGGTGGGCCTCGCGCACAACATCGGCCTCGGCGGCGCGGCGGTGGTGACGCTGCTGCGGCGCTAGGGCGTGTTTCGGAAGTAGCGTCGTCCGCCCGCCAGGCAGACGGGACTTTCGAAACACGCCCTAGGCGGACGGGAATCGTCAGACGGGCCCCAGGGGCGTCGGACCCCTCGGACCTAGGCCCTTCGGCCCGGACGCGTGCAGCCAATTTCCGATGCGGTCCGCTTCCGGGGCTTGAGAGGATGGGTGTCATGGTCCCGACGCCTTCCGCCGCTTACACCACCGCACCCGCCACCGCCCCGCCCAAGAGGCCGGTGCCGGTGTGGGCGGTCCTGCTCACCGCCTGCGCCGGCCAGTTCCTGGTCGTCCTCGACGTGTCGGTGGTCAACACCGCGCTGCCCTCGATGCGGGCCGACCTCGGCATGAGCGCCATCGGACTCCAGTGGGTCGTCAACGCCTACTCCATCGCCTTCGCGGGCTTCATGCTGCTCGGCGGACGGGCCGGCGACCTCTTCGGACGCAAGCGGATGTTCCTGCTCGGCCTCGGCCTGTTCACCGCCGCCTCGCTCGGCGGCGGGCTCGCGCAGGCCGACTGGCAGCTCCTCGTGGCGCGGGCCGTGCAGGGACTCGGCGCCGCGGTCCTCGCGCCCTCGACGCTGACGATCCTGACCTCCGCGGTGCCCGAGGGCCCGGCCCGGATACGGGCGATCGGCGTCTGGTCCGCGGTCGGCGCGGGCGGCGGCGCGGCCGGCGGCCTGGTCGGCGGGGTCCTGACCGACCTGCTCTCCTGGCGCTGGGTGCTCCTGATCAACGTACCGATCGGCGCACTGGTGATCGTCGCGGGCCTGGCCTGGCTCACCGAGAGCAGGGCGGGACAGGCCCGCCGCCTCGACGTGCCGGGCGCGGTGCTCGTCACCGCCGGGCTCGCCACCCTCGCGTACGGCATCGTGCAGACCGAGGAGAAGGGCTGGACGGCGGCCGCGACGCTGGTGCCGCTCGCGGCCGGGCTCGCGCTGCTCGGCGCCTTCCTCGTGGTGGAGGCGCGCACCAAGGTGCCGCTGATGCCGCTGAAGCTGTTCCGGGTGCGCTCGGTGTCGGCGGCGAACGCCGCGATGTTCGTGTGCGGCGCCGGAATGTTCGCCATGTGGATGTTCATGACGCTGTACGCCCAGAACGTCCTCGGCTACTCCCCGCTGAAGGCCGGCCTCGCCCTCATCCCGTCCTCCCTCACCATCGTCCTCGGCTCGATGCTGGCGCCCCGCGTGATGCCGGTGCTCGGCGCGAAGAACGTCTCCGTGCTCGGCATCGTGGTGGCCGCCGCCGGCTTCGGCTGGCAGTCGGCGATGACCGTCGACGGGTCGTACGTCACCTCGATCATGCTGCCCGGCATCGTGATGATGTTCGGCGCGGGCCTCGCCACGACCCCGCTCGCCTCGCTGGCCACCTCGGGGGCGGCGCCCGGTGACGCCGGACTCGTCTCGGGCCTGGTCAACACCTCCCGCACGATGGGCGGCGCGCTCGGCCTCGCGGTGCTCTCCACGGTGGCCGCCGCCCGGATGGACGGCTCGACCTCGCGCCAGGCCCTGACGGACGGCTACGCCATGGCGTTCCGCACGAGCGGGTTCATCCTGCTGGCGGGCGTGGTGGTCCTGCTGCTGTGGATGCCGGGGACGAAGCGGGCGGCCCAGGCCTCCGAGTAGCGCCTGCGCCGGTCTAGAGCCAGCCGCGCTGCCGGGCCTCCCGTACCGCCTCCATGCGGTTGCGGGTGCCCGTCTTGCCGATGGCCGCGGAGAGGTAGTTCCGCACGGTCGACTCCGACAGGCACAGCTCGCCCGCGATGTCGGCGACGGTGGCGCCGTCCACCGACGCCTTGAGCACGTCACTCTCCCGGCCGGTCAGCGGGCTGGGGCCGGCGCTCAGCGCGGCCGCGGCGAGCCCCGGGTCGACGACGGTCTCGCCCCGCAGCGCCCGGCGGATCGCCTCGGCCAGCTCCTCGACGGGCCCGTCCTTGACGAGGAAGCCGACGGCGCCCGCCTCCATGGCGCGGCGCAGATACCCGGGCCTGCCGAACGTGGTGAGGATCAGGACCCGGCAGTCGGGGCACTCCTCGCGCAGGTCGGCGGCGGCGTCCAGGCCGCTGCGGCCCGGCAGCTCGATGTCCAGCAGCGCCACGTCGGGGCGGGCGGTCAGGGCCGCGTCCACGATGAGGTCGCCCGCGCCGACCTGGGCGACGACCTCGATGTCCTTCTCCATGCCCAGCAGCAGCGCGAGCGCGCCGCGCATCATGCCCTGGTCCTCGGCGAGCAGGACTCTCACGGATTTCGCCGGGCGGTGGTCCCGGGGCATCTCTGTCACGGGAAGAGAATAGGACGGGCGGCGGGGCGGGCGGGTGACGGGAGAGGGGCCGCGCCGGGGGCACTCGGGTGAGACGCGCGGGGCGATCGGGTGACCTCCCGTGTGCCCGAGGCCCGCGGGCGGCGCCGACGGCCAGGGTGCTGGGTGACCTTTCCCTTGCTTCCCACTGGAGGAATCATGCGTGCACGGACCGCACTCGCCGCTCTGGCGCTGGCCGCCACCTCCCTGCTCGGCGGCGCGGCCACCGCGGCCGCCGACGCCGGACCCGGCTACCCGCAGGAGAGGCAGGACCGGCCCAAGTACGTCGTCAGCGCCGTCAACTCCCTGGGCGAGCGCGACCTGCCGCCCTGCTACCGGGACCTCTACGCCACCCCGTCCGCCACGATCTGCTTCTGACGGACGGTTCCGGTGGCCGGATCCGGCTCGGTGACCGGCAGCACGGCCGTCACCCGGAAGCCTGATCCGGCCACCGGGCCCGAGGCGAGGGAGCCGCCCGCCGCCGCGAGCCGTTCGGCCAGGCCCTTCAGCCCGCTGCCGGGCGGCCCCGCCCCCTCGCCGCGCCCGTCGTCGGCGATCACCAGGCGGGCCTGCCCGGCGCCGCCGGAGACCTCGATCTCGCAGCGGGTGGCCCCGGCGTGCCGTACGACGTTGGTGGCGCACTCGCGCACCACCCAGCCGAGCAGCGCCGCCGTCGGCGGGGCGAGCGGCGGCCCCGACTGACGGACGGCCGCCTCGACACCGGCGGCCTCCAGGAGGTCGCGGGCGCGGTCGAGTTCGGTGGCGAGGCTGCCCTCGCGGTAGCCGGTGACGGCCTCGCGGATCTCGGTGAGCGCCTGCCGTCCGACGGCCTCGATGTCGGTGACCTGGCCGAGCGCCGCGGCCAGGTCGCGGGGGGCCAGACGCCGGGTGGCCTCCGCCTTGACGACGATCACCGAGAGCGTGTGCCCGAGCAGGTCGTGCAGGTCGCGGGAGAAGCGCAGGCGTTCCTTCTCGACGGCGGCGCGGGCCAGCTCCTCGCGGGCGGCGCGCAGGTCCTTGACGGTCTCCGACAGGGCGAGGATCGCCGCCGTCACCATGACGGACAGGAACGTGCCGTACGCGATGCCGGTCGCCTCCCAGCCCTCGCGCACCCCGCCGACGACCGCGGCGGCGACGCTCAGCCCGAAGGCCGCCGGTGCGAGCTGCCGGCCCCGCAGCACCGAGCCGGTGGCCAGGCCCAGCAGGGGGAAGAACATCAGCCAGCTCCCGCCGTAACCGAGGGCGAGGCCCAGGGTGATCGCGGTGAGCCCGGCCAGCAGCCACCGCGTCCGCCGGGCCTGCCGCGCCTCCTTGACGAAGGCCCGGAAGACGACGGTGATGTACAGGGAGTTGAAGGCGAGCAGACCGAGGCCGCCGATCCAGGGGTTCGGGGTCCTGCCCTGGAGGAGGTTGGAGAAGGAGCCCATGCCCATCAGGAGCCAGGGCAGCATCGCGAAGCCGTTGGGCGGCCCCAGCTCCTCGGGCCCCGTGCGGCCGCACCCCTTTCGGGCGCGGGCATGGGCGCGGACCCGGGCGCGGGCCCGGGCGAGCCGGCTCCCCGCGCCGGCCCCCCGGCCGGGGAACCGCCGGGCGCGATCCGGCCGGGCGGGCGTGTCCTGGGATGTCGTTCTCATGGTGACGACGGTACGGAGCGGGGCGCGGCGGCGGCAGATGCGGTTGTCCCGACCCGGCCGGTACGCCTGTGCCGGCCCGGCCGGGACAAAAGTCACCGGTGCCCGCCTCACCTGACGTCCTGTCAATGGCCTTCCCAACTCCCCGCGCCTCGGCTATACATGGGACGCCGGACTGGAACGCGTTCTAGAACGGCCCGGTTGCGGCCTCGGTGCGGTCGACGGTGCGGACGGTCGCACCGAGGTCTTCCGCCGTCGCCCCAGGAGCTCAAGGAGTCGCCACCCCATGCCCATTGACGCCGCGAAGGCCGTGGCCGCCGAACCCCGGACGACCGAGATCGCCTGGGACCACAAGGACGTCCAGCTCTACCACCTGGGCCTCGGCGCGGGCCTGCCCGCCACCGACCCCGCCGAACTGCGCTACACCCTGGAGTCCCGGCTGCACGTCCTGCCCAGCTTCGCCACCGTCGCCGGCGCCGGCATGGGCGTGGTCGGCGGGCTCTTTGCGCCCGGCGTCGAGGTGGACCTGGCCGCGGTGCTGCACGGCGGCCAGGCCCTCACCCTGCACCGCCCCCTGCCCGTCCGGGGCGAGGCGCTCTCCACGTCCCGGGTCGCCGCGGTGTACGACAAGGGCAAGGCCGCCGTCCTCGTCCTGCGCACCGAGGTCGCCGACACCGAGGGCCCGCTGTGGACGAGCGACGCGCAGATCTACGTACGCGGCGAAGGCGGCTTCGGCGGCGACCGCGGCCCCGCCGACCGGCCGCCCGCCCCCGAGGGCGAGCCCGACCTGGAGGTCGAGCGGCCCGTCCGCGAGGACCAGGCGCTGCTCTACCGCCTCTCCGGCGACTGGAACCCCCTGCACGCCGACCCCGAGTTCGCGAAGCTCGCCGGATTCGACAGGCCGATCCTGCACGGCCTGTGCACCTACGGCATGACGCTCAAGGCCGTCGTCGACACCCTGCTCGGCGGCGACGTGTCCCGGGTGCGCGGGTACGGCACGCGCTTCACCGGGATCGTCTTCCCCGGCGAGACCCTGCGGATCCGCATGTGGCGGGGCGAGGGCCGCGTGGCGGCGGCGGTCACGGCGGTCGAGCGGGACGACGCACCGGTCCTCGCCGACACCGTCGTCGAGTACGCCTGACCCCCGCCCGGCACGCCACTGCGCCACCGGCTTCACCCGCTGTACCGGCTTCACCGAGTCTTCTTCGTACGAGAGGAGGCCGCGCCATGCGCGCAGCCGTACTGCACGAGACAGGCCAGGACAAGCTGGAGGTCCTCGACGACGTCGAGGCGCTGGGCTTTGGCCCCGGCAAGGTGCGCATCCGGGTCCGGGCCACCGGCCTGTGCCACTCGGATGTCTCCGCGATGAGCGGCGTGCTGCCGCAGCCCGCGCCCTTCGTCCCCGGCCACGAGGGCGCCGGCGAGATCATCGAGGTGGGCGAGGGCGTGCGGGGCCTCGCGCCGGGCGACCGGGCCCTGATCTGCTGGCTGCCCGCGTGCGGCACCTGCCCCGCCTGCAGGCGCGGCGAGACCCATCTGTGCCTCGCCGGTTTCCTGAACGCGGGCACCCCCAACTTCAGGCGCCCCGGGGGAGACGTCTTCGGCTTTGCGGGCACCGGCACGTTCACCGAGGAGGTCGTGGTGGACGCCGGGTGCGCCGTGCCGATCCCCGACGACGTGCCCTTCGACGTCGCGGCCCTCATCGGCTGCGGGGTGACCACGGGGCTCGGCGCGGCCATCAACACCGCCGACGTCGCGGCCGGTTCCTCCGTCGCGGTCATCGGCTGCGGCGGCGTCGGCGTCTCCGCGATCCAGGGTGCCCGGCTCAAGGGCGCGGCCCAGATCGTCGCGGTCGACCCGGTCGCCGCGCGCCGCGAGGCCGCCCTCGGGTTCGGCGCGACGGAGGCCGTCGCCCCCGAGGAGCTGACGGACGCCAAGCAGCGGATCACCGGCGGCGAGGGCTTCGACTACGTCTTCGAGGTCGTCGGCAGGTCCGCCACGGCCCGCACGGCGTACGAGGCGACGCGGCGCGGCGGCACGCTGTGCGTCGTCGGCGCCGGGGCCATGGACGACCACCTGCGGCTCAACATGTTCGAGCTGTTCTTCGACGAGAAGCGGATCCTGCCCTCCCTGTACGGCGGGGGTGACGTCCTGCGCTCGTACGAGCGGGCCATCGCGCTGTGGCGGGCGGGCCGCATCGACCTGGAGCGCATGATCACCCACCGCGTGCGGCTCGGCGAGATCAACGAGGCCCTGGAGCAGATGCGGACCGGGACCGCCCTGCGCACGTGCATCGAGATCTGAGGGGCCGTCCGGGATCCGAGAGGCCGCAGGGGATCTGAGGGACCGCAGTAGATCCGGGAGGACAAAGATGTCACTGCCACTTGAGGGCCTGGCCGCGATCGTCACCGGCGCCGGCCGCGGGCTCGGGCGCGCCGAGGCCCTGGAACTGGCCCGGCTCGGCGCGAGCGTCGTCGTCAACGACTTCGGCCGGCCGGGCCGCGACGGTTCCGGCGAGGCGTCGGCGGCGCCCGCCGAGGAGGTCGTCGAGGAGATCCGGGCCGCGGGCGGGCACGCCGTCGCCCACACCGGCGACGTCGCCGACCACGAACAGTCGCACGCCCTGATCGAGCTGGCGATCGAGACGTACGGGAAGCTGGACATCCTCGTCAACAACGCGGGCATCCTGCGGGACCGGATGATCTTCTCGATGAGCGAGGACGAGTGGGACTCGGTCGTCCGTGTCCACCTCAAGGGTCACTTCAACACCACCCGCTTCGCGTCCGCCCACTGGCGCGAGCGCTCCAAGGCGGCGGGCGGGCCGGTGTACGGGCGGATCGTCAACACCTCATCGGAGGCCTTCCTCGCCGGATCGGCGGGCCAGCCCAACTACGCGGCGGCGAAGGGCGGCATCGTCGGTCTGACGACGTCGACGGCGCTGGCGCTCGCCAAATACGGCGTGACGGCCAACGCGATCTGCCCCCGGGCGCGCACCCGCATGACCGAGGACGTCTTCCAGGGCTTCCAGGAACCGTCCGACGGCCGCCTCGACCCGCTCTCCCCCGAGCACGTCCCGCCCCTGGTGGGCTATCTCGCCTCGCCCGCCGCCGCCAAGGTCAACGGCCAGCTGCTCGTCGTGCACAGCGGCATGGTCGCGGTCGTCGAACGCCCCAAGGTGGCGGCGAAGTTCGACGCGGCGAAGGAGGCGTTCACGTACGACGAGCTGGACGAGCTGCTCACGCCGTACTACGCGGGCCGCCCGCCGAACGAGACGTTCGCGGCCGCCGAAATCCTCGGGCTCAAAAGGAGCTGACCAACAGGGCGAGAGAAGGGGGGCGGCGACGGGAAAGTCCCGCCCCCCGCGCCGCTCGTGGCGGCAGGGGAGCGGGACTTCTGCGCGAGGCGCCGCGGGTCACGGCGCGACGCGTCGCTCAGGAATCCGACGGCTGCCTGCGGTGGCGGCCCCGCGGCGCCGTGGCCTCGTCGTGCTCGGCCACCGGGCCCCGGTGCCTACCCGCGCCGGAGTGGGCGCCGGCCTGCGAGGCGGCGTGCGCCCCTTGCCACCGCTCGGTGTCCCACTGCGTCTCCGTACTGGTCTCGGTCGACATCTCGTTACTCACCCCGTAAGAAGATCCTTCGTACAACCGAGCGAGTCTAACCGGCCGCCACCCGGCCGGTCAGGGGTGCCTGCTGCAACGGGACGGGCCGGGTCGGGGCGGGCGGTGCCGGCTCGATCCGCACCGTCGCGGGAGTGTCCTGCGCGGGCGCGGGAAGCCGCGCGACACCGCAGGGCACCGCACGCGTCACAAAGGGAAGGTGCAGCTCGCCGTCCTTCGTCCAGCGCCCCGATCCGGCCAACCACCCCTCGGGGGCGCGCAGTTGACGCAGGCGCCGCTCGGCGGGCCGCCAGACGCCGAGCCAGGTGCCCGCCGCGCCGTCGATCCGCAGCGCCACCGCGCAGCCCTCGGGCAGGAGCGTCTGCCCCGGCTGGATCGCGAACGGCGTCACCGCGCAGTCCGCCAGCCGCAGCGACTCCGGGAAGCGCACCGGCAGGGCGCTGCCCAGCACGCCCCAGCCGAGCCGGTCGTGGCCCGGCGCGTTCGAGCGGATGAGGAGCAGGCCGCTGTCGGCGTCGGCGAGCAGCAGCCGGTCGTCGCTCTCCTCGGTGATCTGGAGCAGCGGCGAGACCTCGCCGCCGCGCTCCAGGTCGACCGCCACCGTCTTGACGTTGCCGCCGAACTCCCGGTCCAGGGCGAGCAGCCGCCCCGCGCGGTCCAGCCAGACCCCGCCCGAGCAGCGCCCCGGCACCTCGGCGACATGCTCGGGCCCGAACGAGCCGCCCGCCACCAGCCAGACGTCCGTCGAGCGGGCGCCGACCGCGAGGGCGTAGGCGCGGGTCCCGCAGGGGGCGGGCGGCAGCAGCCGCAGGGTGCCCTCGCACTCCACGGAGCCGAGCGGCACCTCGCCGGTCTCCGGGCCCGTCGGGTAGAGCAGCGCGAAGGCGTGCCGTCCGGCCACGAGCCGGTGGATGAGGACGCGGCCGTCGGACATCGGCAGCACCTCGGTGCCGGGCTCCTCGGGCTGGTGGCCGGCCAGCGGCACCACGTAGGGCTCGGGGGAGTCGAGCGTCCAGCGCTCGGGGAACCACGCTTCGCCCCGCCGGGCGAGCCGCGCCGCGTAGGAACCGTCCACCGTGATCGTTGCCGCTGTCATCGTTTCGGTGCCACCTCCGGCCCTGAAGCTAGTTTCGTCCGCACTGGCGTGGCATGGGTGGCCGTCCGCTTCACACGGATGGGTGGAGATGTCCCGGTTCGCCTGAGAAGCGGGGGGAGGTTGTGCACTCCACCCCTCCGTGGGCGCCCGGGCACGGTCCGTCACGGGAGACCTGCCGGTCACGGCGGGAAGGTAGCCTTTCCCCGTGCCCCGTCTGTCTGAAGTCATCGCCTCCCTCGACGCCCTGTGGCCCGCCGATCTGGCCGAGAGCTGGGACGCGGTCGGCACGGTCTGCGGAGACCCCGACGCGGAGGTCTCCCGGGTCCTCTTCGCCGTCGACCCGGTCCAGGAGATCGCCGACGAGGCGGTGCGCCTGGGCGCCCAGCTCCTGGTCACCCACCACCCGCTCTACCTGCGCGGCACGACGACGGTCGCGGCGTCCACCTTCAAGGGCCGCGTCGTCCACGACCTCATCAGGCACGACATCGCCCTGCACGTCGCGCACACCAACGCCGACCGCGCCGACCCCGGCGTCTCCGACGCGCTCGCGGGCGCCCTCGACCTGCGGGTCGTACGCCCCCTCGTGCCGGACCCCGCCGACCGGCATGGCCGCCGCGGACTCGGCAGGATCTGCGAGCTCGACCACCCGCTGACCCTCGCCGAACTCGCCGCGCACGCGGCCGGGCGGCTGCCCGCCACCGCGCAGGGCATCCGCGTCGCGGGCGACCCGGACGCGCCGATCAGGACCATCGCGGTCAGCGGCGGCTCCGGCGACAGCCTCTTCGACGACGTACGTGCCGCGGGCGTGGACGCCTTCCTCACCGCCGACCTGCGCCACCATCCGGCGTCCGAGGCCCGCGAGCGCACGCCGCTCGCGCTGCTCGACGCCGCCCACTGGGCCACCGAGTGGCCCTGGTGCGAGCTGGCCGCAGCCCAGCTCGACGAGATCTCCGACCGGAACGGATGGGGACTTCGCGTCCACGTCTCGCACACGGTCACCGACCCCTGGACCGCCCACGCGGCGTCCACCCACTCTCCCACCTCTCGATCCACAGGAGCCCCCAACTGAACGCCGCGCCCGCCGACCAGATCCGCCTTCTCGACCTCCAGACCCTGGACACGCGTCTCCAGCAGCTCGCGCACAAGAAGAGGTCGCTGCCCGAGCACGACGAGATCGACTCGCTGACCAAGGACCTGACGCAGCTGCGCGACCTGCTCGTCGCCGCGACGACCGAGGAGAGCGACTGCGCCCGCGAGCAGACCAAGGCGGAGCAGGACGTCGACCAGGTCCGCCAGCGCGCCAACCGCGACCAGCAGCGCCTGGACTCCGGCGCGGTCACCTCGCCCAAGGACCTGGAGAACCTCCAGAAGGAGATCGTCTCCCTCGCCAAGCGCCAGGGTGACCTGGAGGACGTCGTCCTGGAGGTCATGGAGCGCCGCGAGTCCGCGCAGGAGCGGGTCGCCGAGCTGACCGGCCGGGTCTCCTCCGTCCAGTCGAAGATCGATGACGCGACGGGCCGCAGGGACGCCGCGTTCAAGGAGCTGGACGGCGAGGCCGCGACGGTCACCAAGGAGCGCGAGGTCGTGGCGGGTTCGATCCCGGCCGACCTGCTCAAGCTCTACGACAAGCTCCGCGGGCAGCAGGGCGGCGTCGGCGCGGCCAAGCTCTACCAGCGGCGCTGCGAGGGCTGCCGCCTGGAGCTCAACATCACCGAGGTCAACGAAGTGAAGGCGGCCTCCCCGGACACCGTCCTGCGCTGCGAGAACTGCCGCCGCATCCTGATCCGCACGTCCGAGTCCGGCCTGTAGGGACCGCCGGCCGTGCGCGAGTTCATCGTCGAGGCCGACGGCGGCTCCCGGGGCAACCCGGGGCCCGCCGGCTACGGCTCCGTGGTCATCGACGCGGCCACGGGGGAGACCCTGATGGAGGCCGCCGAGTACATCGGCGTCGCGACGAACAACGTCGCGGAGTACAAAGGCCTGGTGGCCGGCCTGAAGGCGGCCCACCGGCTGGACCCGGCGGCCTCGGTGCGGGTCCGCATGGACTCCAAGCTCGTCGTCGAGCAGATGTCGGGCCGCTGGAAGATCAAGCACCCCGCCATGAAGCCGCTCGCCGCCGAGGCCGCGCGGGTCTTCCCGCCGTCCCAGGTGACGTACGAGTGGATCCCGCGCGAGCGCAACAAGCACGCGGACCGGCTCGCGAACGAGGCGATGGACGCGGGCAAGCGGGGCGAGCGGTGGTCGCCGGCGGCGTCCACGGCGGACCTCGACGCCGGCGCCGCGCGAACGGCGGCGACGTCCGGGCCGGCGGACCCGCCGGGGGACGCGGCAGCGGGCGCGGCCAAGGCGCGGGCGGCCCTCGCGGAGGCCTTGGCGGCGGGAACGTCGGGCCCCGACGCCTCGGCCTCGTCCGCCTCCCGTATGGGCGGCTCGCAGACGTGGTCCGCCGCGTCGGGCTCGGCCGATGTGAGGGGCGGGACCAGCGGGGCCGGTGGGTCTGGCGGGTCTGATGGGTCTGACGGGTCTGACGGGTCTGACGGGACCAGCGTTGCTGGCACGACCGAGGCGGCCGGTGTGGGCGGTGCGACCGACGTGGCTGGCGTGGCTGACGCGAGCGACGTGCCCGATGCGGCTGACGCGACCGACGTGCCCGATGCGGCTGACGCGACCGACGCGACCGACGCGACCGACGCGGCTGGCGCGAACGGCGTGGCCGGTGCGGGCGGCGCGACCGACGCGGCTGGCGCGACCGCTGCGGCCGACGCAACCGACGCAGCCGGCGTAACCGCTGCGGCCGACGCCTCCGCGGTGACCGCTGTCGGCGGCGCGGAGAGGGGCGATCGGCGGGCGGCGGGGAGTGTCGCGCGGACGCCGTCCGTCGGCTGGGGGGCGTCCGCCGATCTCGGGGCGCCCGCCACCTTCGTACTGCTGCGGCACGGCGAGACCGCGCTCACGCCCCAGAAGAGGTTCTCCGGGAGCGGCGGCTCCGACCCGTCCCTGTCGGACGTGGGGCGCGAGCAGGCGCGCCGCGCCGCGGCCGCCTTCGCCGCGCGCGGCACCATCCAGGCCATCGTCTCCTCGCCGCTCAGGCGTTGCCGGGAGACCGCCCACGCCGTCGCCGCCCGCCTCGGACTCGACGTCAGCGTCGAAGAGGGCTTGCGCGAGACGGACTTCGGCGCCTGGGAGGGGCTGACCTTCGGTGAGGTGCGCGAGCGCCACCCCGAGCAGCTGACCGCCTGGCTGGCCTCACCGGAGGCGGCGCCGCCGGGCGGCGAGTCGTTCGCGACGGTCGCCCACCGGGTCGCGGCCGCACGCGACCGGCTGACCAAGGCGTACGCGGGCCGCACGGTCCTGCTCGTCACGCACGTCACGCCCATCAAGACGCTGGTGCGCCTCGCGCTCGGCGCCCCGCCGGAGTCCCTGTTCCGCATGGAACTCGCGGCGGCCTCGGTCTCCGCGGTGGCGTACTACGCCGACGGCAACGCCTCGCTGCGCCTCCTGAACGACACCTCGCACCTGCGCTAGCCCCGCCGGCCGGGCTCAGCGCAGGGCGGCCGCCTCGCGCGTCAGGGACGTGACGCGGGCCCAGTCCCGCGCGGCCACGGCGTCGGCGGGGAGCATCCAACTGCCGCCCACGCAACCGACGTTGCCCAGCGCGAGGTACGAGGGCGCGGTGCCGGCCGTGATGCCGCCGGTCGGGCAGAAGCGGGCCTGGGGGAGCGGGCCGCCGAGGGACTTCAGATAGGCGGTGCCGCCGGCCGCCGCCGCGGGGAAGAACTTCATCTCGGTGACGCCGCGTTCGAGCAGCGCCACGACCTCCGAGGTCGTGGAGACCCCGGGCAGGAACGGCACCGCCGACCCCCGCATGGCCTCCAGCAGCGTGTCCGTCCAACCCGGACTGACGAGGAAGCGGGCGCCGGCCGCCGTGGCGTCGGCCACGTTCCGCGCGCTGATCACGGTCCCGGCGCCGACGACCGCCTCCGGCACCTCGGCGGCGATGGCCCGGATCGCGTCGAGCGCGACGGGCGTCCGCAGCGTCACCTCGATCGCGGGCAGCCCGCCGGCCACCAGGGCCCGTGCCAGCGGCACGGCGTCGTCGAGATCGTGGACGACGACCACGGGCACGACGGGAGCGAGATCGAGGACAGAGGGCTTCGCAGACGGCATGCCGGAATCCTGCCCCGCTCCCACAGCATGCGCAAAGGCCGTTGCGCATTCTGCAACACCCCCCGGCGCTCGGGGGCCGGCCTCAGTGGATGTCCCGCACCACCACATCCAACGCCCAGGGCTTCCCCGCCCTCACCGGCGCCTGCGCCTCCACAACGTGCCCCAGCTCCCGCAGCACCTCGACCAGCTCGGCCGGGTCCTTCGGCTGCGCGCCGGTCGCCAGCAGGGACCGTACGATCCGGCCCTTCGTGGCCTTGTTGAAGTGGGAGACCACGGACCGCTTCTCCACCCCGTCGACCAGCTGCGCGTGCAGCACCCGCACGGTCGCCGTCCGCCCGGCCATCTCGCCCTTCGGCTTCCACGCCGCCGCGTACGCCGACGACCGCAGGTCCAGGACGAGCCCGTCGCCCGCCGCCTCGGGCATGACGTCGGCCATCGGCGTACGCCAGTACGCGCCGAGGGCGCCGAGGCCCGGCAGCTTCACGCCCATCGAGCAGCGGTAGGAGGGGATCTTGTCGCTGACGCCGACGGCACCCCACAGCCCCGAGAAGACGAGCAGGGAGCGGGCGGCGCGGCGCTTGGCGGCGGCGTCCAGAGAGGCGAGGTCCAGCGCGTCGTACAGCACGCCGGTGTAGATCTCCCCGGCGGGACGCGCACCCGCGGTGCGCAGCTCGGCGTTCTTGGCGACCTCGCCCCGCAGCCCCTCGCTCAGCCCGAGCACGTCCCGCGCCTTCTCCTCGTCGGCGGCGCACAGCTCGACCAACTCGTCGAACACCGCCCGACGCGCCTCCGCCAGCCCCGGCAACGACAGGGCCTCGAACTTGAGCGGGGCGCCCCGCCCCGAAGAGGCCTTGCCTTCGGACGGCGGCAGCAGGACGAGCACGATCGGACTCCTTGAGCGGTACGAGGGTGACGGGGGACGCGTAAAAGGTTACGGGGGCGCGAGCGGGTGCCGGTCCGCGCGGGCGGGGGCCTCGCGGGGGCCGCGTGGTCCCGGGTGCACGCCGGGCTTGGGTGGCCGGGGTGCCTGCCCGCCCTAGGCAAGCCGGGGCGCCTGCTCGGCCCGGGTAAGCCGGGGTGCCCGCCGGTCCGCGTGAGCCGGGGGCGCTCGGTCCGAGCAAGCTGGGGCGCGGGCGCCGCCTGCGCGCTCCGGGGCGGCGGCACGGTCCCAGCAAGCCGGGGTGCCCGGCGCCGGTCCGCGCTAGCCGGCGCCCCTGCCAGCCTTACGTAAGCGGGGATGCCCGCTAAGCCGGCGCACCGGCCCACCCCCCCGCAAGCCGGGGCACCCGCCCACCCCCCACAAACCGGACCGCCCGCACAGGGTGCCGAGCCGTCCCCGGCGCCCTACGCTCGGGGGCATGCCCCGCCGCCAGCTCCATGTGACCGGCGCAGCGGAGGCTCCGTTGCGGGCCGCGCTGCGCGAACTGCGTACGGCACTCGACGTGCCCGACGCCTTCCCGGCCGACGTCCTCGCCGAGGCGGAACAGGCCGCCGCCGCACCCCGGCTCCCGGACCACGACGCCACGGACATCCCCCTGTTCACCATCGACCCGCCCGCCTCCGTCGACCTGGACCAGGCCATGCACCTCGCGCGGCGCGGCAGCGGCGGCTTCCGGGTGCGGTACGCGATCGCCGACGTCGCCGCCTACGTCACACCCGGCGGCCCGACCGACGCCGAGGCGCACCGCCGCGTCACGACGCTCTACTTCCCCGACGAGAAGGTCCCGCTGCACCCCGCGGCCCTCAGCGAGGGCGCCGCCAGCCTGCTGCCCGGCCAGACCTGCCCGGCCGTCCTGTGGACCATCGACCTCGACGCGGACGGCCGCGCCACCCACACCGACGTACGCCGTGCCCTCGTACGCAGCCGGGCGAAACTGGACTACGCGGGCGTGCAGCGGGCCATCGACGACGGCACCGCGGAGGAGCCGCTCGCCCTGCTGCGGGACATCGGGACCCTGCGCGAGCACCTGGAGGTCGAGCGCGGCGGCATCTCCCTCAACGTGCCCGAACAGGAGATCGTCGAGCGCGCCGGCACCTACGAACTCGCCTACCGCGCCCCGCTGCCCGCCGACGGCTGGAACGCCCAGATCTCCCTGCTCACCGGCATGGCCGCCGCCCAGCTGATGATCGACTCCGGTACGGGCATCCTGCGCACCTTGCCCACCGCCCCCGACGGCGCCGTCGGGCGTCTGCGCCGCACCGCCAAGGCCCTGCGCATCGACTGGCCGCACCACGTCCCCTACGCCGAACTCGTCCGCTCCCTCGACCCCCGGCACCCCCACCACGCCGCGTTCCTCCAGGAGTGCACGACGCTGCTGCGCGGCGCGGGCTACACCGCGTTCAGCGGCGGCGCGCTCCCCGAACACACCCTGCACGCCGCCGTCGCCGCCCCTTACACGCACTGCACGGCCCCGCTGCGCCGCCTGGTGGACCGCTACGCCTCCGAGCTGTGCCTCGCGGCCTGCGCGGACGCGGGGGTCCCGCAGTGGGTGCTCGCCGCCCTGGACGAGCTGCCCAAGGAGATGGCGGACGGCGCCCGCCGCGGCAACACCGTGGAGCGCGAGTGCGTGGACATCGTGGAGGCCGCGCTGCTCAGGGACCGGGTGGGGGAGGTCTTCGACGCGGTGGTGGTGGACGTCAAGGAGCACCAGCCGGCCGTCGGCACCGTGCAGCTGACCGATCCGGCGATCGTGGCCCGCGTCGAGGGCGGCCCCACGGAACTCCCCCTGGGCGAGCATCTGCGCGTACGCCTCACCCAGGCCGACCCGGAGACGTCGAAGGTCCGGTTCACCCCGGCCTGACGCGGGAGGGACCCGCCGCGACCGGAGAGACGGCGTTCACGAACGTCCTGGATGTCCCGGACATCCCGGTCCGAGGGTGCGGCCCCCGGCCGGCGCGGCATGGAAGCAGGACGTGCGGGCGTTGCCCCTCGTACAGGAAGGTCGAGGTCCCGCGGGCGCCGTCCCGCGCGGAGCGGCACGGGGGAGCGGCGGCACATGAACGAGCGGACGACGACGGCACGGGCGGGCCGCCCACGCGAACAGGCGCAGTGGGCCAGAGCGCCCCTCGGGCCGGGCGGCGAGAGCCTCGACCTGCTGACCGCGCGCTTCGACCGGCACCGCTACGCCCCGCACTACCACGCGGAGTTCACCGTCGGCGTCTGCGTCGGCGGGACCGAGATCATCGACTACCGGGGCGGACAGCTGCACGTCGGACCCGGCACCATCGTCGTCCTCGCCCCCGGCGAGGTGCACACCGGCGGCCCCGGCGCGAGCGGCGGCTACGCCTACCGGGCCATGTACCCCGCCCCGTCCCTCCTCACCGAGGGCACCGCGACCACGCCGCACTTCCCCGAGCCGGTCATGGACGACCCCGAACTGGCGGCGGCCCTGCGCGCGGCGCACGCCGAACTGGGCGGTCACGGCGACCCGTTGGAGGCGGAATCCCGGCTCTCCTGGCTGCTCACCGCCCTCGCCCGCAGGCACGGGGCCGCCCGCCCCCTCGCCGACCGCGTGCCGGGCGCCGACCACCTCACCCGCGCCGTCCGCGACCGCCTCGCCGACGAACTCCTCGCCCCGCCCACCCTCGCCGAACTCGCCGCCCCGCTCGGCCTGTCCCGCTACCAACTCCTGCGTGCCTTCCGTACGTCGACGGGGATGCCGCCCTACGCCTGGCTCGCCCAGCACCGCGTGACACTGGCCCGCGCGCACCTGGAGGCGGGCCTGCGCCCGGCGGAGGCGGCCGCCCTGGTGGGCTTCGCGGACCAGGCGCATCTCACGCGCTGGTTCCGCAGGGTGCTCGGGGTGACCCCGGCGGCGTACCGCGACAGCGTCGGCCCGCAACAGCGTTCAAGACGGGGAGCGCCGACGCGACCGAGACTGCCCGCATGACGGCACGCGGCTGGTTCCTCTTCTCACTCATGGGAGTCCTCTGGGGCATCCCCTACTTCATGATCAAAGTGGCGGTGGACAGCGACCTGTCCCCCTCGTTCGTGGTCTTCGCCCGCTGTGCGCTGGGCGCCGCGCTCCTGCTGCCCTTCGCCGTACGACAGGGCGGGCTGCCCCGCGTACTGAGGACGCACTGGCGCCCCATGCTGGCCTTCGCCGGCGTGGAGATCCTCGGCCCGTGGTGGACCCTGACCGACGCCGAACGCCGCATCTCCAGCTCCACGGCGGGGCTGCTCATCGCCGCCGTGCCGATCATCGGCGCCCTGCTGGCCCGCTTCTTCGGCGACACGGAACGCCTCGGCCCGCGCCGCCTGACCGGCCTGGGCCTCGGCCTCGCGGGCGTCGCGGTGCTGACCGTGCCGCATCTCAGGGGCGGCGACGCGTGGTCCCTGACCGAGGTCATGCTCACCGCGCTGGGCTACGCGGTGGCCCCGCTCATCGCGGCCCGCCACCTCCGCGAGGTCCCCACCCTCCAGCTGATCGCGCCCTGCCTGGTCCTCGCGGCCCTGGTCTACGCTCCCGCGGCGGCGGCCACCTGGCCGGGGACGTTGCCCGACGCCCCGACGCTGGCGTCCCTGGCGGGCCTCGGCGTGATCTGCACGGCGCTGGCGTTCGTCGTCTTCCTGGAGCTGATCCGGGAGGCGGGCCCGACCCGGGCGGTCGTCTTCACGTACGTCAATCCGGCGGTGGCGGTGGCGGCCGGCGTCACCTTCCTGTCCGAGCCGCTGACGGCGGACGTCGTGGCGGCCTTCACGCTGATCCTGGCGGGCTCCTTCCTGGCGACGGCGGCCACGGCGCCGAGCCCGGGGGCCCGGCGGGTAACATGGTCGGCACGGCAGACGAGCCGGGCGGACGGCCGCGTGAAGACCCCTTCGGGGGACCTTCCCGAGGAACGTCCGGGCTCCACAGGGCAAGGTGATGGCTAACGGCCACCCGGGGTGACCCGCGGGACAGTGCCACAGAAAACAGACCGCCCGGCGCTTCGGTGCCGGGTAAGGGTGAAACGGTGGTGTAAGAGACCACCAGTGCCCAGGGTGACCTGGGCAGCTAGGTAAACCCCACCTGGAGCAAGGTCAAAAGGAGACGCCCCGGCGTCTCTGCGCGGACGACCGAGGGCTGCCCGCCCGAGTCCGCGGGTAGACCGCACGAGGCCGGCAGCAATGCCGGCCCTAGATGGATGGCCGTCACCGCGACGTCCGCGAGGACCCGCGGCACAGAACCCGGCGTACAGCCCGACTCGTCTGCCGCCCCTTCGGGGGCAGGCCCCTGATCGGGTCTTTTGCCTGGTCAGGGGCCACTTTCATCTCCCTGGAGTCGAGCAACTACCTCACTCTTTGTGACTGTTTCCGGGTGCTTCCCGGTGCTGTGTGGCGATCCTGTGGCGGCGAGAACGCCCCTAGGTGTTTACCGTGCTGGATAGGTGCTGGATGAATCTGAGGGTCGGCCACGGGTCTCCACGGCGGCGAGTCAGACGGGAGTCTCAGGTCAGATGCCGGCCAGACAGATCCGTGACGGGCTGGCCCGTGAGGGACTGGGCGATCTGCCAGAGCTGACCACCGCGCGACGCTTTGACGAGCACCTTGTCCCCTGGCTGAAGGATGCTGTGCAGGAAGGTCGCGGCGGTCTTGTTGTCGCCCACCATGGCCACGTCGGGCACTCCTGCGGCCCCGGCCGCGAGGGCAAGCTGCTTCGCTAGATCTCCGCCAATGGCAAGGACGAGATCGACGCCGACCTCGGCGGCGAACTGCCCGACCGAGCGATGAGCTTCCACCGCCTCCTCGCCCAGCTCCAGCATCTCGCCGAGTACGGCGATCCTTCGGCCGGCTGTGGCTTCGGTCGTCTCGCCGTCTGCCTCGGGCATTAAATCTCTCCGTTGGCCGTCAGGGGCGCGAACGTGATGGCGCGGCCCGTGTAAGAAGCGGACAAGCGGCTGAGGGGGACTCGATCCTGGGCCTGGCCCCAACGTGAGGGGTCTCGGAAGAGGATCGTCGGGTCGGGGCGGTCGTCGTAGCCGCGAAGGATGACGAGGTGCCCGCCCTTGCGGCCGTCCTCGGGGAATTGCTCGGTCACGGACACGATGAGCGGAGCGTCGTCGAGGCGGCCGAGCAGGCTTTCAACGGGGACGGCTTCCGCCTGAGAACGAACTCCGAGCTCGGTCGCCAGGTTCGCGATCCCCGCGTGAAGTGCTCCACGCGGGGTCAGGACCTCGTGCTTCACAGCGAGCTTCAGGAGTTCAGTCACCGTGGGCGCCTCCGGCCCGTAGGCAAGCAGGATCATTCTCAGTGACGCCAGGCCGCACGCCCGGTTGGACCACTCGATCCTGTCTCCCAGTGCCCACCCTCCGTGGAGATCCCATTCGGCGGGGGTGATGAGCTGTCGGCACATGGGGACTTCGTGGGCGCGCGGCACAGCGGCATTGCTCCTACAAGGAGACGGCAGCCTCCCGCGTCACCGTGGTGCTGGAAAACACGGGAGTGGGCAGGGGAACATCGTACGGCGGCCGGGTCAGGGCCTCATGAAGCATCGCCAGTACGACATCCGTGTGCGTGAGTCCGACCATCGCCGCCCCGACCGCGAAGTTGCTGTCACGGGACATGCCCGGCGTGCTGTTGACCTCCAGCACGTACGCGTCGCCCTTCTCGGTGACGATGAAGTCGATGCGGGCCGAGCCGCGCAGTCCGATCCCTTCCCACAGCGTCCGGGCGTCCCTGGCGATCCGGTTCATCGCTACGGTCTCCAGCTCGGCGGCGCGGACGGTGACGGCGCCCTTCGAGTCCACGTCGAGCTTGGTGTCGGCGTCGTAGAACTCGGCATCGGTCGCCTCGGTGGTCAGCGGGGGGAAGACGATCACCGAGCCGCCCGGAAGCTCCAGCATTCCCACGGTCACGGGTGTGCCGACCACGTAGTCCTCGACCAGCACCTCGTCGCCGCTTTCACCTGCGGCCTCCGCCAGGGCGCCGGGCAGGTCGACCGCGTCGCGGACGAGGCTCATGCCCACGCTGGACCCGCCGAAGGGCGGCTTCACCATGACGGCTCGGCTGCCCCAGTTCACCGGGCCGCCGGACCAGACGCGCCAACCGGGCGTCGGGACGCCGAGGGTCAGCATGATCCGCTTGCAGAGGATCTTGTCAACGGCCACCGCGGACGCCTGTACCCCGCTGCCGCAGTAGGGCACGCGAAGGTAGTCGAGCAGGCCCTGAAGACGGCCGTCCTCACCGTAGGGGCCGTGCAGGTTAGAGAGGGCCACCTCGTACGAGACCAGTTCCCTGATGAAGTCGGGCTGGGTGGGGTCCAGCACGTTCCACCGCGCGCCGATCTCTTCGAGGGCCTCGCCCAGGGCGGTCACGGACCGCTGCTCGACGGGGCACTGGGAGTGGTAGAGCCTGTCTTCGGCGGACACGGGCCCGTAGATGAGAGCGACGCCGAGGCCCTGCCGGCCTTGCGCCCACTCGCGGAGTTTCTCGGCGGCGTTCTGCGCCGCCTGCTTCGAGGTCGAGTCGAGAAAGACGGTCATGCGAGTACCCCTTCGAAGGTCTGGGTGACAGGCCCGCCAACCCAGGCGGCTCGTTCCGGGCGGTCGTCGTGCGGACGGACGGTGAGCGGCTCACCGGCCCGGTTGTGAACGGTGACCTCGCGCTTGGCGACGAGACCGCGCATGGTGGCGATGACGACGGCTGCGACGGCCCCGCTGCCGCAGGAGAGCGTCTCGGCTTCGACACCGCGTTCGTAGGTGCGGATCTTGAGCGCCTGGCGGCCGAGGCGCTGGACGAAGTTGACGTTCGTGCCGAGCGGCGCCACCTTCTTGTGGTGCCGCACGACTCGGCCGACCACTTCCGCGTGGATGGCGTCCACGTCGTCCACGACGGCGACGACGTGTTCCGTGCCGGTGTGCGCGCTGTCGAACCACGTCATCCTGCCGTTGGTGATCGTCTGCAAGACGCGGGGCTGGATGGCGCCCACTTCGGCCGTGACCCATACGGCTTCCTGGTCGACGAGCGCCTCGTGCATGACTCCCGCCATGCGGAGCTTCATGGCGGTCGTCGACCCCGAGCTCTCGTCGTGGGCGACCCACGCCACGCACCGCAGCGCGTTGCCGCACATCGTTGCCGCCGACCCGTCCGCGTTGAAGCAGGCGACTTCGAGCACGTTGGTGTCGTCCTCGGCGGGACGGCTGATGACCAGGCCATCGGCGCCGACGCCGGTACGCCTCGCACACAGGCGCTCTGCCGTCTTGACCCAGACCCTGGCGTCTCTCGGCTCCGCGTTGGTGACGAGGACGAAGTCGTTGCCCGCCCCATGGACCTTGCGAAATTCCATGCCAAAGCTCCTCGCGTCGTGCGGTGGTGAAGGTGTTTGGTGCGAAGCCCGAGCGGGCTGATCAGATGGGGCGGAAGACGGTGCGTGCCTCGCGCATGATCCAGGGCGGTCGTCCGGCGAAGTGCAGGACGCGAACGGAAGCGGTGCCCAGGGATCGCATGTCCCGTATCCGCTGGTACTGGCCGTCGAGAAGTACGAAGTCGCCGATGCGGACCTCGTGGGGCGTGCTGTGCGTCTTCACGGTCCCGACTGGGGCAGGCGGTGCTTCAGCACGCGCAACCTTGCTGCTCTGGTGGACGTACCGCATTCAGTCCCTCCAGATTCCGAACACGATGGCTCCACCGATCAAGAAGACGGCAGCCATGTAAGCGAGCTGCTGTGCGCGGTGACTCATCGGGCTCCGACCAAGAGGCTCTCGACGCGCTCTTGAACCGCCTCGATGCCGATCTCGGGGAGGGGCATCCAGGCTGCTGCGCCCATCTCGATCGCTGAGGGGAAGACGGCGCCGGAGTGCGCGCGGAACAGGTAGCGGATGCCGACGCGGAGCCGAGGGCCGTAGTGGTGGTGTCCCGGCCTGGTCACGTCGACCAGAAAGGCCCCCTCGGCGCCCGGTTGGCTCCACACGTCCCGAATACCGACCTGCTCAGCCAGCAGGCGCAGAGCGGCACCGCTGAGCGTGTCGTCCTCGTCTTCCGGTTCGGCCTCGGCCAGGGCGAAGCGGGGGTCCGTTCCGCAGGCAGAGGACGGAGCCCTCCTCGTTCACGACGACGGCCCCCGTCACGATGAGAGGGCAACGCTCGTCGTGGGTACAGCTCCGGCGCCGCGAGTGGTCAACGGCGGTGTCGTACACCGGCATCAAGGCCATCCGCTCGTCCGGGTGCTCGTAGATGTAGTGCGAGAGCTCCCGGATGATCTGGTCTTCCTTGACGCTCACGGCGTACCCAGCCCGTTGTGCTCGGTGTAGATCCAGAGGAGTCGTCGAGTGAGCGTTGCCGCGTCCCGAAGGGAGAGGAACGCCCCGAAAGCCGGAGTGTTCTCGGTCGGCCGGTTCTTGGGGTCGATCAGGTTATTGCCCTTGCGGACGAGCTCCCGCACCTGCGGGTCATCCTCCGCACCCAAGTCCTCACCGAGCAGAGAGTTGAGCTGCCGGACGATGGCCGGCGTGACGCCGTCTATGTCCGCACGGGTCGAGCAGTCCATCCGCATGGTGAGTACGGAGTCGGTGCGCGAGGAGATCGCCTCAACGTCGATGGCAGTCGGGGGCCCGTCCACCGTGTTCCCGACTAGTCCCTTTTCCTTGCCGATACTTGCCAACGTCATCACTGCCCCCTCCGGGCACGTTTTGAGCCGTGCCCATGAAGTTAGAAAGAGGAGTGGGTGAGGGGCCACGAGTGTGCCCGGACTTGCCAGGCATTCACCCGAGAGAGTCGATGGCGTCCGTAATGATTTCGCGTGCGGCGACACCCGTGACGGCAAGTTCGGCCAGCTCGGCGAACGTCTGGGCATACATGACAAGTTCGTGCCGCTGGACGATGGTGAGGTGTGCGGAGACCAGCTCGACATTCACGAGTTCATCGTCGTAGAGGAAGAACCCCTCGACAGGCCACAGGCCCGAGCGATCGGCGTCCTGAGGGATGATGCCGATGCTGATGGAGGGGAGTGCCATTGCGCTCAGCAGATAGCCGAGTTGTCCCGCCATCACGTCGGTGCCGCCGATGCGGGTTCGGAGGACGCTTTCCTCCAGGATGATGGCGAAGGTGTGCCTTCCGTAGACGACCTGTTGCTTCTCAACGCGTACTTTCACTGCCGCCGGTACGTCGTCGATGAGTCCTCGGCGACTGCGGAGGGAGGTCAGGAGGGCGGTGATGTACGAGGCCGTCTGTACGGGGCCAGGGATGAGCCACGGCGAGTAGATGCGGAAGCGTTCTGTGCGCTCCCAGAGGGGGACGACAGACTCTTGGGCCAGCTTGAGGCCGTTGCTCTCCATGTCTCGCCACTCGACGTACATGCCCTCGATCCCGCGGGCTGTCGAGATGAGGTCTTCCGCTTCGCTTTGCGCGTTACAGGCGGCACACCAATCGCGAAGGTCGCGCTCCGAGGGGGCGCGCGTGCCCCTCTCGAAGCGCGAAGCCTTCGATTCGTGCCAGCCGCAACGCTTGGCCAACTCCCGCTTAGTGATTCCGGCTGCGGTTCGGATATCAGCCAGTCGTTTTCCGAGCGCTTTGCGGGCTTCCTGGACGCTCGAAGATGGCGATGTCATGTCATCGTGGCTGGGGCTATCAGATCAGCTCGAACTCTGCGTGTGGAGTCGCACGCTCCCACACGGCCTCGAAGGCCGAGTCGCAGAGCTTCGCCACCTTCGGGTCTTCGGTCAGCTCCAACGCCATGTTCTCGCCCTCGCCGTCGAAGTGGTTGACGAGCACGAGCTTGGAGTCGAAGAGCCAGAAGTCGTTGCCCGGAAGCGTCAACCCGGTTGCGTTGCGTCGCGAGAGCCAACGCACGCTCTCCCCAGCAGCGATGTTCAACCCATCCGTCACGTCGTACTCGAAACGGACGTACTCGCTGACGGGCGTCGAAACGATGCGGGCGCGTCGGACCTCGACACCCCGTGAGGCAGCTTCCGTGACGATTGCGTGCCAGCCTGCCCAGCGCTCGGCAGGGTCGAGGACCACGCCGGCCTTCCAGTCGATGAAGGCCGGGTCAGACTTCATGTAGGCGTCGCGCATCTCCAGGTGGACGGCTGTCCTCTGGCAGTCGCGGAAGAGCTCCTCAAACGTCGGGGTCCGCGTCATCCTTCTTCACCTCCGGGTCGGCGTCCTTGGTCTCCTGGCTCAGCTCCAAGAAGAACTGCACCATGCGCCGGGGGATCTCTACCACCGACTCGTGGCCGGGGATGTCCATCACATCGAGGCGCTCGGCCTCTTCCACCTTCCACCCCTGGACGAGGTAGGTGTCCTTCTCATCGTCGAGGTAGATGGTGGGCGATCCGCCGCTAGGGCTCTCCGGGTCTTTGCCGAGCGCAACCAGGGCCATGATGTCCTCCTCGAACGTCGGAGACGATCTGTGTGCCTGAGCTTGCCCGTAGCGTCACCGGGAAGCGAGGAACTTGCCAAAACTTGCCAGGGCCTCGACGAAGACCTAAGTGGACGTGGCGGAAGGAACGAGCAGTTGATCAGCCGCATACGTCTGTGACCTGGCCCGATGTGATCCCTCACCGCCACGTCCTGGCACCTATGCGGCGGCCTCCAGCTCGTCGTACCCGTCGATGTAGGCCCGACCGTTCAACCAGGTGGCGAGCTTGCCCACACCCCGTTCGCCGCGATACCGCACGGCTCGGTCGGTCACTCCGTCGCGGGCAGTGATCAGGGCATCGGGCCAGTCGAGGGCGAACCGCATGAACAGCGCCCGCCACTCACCAAGTTCGAGCGGACAGGACGCCCACCTCGCCGCTACGAAGGTAGCCATGAAGCTGGCCACGCTGGGGGGCTCGGCGTAGGCCCCGGCACTCCAGCAGAGATATCAGGGCGGCGGTTTCCGGTGCCTGCCGGTCCCGGGGCCCAGCCTCGGTGTTGTCGTCTCCGGCGCGGAGGCAGCCCCGGCGTGGGGAAACAGGACGCGCCTTGCTTCCGCGAGGTTCGCCGCGAAGCCGTGCGGCTCCCACATGTGGCCGTTCCACCGCTGGATTGCGCGGGGCGCCTCGGGGTTCAGATGCGATGCCCGCGGGCCCTCGCCGGTCACGAGGGGTACGGCGCGAAGCTGCCCGATCCTCGCATCCCGGCGCTCGGCCCACTCGGCGAGCGGCTCGTCGTCCATGCCCGGAGCGTAGTGGGTCTCTGCGGCGGCCGTCTCCGCGCGGGCAAGTGTGACCGGACCGGACCCCAACGCCGTCTCGCGAAGCGCCGTTTGCGCGTACCTGGCCATCTTCAGTCTCCGGGCGCATGGGAGAGTTGCGTCGGCTTTTGGCCATCTGTCACATGGGACAGCGAGCAAAGGAACACAGTTGAAGAAGCACCTGACCATGCCCCTGGCCGCCGGCGCTCTGGCCGTGGCCATGGTGGGTCTCTCCGCCGGGGGAGCCCAGGCCGCGACGTACGAGTACCCCGGTGCCAAGGTCTCCTGGGCCGCCAAGGGCGAAGTCCTCGAGGTCAAGGACACCAAGAGCGATCACCGGTACATCTACGCCATGGGCCAGTATGTGGGCACCAACAAGAACCTCACGCCCTTCTGCAGCACCAAGGGCCGAAGCAGCAAGACGTGTGACTACTCGGTCAAGGAAGGCAAGAAGATCAACTTCTGGATCATGTCGGTCAAGGGCAGCGACATGCGGAAGATCGGCGAGTTCACCGTGACCGCCTGAGCGGGGCCTACGCCCGCTCCCACCGGCTGGCGAAGGGGAAGCAGGTGTCGAGGAACGCGCCCAGCTCCGCCGTGACCCGTTCCTGGTCGGCCGCCGGAGTGTTGACGTCGTTGAGGCACAGGAAGTCGTACTTGTGCCCGGGGCCGAACTCCGCGAGGGCCTTCCGTACGTCCGTCTTCCCGATGTCGATGTAGCGCTGCCGGTACGTGCCGGGCACGGCCCGCCCGGTGAGATACGCGTGGTGGTGGTGCAGGGCCGTGGTCATCGCGATGTCCTCGACGGAGCGGAAACGGCTGCGGCTCGTGCGCGTCACCTCCGCCGCGTACGCCTCCTCCAGCTCCGCCATCACGGACCGGAGCTGCGGCTGCGGAGCGTGTTTGAACTTGCTCACCGTGAGGCGGCTGTGGGCGTCGAGGAGGAGTCTTCGTACGTTCTTGCCCGCGGAGTTGGGGGCCGGCTCGTCCGGGTGCGGGGTGCCCAGGCCGAGTTGGAAGGAGGAGAAGGGGAGCTTGGCGATGCCGTTGCCGTGGAAGAAGTGGCCCGCGGTGACCGGGCGGACGCAGAAGAAGTCGTCGTTGAGGTAGAGGTAGTGCTCGGAGAGGCTCGGTATGTGGTGGAGCTGGGTCTCGATGGCGTGCGAGTTGAAGACGGGGAGCACTTCCGGGTCGGTGAAGATCTCCTTGTGGTCCACGATCCGGATGCCCGGCGCGTCCGGGTCGAGCCACGCCGGCGTCTGCCCGTCGGTCACGACGTAGACGTTCCGGACGAACGGCGCGTACATCTCGACCGAGCGCAAGGAGTACTTGAGTTCGTCGCGGCTGGTGTAGCGGGAGGCGCCGGTCTCGCGCGCGTGGATGAGGTCCGTCCGCCCGTCGCCCCGATAGCGCTCGCGGCGGGCCCTCAGCGCTGTGTCCGCACCGTCCACCCACGTGTAGACGAGGTCGACGGGGAAGTCCACGGTGTCCACGCGGGGGTGGGCGAAGGCCTCGTAGGTCGGGTAGTCGCGGTCCCCGATGGTGCGGCGGGCGGGCACCCGGGCCTGGCGCGGCAGCGTGTCGGTCACGGAGTTCGGACGAGGGGCGACGAGCGCGTCGCCGAGTACGGCGGGCGGCGCCTGGGTGCGCAGGGCGTCCAGACGCGCGGCGGCCCGTTCGTCGTCGAGCAGCCGGCCTCCGTCCTGCCAGAACTCGACGTCGCACCCGTAGGTCAGGTCGGCGAGGACCTGGCCGGAGGGGCCGAGCAGGATCTCCCCGAAACGGATGACGTCCTGCCGCTTCAGCGCGGTGGGCAGTGAGCCGTCCGCGTACAGCACGGCGTCGGCCGGCAGGGGGGCGCTGCCGGGCTTCAGGGCGTACAGGGCGGTCGCCCCGTACATCGCACGCAGCGCGTCCAGCAGCTTCTTGCGGTCCGCGAGGTTGATCGCGACGACGTGGCGGGTGTGCGAGCGGCCCGGTGCCAGGAAGTAGTCGACGCCCGTACGCTCCAGGGCGCCGACCACGAGGTCGAGGTTGTGGGCGGACGCCCCGGCGGCCGTGAAACGGTCGACGGCGCGGCCGTAGTACGTGCGCTCCTCGAAGCGGATCTCCTGGACGTCGGGATGCGACCGCAGAAGCGCGCGCCGACGCGCCGCGATCTTCTCCTGCCGCTCGCGTTCCGCGTCCGCGGCCTGATCGGCGTTGCTCTGCCGCTCGCGTTCCGCGTCCGCGGCCTGCTCGATGGTGCTCTGCCGTGCTCGTTCCGCGTCCGCGGCCTGAACGGCGTTGCTCTGCCGTGCTCGTTCCGCGCGGGCCCGGGCGGGCAGCAGGCGTGCGGTGAGTCTCTTCGTGCGTAACGGCATGGGGGTTCGTTCCTACCTGGTCGGCCCCGGGGCGAGGCCACGGGATCCGTCGTCGTGGTCAGTTGTCGTGTTCGTGTTCGTGTTCGTGTTGCGGCGACGGGCTTCCCGTCAGGTGCGGGCCTTGATCCACGCGAGGACCTTCTCCGGCATGCCCGCGGTGTCCAGGAGCCCGCCGCCGTGCGCGGTGCTGCCCGCGACCGTCTCCACGGTCACCCCGTCCGCCGGCATGTCGTGATCGGCTTCCTCGGCCACTTCGAGGTCCAGGGAGTGCTGGACGGGGACGAAGTCGCCCTCGGAGTGGATGAGGTACATGGGGGCGTCGTCCGCGCCGGAGGCACGGTTCTTGACGACCATGTCCTTCCACGTGTCCCAGCAGCTCGCGTGCAGCGAGGTATCGGTGTCGGCCGGGTCGGGGAAGCAGCGGGCGAGGATCGCGGCATTGTCCCGGACCTTGCGTTCCTTGGCCGCGCTGTCGTCGCGGTTGCCGTCGTTCCAGGCGCGGTAGGGCGAGGCCACGGGGGAGAGCGCGACGACCCCCTTGACCCGGTCCCCGCCCGCGCCGTACGTCGCGAGGGAGGTCGCGATCTGACCGCCCGCGGAGGAGCCGAGGACCACGAGGCGCTCCGGATCGAGGTCGAACTTCGCCGCGTTCGACCGGATCCATTCGATGGCCGAAAGGGCGTCATTGCGCTGTGCGGGCCAGGCGGCATCGAAATTCAGCCGGTAGTCGACCGAGAAAACAGCCATGCCTTTGTCGGTGAAGTACCGGGACCAGGTCGTCCAGCCGGAATCCTCGTACCAGTATCCGCCATGGAGGATGACGATTCCCGGCCGTTTCGAGTCGGCGGCATTCCAGAAAGCGTCCAGTTTCTGCCTGGTGTGCGAGCCGTATGAGTAGGTCGCCTCGCTGCGTCCGGCGGCGGCCGCGCTGACCGGTGTCTCCACATTCAGGAAGCCGGCGGCGAGAACCGCGCAGGCCGCCAGGCACGCCAAGATCCGCTTCACGAAAACTTCTCTCCCTCTGGTGCCATCGGCATCCGGACATGCGTCTGATGTGCCGATTTGTTCACCTGGTGGCGCAGTTTTTCGTGGAGCGGTGTGTCGGCTCCCCGAACGATCCGCGTGTTCGAGGTGAAGAAACTATGAAGTGTGTACTGACACCTCGTCAAGCAAGCACCTCGCTGTATGTCCGACTTGCCTGAAACTTCAGGAGAAGGCGCCAATCGGCTTCCGTGGGGAGCTTGGAGCTATTTCTCTGTCATAAAACGGACACGGTCTTGACATACAGGCTGTCGCGGCAATTACCTTTGCGCCCGCCGAGTCGATGCGCGACTAAAGAATTGAAAGTTTCACGCCGCAATCATCGACGAGGCGGATAACGACATACAAAGGGGTGGGGGATGACTCATGCGTAGGCGCATGAGCGGGGCCGGGTTGGTGGCGATGGCGGCTGCCGTCTTCGTGGTGGCCGGGGGACCGGTTCCACAAGGGCAGCAGGCCGTGGCGGCCGCCGCATGCACCGGGGGAACCGCGACGGATTTCAACGGCGACGGCATCACGGACACGGTGGTGGCCGATCCGCAGGCGACCGTGGCGGAGTCGGTGCGGGCCGGCCTGGTGCGCGTGGTGCTCGGCGGCGGCAAGGGCGTCTCCGAGATCTCACAGGCGACCAGCGGGATGAACGCCGTCCCTGAGCGCGGTGACCAGTTCGGAGCCGCACGCGCGGCCTATGACGCCGACGGGGACGGTTGCACCGACCTCGTGATCAGCGCGCCCTACGAGGACGTGACGAAGGACGGCGCGGACCTCCACGACGCGGGTGCGGTCTACGTCGTCCACGGCACCCCCGCCGGCATCGGCGCCGGTTCGGTGATCGAGAGCTACACGCAGACCCAGTTCGATGCGAGCACCGTGACGGAGGAGTACGACCGCTTCGGCTTCGCCCTGCAGGCGGGCACCACCTCGGCCGGCGCCCCCTACCTGGTCATCGGGGCGCCGGGGGAGAACGTCAGCGCCGGAGGCAAGGACTTCGCCGACGCCGGCTGCGTGCACTACCTGCAGGGCACCGTCAAGACGACCGTCAACGAGGACGACCCGGGTGTCCCGGGCATCGTCGAGGCCCACGACCGCTTCGGCTACTCGCTGACCGGCACCAACCGGTACTTCGCGGTGGGGGCGCCGGGCGAGACCATCGGCACCGACACCCCGTTCGCCGGGGCGGTGACGGTGTTCAACCACACCCTCACCGGTGGCATACCGACCCCCCTGACCGGCCTCGACCAGGGAGCGGCGAACGAGGGCCTGGACGGAACGGCGGAGGCGAACGACCAGTTCGGCGCGTCGATCGACATGACGAACTTCCGCCCCGCCGACCAGACGTACAACTCCGACGCCCTCCTGGCGATCGGCACCCCGGGCGAGGCCGTCGGCTCGGTGACCAACTCGGGCGCCCTGACCGTGGTCCGGATCAAGCCGTCCGGCGCCTACACCCAGATCGCGGCGGTCGACGCCTCGAGCGACGGGGTCGAAGGCCTGCCCACCGAGGGCGACTTCTTCGGTCAGCGCGTGGCCCTCACCAACACCGACACCTCGGTGGTGAGCAGCGACGCCACCGTCCGGCTCGCGGTGGGTGTCCCGGGCCGCGACGTCAAGGGTGTCGCGGACGCCGGAGCCGTGCACATCCTGCGCCCCCTGGACACGTCGATCGGCGCGAACGACAAGGTCATCACGCGGGCCCCGAGCGGGAGTGACCTGCCCGGCACGGCGACATCACGGGACTACACCGGCATCAGCCTGACCTCGGGCGGCGTCAACCTCTACGTCGGCGTGCCCTACAGCAAGGAGTCGGGGACGCCCAAGGGTGTCCTCTACGTCATCCCGTGGACGGACATCACCGGTTCCACCACCGAGGGGACCACCACCCTGAAGCCGGGCGCGGGCGGGATACCCGACGCCGGGACGTCCTTCGGCGTGGTCGGGTGACCGGCGACATGGCCAGAAGGAAGCGGACCATCATGAGGAGAAGTACCACCGGGGCCCGCCCCCGGCTCCGGGCTCTCGCCGTCACCGTCACCGCGACCGCGCTGCTGACCGGCGGCCTGGGCGCGATGCCCCCGGGCCTCGCGGGCGCCCCTCGGCCGGCGGCCGCCGCGGAGAAGGACGCGCCGCAGGTCGAGAGCGCGTCCGACGCGCAGGCCGAGGCGGCGAAGTCCGGCGAGAAGGTGGAGGTGGCGGCCCTCAGGAACGAACGCAGCACCACCGTCGCCAACCCGGACGGCACCTTCACCACCACCCAGTACGTCCAGCCGATCCGCACCCGCAAGGACGGCGGGTGGACGGAGATCGACACCACGCTCGTCGAGCGGCCCGACGGAAGGTACGCACCCAAGGCCGCGCTGTCGGCCATGGCCTTCTCCGGCGGCGGTGACACCACGTTCGCCGAGATCGACAAGGACGGCCGCTCGCTCGCCCTGGGCTGGCCGCACAAGCTGCCACAGCCGCGGGTCACCGGATCCACCGCCACGTACGGCGATGTGCTGGAGGGAGTGGACCTCAAGGTCACCGCCTCCGCCGAGGGCTTCTCCCACGTCCTCGTGGTCAAGAACGCGAAGGCCGCCGCCCATCCGGACCTGGCCCACCTCCAACTGGCCCTGGACACCGACTCCGTCACGCTCAAGGAGACGGCGGACGGCGGGCTGGAGGCCGAGGCGGACGGCGGTGGCGGCACGGTCTTCGAGGCCCCGCAGCCGATGATGTGGGACTCCGGCCACGCGGCCGACGCTCCGCGGACCGGCCGCTCCGCGCGGAAGGGCATGAGCGGGCCGGACGGCGTGGACGTACCCCCGCAGGGTGCGCGGATCTCCGAGGTGGCGGTGGACGCGGACGCCGACTCGGTGACGCTGGAGCCCGACGCCGGACTCCTCAAGGGTGAGGACACGGTCTACCCCGTGTACATCGATCCGGTCTTCAAGACGGCCCACCGGACCGGCTGGACCATGGTGTCCTCGTACTACTCCTCCTCGGAGTTCTGGAAGTTCGACGACGACGAGGGCGTCGGACGCTGCCCGGCCGACGTCTCCTACCGCTGCACCAGCGGCAGTGACGTCAAGCGGCAGTTCTTCGCCCTGCCCACGGGGATCTTCGAGGACAAGGACATCGTCTCCGCGAGTTTCGCGGTGACGATGGTCCACACGTACAGCGAGGCCGGGAAGGCGGTGCAGCTCGGACGTGTCAACTCGGGTGGCGCGAGCGCCATCAGCTCCAGGACCAACTGGGACAACCAGCCCTCGCTGAAGGACGCCATCACCACCAAGTCGCCGACGAACCCGGCCGGCGCGTGCACCTCCACGAACCAGAACGTCCGCTTCGACGTGCGCGGCACCCTGCAGAAGGCCGCCGGCAGCGGCTGGGACACGACGACCTTCCGCCTCAAGGCGGAGGACGAGGGGAGCTACGCGTACTGGAAGCGCTTCTGCGGCAACGCGCAGCTGGAGGTGACCTACAACCGGCCGCCGCTGCAGCCGACCATGGACGACCTGAAGATGACCCCGGGCGGCTCGTGCGAGTACGGCAGCGCCGAGGAGCACTACGTCTCCGACGCGCCCAGGCTGAAGGCGTTCCTCAAGGACTACGACCACGGTGACATCGGCAGCAACTCCGAGAGTCTGCGCGCCCAGTTCCACGTGTTCTGGACGACCGGCGGCAAGACGTACGACCACTACTCCACCACGGAGGCGCAGGACACGGTGGACGCGTCGAAGAGCGGTCAGACGGGCGGCGCGTCGTTCTCGTACACGGTCGGGACCAACCTGGCTTCGGACCCCGACGACGCGAGCTACACCATCCCGCAGAACGTCACCGTCGGCTGGGCGGTACGCGGCCACGACGGAAGGTCGTGGGGGCCCTGGAGCCTGGCGGGCAACGGCACCCGCTGCGAGTTCATCTACGACGCCACGGCCCCCAAGGCCCCGGCGATCACATCGACGAGGTATCCGGACGACGACGCCTGGCACGCGGGCGTCGGTGACTACGGCACCTTCATCATCGACTCGCCGTCGCCGGACGTCGCGCAGTACAAGTACCGTTTCACCGGCGGCAGTTGGAAGACCGCCAACGCCATCGGCCCGGGCGGTCCGATCGTCGTGCGGTGGATGCCGCCGGACGAGGGCCCCATGTCCCTCGAGGCGAAGGCGGTCGACGGCGCCGGCAACGCGCAGAAGACACCGACCTCGCATGTCTTCCTCGTCAGCGACGGGCGTGCCCCCGCCGCGGGCTGGACCCTCGGCGACGCCAAGGGGGCCACGGCGGCGGCAGGCATGAGCGGGGCCCCTGCGGCGGCCGCGGGCGCGGGCGTCACCTTCGGCGCGGAGGGCCCGCTGGGTCCGACGGACACCGCCGCCTCTCTCGACGGCTCGGAGAAGGCCTACCTCGACGCGGGCAAGCCCGCGGTCGACACGAGCGGGACGTTCTCCGTGAGCGCCTGGGTGAACCTGCCCGAGCGGCCGAAGGACGACGTGAGCGTGGTCAGCCAGGACGGGACGTCCGCACCGGGATTCGATCTCGGCTACGACGTGGACACCCGGTCGTGGACCTTCCGCACCCCGATGAACGACATGGAGAACATGGGGTCGTGGAAGGTGTCCGGGGCCAGGGCCGTACCCGGCAGCTGGACCCACCTCATCGGTGTCTACGACGACGAACTCGGCACCCTGAGCCTCTTCGTCAACGGAGACCTGATCGAGGAGGACGTCCAGAGGCGGCGCACGAAGTGGAACGCGACCGGCGGTGTGCAGATCGGACGCAAGCTCACCCTGGACGGCTACACCTCCCACCTCAAGGGCAGCGTCGCCGACGTCAAGATCTACGACCGGGTGGTGCCGGAGGCCGAGGGCGAGGCGCTGGGCGGCATCTCGGCACGCCAGCTCGCCTACTGGCAGGTCGACGGAGAAAACAGCGGCGTGTCCCCCGAGGAGACGGGAGGCACCGGTCTGAGGCTGGGCGGTGGCGCCGCGATCTACGTGCCCGACGAGACCTGCGACGTGGAGGCGGACCCCGCCTGCAAGGCGCCCGCCGAACCGCTCTGGGGCGACGGACACCTCCAGCTGAACGGCACCGGCGGCCACGCGGCACGCGCGGCCGGGCTGCTCGCCGAGGAGGACAGCTTCACCCTCACGGCACGCGCGCGTCTGGCGACCGCCGGCCCGACGAAGGACCAGACGGTCATGTCACTGGCCGGCACCCGGGGGAGCGCGCTGACGGTGAAGTACCAGGCGGCGGAGAAACGCTGGGCGCTCGTCGTGACGGACAAGGACGCCACCGGCGCGAAGGAGTCGATCGTCAGGGCCCAGGGCTTCGCCCCGAGCAGTGAGGGCGACGGCGACCATCTGACGCTGGTCTACTCGGCCGTCTTCGGCGACGCGCTGCTCTACGTCGACGGCACGCTCGCCGCACAGGTGCCCTGGGACAACACCTGGGACTTCACCACGGCGTCCCTGCAGATCGGCAGAGCCCTGACGGGTTCCACGCCGTCCGCCTTCTTCGACGGCGCCGTCGACGAACTGCGGGTGTTCCGGGGGGCCCTGGACGCGAGCGCCGTGCCCACCGTGGCGCTGCTGCCGGCCGGGGCGAGCATCGAGGAGACCGTCACATGAGGGCCTGACGGCGTGAACGGCAAGGGGGGCGCTCCGCAGCGCAGGTCGTGGGGACACGGCGGCGGAGCGCCCCCCGGGGGCGACACGGTGGGGGAGCGCCCCCGGGGGCCCGCCCCCTCACCCTGTCGCTCCGCCCCTGCTCAGCGCCCTCACCTCGTTCCCCACCCCTCCGCACTGCCCTCTTCCGTCGTCACGACGGTCCAACTCTTTCTTCGGAGCTGCCATGCGCTCGCCTTTCCGGTCACGGTGGCGAATACCGGCCGCCAGGACCACGGCCCTGGGGCTCGGTGTCGCCCTGGCCGTCGGCCTGCTGCCGCAATACGCCCCTGAGGCCACCGCCAGAGACGGCGGACTGAGCCGCCCCGCCACCCAGAAGAACCTCGACGACCCCGTCGACGGCAAGAACGTCAGGGCCAAGACGTACGGCAAGGCGGACCCGGCGGCACGTGCCGCGGTGAAGTCCGCCGACGCCACCCGCTGGCCCAAGGCCGCCGCCGCCGAGGTCGACCTGCCCGGGAACGAGCGGGGCGCACGCGCCAAGGGGCTGCCCCTCAAGGTGGCCACCACCGGAAAGGCCGGCCCGGCCTCGGTACGCGTGGCGGTCCTGAACCGCGACAAGGCCAGGGCCGCCGGTGTGCGGGCCCCGCTGATGACGGTGGCCCGGACCGACGGGGCCAAGACGCCGGCGCCGGTCGAGGTCGCCCTGGACTACGCCGACTTCGCCGGCGCCTACGGGGGCGGCTACGGATCCCGGCTGCGCCTGGTCCAGTACCCGTCCTGCGTACTGACGACTCCGCGCAAGAAGTCCTGCGCCACGCCCAGGCCGCTCAAGGGCGGCAACGACACGGCGAAGCGGACCCTGAGCGCGACCCTTCCGGCCGCGGCCGACAAGGGAGCGGCGGTCACCGTCTTCGCCGCGGTCGCCGGCTCCTCCGGCGACCAGGGTGACTTCGCCGCCACCCCGCTGCAGGCGTCGTCGCAGTGGAGCGTCTCGAACTCCTCGGGCGTCTTCAACTGGTCGTATCCGATCTCGGCCCCACCGGTACCGGGCACCCTGTCCCCCGCCGTCTCCCTCGGCTACAACTCGCAGTCGATCGACGGGCAGACCGCGACCACCAACAACCAGGGCTCGTGGATCGGCCAGGGCTTCTCCTACGAGCCGGGCTACATCGAACGCCGCTACAAGCCATGTGCCGACGACGGACACAGCGACACCTACGGCGACCAGTGCTGGGGCGGATACAACGCCACGATCTCCCTCGCGGGCGGCGCCTCCGGAGAACTGATCCAGGACGACAAGACCGGCAAGTGGCGCGTCAGCTCCGACGACTTCAGCAAGGTCGAGCGACTCACCGGCACCACGAACGGCGACAACAACGGCGAGCACTGGAAGGTCACCGACGACGACGGCACCCAGTACTTCTTCGGCCTGAACCGGCTGCCGGGGTACGCCACCGGCGACGAGTCGACCAACTCCGCGTGGACCGTCCCGGTCTACGGCGACGACTCCGGAGAGCCCTGCTACGACGCGAACTTCGCGGACGCCCACTGCGCACAGGCCTGGCGCTGGAACCTCGACCACGTCATCGACCCGCACGGCAACGCCATGTCGTACTTCTACGGCAAGGAGACCAACTACTACACCCAGGGCCTGAAGACCGGGGAGAACGGCAAGTCCTACACCCGCGGCGGCTACCTCAAGCGGGTCGACTACGGCCAGCGTGCCGACAAGGTGTACGCCACCGCGCCCTCGGCGCGCGTCGTGTTCACCACCGGTGAGCGGTGCATCGGGGACCTGACCGACTGCTCCTCCGGCGCGCTGACCGACGCCACGGCCGCCGACTGGCCGGACGTACCGTGGGACAGCAACTGCAAGGCCGACACGAAGTGCACCGGCCAGAACTCACCGACGTTCTGGACCCGCAAACAGCTGAAGAAGATCACGACCCAGATCCGCACAGGAGCCACCACCTTCGCGGACGTCGACTCCTGGACGCTGAACCACGACTTCACCGACAACGGCGACGGTTCCAGGTCGCTGTGGCTGAAGTCGATCGACCACACGGGCCGGGTGGGCACGGACGAGACCGTTCCGTCGGTGAAGCTGTACGGCAAGCAGCTGGCCAACCGGGTCGACGTGCCCAACGACAACATCCAGCCGTTCATCCGCTTCCGCATGTCGGCGGTGGAGAGCGAATCCGGGGGCGTGCTGTCGGTCAACTACGCCGACACCCAGTGCACCTCCTCGGACCATCCCACTCCCGGGAAGTCCACCGTCCGCTGCTACCCCGTCAAGTGGAACCCGCCGGGCATCAAGGACCCCGTCACCGAGTGGTTCCACAAGTACGTCGTCTCGTCCGTCGTCGAGACCGACCTGGTCGGCAACAGCCCGGACCAGATCACCGCCTACTCCTACCTCGGCGACGCCGGCTGGCGCAAGGCGAAGGCCGACGGCTTCACCAAGTCCGAGTACCTGACCTGGAGCGACTGGCGGGGCTACGGCAAGGTCCGGGTCACCACCTCCGACGGCACGGAGAACGCCTCCAACACCAAGTCCGAGCACGTCTTCTTCCAGGGCCTGGACGGGGACAGCGACCCCGACGGCGGGACGAGATCGTCCACGGTGAAGGACTCCACCGGGACCAGCCACACCGACTCCGACTGGAAGTCGGGCTTCGAGCTGGAGACGACGACGTACAACGGCGACAAGGTCGTCTCGAAGTCGATCAACACGCCCTGGACCAAGGTCACCGCCACCCGCACCAAGGACTGGGGCACCCGTGAGGCGCGGTTCATCCGCCCCGAGCGCACGGACACCTACGAGGCACTGGCGTCCGGCGGCTGGCGTCAGTCCGCGTCCGTCACCAGCTACGACGACGACACCGGTCGTGTCACCAAGGCCAACGACCTCGGTGTGGTGGGCGTCTCCGACAACAAGTGCAGCCGCACCGAGTACGCCGACAACGTGGACAAGCACATGTACGCCTACGTCTCCCGCGTGGAGACGGTGAGCGTCGACTGCGCCACCACGCCGGACCGCTCCAAGCACGTACTCGCCGACGACCAGACGCTGTACGACGACACCACCACTCTCGGCGCGGCGCCCAGCCTGGGCAACGCGACCACGGTCAAGCGGATCACCTCGCACAACGGCACGGCCGGCACGTACCAGACGGTCTCCACGACCAAGTACGACCCGTTCGGACGACCGGTGAAGGTCACCGACGCGGCCGGGACGCCGAAGACCATCGACTACACCGACACGAACGGCCTCGCGACCGCCAAGACCGAGACCAATGTGCTGGGCTGGACGAACAAGACGGAGTACGCCCCGCAGTGGGGTTCGCCGGTCGCACAGATCGACGTGAACGGCAAGCGCACCGACCTGGCCTACGACGGCCTGGGCCGGCTGACCTCCGTATGGCTCCCCGACCGCCTCAAGGCGGACTCCTTCTCCCCGTCGATCAAGTACGCGTACGGCATCCGCACCACCGGCGCGAACTACATCCGCACCCAGCGGATCGAGAACGGCGGCACCACCTACGGCAGCGAGTACGCACTGTTCGACGGCATGCTGCGCCCCCGCCAAGTGCAGACGGACGGACAGGACGGCGGCCGCCTCGTCGCGGACACCTACTACGACGGCTCCGGCCGCACGGTGAAGACGAACGAGACGTACTGGACGACCGGCGCGCCCAGTTCCACGCTCTTCGCACCGCGCAACGACGACATCGACGCGCAGACGGTGACGGAGTTCGACGGCGACAGCCGCCCCACGGCGACGATCCTCAAGGTCGCCGGCGTGGAGAAGCACCGCACCACGTACACCTACGGCGGGGACCGGGTGCACGTGGATCCGCCGGCCGGCCAGACCGCGACCACCACCATCACGGACGCCGACGACCGCACGGTCGAGCTGCGCCAGTACAAGGGCGACAAGCCGCTGCCCTCGGGCACATCGGCGGACTACCTCTCCACCACCTACGGCTACACGCCCGACGGGAAGCTGTCGAAGGTGGCGGACAACGACGGCAACACCTGGACGTACGGGTACGACCAGCGCCGCCGCAAGATCGAGGCCGTCGACCCGGACACCGGGCGGTCCACGTTCGGCTACGACGAACTCGACCGCCAGACGTCGGTGACCGACTCCCGCGACAACACCACCACGACCGTCTACGACCAACTGGGGCGCACCAAGTCGACCTGGCAGGGCGCCGCGGACACGGGTACGAAACTGTCCGTCTCCACCTACGACACGGTCGCCAAGGGCGCCCTGTACGGCACCTACACCTACAAGGGCGGCGCGGTCCACTCCTCGGTGACCTATCCGGTCCTCGACGAGAAGAACGACTACAAGCCCACCTCGGCGAAGTACTACCTGTCCAAGACGGCCGAGCCCGAGCTGGGCGGCACCTACGAGTTCCAGACCCAGTACAACGGCGACGGAACGGTGGGAGGCCAGAACTTCCCCGCGGCGGGCGGACTGGCGGGCGAAGCCGTCTCGTACCAGTACGACGCGCTGCAGCGCCCGACGGCGCTCAAGACCTCGCTGGGCGGCGGTACGTACGTCCCGCAGGTGAAGTACTCACCCACGAACCAGCTGGAGCAGCTGGAGCTGTCCACCGGTGGGGCGGCGGACAAGAAGACCTGGCTGAACTACTACTACGAGCAGGGCACCAAGCGGGTCAACAGGACGATCGCCAGGGTCGAGGACGCCGCCGCGGAGGCCTATGACGCGCGGTACACCTACGACGCGGGCGGCAACGTCCTGTCCATCGTCGACAACCCGACGGGCGGGGCCCGCGACACCCAGTGCTTCCGCCACGACAGCCTGCGCCGGACGACCGACGACTGGACGTCGTCCCAGGTGCCGGACGGCGCCCTCGGCACCGGCAAGGCGGACGCGGCCTGCGCGTCGGACCCGTCCGCGAGCACGGTGGGCGGCATCGCGCCCTTCTGGCACAGCTACGCGTACGACGCCACCGGCAACCGCACCGCCCAGACCGACCACGGCATCGACGGCACCGCCACGGCGACGAAGAAGTACAAGTACGGGGAGAACGGCGAGGGCCCGCACCAGCTCACGTCGGTCACCACGGACACGGCGTCGACCGGCACGAAGCCCGCGGTCACCTCGTTGGACACCTACACGTACGACGCCGCCGGCAACACCGAGACGCGCGTTCTCAACGGCGACAGGCAGAGCCTGACCTGGGACCAGCAGAACAAGCTGACGAAGGCCGCCAACGCGGACGGCAGTTCGTCCTCCTACGTGTATGACGCCGCGGGCAGCCGCGTGCTGCGCAAGTCGCCGACCGAGACGACCTTCTACCTGCCCGGTATGGAGCTGCACCTCGACGCCTCCACCAAGGCGGTCAAGGCGACCCGGTACTACGCGCTCGGCGGTCAGACGGTGGCGGTGCGCGACTCCGACGGTGTCACGTTCCTGGCCGCAGACCACCACGGCACCGCCCAGATCGCGGTCGACGCGAAGACGGGCACGACACAGCGACGCCGTCTCGACCCCTTCGGGGCGGGCCGTGACGCCGACTCGGGGGACCCCTCCAAGTGGGTGGACGACAAGGGCTTCGTCGGCGGCACCAACGACGACACCTCGGGCCTGGTCACCCTGGGCGCTCGTGAATACGACGCCTCGACCGGCCGGTTCATCTCGGCCGACCCCGTCATCGACTACACCGACCCCCAACAGATCAACGGCTACGCCTACAGCTACAACAACCCGGTCAGCTTCTCGGACCCCGACGGCCTGAAGCCCGACGACTGCATGTACGCGGGCGTGCAGTGCAGCATGAAGAGCAACGGTGGCTGGAAGGTCCAGGCCACCAAGACCTATTACAAGTACTACGGCGTCAAGGCTCCCGATGAGTCACCGGCCGTCTTCCGGGCCCGCCAGCAGCGGGCGAAGGCGGACGCCGCGAAGCAGCGGACGATCGCCATCGCCAAGGAACTCGGCAAGATCCTGGCGGACGAGCTCGGCATCACCGACGCGCTGGACTGCTTCACCACGGGTGCGCTCGGCGCGTGCGGCGCCACGGCGGCCAACATCGTCACGTCCCTCATCGGCGGTGGCCCCGCCGCGAAGCTGGTCGCCAAGTACTGGAACCGGCTGGACAAGGCGTACGCGCTCGGCAAACGGATCGTGACCCTCAGCAAGCAGCTGTGGGGGACGTTCAAGGACTGGCGCAAGAGCAACAAGGCGGCGCAGGCGGCGGAGGCGTGCAACAGCTTCACGCCCAAGACCCGGGTTCTGATGGCCAACGGCAAGACCAAGGCCATCGAGGACGTCGACATCGGCGACAAGGTCCTGGCCACCGACCCCAGGGCCGGCAAGACCAAGGTCGAGACGGTCACGGCGGAGATCAAGGGCAAGGGCCTCAAGCACCTCGTCCGCATCACGATCGACGTGGACGGCAAGAAGGGCACCAAGACCGCCTCGATCACGGCCACGGACGGGCACCCGTTCTGGGTCCCGGAGCTGGGCGAATGGATCGACGCGACGGCCCTGAAGGCCGGCGAGACGCTGCGCACCAGCGCGAACACGCGCGTCCAGGTGACGAAGCTCAAGCGCTGGACGACCCCGAATACGAGGGTCCACAACCTCACCGTTGCACGGTTGCATACGTACTATGTGGTGGCGGGGGCCACGCCGGTACTCGTGCATAACTGTGGCGGAGGGGATGGCTACCTTTATCGCGGAGTTCCTAATGGGCATCCGAAGTATGACGATGCACTTGAGGGGCGTGCTGTCCCGCACGGCGGTCATGGCGATCCGGGGCGTCACGCGGGCGGTAATACGGATAGCGAATTCACGTCATGGACTCATGACTATGAGGACGTAGCTCTTGACGCGGCAGATGAGCTGGGTCCTGGAGGGATCGTGATGCGGATTCCGCATTCGAGTGTCCCCGCTGGAAGAGATGTGCAGATTCATGGAACCGCGCATGAAGTATACGAGGAATCCGAACACGCCCTGCGTGGAGTGATTGAGGGTGCGGAGATCAGTCTCAATAGAGGGCCATGGCGTATACCCGGCGGGTGACAGTCGATGCGAGATCTAGCGCGCCGGAAGGTCGCTAGATCAGAGTCGGGCAAGTTTGGTGATTTAGTGGAGGGTGTCGTGGAAAGAAGTCGTCTCATTCAGCTCCTGGCGGGAGAGGGTGAAGTGCGTCTTCTTTCGCGATCGGCTCTAAGCGCCGGCGCCGCGTTTGAGGTCTGGCCTGAAGCTGTGCCAGCTCAGCGACTACTCGCTGTGTATGAGAGGAGGTGGCGCGGCATGCTGCGCTCTGGGCAGTCCTCGATCGGGTTCGGTGACGCTGTTGATGCCCTCCGCGCTTACGACCGCGCCGAACTTTCCATCGGATTCATCGATGATCGTAGCCGGGGTGGATACTACTTCCAGCTCTTCATGAATACCGAGCTAGATCTGGTTGTTGCCTGCCTGGGGGTTGACTCTCCTCGCGGTGACTCAAATTCATGAGGTACGGCAGGGTCGCTTGGAGGCACGATTTCGCCGACGATCCTGCGCTCTACCTAAGCGAGCTAGGTGGCGACGGTTACGAAACTCGGAAAGTGCAGTTATATCGGGACGGTCGAGCCGAGTAGGCGGACGAAAGTCATGAGACCGCGACGATTGGTCTCTCGGAAATTCCATTTTCAGCGCTTGAGGAAATTTCCAGTCAACCTGAGTTCGGTGCCGAGTTGATCGATCGAAAGGAATTTGAGCAGGCGTGGATTCGGTCCGCTCTTCTTTCTGATGGTTCCCTGAATTCCATTTGGGGGGTCGAAGTCCGGCGCAATTTAATTCTCTGTCCGGCGAAAACAGGCACTGGGGCCCACCGATATTCGGTGGGCCCCAGAGGTGTTTGACGGCAACGGCAACGGCAACGGCAACGGCATCGTCAGCGGACGACGGCTGCGGTGGGTGGTCGTCGGGGGCATCGTCGCCCTGGCCGAGGGCGACGCCGAGGGTATCGACGGCGTCTCGCTGGAGGCGGAGTCGGACGTGGGCGTAGACGCCGGCGGTGACGCCGATGGGGGCGTGCCCGAGGAGGTCAGCATGTCCGCGATCAGAAGCGCCGAGCCGACCGACAGTAAGCACGACGAGGCTGAAACCGGAGAGCCGCGTGACCACCGTCCCGCCCCCTGGCTGTGCCAGCCTTCACGGCGCTCTGCATCACCAGTGAGGAACACAACTGCGGTGCGGTATCCGACGCCCCTGCACCTTTCGACGAGCTGACCCGCTGGATCACCGAACACTGTGCCAAGACCGGCCACCAGCACTACGAGCAGACCGTGCGCGCCATACTCCAGGCCGAGCCCGGAGCATGTCAGGCCGTAGTGACGGAAACTCCACGGCCCCTCCGCACAATCACGGGGCCTTTTCCAACCTGACATTGAGGGGGCGTGATGGATAGAAGACTGCAGTGCTTCCTCGCATATGGGTGCCCGACTGCATCGTGACGTCGGCGCGGTACCGGTGATCAGCCGCGGTCTTCGGCGCTGTTGTCGGCGATCGCTCGGAACAGCTCGCGAGCCCGTTCGCAGAACTGCTCGACCTCCGTGGTGTCCGGCTCGTCACCGTCCGCCAGCATCCGGGCCTGGAGCTGCTCGGAGCGCAGCCCGCCGTAGCGGGCCCGCACCTCAGCGGTCACCGGCTGGACCGCGATGTGCAGGTGCTTGCGCGCGTCGCGGCCGTGCGACCACATGCAGACGTAGGTCTGCTCGGGCTGGCACAACGTCTCCACAACACGAGCGGTATCGCGCAACAAGGGGCCGAGTTCTGCCGCTGCCGTGTCGTCGAGCTCCGCAATGGCCACGACGTGCTCCCGCGGACCGACGATCAAGGTGCCGAGGTTCATCGGACCGACGACGTGGTTCACCGCCCAAGCAGCGGTCTCATGCAGGACGCCCCCGGGCAACTCCCGGCGCCCGGTCAGAAGGTCACACCCAAGACACCCCGTCACATCCACGTGCCTCAGCCTATACAGAGCCCCCAGTGACGATGTCGACGGCCAACTTGGTTGTTGACTCCGCCGGTTGGTCTGCGCACGCGATGAAGCTCCTGATAGACGGTTCATGACCAAGATCACCCGTGCCGCCAGGAGCTTCATGTGCTTGTCTACCCGTCTGCCCTCGACCTGTCCACCCGGCACCTGCAGTTCCTGGCCGACCGGTTGGCCGCGCATCGGGCGGCGTGCGTGACCCGGTGGCGCCGGCTGTCCGCCGACCGCCGGGCACTGCTGGTTCTGGCGCACCTACGCCTGGGGCACACCTACGCGCAGCTCGCGGCCGGGTGCGAGGTGGGCGTGAGCACGGTGTACCGGTACATCACGGAAGCCGTCGGTCTGCTCGCGGCGCAGGCGCCCGATCTCGCGACGGCGGTGACAGCCGCCTCGGCCAAGGTGTTCGTAATCATGGACGGGACACTGCTGCCGATCGACCGGATCGCCACCGCCCAATGCAATTCGCGGGTTTCCGTGGCTCTGTGATCTGCTCGGTAATGGTGGATGATCCTAAATTTCCGTCGAAGGTCCAGATTACTCTCAGGGATGGGACGGCGACCAGGGCATCAGTGCTGATGAGTAGGTGGCCGGCTCAAGGTACTGCGCAAGATGGGGCCAATGTCGAGGGTGACGCGACGCCTGGTAATCCGTTCTGAATGCGCAATCTTGTGGCGGATTCGGCTGGGGACAGGTGCGGCCATCGCGGGATCATCGGGGGTTGCGGGGACTCCTGAAGATTGTGCGGTGGCTGCGGGCCAGGTGGACCATGGGCGTACGTCGATTCGAGCCGACACGGTCGCCGGCCGCTTGCCCGGCGGGGCGACGGGCCGCAAAGCCGGCGGTCAAGGCGCCGCTCAAGGCATCGAGCGCGCCCCCGTCTGCGTCGCGTTCTCCGTCATGCTCAAGCGGATCAGATGCGCCACCGTCGGCGCCGTCCGCTTGGTGCGGATGCGGCGCAGGTACGTGCTGACCGTGTGCACGCTGATGCCCAGGCGCCTGGCGACCTGCTTGTGGGAGAGGCCCTCCGCTAGGTGCGCCAGCACCTGACGCTCCCTGTGGGACAGCGCCGGTGCGCTCTGCGGGCGGGTGGTTGCTGGCATCTTCCCTCCCGGAGGGACGGGCGACTTCTGCGGGGCTGCGGCCGCTTCTGCCGCTACAGGGGGCGACCGCTTCTGCACGGCTGTGACCGCCACTTGATCTAACCACGCCCGTGCGGAAACAGAAAGGAATCCCCCGCCCGTGCCCGACTCCCCACCGAGGCTCGCGGTACCGAGCGCCCCAGGACCTGTCAAGTCACCAACTCGGGTGACTTTAGGCGCGCTTCGGGGCGAGTGAGTGTGAAGCCGCAGCACGAGGGCGGCACAGAAACAACACAGGGCCAGTACAGAGGCGGACCAGGGGGAACGTTGAGGCACTTTCGCCTGCTCGTCGTGGGGAACGGCGTCTCGGCGTACGGCAGTTACCTGAACATGGTCGCCCTGAACGTCTTCATCTACGAGGTGACCGACAGCGCCCTGGCCGCCGGGCTCTTCATGGCCGTGCGCCTGATGACCAGCGTCGTATCCGGCTTTGTGAGCGGACGGCTGGTCTCGGCGTACGACCGCAAGAGGTTGATGGTCGGCGCCGATCTCACGCAGTGCCTGGCCATGGTAGCGCTGTTGATCGCTCCTGAGGCAGGCCGGGCGGGGCTTTTGTACGTCCTCGCCGTCGTCACCGGGTTCTGCTCCACCCTCTCGGGCGTCGCCCTGCGCAGCAGCATCCCGGAGATCGTCGGCGGTGAGCTGCGCGTACGCGCCAACTCCCTGCTCGCCACCGGGCGTTCCCTCGCCATGATCGCCGGGTTCGCCTCCGCCGGGCTCATCGTCGCCCAGCTCGGCTACACCGCCGCCATCTCCCTCGACGCCGCCTCCTTCGCCGTCTCCGCCTGCGTCCTCCTCGCCCTGCCCATCCGTACCAAAGCGGCCCGGGCCTCGGAGAGCGGGAAGGACGAGGCCGGACGCGAGCGGCCGCCGCGGACCGGCTCCCTGGTGCTGCTGCGCGCCGCGCCCGTCCTCGCCGTGATGATCGCCGTCCGGGCCGCCGACGGCCTCGGGTCCTCGTCCCACAACGTCGCCCTGCCCGTCTACTCCAGCGCCCTCGACCCCACCCACCCCGCCACGTTCGTCAGCCAGTTCTGGGCCACCTGGGCCATCGGCAACATCGTCATGCAGCAGCTCTGCGGGCGCCTGTGGACAGGCCGCGACGGGCGGCAGGGGCCGGGCGAGCGGGCCTTCGCCGTCGGGGCCTGCGTGATGTCGGCCGCGTTCATCGTCGTCTTCGCCGGGCTGCCCACCGTCGTCGCCGTCGCCGCCGCCCTGATCGCCGGCATGGCCGATGGGCTCACCGAGATCGCCTACGTCAGCCGGCTCCAGGCGGCCCCCGACGAGCAGCGCGGCCGGCTCTTCGGCCTCTCCGCCTCCGTCGAGAACACCGGCTTCGGGCTCGGCATGCTCGTCAGCGGCGCGCTCCTGGACCACTTCCGCCCGCTCCAGGTCGTAGGCCTGCTGCACGGCCTCGCGATCGCGCTGTGCCTCGCGATGTTCGTCGTCCTCGTGCGGTACGGCCGTGAGCGCGCCGCCGCGCCCGCCCCGCCGCCACGCGAGGTGCCCTCCGTCGAGAGCGAGGCCCGATGAGTGCCGCCGCCCGCGATGCCGTCGCCGTCGTCGGGATGTCCTTCCGGCTGCCCGGCGCGGACACCCCGGAGGAGTACTGGCGCACCATCCATGACGGCGCCGACCGCGTACGCCGCTTCACCGAGGCCGAACTGGCCGCCGCCGGGGTCGGCGAGGAGCAGTACCGCGCCGACGACTTCGTCGGGGCGAGCGGCGTCCTGGAGGACATCGCGGGCTTCGACCCGGGCTTCTTCGGGATGAGCGCCCACGAGGCCCGCATCACCGACCCGCAGCAGCGACTGTTCCTGGAGTGCGTGCACCACGCCCTGGAGGACGCCGGGTACGCGGGCGGGCAAGGGGCCGGCGGCAGCGACATCGGCGTCTACGCCAGCACCGGCTACCACCTCTACTCCCTCCAGACCTACCTCCAGAACAACGTCCTGCCGGCCGGCGTGGCCGACTGGGTCGCCGGACTCCAGGTCACCGTCGGCAACTTCACCGACTTCACCGCCAACCGCGTCTCCCACCGCCTCAATCTGACCGGGCCCGCCCTCAACATCCAGACAGCATGCTCCAGTTCGCTGGTCGCCGTGACCACCGCCGCGCAGGCCGTCGTCCACGGCGAGTGCGACCTCGCGGTGGCGGGCGCCGCCGCGATCCACGTGCCGCAGGTCCTCGGCTACCAGTACGTCAAGGGGTCCATCCTCTCCAAGAGCGGCCGGCTGCGGCCCTTCGACGCCGACGCGGACGGCACCGTCGGCGGCACGGGCGTCGCGGCCCTCGTCCTCAAGCGGCTCGACCGGGCCCTCGCGGACGGTGACCACGTCCACGGCGTCATCCGGGGCTGGGGCGTCAACAACGACGGCGCCGACAAGCGGGCGTTCAGCGCCCCCAGCGCCGACGGCCAGCGGGGCGCCATCCGGCGCGCCCTGGACCGGGCGGGCGTCGACGCGGGAAGCGTCGGCTACCTGGAGACCCACGGCACCGGCACGTTCAAGGGCGACCCGATCGAGTTCGAGGGCGCCACCGCCGCGTTCCGCGCCGACACCGACCGCACCGGCTACTGCGCGCTCGGCTCCGTCAAGGCCAACATCGGGCACCTCGACGTCTGTTCGGGCCTGGCGAGCCTCATCAAGGCGCTGCTCGTGCTGCGGCACGGCGTCATCCCGCCGATGGCCAACTTCCGCCGCCCCAACCCGGCCCTGGACCTCGCGGCCAGCCCGTTCTACGTCCCCGAATCCGCCCGCCCCTGGCCGAGGGGCGAGGAGCCGCGCAGGGCCGGCGTCAGCTCCTTCGGCGTCGGCGGCACCAACGCCCACGTCATCCTCGAAGAGGCCCCCGAACCCGCGCCACGCCCCACCGGCGCCCCGCCGGCCCCCGGCATCCTCCTCGTCGCGGGCCACACGCGGGCCGCCCTCATCGACAACGCGTCCGCCCTCCGCGACCACCTGCGCGCCCACCCCGGCACGGATCCCGCCGACCTCGTCACGACGCTGGCGCTCGGCCGCGCCCACCGCGGACACCGCCTCGCGCTGCGGGGCGACACCGTCGCCGCCTTCACCGCAGGCCTCGACGCCTGGCTCGCGGACCCGACACAGGACCCGACGCGGGACCCGGCACGGGACGCGCCAAGGACGGGCGGAGCCGGTACCGGCGGGGCCGACACCGGGTTCCTCTTCACGGGGCAGGGCAGCCTGCACCGGGGCGCGGCCCGCGACCTGTACGAGCGTTTTCCCGTCGTACGCGAGGTCCTGGACGCCTGCGAGCGGCAGTACGCGGCGCTCACCGGCGGCGACAGCCTCCTCACCCCGCTGCTCGCGCCCGAGGGGGAGGACGGGACCGAGCCGCCGTGGCCCACCGACATGGCGCAGCCCGCGCTCTACGCCCTCCAGTGCGCGCTCGTACGCCTGTGGGGCGCATCCGGGATCACGCCGAGCGTGGTCGCCGGGCACAGCGTGGGGGAGTACGCGGCGCTGCACGCGGCCGGCGCCCTCTCCGTCGAGGACGGTCTGCGCCTGACCGCCGGACGCGGCGCGCTCATGCAGCGCCTGTGCGCACCCGGCGCGATGGTTGCGGTACCCCTCGCCGAGGGCGCGGCACGGGAGCTGGCCGCCGAGGTGCCCGGCGTGGAACTCGCCGTCGGCAACGGCACGCACAGCCAGGTCCTCGCGGGCCCGGCCGCCGCCGTGGCACGCCTGACCGCCCTGCTCGCCGGGCGGGGCATACCGGCACGGGAGCTGCCGGTGCGGCACGCGTTCCACACCGCGCTGATGGACCCCGTGCTGGACGGGCTGCGCGAGCTGTGCGCCGGGGTGGAGTTCCGCCCGTGCGCGGTGCCGTTCGTGAGCGGCCTGGACGGGCGCACCCGGCCGCCCGGCTGGCTCCCGGACGCCGACTACCTCGTGCGGCAGGCGCGCGAACCGGTGCGCTTCGCCGACGCGCTGCGCGAACTCGGCGCCGCGCACCCCGACGTCGGCACGCTGCTGGAGGCCGGCCCGCACGGCACGCTCAGCGGGCTCGCGCGGCGCGAACTGCCGGACCGGGCGGCGTATCCGACGCTGCGGCGCGGCGCCGGGCTCGCACCGCTGTGGGACGCGGCGGCGGGCCTGTACCGGCGCGGGGCGCCGGTCGACTGGCGGACTCTCATGGCCGGGGCGGGCCGCAGGATCCCCCTGCCCGGCTACCGATTCCAGCACAAGGACTACTGGACAGGGCCGGAGAATTTCCTTCCCCGGCCCGCACAACCGGCAAGGGATGGGGCCGAAGTGGCACAGGACGAGGCAGCGGTCGAGCGTGTGCTCCAGCACATCATCAAGGTCACCGCGAAACACCTCAGCTACGACACCAGCGAGATAGCGGAGGACGCCTCCTTCTTCGACCTCGGTGCCGACTCGCTGCAGATGATCGGTGTGCTGCGGGAGTTGGAGGAGGAGCACCGGGTCAAGGTCTCGATGCGGGAGCTGTTCGAGGAGGCCGGCACGTCCAAGGGCCTCGCTCTGATCATCGTACGGAAGATGGGGGTCGGGGCGCCGTCGGCCCCGAGCGCCCCATCGGCCTCGGACGTGACGCCCGCCCCGGACGTGATACCGGCCCCGCAGGCGATACCGGCCCCGAGCGCGCCACCGGCCCCGCCCGCCCCCGCTCCGTACACCCCGGCCGCACCGGTGCCCGCACCCACCGCGTACGCCCCCACGCCACCCGTGCCGCCCGCACCCACCGCGTACGCCCCCACGCCGGCCGTGCCGCCCGCACCCATCGCGTACGCCCCCACGCCGGCCGCCGCCACCGCCTACCCGCCCGAGCCGGTCCCGGCGGTCGCCCCCGCCCCCGCCCCCGGCGCCGAGTACGCCACCCGCCGCGAGGTGGAGGACCTCGTACGCCAGGTCCACCAGCTCTCGCAGATGCAGCTCCAACTGATGGGGCAGCTCTCCCAGCTGCTGGCGGCCCAGACCGGCCAGGCCAACCGATGAGCGCGGGCCAGGGCTCCGTCTCCGCCGCCGTCGACCAGGACCTCGCCGCGATGGCCGAACTGTCGCGGCGCATCACCGAGCAGCTGGGCGCCGGGAGCGCCGCCGAGGCGGAACGCCCCGCCCAGCACGGCCCCCGCCTGGAGGTGTCCCGCGCCTCCGGCATGGTCCGCGGCGGCTCCCCGGCGTCGCAGCGCGCCCACCTGGACGACCTCGTGCGGCGCTACACCGCCAAGACGCCCACCTCCAAGCGCATCGCCCAGCGCTACCGCAGGGTGCTCGCCGACAGCCGGGCCGCCGTCGGCTTCCGCAGCAGCACGAAGGAGATGCTGTACCCCATCGCGGGCCGGCGGGCGCACGGCTCCCGGCTGGAGGACATCGACGGCAACCACTACGTCGACATCACCATGGGCTTCGGCGTGCTGCTCTTCGGCCACGAGCCCGCCTTCGTCTCCGAGGCGGTCCGCGAGCACCTCTCGCGCGGCATCCAGCTCGGCCCCCGCAACGTCGAGACCGGCGAGGCGGCCGAGCTGCTCGCCGAGCTGACCGGCATGGAGCGCGTCGCCTTCGCCAACTCCGGCACGGAGGCCAACTCCGCCGCCATCCGCCTGGCCCGCGCCGCGACCGGCCGCTCCAAGATCATCACCTTCGAGGGCGCCTACCACGGCCACAACGACAACGTCCTCGGCCGCTCCCCGCACACCGGCGGCGAGGGCCTGACCACCGTCCCGATGTCCGCGGGCATCCCGCAGAACGCCGTCGCCGACCTGCTCGTGCTGCCCTACGGCAGCGAGGAGAGCCTCGCCGTCATCGAACGGCAGGCGGGCGAGATCGCGGCGGTCGTGGTCGAGCCGGTGCAGAGCCGCCACCCCTCGCTGCGGCCCGCCGCCTTCGTGCGCCGGCTGCGCGAGCTGACCGCGCGCCACGGCATCGTGCTGCTCTTCGACGAGATGCTGACCGGCTTCCGCCCCGCGCCGCGCGGCGCGCAGGAGCTGTACGGCGTCACCCCCGACCTCGCCACCTACGGCAAACTGCTCGGCGGCGGCTTCCCCATCGGCGCCATCGCCGGACGGGCCGACATCATGGACGGCATCGACGGCGGGTACTGGAGCTACGGCGACGACAGCTACCCCGCGGCCGACACGACGTTCTTCGGCGGTACGTACATCCAGCACCCCGTGTCGATGGTCGCCACGCGGGCCGTGCTGGCCCACCTGAAGGAGCACAGTCCGCGGCTCCAGGAGCGGCTGAACGCCCGCACCGACCACCTGGCCGACTCGCTCAACGCCTTCTTCGAGGCGGAGGAGTTCGCGCTGAGCCTGAGCCACTTCGGCTCGATGTTCCGGTTCGAGCACCGGGCGGACATGGAGCTGCTCTACCACCACCTCATGCTGCGCGGCGTCCACGTGTGGGAGTGGCGCAACTTCTTCCTCTCCACCGAACACACCGACGACGACGTCGAGTTCATCGTGGACGCGGTCAAGGGCTCCCTGCGGGAACTGCGGGACGCCGGCTTCTTCCGTACGAAGGCACGGGCGACGCCGGCCGCGGCGATCCCGGAGCGGAAGCCGTCGGCGGAAGCGGCGCCCCTGCCCCGCCCGGAGACAGCACTCGCGCCCCGGACGACGTCGGTGACGGCGACGGCCCCCGGCCCCCGGTCCGAGGCGGCGTCCAGGCCGCAGGCCATGGCCTGGAACGGCGCCGCGGCCGCCGCCGCGCCCCGGGCCGAGGCGACGGAACGCACGCCCACCCGCCCCCTCGACTTCGGCGTCTACTTCTTCGGCGACTACCCGCAGGACGAGAACAGCCCCCGCCACGGCAAGTACGACCACCTCCTGGAGACCGCCCGCTTCGCCGACCGCAACGGCTTCCACTCCCTGTGGATCCCCGAACGGCACTTCCACTCCTTCGGCGGCCTTTTCCCCAACCCCGCGGTGCTCGCCGCCGCCCTCGCCCGCGAGACCGACCGCGTCCGCATCAACGCCGGCTCCGTCGTCCTGCCGATCCACGACCCGATCCGCGTGGCCGAGGAGTGGTCGATGGTCGACAACCTCTCCGGGGGCCGGATCGGCATCGGCTGCGCCAGCGGCTGGCACGCCAACGACTTCGTCTTCTTCCCCGAGCGCTTCGGCACCCACAAGGAGAAGATGTACGAACAGGTCGCCCAGGTACGGCAGTTGTGGCGCGGCGACACGGTGCGCCGCACCACCGGCGACGGGGAGAGCGACCTGCGCCTGTTCCCGCGCCCCGTCCAGGACGCCCCGCCCATGTACACGGCCGTTGTCGGCAACCCCGCCTCGTACGCACTGGCCGCCCGCCACGACCTCGGCATCGTCACCAACCTCATGACGCAGGGCATCGACCGGCTCCGCGAGAACGTCGCCCTCTACCGGCGTACACGCGCCGAGCACGGCCTGGACCCGGACGCGGGGCGCGTCGCCGTGCTCCTGCACACCTACCTCGCCGAGGACCACGCGGCGGCCCGCGCCGAGGCCCGCGAACCGCTGTCGCGGTACATGCGGGCGTCGCTCTCGCTGTTCGGCGGGGTCGCCAACAGCCTGGGCCACCAGGTCGACATGTCGGCGATGTCGGAGGACGACCTGGACGTCCTGTTCCGCCGCGCCTACGACCGCTACTGCGACCAGCGCGCCCTCATCGGCAGCCCCGAGAGCGTGCGGCCCGTCGTGGACGAGGTGCGTGCCGCGGGCGCCGACGAGGTCGTCGCTCTGGTCGACTTCGGCGTGCGGCCCACCTCCCTGCGGGCCGGCCTGGTCCACCTCGACGCCCTGCGCCGCTCCTGCGCGACAGCCGCCCCCGCCCCGGCGACGACCACCCCCGCCCCCGCCCGGGCCGCGAACGCCCCCGTGCCGGTGTCCGACCCCGGGGCGCCCCTGTCCCCCGGCCAGCAGCGGATCTGGTTCCTGGAGCGCATGCTCCCCGGCCGCACCGCCTACAACGAGGTCAAGGCCATCGAGCTGGCGGGCCCGCTGGACGCGGGCGCGCTGCGGTCGGCCCTGCGCGCACTGGTCGCCCGGCACGAGCAGCTTCGTACCATCTTCCGGGAAGTGGCCGGAGAGGCACGGCAGTTCGCGCGGGCACCCGGCGAGGTGGACTTCGCCGTCGTCGACGGCACGGCGGGCGACCGTGACGCCGTCGCCGACACCCTCAAGGCGGAGAGCGAGCGCCGCTTCGACCTGGCGAGCGGGCCCCTGTTCGTCACCCGCCTGGTCCGGCTGGGCGCCGAGCGGCACGTCCTCGTCCTGTCCCTGCACCACATCGTGATGGACGCCGCGTCGGCCGCCGTCCTCGCCCGCGACGTGTCCGCCCTCTACCGCGCGGAACTCGCGGGCGCCCCGGCCGCCGAACTGCCCGCCCTCCCGCACACCTACGCCGAGCACGCCCGCCGGCAGCTCGACTCCCTCGGCGGCCCGAAGGCGGCGGAGGACCTCGCGTACTGGAAGAAGGCGCTCGACGGCGACCTGCCGGTCCTGGCCCTGCCCACCGACCGGCCGAGGCCGCGCGTGATGACGTCGAACGGCCGCGCCCTGTTCCGGACGCTCGACACCGGACTCTCCGACGCCGTACGGAAGTTCAGCCGCGAGCGGCGCAGCACCCTCTTCATGACGCTGCTCGCCGGGTACGCGGCCGCGCTGGGCCGGGTGACCGGGCAGGACGACCTCGTCATCGGCACCCCCATGTCCGACCGCACCCCCGCGTACGAGGACGTCGTCGGCTTCTTCGTGAACACCCTGGCGCTGCGCGTGGACCTCTCGGGCGACCCGGACTTCGGCACGCTCCTGGACCGGGTGCGGGCGGTGGCCCTGGACGCCTACGACCACGCCGAGGTGCCCTTCGAGGCGGTCGTCCGGGAACTCACCCCCGCGCGGGCGCTGGACAGGACCCCCGTCTTCCAGACCCTCGCCGAGTTCGAGACCGGCGACCCGTTCCACTTCGACCTGCCCGGGGTGCGGGCCACCCCGCTCGACTCGGGGCCCGACAAGGCCCTGACCGACCTCAGCGTCTACTTCACCGACCAGCCCGACGGCATCCGCTGCCACCTGGAGTACAACACAGACCTGTTCGACGAGGTGACCGTCGACGCCCTTTTCGGAACGTTCCGTGCCGTCCTCGCCGACGCGGTGGGCGCCCGCGCCGGCGCCGTGCCCGACGCCTGGCGGCACGGGCCCGTCCGCCGGCGGACCCGCAGCACCGTGCACGCCCTGGCGTCGCGGTGGGCCGAGGCGGCCCCCGGCCGCACGGCGGTGATCGGCGGCGAACAGACCCTGACCTACCGCGAGTTGGACGAGCGGGCCGAGCGGCTCGCGGCCGTCCTGCGCGGGGCGGGCGGCACCGGGGCGCCGGTCGCGCTGTGGCTGCCCCGCGGCGCGGACCTGATCGTCGCCATGCTCGCCTCCCTGAAGTCAGGCCACGGCTATGTGCCGTTGGACCCCGGCCAGGGCAGGGCCCGGGCCGAGACGATCCTCGGCGAGAGCGGCGCGCGCCTCCTCGTGGTGAGCGGCGGGGGGCGTACGGACGAGCGGCCGACACCGCCGCACGGCACCACCGTGGTGGAGCTCGACGCCCTGCCGCCGGCCCCCGCGCCCGGCGCCGCCCCGGCGGACGCCGAGCCGGGCCCCGACTCGCTCTGCCTCGCCATCTACACCTCGGGCAGCACCGGCACCCCCAAGGGGGTCGCCGTGCCGCACCGCGCCGTCGTGGACCTGTGCCAGTGGCACCACGAGCGCTTCGGGTTCACGGCCGACGACCGCAGCGCGGCCGTCTGCGGGCAGAGCTTCGACGCCGCCGTACTGGAGATCTGGGCCGCGCTGACCGCGGGCGCCACGGTCGTCGTCGCCGACGACACGGTCCGCAAGGACCCCGCCGCCCTCGCCCGCTGGTACGCCGACCACGGCATCACCTTCTCCATCCTGCCGACCGCGCTCGGCGAGGCCGTCCTCGCGCTGCCGGACGACCGCCAGCCCCCGCTGCGGCACCTGCTGATCGGCGGTGACGTACTGCGCACCCGGCCGCGTCCCGGCGCCCCGTACGAGACGGTGAACGTCTACGGCCCCACCGAGGTGACCGTGCTCTGCACGAGCCAGACGGTGGAGCCCGCCGGCGCCCCGGGCACCTCGGCCGCCGGCGCGGCCGACGCCCCGATCCCGATCGGCCGTCCCGTGGACAACGTCACGCTGCGCGTGCTGGACGCGCACGGCCGCGAGGTGCCCGCCGGGGAGGTGGGGGAGCTGTACGTCGGCGGGTCCGGGGTGGCCACCGGCTACCTGGGCCGGCCCGATCTGACGGCGGAGCGCTTCGTCCGCGACCCGCTGGGCGGCGATGCGCCGATGTACCGCACGGGCGACCTCGTACGGTGGGACGCGACCGGGGCCCTGGAGTTCCGGGGCCGGTCCGACGACCAGGTGAAGATACGGGGGTTCCGCGTCGAGCCCGAAGAGGTCACGCGGGCCCTCAACGCCTCGCCGGAGGTCGCCGAGGCGGTCGTCCTGGCCCACCGCGACCGGCGGGGCGACGCCCGCCTCGCCGCCTACGTCGTCCCCGCGACGCCCACAGCGGGGACGGCACGGTCCCAGGAGGTCGCCGACCGTCTGGCGCGGGAGCTGGCCGCGCGGCTGCCCGACCACCTCGTGCCGCGCGCATGGGCCGTCCTGCCCGCGTTCCCGCTGTCCGGCAACGGCAAGCTGGACCGCGCCGCGCTGCCCGAGCCCGCCCTGACCGCCTCGCCCACCGGCCCCGCCGCCCCGCCCACCCCCGCGCGCACCGCCCGGCGGGACGTCGAGGCACGCCTGCGGGAGCTGTGGGCCGAGGAGTTCGGGACCGACGCGGGGGCCATCGGCCCCGACGCCTCGTTCTTCGAGCTGGGCGGCCACTCCATCACGGCCATCCGCCTGGCCAACGCCGTGCGCGAGGAGTTCGGCGCGGAGTACCCCGTCGCCCGCTTCTACGAGGAGCCGTCACTGCGGGCCATGGCGGCGTACCTCACCGGCGAGACGGGCGAGACGGGCGAGACCGAGCCGGGGGCGGCAGGCAGGGCGGGCGAGCCCGGGGAGTTGAACGGATCCGCCGAGGATCCGGACGACGTGGTCGCCACCGCCCCCGTCACCGCCCAGCAAGGCGCCTTCATCACCCGGCACCTGACCCACCCCCGCCCGCAGATCTACAACGTGGCGATGCGCCTCACCCTCACCGGCGAGCTGGACGTCCCGGCCCTGCGGAACGCCCTGACCCGGCTCGTCGCCCGCCACGAGGCGCTGCGCACCCGGCTCGTGGAGGACGAGGGCACGGGGGAGTGGCGCCAGGAGGCGCTGCGCCCCCGCCCGGTCGAGCTGCCGGAGGACGACCTGGTCGCCCGGCTCGGCTCGGCGCGGGACGCGGCGGCGGAGGCGGAGCGCCTGGCCGCCGCCACGGCCGCGGTGCCGTTCGACATACGCGCCGAACTCGCGCCGGTGTTCCGGCTCTCGCGCGTCGGCCGCGACCGCTGGACGCTGCTCTTCGTCCTGCACCACGCCACCTGCGACGGCTGGTCGGTCAGCGTCCTGCTGCGCGAACTGGCCGCGCTGTACCGGGCGGAGGTCACCGGTGAGCCGCACGGCCTCCCCGACGGCGTGCCGCAGCCCGGCGCGTACGCGCGCTGGCAGCGCGAGCAGGGCCTGACGCGGGACAAGGGCCGCCTGGTCGACTACTGGGCCCGGCAGTTGAAGGGCGCCCCCTTCGCCCTGCCGCTGCCCCTGGACCGGCCCCGTCCCGCGGAGCTGAGCGGCGCCGGCGACGTGGTGCTGTTCACCGTGGACCGGGAGACCCGGGCGGGCGTGGAAGCGCTGGCGCGGCGGCACCGCACGACGCCCTTCGTGGTGACGGCGGCTGCCCTGGCCCGGCTGGTCGAGAAGGTCGCGGGCGAGCCGGACGTCGTACTCGGCATCTCCCACGCCAACCGCGAGCGGCGGGAGTTCGAGGCCCTCGCCGCCTGCACGGTGTCGTCCTTCACGCTGCGGATCAGGGGCCACGAGGCGACGACGTTCGGCGCGCTGGTGGACCAGGTGGCGCGCGGCGCGGTCGGGGCACTCGACCACGCGGCGCCGATCCGGACGCTGGCGGCGGACCTCGGGGAGGCGCTGGGCACCGAGGTCCCCGAGCGGCTGCCGCTCGGCTTCCAGTACCAGAGTTCGCTGGAGACGGACATCGAACTGCCGGGCCTGACCACGGCGGTGGAGGACCTCGCGGTGCCGGGCGCGCGCTCGGAGTTCAACTTCGGCCTGATCCCCACGGGCGACGTCCTCTCCGGCTATCTGGAGTTCTCGACCGACCTGTGGGACCGCGCCACGGTCGAGGCGTGGACCACCGCGTACGTCGAGCTGCTGGCCCAGAGCGTCGCCGAGACGGAAGGCGGGAGCTGAGCGGACCCACGGCGGGGCGCGGCCCGATGGGGTCGCGCCCCGCCGCGCCCCGCCGCGCCCGTCCCGCCCCGCCCTGTCGCGTCACGCGGCCCCGCCGGCGGCGGAAACTCGCTCGCGGCCCCGCCACGGCGAGCACTACCGTGCCCCTCATGCTGCCCGAGGTGTACACGGACGAGGAGTGGGACCGCGTCGTCCCCGACGAGGCGATCATGCGGCCGGGGGCGGAGGACCTGTGCGCGCGGCTCGGGTTCGCCGGGGCGCCGCTGACCCGCTACCCGGAGGGGTCCCAGCCCGTCTACGCGGTCGGTGACCGGCACGTGGTGAAGCTCTTCCCCGGCCTGGACGCCCAGGACGCCGTGACCGAGGCCCGCGTGCTCGCCCACGTCCAGGGCCGACTCCCCGTCCCCACCCCCCAGGTGCACGACTTCGGCGACTACGAGAACGGCTGGCGCTACGTCCTGATGTCCCGCCTGCCGGGCCGGGGCCTCGCCACCGCCTGGCCCGACATCCCGCGCGCCGACCGGGAACGGATCGTCACCGACGCGGCGGAGGCCCTCGCGGCGCTGCACGCCCTGGACCCCGAACCCCTCGCGGACGTGCTCGGGCCCGAGGACTGGGACGCCTTCCTCGCCGGGCAGCGGGCGGGCGCGGTGGACCGGCAGAGCGCCTTCGCGCTGCCCGCGCACTGGCGGGAGCAGATACCCGGCTTCCTCGACTCCGTGCCCCTGCCCGTGACGGACAACGGCTCGGGCGCCCGACGGGCCCTGCTGCACACGGAGTTCATGCGCCAGCACCTGACCGTCGACCCCGCCGACGGCTGGCGTCTCACCGGCCTCCTCGACTTCGAACCCGCCATGATCGGCGACCCGGCGTACGACTTCGTGGGTGTCGGGCTCTTCGTCACCCGGGCCGAGCCGGGACTGCTGCCGCGCTTCATGAAGGCGTACGGAACGACGTACGAGCCGCGTCAGATCCTCGCGTACACCCTGCTCCACGTGTACAGCAACCTGCCCTGGTACCTGCGGGAACTGCCCGCCCCGCCCGAGCCCACGCTGGACGCCCTGGCCGAGACCTGGTTCGGACAGGGACTGTAGGGCGGGATGTCAGACCGTCCTCAGCCGGCGGTGCGGTCCCTCGGGCAGGACGACCTCGATGGCGTCGCCGGGGCGGATCTCGCCGCCCTGACGGACCACGCTCATGACCCCGGACCGGTGGGCGACGGCGCCGTTCTCGTCGCGTCCGACGACCTTCTTCATGAGGCCGGCCCGGAAACCGTCGATCTGGCGGCACGGGTTGCGCAGCCCCGTGACCTCCACGACGGCGGACGCGCCGATGCGCAGCAGCGCGCCCGTGGGCAGCCCGAGCAGGTCGACGCCGCGTGTGGTGATGTTCTCGCCCAGTTCGCCCGGCGCCACGGCGAAGCCGTCCGCCACCAGCTCGTCCAGGAGTTCCTCGTGGATGAGGTGGACCTGGCGCAGATTCGGCTGGTCCGGGTCCCGCCGCATCCGGAACCGGTGCTTGACCTTCTCCCCGGCGTGCACGTCCCCCTCGACCCCGAGCCCGGCGAGCAGCGTGACGCTCTCGCGGTTCGGCTTGCTGAAGGAGTACGTGGGATTGCTGCTGACCGCCGTGACCCTCGCGCCCATCGTGCGCGGCCCCCTCTTTCCCGTCCGTCCTGCCCGCGCCCCCGGCCACCCCGGCCGGCCGCGCGCCGTACCCGCGTGACCCTAACGCGGGCGGCGCCTCGCCGGACGTGTACGCCCGTTCGGCCGGAACCGGCGGCTACGCCTGCGGGGCGGCGTCCTCGCTCTGTTCGCGGACCTTCTTGTTCCTGGCGCCCAGTGTCGCGAGTACCCCGACCGCCGTCCCGGCGAGCGCGGCCGGCACCATCCAGGCGCGGTTGAGGGAGTGGCCGAGCGCGTGGTCGAGGGAGTAGCGGCCGGGGCCCGTGACCGCGAGGGCCGCGGCGACCAGGCCGAGGAACGCCGGGTACTCGTAGCCGCCGCCCTGGCTGAAGAAGCCGTGCGGGGTGTGCACGGCGGCGGCGCCCGCCATCGCGCCCGCCGCGGCGGACCCGGCGGCCGGGGTCGCGAGGCCGAGGGCGAGGAGCGTGCCGCCGCCCGCCTCGGCGAGGCCCGCGACCGTGGCGTTCGCCTTACCGGGCGCGTAGCCGATGGACTCCATCCACGCCCCCGTGCCCTCCAGGCCGCCGCCGCCGAACCAGCCGAACAGCTTCTGGGCGCCGTGTGCGGCGAGCACCCCTCCGGTGCCCACGCGCAGCAGCAGCAGTCCGAGGTCGCGTCGGTCCAGGCAAGAACAGGTCATCGGGGCTCCCGGGTCGGTGGGGCGGCAAGCCGGTGAGGTGGGCCTGCCTTTCCTCCACCGTCCGACGGACCGGCGCCGGGCACCCGGCCCGCGCGGCCGTACGGGTGAGACGTCCGCTGGCCCCCGGTGGCGCGGCCGGTGGCTCGATGTGACGGTGGGCCCATGACCATTCAGGTAAACCGGCTCGGCGACCCCGCGGTCCGGGCCTTCGTCACCGCGGTGAACGCCCACGACAGGGCCACCTTCGAGGCGCTGCTGACCCCGGACGCGACGATGTCCGACGACGGCACGGACCGGGACCTCGCCGAGTGGGCCGACCGGGAGATCTTCTCCTCCAACGGCCATATGGACGTCGAGTCGGAGTCGGCCGGCGGCCGCACGCTGCTCGTCGGCTACCGCAACGACACCTGGGGCGAGATGCGCACCAAGTGGTACTTCACCGTCGAGGACGACGGCCGGATCTCCCGTTTCGAGACGGGCCAGGCCTGACCCGCGGCGCACCGCGCGCCGGCCCGGCCCCCTCGGCGCAGGTCAGTGGCAGTTCTTCGTGCCGTGGTCGGCGCGCGTCCAGGAGCAGGAGTCCTGGAGCGAGCCGCTCGGCCTGACGAGGCGGGCCTTGTCGCCGGTGTTGTTCCAGACGTAGCTGCCCCGGCCCCAGTAGCGCACGCCGGAGGCGTCGGAGCCCTTGCCGGTGCGCACCTTGACGGTCTTGCCGGCGCCGATCCGGTAGCTGCCGAAGGTGTAGGTGTAGCCGGTGTCGTCCTTGAGCCGGTAGCCCTTGAGCTGGATCGCGGACGAGCTGCTGTTGTGGATGTTCACCCACTCCGCGTTGAGCGAGGAGTTCGAACGGGTGTCGCTGCCCGGGCTGTCGTACTGGATGTAGCCGAGGTGCAGCCCGCCCTGGTGGCGCGCGGTCACCGCCGAGGCGGGCGACGCGGCGAGCAGGGACACCGACAGGGCGGTGGCGGCCAGGACAGCGGGGGCCATGGTGCGTATGCGCAAGGAGTGCTCCAGGTGTGAAGTTCTCGTGGAGAGGAGCTGAGCATACGGGGCCCACCGCCCGGGACTGAGTCGGTAGTTCCCATTCCACTTGTGCAGATGTGCCGGGCGCGGGCGGACTCAACCCCGCCCGATGTACGGCATGGTGGTGGCGAGGACCGTCGCGAACTGCACGTTCGCCTCCAGCGGCAGCTCCGCCATGTGCCGCACCGTGCGCGCCACGTCCGCCACGTCCATCACGGGCTCGCTCGCCAGCCGGCCGTCGGCCTGGGGGACCCCGGACTGCATGCGCGCGGTCATGTCGGTCGCGGCGTTGCCGATGTCGATCTGCCCGACGGCGATCCGGTACGGCCGCCCGTCCAGGGACAGTGACTTCGTCAGACCGGTCAGGGCGTGCTTCGTCGCGGTGTACGCCACCGAGTGCGGCCGCGGCGCGTGCGCCGAGATCGACCCGTTGTTGATGATCCGTCCGCCCTGCGGGAGCTGCTCCTTCATCTGCCGGAAGGCCGCCTGGGCGCACAGGAAGGCGCCGTTGAGGTTGGTGTCGACGACGTGGCGCCAGGCGTCGTAGGGGAGTTCCTCGACCGGGACGCCGCCGGGGCCGAACGTCCCGGCGTTGTTGAAGAGCAGGTCCAGGCGGCCGAAGCGCTCGCGTACGCCGGTGAAGAGCGCCGCCACGTCCTCGGGCCGCGACACGTCGGTCCGTACGCACAAGGTGGCGCCGTCCTTCGCGACGGCGAGGGCGGCCGTCTCCTCCAGGGCCTCCACGCGGCGGCCCGCGAGCGCCACCGACCACCCCGCCGCGAGCAGTTCGACGGCGACGGCCCGGCCGATCCCGGACCCGGCGCCGGTCACCACGGCGACCTTCGGCGTCTTGTGCGGGGCGCTCTCCACGAGGCTCTCCGCGGCGCTCTCCACGACGCTCTCGGCGGCGGCGACCACGGCCGGCTCCCCGACGCCCTCCGCGGTGGTCTCCACAGTGCCGTCCCCGGTGGTCTCCACGGGAATGCCCGGCGCGGTCGATGAGGCAGTTCGCTCAGCGTTCATGGCCCCGCAGCGTACGGGAGGCCCGGCCACGGGGACATCACCCGCCCGCCATGCGGCTGTTGTGTACGCGACAGTCACAGGTCGTTCCCCGCCAGTTACATGCCCCTGACAGCAATCGTCAGGGGAGGGCCACATGTCACTCGCAGCCCAGCAGTACTCGCCCGAACTCCGCGCCGCCGCACGCCACGTCGGGCGCCGCCGCTTCCTCACCGTGACCGGCGCCGCCGCCGCGCTCGCCTTCACCACCAACCTGCCCGTCGCGGGTGTCGCCGGCGCCGCCGAGCTGGACGCCCGCCGCATCGGCAAGGACCCCTTCACCCTCGGCGTCGCCTCGGGCGACCCGCTGCCCTCCTCGGTGCTGCTGTGGACCCGGCTCGCCCCCGCCCCCTATGAGCCCGGCGGCGGCCTGCCGGCCGAACGCGTCGCCGTCCACTGGGAACTGGCCCACGACGCCCGCTTCCGGCGTGTCGCCAGACGGGGCGTCGCCACCGCCCACCCCGAGTTCGACCACACCGTGCACGTCGAGGTCGACCACCTGGAGCCGGGCCGCGGCTACTACTTCCGCTTCAAGGCGGGCCGCTGGACCAGCGGGACGGGCCGCACCCGCACCGCCCCCGCGCCGGGCGGCGCCGCGAGCACCCTCACCCTCGCGGCCGTCTCCTGCCAGGCGTACCACGACGGCTACTTCACCGCGTACAAGCACCTGGCGCAGGACGACGTCGACGTCGTCTTCCACCTCGGCGACTACCTCTACGAGTACGCGGTCGACGCCAGGGGCGGCGCCCGCGCCTACACCGACCGCACGCTGCCCGCGCACTTCAACAAGGAGACGCTGACCCTGGAGGACTACCGCCTGCGGTACGCCCTCTACAAGTCCGACCCCGACCTGCGGGCCGCGCACGCCGCGCACCCCTTCGTCGTCACCTGGGACGACCACGAGACGGAGAACAACTACGCGGACGACGTCGACGAGAACGGCAACCCCCCGGCCGAGTTCCTGCTGCGCCGCGCCGCCGCCTACCGCGCCTACTGGGAGAACCTGCCGCTGCGCCTCACGCAGCGGCCCAAGGGCCCCGACGCGCGCCTCTACCGCCGCCTGACCTGGGGCCGCCTCGCCCAGTTCGACATCCTCGACACCCGGCAGTACCGCTCCGACCAGGCGTACGGCGACAAGGCGCACGCCCCCGGGCCCGAGACGGACGACCCGAGGCGCACCATCACCGGCGCCGCCCAGGAGCGTTGGCTCCTCGACGGCTGGCGCCGCTCGCGCGCCCTGTGGAACGTCGTCCCGCAGCAGGTCACCTTCTCCCAGCGCAAACTGGACCTCACCGACCGGGCCAAGCTCTCCATGGACGCCTGGGACGGCTACCGCGCCTCCCGCGCGCGCGTCCTCGCGGGCGCCAGGGCGGCCGGCCTGGAGAACCTCATGGTCCTCACCGGTGACGTGCACGTCGGCTACGCCTTCGACATCAAGGCCGACTTCGACGACCCGTCCTCCAGGACCGTCGGCACGGAGATCGTCACGACGTCCGTCTCCAGCGGCAAGGACGGCGCGGACAAGCCGGCCAACTGGGACACCTACACCAAGGCGAACCCGCACCTGAAGTTCTACAACGGGCGCCGCGGCTACGTGACGGTCGGCCTCGGCCGCGAGGAGGCGCGGGCGGACTTCAAGACGGTCTCGGCGGTCACGACGCCCGGCGCCTCCCTCCGGACGGCGGCGTCCTTCGTGACCGAGGCGGGCGACCCGGGGCTGCGGCCCGCGTAGTCGCCCTGCCCGCCCGGACGCTGTCCGGTCAGGCCCTGGCCGGCGGGGCTCCGGTCGGCCCGGGCCGGTGCCTCCTTGAGCGTCAGGGCCAGGTCGTGGTGCGCGGTGAAGCAGGGGCGCACCAGGACGGGCGTGCCGGGCTCGCCCATGAGCGCCTCGGCGGCCGCGTACACATCGCTCCGCCTGCGGTCGACGACGTCCCCGAGGACGCGCCCCACCCGCACGGGCTCGGCCCCGGGCGCAAGGCGCAGCGACAGCTCCCAGGTCTCGGGCGCGCCGTCGCCCGCCGCCAGGGCCAGGGCGTAGGGCAGGCGGAAGCGGAAGCGGTGCGCCCCGGAGGTCGTCACCTCGGTCTCGAAGGCGGCGGCGGGATCCCGGCGCGGCACGGCGAGCAGGCGGGGGCGCTGGCCCGGCGCGAACGCGGCGCCGTGCAGGGCGCCCTCCACCGTGCACGACGTGCGGTCGGTGGTCAGCGTGCGGGCCTCGGCGTGGGCGGGGCGGCGCCAGGTGCGCAGGGAGAGGTTGTTCTTGACGGTCGGATAGGGGATCCACCAGCGGAACGGCGGGTCCGGCAGGGCCGCCAGGTCCACCAGCGTGCGCTGGTCGACGCTCGTGGCGGCGACACGGCGGCGGGCCCCGTCGTCCGACCGGATGACGTGGAAGTCCCAGCGGCCCTCGGCGAGCGCGTGGGCGCCGCGCTCCAGGACGGCCGTCCACGGCGCCCCGTCCGTCTCGGGCGGCCGCAGCGGCACGGCGAGCGGCTCCTCGCCCCGGCCCTCGGCCCCCCGCAGCGTCGCCGTCAGCGTGAACGCGCCGCCCCGCATCCCCGCCTGCTCCAGACGTACGACGAGACCGCCCCCGGCGTCCACGGCGCACGCCGCCCTCGGGCGCAGCGGGCCCAGGCCGCCGGGGCGTCCCCGCGCCGCCCGGCGCACGGTGCGCGCCGTCCGCAACAGCGTCCGGCGGGCGGCCGTCCCGGCGTGGGCGACGCCGGCCGCCAGTCGGCGGTCGAGCGGGACCGGCGCGGGCGGTACGGAGGCCCGCAGTCCGGCGATCAGCTCCTCGTAGCGCCGGGCGATGTGCTCCGGCGCGTACCGCTCGGCGTTGCGCCGGGCGGCGGTGCCCATGGCACGCCGCAGGTCCGCGTCCTCGATCAGCCCGATCAGGGCACGGGCGAAGGCCTTGCTGTCGCCCGGCGGGACGAGCAGCCCGTCCTCGCCGTCCCGGATGATCTCCCCGGGCCCGTGCGGGCAGTCGGTGGCGACCACGGGAGTGCCGCACTGCATGGCCTCCACGATGGTCATGCCGAACGACTCCTCGCGCGAGGAGACGGCGGCGATCGCGCCCTTGGCCCACTCGGTGGCGAGGCAGGGGTTGGCGCCCATCAGGAAGACGTGGTCGTTCAGGCCGCGTTCGTCGATGCGGGCGCGCAGCGCGGCCTGCTGGGGGCCCCGGCCGTAGATCCGCAGCCGCCAGTCCGGGTGCGCGGCGGCCACGGTGGCGAAGGCGTCCACGAGGAGGCCGTACCGCTTCACCGGGATCAGGCGGCCGCCGGCGACGACCAGGCGTGAGCCGCCGTCCGAGGGCGCCGTGGCGGGCGGCGGCGAGGAGTTGGGCAGGTGCGCGATCGGGGTGCCCGTGGCCGCGAGGTGCCGGCGGTGGGTGAGGGCGTCCGCCTCGGTGACGGTGGTGTGCGCGTCCAGCGCGGCGATGGCGGCGTCCTGGGCGGCGCGGATGCCGGGCTCGTGGGTGCCGTAGACCCGGTGTTCCTGGCCGATCCGCAGGTAGTGGCGGCGGCCGAACTCGGCCAGGTAGATCACCAGTCCCGGCCGGGTGGCCACCACCACGTCGGCGTCGGTGCGGGCGAGGAACCGCGCCACCCGCCGGTCGGTGAGCCGGTCGAAGCCGGCGCCGCGTGCCTCCACCGGGGGGACCAGCGTGCTCGGCCCGCTCACCGCTCCGGGGCCGCCCCGGCGGGAGTGCGGACGCCTGTCGATGAGCGGCCGCAGCCGGACCTTTCCGCTGAGCGGGAAGCTGGGCCGGTCGTGCGTCCGCCAGACGCTGACGATCTCCACGTCATGGCGTTCGGCGAGGGCACCGGCGGAATTGAAAGTGGCGCGGACGGTGCCACCCATTCCGTAAGCGTTCTGCAGCAGAAAGGAGATTTTCATCGGGCCTTGTCCGGATCGGCAAGTGGTCAGGGGGGTGCCACACTTCCACCTCCCGGGTGCTCGTGAGGTGAGCACACGCTCCGGGGCCCGAGGGGCACCCCGTCCGGTGAACGGGCGGTCGCCGAGTTGACTTCGGGCGCCAGGGAAAAGGGGGTGCCGGTGCACAGTAATGCCGGGGGCAATTGCTGATCCGCCGCTCGCCATGAACGTAATAGTGATCGAAAAGGGAAGCCTTGTACGCTTTTTCGGCGGCCCCGGGATTCGCTGGGCGCAGGGAATTCCCCTCCCCTCCTTATCCCCGCGTCCCAGGTTTTCCCGAGGGCGGCCGCGCGCGCGGGACGGCCCGTGAGGTCGCGCCCGAGGTGAAATCCGGTGCCGGGCACGCACCCGGAGCTGCGACCATGGGCAGCGATCCGATCGACCGGGAGGGGCACGATGCCTGAGTGCGGGCAGACAACGGAAGAGCACCGGATACCCGGGGCGGCGGAGCCCGGAAGGCTCGCCGCCCTCCGCCGCACCGGCGCCCTCGTCACCCTCGTCCTCGGCGGCCTCACCGCCGTACCGCCGCTCTCCATGGACATGTACCTGCCGGCCCTGCCGGAGGTCACCGACGCCCTGCACGCCCCCGCCGCGACCGTGCAGCTGACCCTGACCGCCTGCCTGCTGGGCATGGCCCTCGGCCAGCTCGTCGTCGGCCCGATGAGCGACAAGTGGGGCCGCCGCCGCCCCCTCCTGATCGGCCTGCTCGTCTACATCGCCGCCACCGCGATCTGCGCCTTCGCGCCCACCGTCGAACTCCTCATCGGCTTCCGCCTCCTCCAGGGCCTCGCGGGCGCCGCCGGCATCGTCATCGCCCGCGCCGTCGTCCGCGACCTGTACGACGGCGTGGAGATGGCCCGGTTCTTCTCCACCCTGATGCTGATCTCCGGCGTCGCCCCGGTCGTCGCGCCCCTCATCGGCGGCCAGGTCCTGCGCGTCACCGACTGGCGCGGCGTCTTCGTCGTCCTCACGGGCGTCGGCACCGCGCTGACGCTCCTGGTGTGGCGGCGCCTGCCCGAGACCCTCGACCCCGACAAGCGGCACAGCGGCGGCACCGTAGAGGCGCTGCGCACCATGCGGTCGCTCCTCGCCGACCGCGTCTTCACCGGCTACATGATCGCGGGCGGCTTCGCGTTCGCCGCGCTCTTCGCGTACATCTCCGCCTCGCCCTTCGTGATCCAGGAGATCTACGGCGCCTCCCCGCAGACGTTCAGCCTCCTGTTCGGCGTCAACTCCGTCGGACTGATCGCCGCCGGCCAGCTCAACGGCAAGGTCCTCGTCGGCCGCGTCAGCCTGAACAAGGTCCTCGCCACCGGCCTGGCCGCCCTCACCGTCGCCGCGACCGCGCTGCTGCTCATGACCACCGGCGTCTTCGGCGACGTCGGGCTGTTCCCCGTCGCGGCCGGGCTCTTCGTCCTGATGTCGACGATGGGCCTCGTCATGCCCAACACCCAGTCGCTCGCCCTCACCCGCACCCCGCACGCCGCAGGCTCCGCCTCCGCGCTCCTCGGCACCACCTCCTTCCTCATCGGCGCCGTCGCCTCGCCGCTCGTCGGCATCGCGGGCGAGGACACGGCCGTCCCCATGGCCGTCGTCCAACTGGCCTGCGCGCTGGCGGCCATCGCCTGCTTCGTGGGACTGTGCCGCCCCTGGCAGCAGGCGACCACGCAGGAGGCGGACCACTGAGCGCACCCCGGCTCCTGCGCACCGGCACCCCCGAGAGCGCGGGCCTCGACCCCGACGAGATCGGCCACCTCCTCGCCGAGGTGCGGGCGCTGCCGCGCGGGCCCCGGCCCTGGTGCGCGGGGGCCGTGGTGCTCGCCGGCCGGGGCCCGGTGATCGCGGCCGAGGAGGCGGTGGGCCGGGCGGTGCGCTACTCCTCGTACGACCCGGTGACCGACACGGGCGTCGAGCTGCCGCCCGAGCGGCAGGTGCCGATGCGCGCCGACACGCCCTTCGACCTGGCCTCGCTCACCAAGCTCTTCACCACGGTCGCCGCCGTGCAGCAGCTGGAGCGCGGCACGCTCGGCATCGACGCGCGGGTCGGGGCGTACCTCCCCGAGTTCCGGGCCGCCGCCGCACACGGCATCACGGTGCGCCGGCTCCTCACCCACACCTCCGGGCTGCGGCCCGAACTCCCGCTGTACGACTGTCCGGACGACGCCGCCCGACTCGCGGCCCTGCGCGCCGAGGCGCCGGTCACCGCGCCCGGCGCGTACGTCTACTCCGACCTGAACATGCTGCTCCTCCAGCACGTCCTGGAGCGCCTCACCGGCCGCTCCCTCGACGTCCTCGTGCGCGAGGGCATCACCCGCCCGCTCGGCATGGCCGCCACCGGCTTCGGACCCCGGCCGGACGCCGCCGCCACGGAGGACCAGCGCAGGCCCTGGGCCAAGGCGGACCGGGGGATGCTGCGGGGTGTCGTCCACGACGAGAACGCCTGGGCGCTCGGCGGCGTCGCCGGACACGCGGGGCTCTTCTCCACCGCCCGGGACCTCGCCGTGTTCTGCCGCACCCTGCTGTGCGGCGGCGCCCACGGCAGGGCCCGCATCCTCGGCCCCGACTTCGTCGAGCTGCTGTTCACCGGCTCCGGCCTCGGCTTCGGCATCGACCAGCCGTGGTTCATGGGCGAGCTGGCGGGGCGCGGCGCGGCGGGCCACACGGGCTTCACCGGCACGTCGCTGGTCCTCGACCGGGCCACGGACACGTTCCTGGTGCTGCTGGCCAACACCGTCCACCCCCGGCGCCGGCCCGCCGACCACGCCCCCCGAGCGACGGCAGCCACACACCTCGCTCGCGCGGCGCGAACGTAGCGACCTCGGGCCGGTTCGGTGAGGGGCGCGCTCAGCCCCGTACGACCCGCGCACGCGTCTGCCCGATGCCGCGGCAACCGC
>NZ_JBVISC010000001.1:0-526604 GCF_055575715.1 Streptomyces sp. NPDC034037 | reverse complement strand
CCGCGTGCGCGGCGCGTCTGTGGCCGCTCGCGCAGTTCCCCGCGCCCCTGAGGGGGCTTGTCCTGGGCCGGAACAGATAAGGGGCCGAGGTGGTACCTCCCCAGGGGCGCGGGGAACTGCGCGAGCAACCACGATGCAGCCGCAGGTACGTCCGGGAGTCGCCCTGGGCCGCGCAGGTGAGGGGCCGAGGTGGCACCCCCCCAGGGGCGCGGGGAACGGCGCGCTCAGCCCCGTACGACCCGCGCACGCGTCTGCCCGATGCCGCGGCAACCGCGTGCGCGGCGCGTCTGTGGCCGCTCGCGCAGTTCCCCGCGCCCCTGAGGGGGCTTGTCCTGGGCCGGAACAGATAAGGGGCCGAGGTGGTACCCCCCAGGGGCGCGGGGAACTGCGCGAGCAACCACGGAGGAGCCGCAGGTACGGCCGGGGCCCGTAGAATCGCTGGGTGAACGACCTGAACCTAGCGGCGCCGACCTCCCCGGCAGAGATCCTGAGCGGCGCCCTCGCGAGGGCGCTGGACGGGCTGGCGCCCACGCAGGCCTCGCAGGCCGTCACGCGGCTGATCGAGAACTACCGGGGAAGCACCCCGACCGACGCCCCGATCCTGCGGGACCGCGCCGACGTCACCGCCTACGCGGCCTACCGCATGCCCGCCACCTTCGAGGCGGTGCGCTCCGCACTGGCGGCCCTCGCCGACGCGGCCCCCGAGGGATGGGCGCCGGCCGGCCAGCTGGACGTCGGCGGCGGAACCGGCGCGGCGGTCTGGGCGGCCGCGGCGACCTGGGAGGGCGAGCGCGCCGTCACGGTCCTCGACTGGGCCGAGCCCGCACTCGCGCTTGGCCGGGAACTGGCGCGAAGCGCCCCGCAGCTGCGCGCCACCCGCTGGCAGCGCGCCCGCATCGGCGCCTCCCCCGAACTCGACGCCGCCGGCCTCGTCACCGTCTCGTACGTCCTGAAGGAGCTGACGCAGGCCGACCGACGCTCGGTCGTCGACGCGGCGGCAGCGGCGGCCACCGAGGCCGTCGTCATCGTGGAGCCCGGCACCCCCGACGGCTACACGCGCGTCCTGGAGGCCCGGGACCAGCTGCTCGCCGCCGGCTTCCGGATCGCGGCACCCTGCCCGCACAGCGCGGCGTGCCCCATCGAGCCGGGCACGGACTGGTGCCACTTCTCGGCCCGGGTCAGCAGGACGTCCCTGCACCGCCAGGTCAAGGGCGGCTCCCTGGCGTACGAGGACGAGAAGTTCAGCTACGTCGCGGCGACCCGCTTCGAGCCGCGCCCGCCGCGGGACCGGATCGTGCGCCGGCCCCAGATCCGCAAGGGCCAGGTGCTCCTCGACCTGTGCGGGGCCGAGGAGCAGCTGCGCCGGCAGACCGTGACCAAGCGGCACGGCGCCCTCTACCGCGCGGCCCGGGACGCGGACTGGGGCGACGCGTGGCCGCCCCCGTCCGCGTCACAGGAGTGACTCAGGCGCCCCAGGTGCCCTGGTCGACGGCGCAGTTCCAGCCGTTGCCGCGCACGTTGAACTTCACCTTGTAGCTGCGGGTGTTCAGCAGGTGCGTGCGCACCTTGACGCCGAGCTTGGCCTTGCCAGCGAGGCTCTTGTCGTAGACGGTGACGGTCTTCGACGTCTTGTGGGTGACCTTGCCGCCCTTGGGCGTGGCACTGCCGAAGCGGATGTTCTTGACGTTGGTCACCGTGAAGCTGACCTTCTTGAAGGTCTTGGTGCTCTTGTTCTTCAGCCCGAAGTACAGGCCGCCGTTGGTCACCCAGCCGTTCCGGTCGATCTGGAAACGGGAGGTGTAGACGATGTCGATCGGGCAGCCGGTGGTCCGCGGGGCGACACTCGGCGTGGCCGACGCGGCGCGCGGCGTCGGCTTCGTCGCCGCGGACGCGGCCCCCGCCATGCCGAGCTGACCGGCGGTGAGTGCTCCAGCGGTGGCCAGGACCGCGACGGACGTGCGCATGCGATTCACTGCGCTGATACCTCTTCTTCCCCCAGGGCCCCGGTGGGCCCACTGTTCGGTTCTCGTGGTGCGACGCGAAAAAGCCGTCTGTGGTTCCCGCGCGCCCGTATTGGTACCACGACGATCTCCGGCAAGGGCAGTCGCCCCGTTTCTCACAAGCCTCTTAGAAGCGGTGACTATCCACATCCCCATGACGACCGACACCAGTCCCCCCGGCCACAACCACGGCCACGACCACGTCCACCACCACGGCCACGCCCGCAGGCGGCCCGGGAGCCGACTCCTCGCCTCCTCCGTCGCCCTGGCCCTCGCAGCGGTCGCGGTGACCTCCTCCGCCCACGCCGCCGGCGCCGGACCCGCGCACGGCCGCCGCGTCGAACTCGCCGTCCACGGCGGGACGGCCGTCGTGGACACCGCGTCCCTCGCCGTACGCGCCCACACCCGCGACGGCCGCGACCTGACGCTCTCCGCCCCCGCCGGCACCGACCTCGGCCGCCCGGGACCGGTCACGCGCACCGGCGCCGCACAGGCCCGCTGGAGCTACCCCGAACGCGGCGTCGACGTCACCGCCCGCACCGACCACGGCCGCCTCTCGCTGCGCCTGACGGCCCACCGCGACACCTCCGTCAGCTGGCCCGTCACCGGCACCGACGCCACCGCCTCGGCGCTGCAACTGCCGCGCGGCGAGGGCCTGGACATCCCCGCCGGGGACCCCTTCTGGACCACCGGCGAAGGAGCGCTCGCGGGCAGCACCGTCGACGTCGGCGCCGAGCTGACCCTGCCGCTGTGGGGCTACTCCCTCGGCAGGGGCGCCGGCGTCAGCTACCTCACGCCCACCGACATCGGCACCACCCTCGGCTTCACCGCGCCCGGCGGCCGCCTGCGCGCCACCGCGCGGCACGCCTTCGACTCCGGCGAGGGCACCCGCGACTACACGGTCACCTTCGCGCTGACCGACGGCAACCCGGTCGCGCCCGCCGCCGACTACCGCTCCTACCTCACTGAACGCGGCCAACTCGGCAGCCTGCGCCGGAAGATCGCGAAGAACCCCGCCGTCGGCCGCCTCCTCGGCGCCTTCCACGCCTACACCTGGGGCGAGGCCCGTCAGACCGCGGGCATCGAGCGGCTCAGGAAGCTCGGCGTCGACCGGATGTGGCTCGGCTACGACGGCAAGCCCTACCCCGGCAGGGCGGCGGTGCGCGCCGCGCGGAAAGCCGGATACCTCATCGGCCCCTACGACTCCTTCGCCAACGGCCAGGACCCGAGGACCGCCGACGCCCCGAACGCGATCTGGCCCGGCACCGTCTACCCCGACTTCTGCGTCCGCGACGCGAAGGGCGAGCCGCGGACCGGTTTCGGCGGGCGCGGCTGCTACCTCAGCTCCCGCGCCTTCGCGCGGGCCGAGAAGACGCACCACTACCTCGCGGACCGCACCCGCTCGATGGTCGCCAACGGCGCCGACAGCTACTTCCTCGACGTCGACGCCACCGGCGAACTCTTCCGCGACCACGGCGAGGGCCACCGCATGACGAAGGCCGAGGACCGCGCCCACCGCCTCGCCCGGATGCGGCGCATCGCGGACCGGGGCCTGGTCCTCGGCTCGGAGAGCGCGCAGGCCTGGGCGAACAAGGCGGTGGCCTTCGACCACGGCGGCGCGACGCCGGTCGCCGACGGCGTGTGGCGGCTCCAGAAGGACCGCGAGAAGTGGGGCGGCTACTACCCCGAGAACGCCCCCGGGGTCTTCTTCAAGCCGGTCGACCTCCCCGCCGGTCTCGCCAAGGCGATGTACGACCCCCGCTACCGCGCCCCGCTCTACGAGACCGCCCTGCACGGCTCGCTCGTCAACACCGAGCGCTGGGAACTGTCGTACGAGAAGCTGCCCGCGCAGAAGACCACGCGCGCGCTGCTCGCGATGCTCTACAACACGCCCCTCAACTACGTACTGGACGGTGCCTCGCTGGACAAGCACGGCGCGGAACTGGCCGCACTCCAGCGGTACTTCGCGCCCCTGCACAAGGCGGCCGGCACCGAACAACTCACCGCGTTCCGGCAGGTGACCGCCGACCGCACCGTGCAGCGCACCGTCTTCGGCGAGGGCGTGCTGACGGTGACGGCCAACTTCGGGGCCACGGCGTACCGGGGGCTGCCGGGCGGCTGCGTCGACGCCCGCCTCAAGGGCGACGACGCGCCGCGCCGGCTCTGCCCGGCGAAGCTCCCCAGGGGCTAGGCCCGCAGGGGTCAGGTCCGCAGCTCCTGCGTGCAGCACTTCACGCTGCCGCCGCCCTTGAGCAGCTCGCCCAGGTCCATCCCGATGGGTTCGAAGCCGCGTGCCCGCAAGGGTTCGTAGAGCCCCAACGCGGCCTGGGGGAGCAGCACGTGAAGTCCGTCGGAGACGGCGTTGAGCCCGAGCGCCTCGGCGTCGGCCTCCTCGGCGATCACCGCGTCGGGGAACAGGCTCCGCAGGACCGCCCGGCTGCCGGGGGAGAAGGCGGGCGGGTAGTACATGACCTCGTCCGCCGCGTCGTCCAGGACGGCGAGCGCGGTGTCCAGGTGGTAGTAGCGCGGGTCGATGAGGTCGAGCCCGATCACCGGGCGGCCGAAGAACTCCTGCGCCTCGCCGTGCGAGAGGGGGCTGGCCCGGAAGCCGCGCCCGGCCAACACGTAGGAGGAGGTGACGGCGAAGTCGCCCTCGCCCTCGTTGATGTGCGTGGGTTCGTGGATGTCGGTGAAGCCGTGCGCGCGGAACCACTCCAGGTGGGCCGCCGCCTCCTTCTCCCGCTCCGCATAGGCGAAGCGCGCGCCGAGCACCCGCCCCTCCACGACGGTCGCGCCGTTCGCGGCGAAGACCATGTCGGGCAGGCCGGGGCGCGGGACCAGCTCCTCGACGGTGTGGCCGAGCGAGCGGTAGCGGTCGCGCAGGTCCTCCCACTGGGCGACGGCGAGCGGGACGTCGACCGGCTTGGCGGGGTCCATCCAGGGGTTGATGGAGTAGGTGACCTTGAAGTGTGCCGGTGGGCACATCAGATAGCGCCGGGGTGTGGCGCGCCGAGGAGAGCGAGGAAAACGGGACAACGAAGGCTCCTCACGTACCGCAGGGTCAGGTGCCGCCCACGCGGGGCGGCTGCTGCCCATGGTGCGGCAGTCGCCGCCCGCCGTGGGGCAGTTGCTGCCCATAGTGCGGTGCGAGAAGCCTCCGCGCTGTGCACCGAACGGGTGGTTGCCATCCCCGCCCCACCGTGCTCACGGCCCAACGCGGGTCGGTGCGGTGCGTAGGTCCGGCCTCGCCCGGCCCCGCCCCGCCTCGCCCGACCCCGCCCGGTCCATGCGGCGAGAGGCCCCCTCAAGGCCGGCCGGGCCTCTCGCGGCCCTCCATCAGCCTGCGCAGCAGTTCGCGCTTCTGGTCCTGGGCGCTGAGGCCGCCGCCGACGCGCCCGCCCCGGGCCGCGCCCCGCAGGGCCTGGCGGGGGAGATTGCTGCGGGTGCCGCCGACGCCCAGCATGCCTCCGGATCCACCTCGGGTCATGGTGCCCACCTCCATCGAGTAGACGAGACGCTCCGTCTCGCTTCGGGGTCCACTCTGAACGAGACGCAGCGTCTTGTCAAGACGGTACGTATCGTTCGACCGCTGGTACCTTCGAGGCATGGCCCAGAAGACCTCCCCTGACTCCACGCGCCGCAGCGAACGTTCGCGCCGCGCGATCTACGACGCCGCCCTGGCCCTCGTCGGCGAGGTCGGCTACGCCAAGCTGACGATCGAGGCCATCGCGGCCCGCGCCGGCGTCGGCAAGCAGACGATCTACCGCTGGTGGCCGTCCAAGGGAGCCGTGCTGCTCGACGCCTTCCTCGACCTCGGCGCGCAGGCCGCCGAGGCCGCGAGCCGGCAGGCCGGCGAGAGCGTGACCCAGACCGAGATCACGAACTCCGGGGACCTGGAGGCCGACCTCAAGTTCGTCATGCGGGCCACCGTCGACGAGTTCAACGACCCCAAGTACGACGCCCCCTACCGCGCGCTGGCCGCCGAGGGCCTGCTCAACCCCGAACTGGGCGCCGAGTTCGTGGAGAAGCTCCTCGAACCGCAGTTCCAGCTCTTCGTGAAGCGCCTGCGCCAGGCCCAGGATGCGGGGCACGTCCTGCCCGACGTCGACCCCCGCATCGCCCTGGAACTGTGGTCGAGCCCGCTGGCCCAGCGCTGGCTGATGCGCTCGGGCCCCCTCACCCACGCCTACGCGGACAAGCTCGTCGAGTACGCCCTGTACGGCATCGCCAGCCGCCCCGCGACCTCCTGACGAGGCCGGCCGGCGACCCGGCTACGCCCGCCGGCCGGGCCGCGCCGGCTCGATCGGCGTACGCGACAGGAGCCCTGGGGCGTCCGTGATGACGCCGTTGCAGCCGAGCCGCAGCACGCGGTCGCGCTGCTTCGGCGTGGTCACCGTGTGCGCCCACACCCGCGGGACGCCCGAGTTCACCGCGCGCACCAGGTCCCGGTCGCGCGCCTTGTGGTCCACGTCCAGGACGTCCACGTACGCGGCCCAGCGCTCGGGCCGGTCGGTGCGCAGCTGCGCCTTGGAGCGCCACAGCTGCGCCAGCAGGCCGAGCTCGTGGGCGCGCCGCGCCACCGCGGGGCTGTTGGAGTTGACGAAGACCGAGCGGGCCAGGCCCCGGGAGCGGATCAGCCGGGCCAGCTCGTCGAGGCCGTGCGGGTCCTTGGCCTCCAGCATCAGCATGATCCGCCCGCCGAACCGGTCCAGGACCTCCTCGACCGTCGGCGCCCGCTCCGGACGCCACCGGCCCGGCAGCGAGGCGTCGGGCCGCAGCACGACACCGCGCCAGGTGTACCGGTCGAACATCCGCACCGGGCCCATCGCGTAGGTGGTGCGGTCCAGGGTCCTGTCGTGCATGACCACCGGCGTGCCGTCGCGCAGTATCCGCGTGTCGAAGTCGATGACCTGCGCGGTGCCCCGCTCGTACGCGGCGAGCAGCCCCGCCATGCTGTTCTCCGGCACCTCCAGGGCACCGCCGCGGTGCGCGGTGTAGACGACGCGGGGCAGCGCGTCCACGGTCAGGGGCCCCCGGCCCCACTCGATCGGGGCGAGGAAGCCGCTCGGTGCCGTGAGGGCCAGCGCCGTGAGGCCTGTCAGCGCAGTCCTAATGACCATGGCGACACCGTAGGGGGGTACAGGGCAAATCACCACTTAGTAGGCGATGAGGGGGTATGGCGGGCAGCGCCTGGCGTCCCCCCGGCCACCCCGGATGCGGCCTCCGGCCCCCGCGGGCGCAGGATGGTGGGACCATGGGTCAAGCTTTCGGCACAACGGCGAGGTGAGGGGCTAGATGGGCGCGGAGTTCGGCAGCCGGTCCGGCGGGCAGGGCAGGATTTCCCAGTGGCTTCGCCGTCGTCCCAAGGACACGACGGCCGACGACCGGGCCCGTGAGGACCTGCTGCGCGCCGCCGCGGCCGCCGGGCTGCCCCTCGCCCCGGCCGCACACCCCTCGGGCTACCGATGTTCCTGCGACCGCGTCGGCTGCCCCACGCCCGCCCGCCACCCCGTCTCCTTCGCCTGGCAGACGCAGTCCACGACCGACCCCGGCCAGATCGAGCGGTGGGCCCGCGACCAGCCGCAGGCGAACTTCATCACCGCGACCGGCATGGTCCACGACGTCCTCGACGTGCCGCTGGACGCCGGCCGCGAGGCACTGCGCCGCCTTCTCGAAGCGGGCATCGACGTCGGCCCCGTGGCCGAGTCGGGCGACGACCGGATGCTCTTCTACACCGCCACCCGCGGCACCCCCGAGGACGAGGACGAGTGGTGGCCCTGTGAGCTGGACTGCCACCCCGAGACGATGGACGAGCACCCGGGCCTGCGCTGGCACTGCCGCGGCTCCTACGTGCTTGTGCCGCCCGCCCGGCTCCCCGGTGACCTGGACGTGCGCTGGGTGCGCGGCCCCGAGCACCCGCTGCCGGACCCGCTGACGCTCCTGGAGACCCTCACCGACGAGTGCGCGCGGTTCGCGGACGGCCCCCGGCAGGAGACGGCCGCCTGGCCACTGGGCGGCTGACGACGCGCCCGCTGGGCTTTGCTGGACCTACTGGGCTTACTGGTCGCCCTTCGCGCCCGTGAGCCCTTGGATGCGGCCGAGGAAGGCGACCTTGTCGCCGCCGGACCTCGGCGGGTCCAGGACCACCTGGTTGGCGACGCGCTCCAGCGTCACCGACTGCCGCACCTCGCCCTTCAGGAGCGCCTTGACGTCCGGGTCGAGACGCAGGTCGATGCCCTTGGCGGCCGTCTGCCGCTCGTAGTGGTGCGTGGCGAAGAAGACCAGCGCCCCGCCGTCCTTCGTACGCAGCCCCACGGGGGCGAAGTCACCGGAGTCCATGGGGTAGTCCAGGTACTGCACGCCCACCCCGAGCCGCTTGGTGTTCCGGTCGCGCAGCGCCTTCCACTTCGACGTGTGGTCGCCCGGCGCGAACGTGTCGCCGCCCGACTTCAGATACGCCGTGTACGCCTTGCCCAGCTTCCGCGGCGCCACCGCCACGTCCGCCGCGCCGACCGCCACGGGCACCGCCCACCCGTCCTCGTCCTTCTTCAGTCGGGGCACCTTGCCGGGCGCCACGAGGTTCAGATAGGACGCCTCCCACTGCCGGCCGGGGCCGCCCTTGGTGAAGATCCACAGCCAGCGCGCGTCCCCGCGGCCGCCGACCTTGCGGTTGGCCTCGGCGTCGACGAGGAACCAGCGCGGCCAACCGGCCTTCTTCGGGATGGCGTACGACACGTCCGTCAGCCTCAGCGGCGTCGCCCCGGGGTTGCCCGCCGGGTGCTGGACGCGCCGCGACCGCAGGCCCGCCTGGTTGATGGCGCCCAGCGGACCGGTGACCCGGGCGGCGTCGGCGGCCGGGTCGTACGTCCTCTCCGCCTTGTTGTAGGCGGCCAGGAAGGCTTCGAGTGCCTGGGCGGCCTCGGCCTTCGTCGCCGCGGGGACGACCTCCCGCTCGCCGTGCACCGTCACGCACCCGGTCACCGCCACCGACAGGGCACCCGCCGCGGCCACCGCCGCGAACGGCCCGCGGACACCGCGAAATCTGCGCACCTTGCTCATGGGGGTCCCCTCACCTACGCCCTTCTCCCGGGCCCGAACCCTACCGGGGCGGCGCGGTGGCCTCGGCGGCGGCCGGGGGGCTGCTCGCCTTGCGGGCCGGGGCGAAGAAGAACACCAGGGTGGGGACCAGATACAGCAGCCAGACCACGACCTGAAGCACCGTCGGATCGGGCTGGAAGTTGAAGACGCCCTTCAGGAGCGTGCCGTACCAGCTGTCCGGCGGGATCGTCGTGCTGATGTCGAACGCCTTGTCCCGCAGCCCGCCGACGAACTCCGCCTCCTGGAGGTCGTGCACGCCGTACGCGAGCACGCCCGCCGCCACCACGACCAGCATGGCGCCGGTCCAGGTGAAGAACTTCGCGAGGTTGATGCGCAGTGCGCCCCGGTAGAACAGCCAGCCGAGGACGACCGCCGTCAGCAGCCCGAGGAGCACGCCGAGCAGCGGCCCGTGCGAACCGTCGCTGGAGGCCCGCACCGACGCCCACACGAACAGGGCCGTCTCCAGGCCCTCCCGGCCCACCGCGAGGAACGCGGTCGCCACCAGCGCGGCCGTGCCCATCTGGAGGGCCGAGTCCAGCTTGCCGTGCAGTTCGGCCTTCAGGTGCCGCGCCGTGCGCCGCATCCAGAAGACCATCCACGTCACCAGTGCCACCGCGACGATCGACAGCGAACCGCCGAGGGCCTCCTGGGCCTGGAAGGTCAGCTCCTGCGAGCCGAAGGTCAGCGCGCAGCCGAAGCCGAGCGCGAGCGCCACCGCGACGCCGATGCCGGTCCAGATCGGTGCCAGCGCGTCCCGCCGCCCGGTCTTCACCAGGTAGGCGATGAGGATGCAGACGACCAGGCTGGCCTCGAGACCCTCGCGCAGACCGATCAGATAGTTGCCGAACATCGGCTACGCCTCCCCGGTGAACAGGCCCCTGCCCCACCAGTCGTCCTTGTCGCGGACGCCCGGCGGGACCGCGAAGACCGCGGAACCCACGTGCTGGATGTACTCGTTGAGCGCGTCGGAGCGCGCCAGATTGCGCTGGACCGGGATGAAACCGGTGCGCACGTCCCGCTGGTAGGCGAGGAAGAACAGCCCCGCGTCCAGCCGGCCGAGGCCGTCGGTGCCGTCCGTGAAGGAGTAGCCGCGGCGCAGGATCGTCGCCCCGTCGTTGGCGTCGGGGTGCGCGAGCCGCACATGCGCGCCGGGCTTCATCGCCTTCAGGAACGGCTCGTCGTGCTCCTTGGCCTTGCCGACCGGGGCGCCCTCGCCCTTGTCGCGCCCGAACACGTCCTCCTGCTCACCGAGCGAGGTGCGGTCCCACGTCTCGATGTTCATCCGGATGCGGCGCGCCACGAGGTAGGAGCCGCCCGCCAGCCAGTCGGGCCCGTCCTTCTCGCCGACCCACACGTGCTTGGCCAGCGCCGCCGTGTCCTGCCCGGAGACGTTGCGCGTGCCGTCCTTGAAACCGAAGAGATTGCGGGGCGTGTGCGCGTCCGGCGTCGTCGAGGACGTCTTGCCGAAGCCGAGCTGCGACCAGCGCACGGCGACCTTGCCGAAGCCGATGCGGGCGAGGTTGCGGATGGCGTGCACCGCCACCTGCGGGTCGTCCGCGCAGGCCTGCACGCACAGGTCGCCGCCGCTGCGGGCCCGATCGAGGTTGTCGCCGGGGAATTTGGGCAGCTCGACCAAGGCCTCCGGCCGCCGCTCGGCAAGGTCGAACTTCTCGAACAGGGAGGGCCCGAAGCCGATCGTCAGCGTCAACCGGGACGGCTTGAGGCCGAGCGCCTCACCGGTGTCGTCGGGCGGCGCCTCGGCGAGTCCGCCGTGCGCGCCCTCGCCGACGGTGTGGCCGGCGGTCATCCGCGCGGCCGCGCTCGTCCAGTCCTTGAGGAGCTGGACGAACTCCGCGCGGTCGTCCGTCTTCACGTCGAACGCCGCGAAGTGCAGCCGGTCCTGCACGGGCGTGGCGATGCCGGCCTGGTGCGCGCCGTGGAAGGGGACGGCGCCGCCCGTCTCCCCGGCGGGAGCCACCTCGTCGCCGGAGCGGGTCACCGCCACCGCGCCGCCGGCCACGGCGGCGCCGAGCGCGAGCCCGGCGCCGCCCCAGCCGAGCAGCGAACGCCGGGACGGCACGCGGGTGTCGTGGGTGTTGTCGTCAGGCATCGGGTCCCCCAGCCGCTACTTGGTCTTCGCGACGGCCGCGGCCAGCTTCGACAGCGGCTCGGCGAGCGCGTTGACCCCGTCGGACAGCTCCTTGCGGTCCGCCTTGGCGACCTTGTCGTAGGAGGTGAAGTCGTAGGAGTCCTTGCCGCCCTCGCGGTACTTCTCCAGGAGCTTGTCCAGGGCCGCGAACTGCTTGTCGAGCTCCTTCGTGAGCTTCGGGTCGTTCTCGGCGGCGACGGGCTTCAGCAGCTCGTAGGACTTCTCGGCGCCCTCGACGTTGGCCTTGAAGTCGACCAGGTCGGTGTGGGAGTAGCGCTCCTCCTCCCCGGTGACCTTGCCGGTGGCGACCTCGTCGAGCAGCTCCTTGGCGCCGTTGGCCATGGAGGTCGGGGTGATCACGGCCTTGCCGACGCGCTGCTGCCAGTCCTTGAGGTCCTTGTCGAGAAGGGTGGCCAGCTCCTTCTCGCGCTTGCCGATCTTCTTGTCCTTCCACAGGGCCCGCTCCAGACGGTGCCAGCCCGTCCAGTCCTTCTCCGGGTCCTGGCCGTCCTCCAGGCCGTCCTCGCGGAAGTCGACCTTCGGGTCGATGTCGCCGAAGGACTCGGCGACCGGCTCGGTGCGCTCCCAGCCGATGCGGGAGTCGGCGTACGCCTTCTTCGCGGCCGCCAGATCGCCCTCGCGCACGGCGTCGGTGAAGATCTTCGTCCTCGGCAGCGTCTCGTCGGCCTGGGCCTGGGCGTACGCGCGGTAGGCGGCGACGGCCCGGTCCAGGCGCGGGTCGCGCTTCGCCGTCTTCCCGCCGCCGGTGACGGTGACCTTCTGGCGGATGCCGTCGCCCTTCATGCCGGGCTTGCAGGCGATCTCGTACGCGCCGGCCTTCACCTCGGCGGTGAGCTTCTGCTTGGTGCCGGGGCCGATGTTCTCGCGCTCGCTCACGATGCGGTCGTCGGGGAAGAGGAGGTAGACCTCGGTGACCTTCGAGCCCTTGTTCTCGATGGCCAGCTCGACGTGCCCGGCGGTCAGCTTCTTCTTGGAGACCTCGCACTTGTCGTCGGTGGCGGTCACCCGCACGCTGTGCGCGCCATCGCCCTTGGCGTCGCTCTTCTCCGTGCAGCCCGTGACGGCGGTCAGGGCGGCCGCGGTGGCGACAGCGGTGACGACGGACAGGCGGACAGGTCGCACGGGTCGCATAGAGGGCTCCAAGACGGGTCACTGACGAACGCGAACCCCACCGCGGCCGGTGAGGCGGACCTAACTTAACCGACCCTTACCACGCTGATACCCGCCCGGTCAGTGATTCAGCTCTCAAGCGGGCCCGCCGCTCACGGGCCGATCACGGGCGGGCGATGGAGCGCCCATGAGGGAGTAAAGCGATGGTCAAGTCGGGGAGGGGGCGTGCCCCTGTGACCTGGGACCTGTGACCTGGCACCTGGGGCCCGGGGGCGGGGCCCGGGGGTGGCCGGGTCGCCGCGCAGGGCGCCGGCGCCGTCGTCCAGGGCGCGGTACAGGAACCAGAACTGTTCCGTGTACCGCGCGATGGCGTCGACGCCGAGGCCGCCGCCGAGGAGGCCGCGGATGAAGGCCGAGGTCTCGGCCCGGGGTCCCTCATGGACGCGCCGCTCATCCCGTTCTCGGCGGTCATCCGGTCCGCGTCGCGCGAGCAGCACACGGAGGGGCTTGGGGCTCAGGGCAGTGTGAGGATCTCCGCCCCGGTGTCCGTCACCACCAGCGTGTGCTCGAACTGCGCGGTGCGCTTCCTGTCCTTGGTGACGACGGTCCAGCCGTCGTCCCACATGTCGTACTCGTGGGTGCCGAGCGTCAGCATCGGCTCGATCGTGAACGTCATGCCGGGCTTGATGGTGGTCGTCGCGTGCGGGCTGTCGTAGTGCGGGACGATCAGGCCGGAGTGGAAGGACGTGTTGATGCCGTGACCGGTGAAGTCACGCACGACGCCGTAGCCGAAGCGCCTCGCGTACGACTCGATGACGCGGCCGATGATGTTGATCTGGCGGCCGGGCTTGACGGCCTTGATGGCGCGGTCGAGGGATTCGCGGGTCCGCTCCACCAGCAGCCTCGACTCCTCGTCGACGTCGCCGACGAGGTAGGTGGCGTTGTTGTCGCCGTGCACGCCGCCGATGTACGCCGTGACGTCGAGGTTGATGATGTCGCCGTCCTTCAGGACGGTGGAGTCGGGGATCCCGTGGCAGATGACCTCGTTGATCGAACTGCACAGCGACTTCGGGAAGCCCCGGTAGCCGAGCGTGGAGGGGTAGGCGCCGTGGTCGCACATGTACTCGTGCGCGACGCGGTCCAGCTCATCGGTGGTCACCCCCGGGGCGATGTGCTTCGCGGCCTCCGCCATCGCCTGCGCGGCGATGCGGCCCGCGGTGCGCATCAGCTCGATGGTCTCGGGGGTCTGCACCTCGGGCCCCTTGTACGGGGTGGGGGCGGGCTTGCCCACATACTCCGGGCGCCTGATGTTGCCGGGAACGGAACGGACGGGAGAGAGCTCCCCTGGGACGAGCAGTGACTGGCCAGACATGCCGGCGAGTCTAGCCAGCCGTCTCGGGGCACGATGGCGTCAGGAACGACGTCGGGAACGAGAGGAGCGGGACATGGCGCTGTTCAAGAAGCGGACGGTCGGCAAGCCGGGGGAGTGGTACTACTGCCTGGAGCACCAGAAGGTGGAGGAGGGCCCCGACTGCCCCGGCAAGGACCGGATGGGGCCGTACGCCTCGCGGCCGGAGGCGGAAGCGGCGATGCGGACGGCCGCGGAGCGGAATCTCCAGTGGGAGAATGATCCTCGGTGGCATGACAGGGCGGGGGGCGAGGGCTGAGCCTGGCCTCGCCGGTTCTCCCGGGTGCGTCGGGCCGCGGGGTCCCCTGGCCGGGGGCTTCGGGCGGTGCCCGGTGTGGCGGCCGGCCTCTTCGCCGTGGTTTTCCCACCCACCCGCCCGATACTCGGCATCGAGCCGCGGGGTCCCGTCGCCGCCGGTTTCGGGCGGTGCCCGGTGTGGCGGCCGGCCTCTTCGCCGTGGTTTTCCCACCCACCCGCCCGATACTCGGCATCGAGCTGCGAGGTCCCGTCGCCGCCGGTTTCGGGCGGTGCCCGGTGTGGCGGCCGGCCTCTTCGCCGCTGCGCGGAGGTTCTCCCACCCACCCACCCGATACTCGGCGTCGAGCCGCGGGGTCCCGTCGCCGCCGGTTTCGGGCGGTGCCCGGTGTGGCGGTCAGCCCTTCGCCGCTTCGCGGCGGGTTTCCCCACCCGCTCGGTCGTCGCCGGTGCCTCACGGGGCGTGACGCGGGGTGCCGGGTGGGTGGGTGGGAAAACCGCCGCGCAGCGGCGAAACCGAGCCGAGAGGGGCCGAGCCGGGAAGGGGCGTCGGTATGGCCGCGAAGCGGCGGGGGCCGAGCCGGGAGGGCCTGCCGGGGCCGTGGACGGTGGCCGTTACCACCGGGTGGGCGGCGGGGCCGTCAGATGGTCGGTGAGGCGGGAGAGCCGGTCCCGGAAGCGGCGACGGCCCCGCACCGCGGGCAACGCGTTCTCCCCGGCCGCCGCACTCACCAGATGCTGCACCGTGTCCAGGTCGAGATCGTCCCCCGGCTCACCCCCCGGCCCCGGCACGGCCAGCGCCTCATGCGCCAGCGCCCCCAGATCCCGGTCCCCCGCGTCGAGCGCGAGCACGGTCGCCCCGGCCCGCCGCGCGTCGTGCACGCGCGTCAGCAGCTCCGCGTCCGGCGCGTCCGGCGCCACCACCAGCAGCGTCTCGCCGCGCCGCGCGGCCTCGATCCGGCCGAGCCCGGTCGACAGGTGCGCGGGATCGGCGGCGAGGACCCGGTGGCGTACGAGCGTCGGGGTCAGCTCCGGCGTGCCCGACCAGGCCGCCTCGTCCACCAGGTGCGCGGCCAGGTGCCAGGGCTCGTACGCCCGCGTGCCCACCAGGAGCAGCCCGCCGCCGTGCGGCACGACGGACGAACGCAGGGCGCCCGCGAAGCGGCGCGTGGCCCCGAGCCACTCGGTCCCGGCGAGCACTTCGCGCAGCAGCGCGACCCGTACGGCGTCCATGGCGCCGCATCCTGCACCAACGGAGCACTCGTGACCCGGAGTTCACCGGGAATTCCCCCGGAGTGGGGAAGCCCGCACCATGACTTATGAGACGTCTGTTCCCTTCCGGGCGGGCCGCGAGGGCTACGCGAGCTTCCGCATACCGGCCGTCGTCACCACGGGCCCCACCCCCGGCCCCCCTACCGTCCTCGCCTTCTGCGAGGGCCGCGTCGGATCCCAGGAGGACTTCGGCGACATCGACATCGTCCTCAAGCGCTCCGTCGACGGCGGCCGCACCTGGGGCCCGCTCCAGGTCGTCGGCAAGAACGGCGCCGACCTCGCGGGCAACCCCGCCCCCGTCGTCCTCGCCGACGGCCGCGTCCTGCTCGTCCAGGTCAGGAACGCCGCCGCGGCCACCGAGGACGCCATCCGGCGCGGCAAGGTCTCCGCGGCCGCCGGCCGGCGCGTGTGGGTGCAGCACAGCGACGACGACGGCCGCACCTGGTCCGCCCCGCGCGAGATCACCGCCTCGGTGAAGAAGCCCGCCTGGCGGTGGTACGCGACCGGGCCCGGGCACGCCCTCCAGCTCACCACCGGCCGCGTCGTCGTCCCCGCCAACCACTCCCTGCCGCCGTCCGGCTCGGACACCGGCACCGAGGGCAGGTACAACGGCGGCCACTGCCTCCTCAGCGACGACGCCGGCGCCACCTGGCGCATCGGCTACATCGACGACAACACCAACGGCTACATCAACGTGAACGAGACCACCGCCGCCGAACTCCCCGACGGACGCCTCTACTTCAACACCCGCAACGACTCCCCGGCCCCCGGCAGCCGCGCCGACGCCCACTCCCGCGACGGCGGCCGCGGCCTCGTCAGGCCCTTCCGCCCCCAGGCCTGCCTCACCGGCCCCGTGGTCGAGGGCAGCGTCCTGCAGGTGCGCGACCCCGACCTGCTCCTCTTCTCCGGCCCCGCCGACCCCGGCTTCCGCGCCCTGATGACCGTGCGCCGCTCCACCGACGGCGGCACCACCTGGCGGCCCGTGCACACCGTCGACGGGTTGCCCGCCGCGTACTCCGACCTCGTACGCCTCGACGAGGAGACCATCGGCCTGCTCTACGAGACGGGGGACTTCGGCGCGTACGAGACGATCACCTTCCGGCGCATCCCGCTGGCCGAACTGGTGAACTGACGTGACCACCTGTGACCGCTGAGTAAGGTCACCCCATGACCTCTACAGACAGTGCCGCAGACCGTGCTCAGAACGCCCCCGCCAAGGCCCCGGCCAAGGACCCCTGGGAGCTGCCCGACGTGTCGGGGCTCGTCGTCGGTGTCCTCGGCGGCACCGGCGACCAGGGGCGGGGCCTGGCCTACCGCCTGGCCCGCGCCGGACAGAAGGTGATCATCGGCTCCCGTGCGGCGGAGCGCGCCCGGGCCGCCGCCGACGAGCTGGGCCTCGGCGTCGAGGGCGCCGAGAACGCGGAGTGCGCGCGGCGCAGCGACATCGTGATCGTCGCCGTGCCGTGGGACGGCCACGGCAAGACCCTCGAAGCCCTGCGCGAGGACCTGCGCGGCAAGCTCGTCATCGACTGCGTCAACCCCCTCGGCTTCGACAAGAAGGGCGCCTACGCCCTCAAGCCCGAGGAGGGCAGCGCCGCCGAGCAGGCCGCCGCCCTGCTGCCGGACTCCCGCGTCACCGCCGCCTTCCACCACCTGTCGGCCGTCCTGCTCCAGGACGCCGACGTCGAGGAGATCGACACCGACGTCATGGTCCTCGGCGAGAGCCGCGCCGACACGGACCTCGTGCAGGCGCTGGCCGCCCGCATCCCCGGCATGCGGGGCGTCTTCGCCGGCCGGCTGCGCAACGCCCACCAGGTGGAGTCGCTGGTCGCCAACCTGATCTCCGTCAACCGCCGCTACAAGGCGCACGCGGGGCTGCGCGTCACCGACGTATAGGGCGCGGGCGGGCATGGGGGACACTGGACGCGTACGACCGCACGCCCCCGGGCGTCCCCCGCCGCATCCGACAGGAGCCGACCCCCATGCCCCGCCTCGCTCTGTACGCCCTCGTGGTCTGCGCCCTCGCCGTCGCCGCCGCCGTGCTCTCCTTCGCGCGGGGCAGCTGGCTCGGCGTCGTGTGGGTGCTGCTCGCGGGCCTCGCGTCGAACATGGCGTGGTTCTACCTGCGGCGGGCCAAGCTGCGGCGGGACGCGGCCGCGCCTACGAGCTGAGGGCCCGCGGCACCTCCTGCGAGCCGGCCCAGAAGCGGTACAGGTCCCGGCCCCAGTAGGTGTCCCGCTCGCTGACGCCGAGGCCGCGCAGGAGCGCGTGGACCGCGTCGAAGAAGGCCTCGTTGGCCTGCGGGAGCCACAGCACGGCGAAGACCGCGAGGAGCCCGAACGGCGCGAACGGCTCCACCTGGCGGCGGAACGCGGGCGAGAGCCAGGGCTCGAGCACGCCGTAGCCGTCCAGGCCGGGGACGGGCAGGAAGTTCAGGATCGCCGCCGTCACCTGGAGCAGGGCGAGGAAGGCGAGCGCGTAGCGGAACACGGCGGGCACGCCGTCCAGGGCGTGCAGCCAGAACGGCGCCGTGCAGACCAGCGCGAACAGTACGTTCGTCAGCGGGCCCGCCGCCGAGATCAGGCTGTGCCGCAGGCGGCCCCGGATCCGGCCCCGCTCGATGAAGACCGCGCCGCCCGGCAGCCCGATGCCGCCCGCGATCACGAACAGCACCGGCAGCACGATGCTCAGCAGGGCGTGCGTGTACTTCAACGGGTTCAGCGTCAGATAGCCCTTCGCGCCGACCGAGATGTCCCCGCCGTGCAGCGCCGTACGCGCGTGGGCGTACTCGTGCAGGCACAGCGAGACGATCCAGGCGGCCGTCACGAAGAGGAACACGGCCGGCCCGGGGGACGTCCCGAAACCGGTCCAGGCGGCCCAGCCGGAGACCGCGGCGACGGCGGCGATCCCGAGAAAGACGGGACTGATCCGCCGGTCACTGCCGCGGAGAGGGGCGGTGGTCATGAGGTGGAACTCCCGAAGTCCTCGGACCGCACGGACGCACGGCGCGTGGCGACGATATCGGTCCCCCACCGAAAGCGCCTCGCACCCACCACGGTGCTCCGGCGAAGCTGGGCCCATGGCCCTGTGGAGAGCCCGGGCCGCGTACGCCGAGGGCGGCGGGCTCATGCTCGATGAGGCCGCCGCCCTGTGCGCCGTATGAACCTCGGTCTTTCCGGGGGAGCCTGGCGGTCAGTGCTTGGTGCGGAACTTGTGGATCGCGATCGGTGCCATCACCAGCGTGAGCGCCGCCGACCAGCCGACCGTGACCCACACGTCGTGCGCCACGGGGCCGCCGATCATCAGGCCGCGCGCGGAGTCCGCGAGCGAGGACAGCGGGTTGTAGTCGGTGAACGCCTGCAGCCAGCCCGGCATGGACCCGGTCGGCGCGAAGATCGACGAGCCGAACTGCAGCGGCATCAGGACCAGAAAGCCCATCGCCTGCACGGACTGGGCGCTCTTCATCGAGACGCCGAGGACCAGGAAGATCCACATGATGGCCGTGCCGAAGAGCGCGGACAGCCCCACGGCGGCGAACAGGCCGCCCCAGTTCGTGATGTCGAAGCCCACCAGGACACCGACGATCATCATGATCGTCGTCGCGATGAGCAGCCGCATCAGCTCCACCACGATCTTGGCGAAGAGCACCGAGCCCTGGCCGATCGGCAGGGTGCGGAAACGGTCCATGATGCCGTTCTGGAAGTCCTGGTTGAAGCCGGTGCCGACGGCCATGGCGATGTTCATGCTCATCATCGCCATCATGCCCGGCACCACGTACTGCACGTACTGGTCTTGGCCGCCGCCGAGCGCCTGCCCGATGGAACCGCCGAAGACATACACGAACAGCAGCGTGAAGATGATCGGCATCAGCACCGCGTCGAACATCGACTCGGGGTCCTGGCGGATCCACAGCAGATTGCGGCGGACCAGCGCGCCGGTGTGACGGACGTGGCCGCGCAGGCCGATGCGGGCGTCGTCCGCCGTCTGGCCCTTGGTGAGGGGCGGCGCGAGAGTGGTGGTGCTCATACGGCAACCTCCTCGAGTTCGGGGCGGGCGTCCTGCGGGGCGCTGGCCTTCTGGCCGGTGATGGAGAGGAACACCTCGTCCAGGCTGGGCAGTTCGGTGGCTATCGAGCCGATCGTGATGCCGCGCGCGGTGACCGCGTGGACCACGGCGGTCAGCTGCTCGTCGCTGAGGATCGGCACCAGGACCGCGCCGGACTCGACGTCCACCGTGGACGTGGCGAGGCCGGTCAGGCCCAGGTCGTCCAGGGCGTCGGCCAACGGGCGCAGCTCCTGCGGGTCCGCCGGGCGGACGCGCAGGGTGCGGCCGCCGACCTTCGCCTTCAGCTCGTCGATGCCGCCGTTGGCGATCACCTCGCCGCGGTCGATGACCGTCAGCCGCGAGGCCAACTGCTCGGCCTCCTCCATGTACTGCGTGGTGAGCAGCACGGTGACGCCGTCGGCGACCATCCGCTTGACCTCGGACCACACCTCGTTGCGCGTGCGGGGGTCGAGGCCCGTCGTCGGCTCGTCCAGGTACAGGACGGCGGGACTGCCGATCATCGAGGCGGCCAGGTCGAGCCGGCGGCGCATACCGCCGGAGTACGTGCTCGCCGGGCGCTTGGCGGCCTCCGTGAGGGAGAACCGCTCCAGCAGGCCGTCGGCCCGGGACCGCGCCTCCTTGCGGGACAGGTCCAGCAGGCGCCCGATCATGTACAGGTTCTCGCGGCCCGAGAGCTTCTCGTCCACCGAGGCGTACTGGCCGGTGAGGCCGATCACGCGGCGGAGCTGGCGGGGCTGGCGGACCACGTCGTAACCGGCGACGTGGGCGGTGCCGGCGTCCGGGGTGACCAGGGTGGACAGGCAGCGGACGAGGGTGGTCTTGCCGGCGCCGTTCGGGCCGAGTACGCCGAGGACGGTGCCCTCGCGGACGTCCAGGTCCACGCCGTTCAGTGCCTTGGTCTCGCCGTAGTGCTTGACCAGTCCCCTTACGGTGACCGCGCTCCCTGCGCCGTCGGGGTTCTTGTCGATTCGTGTCATGGCCCAGACGGTGTCATGCCCCACCGACAAACCACCGACATCCAGCCGACAGGGCCTTCCCTCTCCGCCGGGCCCTGCCTCGCCCGTTGCCCGGCGTAATCCCCTGCCCCACCGCTCCGCGGCGGATGCCTCCCACCCACCCACCCGTGGCCCGGCGTAATCCCCTACCCCGCCGCTCCGCGGCGGATGCCTCCCACCCACCCACCCGTTACCCCGCGTCATCTCCTGGCCCGCCGCTTCGCGGCGGATGTCTCCCACCCACCCACCCGTTACCCCGCGTCGTCTCCTGGCCCGCCGCTTCGCGGCGGAGGTCCTACGGTTCCGCTCTGTGCGGGGTAAACGGGTGGGTGGGTGGGAGAACATCCGCCGCGAAGCGGCGGGATAGGGCGACCACCCAGGGGCGGAGGGGTGTCGGACGGCCGACGGGGGGGGGCTCAGTGGACCGCGACCCAGCACCTGGGGCGGGAGGCCAACTGGGGCGGACGGCCGACCGGGGGGGAGGGGGGGAGGGGGCAGCGGACCGCTCCGGCGCTGGGGGCAGGCCCACCGCTCAGGGTGAGGAACGGCGACCGGGTGACCGGGGAAGCCTCGCCGCCCAGGGGCGAGGAAGGGCGGGCCGCCGACGGGGGAAGATCGGCGGTCCGCCCTGGCACCACGCTGGCCCGGCCCCGGCGGCAAGGCCAGGCACCGTTCAGTCAGCCAAAGCGCCGCACGGCATACGCGCCGCACGGCATACGCGCCGCACGGCATACGCGCCGCACGACACCCGCGCCGCACGGCTAATGCACCGCATGCTCCTCCGAGGGGAACGCCGCGCCCACCACGTCCTCCGCGAACGCCTTGGCCGCGTCGGTCATGACGCCCCGCAGGTCCGCGTACTGCTTGACGAAGCGCGGCATCTTGCCGCCGGTGAGGCCGAGCATGTCCGTCCAGACGAGGACCTGCGCGTCGCACGCGGCCCCCGCTCCGATGCCGACGGTCGGGATGTGCAGGGAGCGGGTGACCTCCGCGGCCAGCTCCGCGGGGACCAGTTCGAGGACGACGGCGAACGCGCCCGCGTCCTGCGCCGCCTTGGCGTCCCGCACCAGCCGGTGCGCCGCTTCCTCGCCCCGGCCCTGTACGCGGTAGCCCATGGTGTTCACGGACTGCGGCGTCAGCCCGAGGTGGGACATGACGGGGATGCCGGACTGGACGAGGAGTTCGGTCTGGGCCAACGACCGCTCGCCGCCCTCCAGCTTGACCGCGCCGACGCCCGCCTCCTTCACCAGCCGGGTCGCCGAGCGGAGCGCCTGCACGGGGCCCTCCTGGTACGAGCCGAACGGCAGGTCGCCGACGATCAGGGCGCGCGAGGTGCCCCGTACGACCGCGGCCGACAGCATGGTCATCTCGTCGAGGGTGACGGGCACGGTGGTCTCGTACCCGAGGTGGCAGTTGCCCGCCGAGTCGCCGACGAGCATGACGGGGATGCCCGCCTCGTCGAAGACGGAGGCGGTCATCGCGTCGTAGGCGGTGAGCATGGGCCACTTCTCGCCGCGCTCCTTGGCGGCGCTGATGTCCCGCACAGTGATGCGTCGCGTGCCCTTGCCGCCGTACAGCGCCTTGCTGCTGTCGGGGCCTCGCTGGGCGTCGGCGCTCTTGTGGGCAGCCGAAAGCTGCGTCATCGCAACGGCTCCTTCTGTCATCTCGAGGCGCCCTGACGGCGTCCCCGGATCACTCCCATGGTGGCACCGGACACCGCCCGGAGGCTAGTGGGCCCCCACAACGGACGGGCGGCGCACCTCGGACGCGCCTCGGACGCGCCTCGGGCATGCCTCGGTAAAGACCTTCCAATACGAGACGGTCTCGTATTGAAATGGGTTTAGGCTGGATCCCATGTCATCTCCTTCGACCCCTGCCGCACCCGCGCCGACGCCGCCCCGGATACCCGAGGCCGTGCACCGGCGCCGCTGGGCGATCCTCGGCGTGCTGATGCTGAGCCTGCTGATCGTCGTACTCGACAACTCGATCCTGAACGTCGCCATCAAGACGATCTCCACTCCGGAACCGACCGGCCTCGGCGCGACCCAGGGCGAGTTGGAGTGGGCGATAAACTCCTACACCCTCGTCTTCGCCGGCCTGCTCTTCACCGCAGGACTGCTCGGCGACCGGCTCGGCCGCAAGAAGGTCCTGCTCGCGGGGCTCGTCGTGTTCGGCATCGGATCGGCGCTCGCCGCCGAGTCCGGCTCACCCGTCCAACTCATCGCGTTCCGCGCGGTGATGGGCCTCGGCGCGGCCTTCGTGATGCCCGCGACCCTCGCCGTCCTGATGAACGTCTTCGAGCGCGATGAGCAGCCCAAGGCGATCGGCATCTGGGCGGGCGGTGTCGGCCTCGCCATCGCGATCGGCCCGATCACCGGCGGTGTGCTGCTCGACCACTTCTGGTGGGGCTCGGTCTTCCTCATCAACGTGCCGATCGTGCTCGTCGCGGTCGCCCTCATGGTGTGGCTGGTGCCGGACTCGCGCGACCCCAAGCCGGGACGCGTCGACCTCGTCGGCGTCGCGCTCTCCGTCGTCGGCCTGGTCCTGCTCGTCTACGGCATCATCAAGGGCGGCCAGCTCGCCGACTTCACCGACCCCGCCGTCCTCGGCACCTCCCTCGCGGGCCTCGCCGTCCTCGTCGCCTTCGTGCTCTACGAGAAGCGGTGCGACCACCCGTCCGTCGACATCTCGTATTTCAAGAACCGTGTCTTCTCGGCGGCGATCAGCGCCATCGCGCTCGTCTTCTTCGCGCTGATGGGTGTGACCTTCTTCTCCGTCTTCTACACCCAGAGCGTGCGGGGCTACTCCCCGCTGCAGACCGGCCTGCTGATGCTGCCGCTGGCCGTCGCCCAGCTCATCTTCGCGCCGCGCGCCCGCCTGGTCGTCGACCGCTTCGGCGTCCGGGCCGTGTGCACCGGCGGCCTGCTCCTGGTGATGGCCACGCTGGCGTCCTTCACGATCCTCGACGCCGATACGCCGATCTGGATCCTGGAGGTCATCTTCTTCCTGATGGGCACCGGCATGGCGCACATCATGACGCCCACCAGCGTCGTGATCATGCAGGCCCTGCCGCGCGAGAAGGCCGGTTCCGCCTCCGCGCTCAGCAACACCTTCCGGCAGGTCGGCGGCGCCCTGGGCATCGCGGTCCTCGGTTCGGTGCTGTCCACCGCGTACCGCAACGGCGTCGAGGACAAGCTGACCCTGCTGCCCGAGGGCGCCCGGCACACCGCCGGTGAGTCCATCGAGGCCACCCTGGGCTTCGCCGCGAAGCTCGGCCCCCGGGGCGAGCCGCTGGTGACCGCGGCCAACGACTCGTTCCTGCACGCCATGCACATCACGGCGCTGTGGGGCGCGGGCGTCGCCGCGATCGGCACCGTCGTCGTCTTCCTGTTCCTGCCGGGCCGGCTGCCCGCGGCGCCCGGACCGCGGGAGAAGGAGACCGAGGCGGTGGGCGCCTCGGGGCACTGAGGGAGAATCGGCCCGGCAGCCGGCGCGTCACAGATACGGAGAAGAAGTGGTCTACATCGCCAAGGGCAAGGGCGGCGGTCCGGGGCGCCCCCGGAGCGAGGCCGTGGAACAGGCGATCATCGAGGGCGTGGTGCGGCTCCTGGAGGACGGCGTACCGCTCGCGGAGCTGTCCATCGAGCGGATCGCCAGGACCGCGGGCGTCGGCAAGGCCACCATCTACCGGCGCTGGGACGGCAAGGAGGCCCTCTTCGTGGATGTCCTGCGCGTCTTCGAGGAGCCCGACCCGGCGCTGCCCGGCACCTCGATGCGCGACGACCTCGTCTGCCTCCTGGAGGGCCTGCGCAGGCGCGGCCTCTCCATGCGGTCCTCGGCCCTGCTGCACAACGTCTTCGCGCAGATGAAGGCGCTGCCCAAGCTGTGGGACGCCTACCACCGCACGGTCGTCGACCCCCGCCGCCGCGCCACCTGCGACGTGCTGCGGCGGGGGGTCGCGGACGGCGAGCTGCGCGCGGACGTCGACATCGAGATGGCCAACGACCTGCTCGTCGGGCCGATGCTGCTGCGCACGGTCATGCGGCCCGAGGCGACGCTCGACGACGACCTCGCGGAGCGGATCGTGGACACCGCGCTGGAGGGCCTGCGCCCGGCGGCCTGAGCCGGCAATCGCAACGCCGGGTGACGCTCCGGTCGCGGAACCGTGCGCATATGCGCGTTTCGTCACAGCCGGCGTTACCGGCCGCTGTTCAGGAACCCGCCACGCCGCCCTGATCGTCCCAGTGCCTGTACGGCCGTCGCGGACGGCAGGGAAGACACCGATCATCCCCTAGGGTTTCAGGGGCGGACCGACGGTGTGCACGGCAGGCAGTGAGGCGACGAGAGTATGGCGCAGACGTATATGACGGAGACGGGCAGCGGCGGCTCGGAGCCCGAGCGTCCGGGGTCCCGGTTCCGACGTCTGCTCGACGGCTGGCGGGGCGACCCGGACATCTGGCGGCGCGGGCTCGTCACCGCGGGCGCCGCGGTCCTCATCGCGCTGGTGATGCTCTTCCACGCGCAGATCCCGAACGACATCGGCAACCTCGGCAGCCTGATCGAGACGTTCCTGCCGTGGCTCGGCGTCCTCATCCCCGTGCTGGCCGTCGTCGGCGTGGTCCGCAAGTCCGCGACCGCGCTGATCGCCCTGCTCCTGCCGCTGATCATCTGGATCAACTCGTTCGGCGGCCTGCTCGGCGACAAGTCGGGCACCGGCGGCGACCTCACCGTCGCCACGCACAACGTCAACGCGGACAACGCCGACCCGACCGGCACCGCCCGCGACGTCGCCGCGTCCGGCGCCGACGTGATCGCCCTGGAGGAACTGACGGCGGACGCCGTCCCCACGTACGAGAAGGCGCTGGCGGGCCAGTACAAGTACCACGCGGTGGAGGGCACCGTCGGGCTGTGGAGCAAGTACCCGCTCTCCGGCACCGGCCCCGTCGACATCAAGCTGGGCTGGACCCGCGCGATGCGTTCGACGGTCAACACCCCCAAGGGCGACGTCGCCGTCTACGTGGCCCACCTGCCGTCCGTCCGCGTCAAGCTCGACGCGGGCTTCACGGCCAACCAGCGCGACAACAGCGCCGACGCGCTCGGCGAGGCCATCGCCGACGAGCCGATCGGCAAGGTCGTCCTGCTCGGCGACCTCAACGGCACGATGAACGACCGCGCGCTGAACGCGGTCACCTCCCAGATGCGCTCCACGCAGGGCGCGGCGGGCAACGGCTTCGGCTTCAGCTGGCCCGCGTCGTTCCCGATGGCGCGGATCGACCAGATCATGGTCAAGGGCGTCGAGCCGGTCTCCTCCTGGACGCTGCCGGAGACGAGCAGCGACCACCTGCCGATCGCGGCGCGGGTGGATCTCTCCTCCTGACGCCCTCGGATTCCGGTGCCGTCGGCCGTACGGTCGTCGCCTCGCACCGCGGGATGCCTCACGCCACGGAATACGGGGTGCGGGGGAGTTTGTTCCGGAAGTAAACTTACGGATTCCCCTCGCCCGCACCCCCCGCTTCCGTGGAAGGTACCTCTTCATGCCCCTGGCCCTGCTCGCCCTCGCCGTGGGCGCCTTCGGCATCGGCACGACCGAGTTCGTCATGATGGGCCTGCTGCCCGACGTCGCCGACGACCTGCACATATCCATCCCCGCCGCCGGACACCTCGTCTCCGCGTACGCGCTGGGCGTCGTCATCGGCGCCCCGCTGCTCGCCGCCCTCACGGCGAAACTGCCGCGCCGGCGCGTCCTCATCGGCCTCATGGTGCTCTTCGTCATCGGCAACGCGCTCTCCGCCGTCGCCCCCGGCAACACCTCCCTGCTGGCCGCCCGCTTCCTCAGCGGCCTGCCGCACGGCGCCTTCTTCGGCGTCGGCGCGGTCGTCGCCACCGGGCTCGTCGCGCCCGAGCGCAAGGCCCGCTCCGTCTCGCTGATGTTCCTCGGACTGACCGTCGCCAACATCGTCGGCGTGCCGGTCGCCACCGCCATGGGCCAGCAGCTCGGCTGGCGCGCCACCTTCCTCGCCGTCAGCGCGATCGGCCTCGCCGCCATCGCCGCGCTCGCCCTGCTCGTCCCCGCCGACCACGGCCACGGCGACGCGGTCGGCCTGCGCGGCGAGCTGCGGGCGCTGCGCGGCGGGCCGGTATGGCTGGCACTCGGTACGACCGTCGCGGGCTTCGGCGCGCTCTTCGCGGCGTACAGCTACATCACGCCGATGCTCACGGACGCCGCCGGGTACGCCGAGTCCAGCGTCACGGTGCTCCTGGCGCTGTTCGGCGTCGGCGCCACCGCCGGCAACCTCCTCGGCGGCCGCCTCGCGGACCACTCCCTGCGCGGCACCCTCTTCGGCGGGCTCATCGCGCTGGCCGTCGTCCTCGCCCTCTTCCCGCTCCTCATGAGCGCCGGCTGGAGCGCGGCGCTGGGGGTCGCGCTGCTCGGCATGGCGGCGTTCACCACGGGGTCGCCGTTGCAGCTGATGGTCATGGAGAAGGCGTCGGCGGCTCCGTCGCTGGCCTCCTCCGCCAATCAGGCGGCGTTCAACCTCGCCAACGCGGGTGGGGCCTGGGTCGGGGGGCTCGCCCTCGCGGCGGGGTTCGGGGTGACGTCTCCGGCGGGGGCCGGGGCGGTGCTTGCCGTTCTGGGGGTCGTGGTGGCGGGGGTGGCGTATGTGGTGGACCGGCGGCGGCCGGTGGCGGGGCCGGAGCGGATCGTCGCCTCCGGCGCCGTGCGGCGCCGGGAGCGGTCCTCCCACTGACCTCGCGTCTGCGGGGCCGGCCTCTCGGTTAGGGGCGTCCCTGTGTCGTAGCGGGCGTCAGGCGCGTGTGTACCCCGGGGCGTCTCCTGTCCCGTGGTGGGCGCCTCGCGGGCTCGTGTGCGCGGGGCCTTCGGCTGCCGCAGGGGACCTCTCCCGCCGGTTTGTCTGGGGCCGCCGCCTGGCCGGGGGCATCTCTGTCCCGCCGCTGCGCGGCGGTTGTCTCCCACCCACCCGCCCGTTGCCCGGCGTCACCCCCTGCCCCACCGCTGACGCGGCGGATCTCTCCCACCCACCCGTTGCCCGGCGTCCTGCCCTGGCCCGCCGCTGACGCAGCGGATCTTCCCCGCCCACTCGCCCGTTGCCCGGGATCACCCCTGGCCCGCCGCTTCGCGGCGGTTGTCTCCCGCCCACCCGCCCGATTGCCGGCGTCATCCCCTGGCCCGCCGCTTTGCGGCGGATGTTTCCCGCCCACCCGCCCGTTTGCCCGGCGTCATCCCCTGGTCCGCCGCCTTCGCGGCGGCGGGGGTTTCTCCCACCCACCCACCCGTTTACCCCGTATCGGGAGGTCCCGTAGGAGCAGAGGCGGCCCCCGCTCCCACGGCAAGGACTCGACGCGGCGCAATCGGGAGGGCGGGCGGATGCTCCTACGGCAAGGGGCCCGTCCCCGGGCAAACGGGCGGGTGGGTGGGGAACATCTGCCGCGAAGCGGCAGGGCTGTCCCTACGGCGAGGGCCCACGCGGGGCAACCGGGCGGGCGGCTGGCCGTCCGTTGCTCGGCATGCGCTCCTACGGTTCCGCGCGATGCGGGGTAAACGGGTGGGTGGGCGGGAGACATCGCCGCGAAGCGGCGGACAGTCCGTGGGGGCGCCCGACCCCGGGGCCGGGTGGGCGGTTCGTTGCGGGGGCTCGGTTCCGGTGAACCCGTGGGCGGGCGGGGGTGCGGCCGAGGGGGAAGCGGGCGGGTAGGTGGCAGCGGCCGCTGAAGGAGAGAGGGGGGCCGCTTGCCTCAGCCGGAGGCGGTTTCGCGCCAGCGGTTGGTGATGGGGAGCCGGCGATCCTTGCCGAACCCCTTCGCGGAGATCTTCGTACCCGGCGGGTACTGCCGCCGCTTGTACTCCGCCGTATCCACCATCCGCAGCGTCTTCGTGACCAACTCCCGGTCGAAGCCGGCGGCCACGATCGCGTCGGCCCCCTGGTCCCGGTCGATGTACAGCTCCAGGATCCCGTCGAGGACGGGATAGTCGGGGAGCGAGTCCGTGTCGACCTGGTCGGGCCGCAGCTCCGCGCTCGGCGGCTTGCTGATGGAGTTCTCCGGGATCGGCGGCGTCTGCCCCCGCTCCAGCGCCGCCCGGTTGCGCCACCGGGCGAGCCGGAAGATCGACGTCTTGTACACGTCCTTGATGGGGCCATAGGCGCCGACGGAGTCGCCGTAGAGCGTGGAGTAGCCCACCGCGAGCTCGGACTTGTTGCCCGGCGCGAGCACGATGTGCCCCTCCTGGTTGGAGAGCGCCATCAGCATCGTGCCGCGCAGCCGCGACTGGAGGTTCTCCTCGGCGAGCCCGGTCAGCCCGAGCGAACCCATGTACGCGTCGAACATCGGCGCGATCGGCACGGTACGGAAGTTGAGCCCGGTGCGCCGCGCCAATTCCTCCGCGTCGGCGATGGAGTGGTCGGAGGAGTAGCGGGACGGCATGGCGACGCCGTACACGTTCCGGGCGCCCAGCGCGTCGCAGGCGATGGCGGCGGTGATCGCCGAGTCGATGCCGCCGGAGAGCCCGATCAGGACGCTGCTGAAGCCGTTCTTCGCGGCGTACGCGCGCAGGCCCACGACCAGCGCCGAGTACACCTCCTCGTCGTCGTCGAGCCGCTCGGCGTACCCACCGGTGAGTTCCGCCTCGTACGCGGGCACCGGCTCCTCGGAGACCGTGACGTGCTCGACGCGCAGCCCGTCGTCCACGACGCCGGACGGCGCGGCGGGCGCGGCGGCGGGCAGGTCGAGGTCGAGGACCACGCAGCCCTCCGCGAACTGCGGCGCCCGCGCGATGACTTCGCCGTTCTTGTCGACGACGATCGAGTCCCCGTCGAAGACCAGCTCGTCCTGCCCGCCGATCATCGCGAGGTAGGCGGTGGTGCAGCCGGCCTCCTGGGCGCGCTTGCGGACCAGTTCGAGCCGCTGGTCGTCCTTGTTCTGCTCGTACGGCGAGGCGTTGATGGACAGCAGCAGGCCGGCCCCGGCGCTGCGGGCGGCCGGCACGCGGCCGCCGTCCTGCCAGAGGTCCTCGCAGATGGCGAGGGCGACGTCGACGCCGTGCACGCGTACGACCGGCAGCGTCTCGCCCGGCACGAAGTAGCGGAACTCGTCGAAGACGCCGTAGTTGGGCAGGTGGTGCTTGGAGAAGGTCAGCACGACCTCGCCGCGGTGCAGCACGGCGGCGGCGTTGCGCGGCGCGCCGGCGGGCTGGCCGTAGCGCGGCTTGGCCTCCTCGGTGCGGTCGAGGTAGCCGACGACGACCGGCAGCTCCCCGAATCCCTCGTCGCGCAGCCGGGCGGCGAGCGCGTGCAGCGCGTCCCGCGAGGCCTGGACGAAGGACGAGCGCAGGGCGAGGTCCTCGACGGGGTACCCGGTCAGCGCCATCTCGGGGAACGCGACGAGATGCGCCCCTTGCTCGGCGGAGTGCCGGGTCCAGCGGACGATCGCCTCGGCGTTCCCGGCGAGATCGCCGACGGTCGAGTCGATCTGGTTCAGGGCGAGACGTAGTTGAGGCACGCGCCCAGTGTAATCGTCAGAGCGACGCGATGCCTGGCGGCCCGAGGTCGCCCCCGTGGGCTGACTCGTGGGCTGTCCTGGTGGGCTGTCCTCGTGGGGTGTCCTCGCCACGAGGTGGGCCCTGCCCCCGGCCGGGTGTCCGACGACGTGCGGGCTCCCGGCCCTGCGTCGATCATGAGCGCATGACGATTACGGACGAAACGGGGTGTATCGGGGTCGGTCGCCGTGTCGACTCCCCGCCGGAACCGGGCAGCACCGTCCCACCACCCGCCGCGCGGATCCCGCCCTCGACGCCTGCCCGCACGATCGGCGGCCTGACATGAGCCCCGCGAACTCCCCCTCCACCACCGCGGCCGCCCGCATGCCCCCGCAGCGGACCGGGCCGCCGCACGACGGCCCCCGGCGACCCGCCGTCGCCCATGCCGCCTGCTCGGCGCTGCTGCTGCTCGGCGCGCTCCTCTACACCACCTGGACGGTGGAGACGCTCCTGCCCACCCGCCTCTCGCCCCTTCGGACGTACGTCAGTGAACTCGCCGCCACCGACCAGCCGTACGGGACGTTCTTCCGCTCCTTCGACCTGCTGGCCGGGCTCCTCGTCCTCGCCGGGGCGCTGAGCGCGCTGGGGTGGCTGCGGTGCCGGGGGCGGGCCGCGGCGGGCTGGACCGGGATCGCCCTGTTCGGGGCGGCCACGGCGGTCGACTCACGGCTGCCGCTGAGCTGCGCGCCCACCGTCGACGCCGGGTGCCTCGCGCGGCAGGCGGCGGGCGACGTCCCCTGGACGCATACCGCGCACACCGTCAGCAGCGGCCTGGCCGTCGCCGGGGCGCTGGCGGGCATGGTGCTGCTCACCGTCGTCGCGCGGCGCGAGCCCGCCGTATGGCCCGCCCTCGCGCGGAGCGGGCCCGTCCTTCTCGTCCTCGAACTGGCCGCCACCGGGTGGACGCTGGCGTCCGTCGCCGCGTTCGAGTCGGGGCACGGGACCTGGGGGCTCGGGGGCGGGCAGCGGCTCCAGGTGCTGTTCATCGCGGTCTGGATCGCCGTCCTCGCATGGTCCCTCGCCGCCGCCGCGGCATCGGCCGCCCGACGGGGATGACCTTCGTACGCGTCGACGGAGTGCCGCTGCACGTCGAGGTGACGGGCAGCGGCCCGGTGTGCGTGCTGAGCGCCGGGCTCGGACTCGGCTGGTTCGACTGGGACCCGGTGGTGCCGCTGCTGGCGCCGCACCGGACCGTCGTCCGCTTCGACCGGCCCGGACTCGGGCTGAGCGGGCACGCGCGCGTGGCGCCCACGTTGCGCGGGGAGGCGGAACGGATGTCGCGGGTGCTGGAGGGGGTCGGCCTCGGCGGGGAGCGGGTCACGGTGGTCGGGCACTCGCTCGCCGGATTCCACGCGGAGGCGTTCGCACGGCTGTATCCGCGGCGCACGGCGGGCCTCGTCCTCGTCGACTCCAGCGTCGAGGAGCGGCCCCGGGTGCGGGTGCCGCGCCGGCTGCGGGTGGCGCTCGCGCGGGTGGGCGGGGCGGTGCTGTGCGGGGCGGGGGTGCCGCGGGCGGTGGGACCCGGGCTGCGCGGGCTGGTGGCGCCCACGCCGTGGGCCGGCCTCTACGGGGCGGGGCGGGTGTGGCGGGCGATGCTCATGGAGTACGTGACCTACGGCGACGTCGCGGTGGAGCTGGCGGAGCTGCGGCGGGCCGCGCCGTTGCCCGGCGGGGCGCCTGTGACGGTGCTGGCCGCTTGGGCGGGGGGTTCGGGGGAGTGGGTCGGGCGCCAGCGGGGGCTGGCCGGGGGCCTTGGTGGGGGGTTTCGGCTGGCGTGGCCCTCCGGGCATCTGGTGATGCGGGATCTGCCGGGGGGTGTGGCGGAGGCGGTTCTCGCGGGGGCGCGGAGGTAGCGGGGGCTTTCCGAGGGGCCTGGGGCCCCTCGGGGCGCCGGCTCGCCGCTTTCCTGGCGGCCGTTCTGTCCCGCCGCTTCGCGGCGGATGTCTCCCACCCGCCCGCCCGTTGCCCGGCGTAGGCCGGGAGCCGTAGGGGCGACGTTCCTGTTCCCTGTTTGCCGGGTGGCGGTCCCTTTGTCCCGCCGCTTCGCGGCGGACGTTTCCCACCCACCCGCCCGTTGCTCGGTGTAGGCCGGGTGCTGTAGGGGCGACGTTCCTGTTCCCCGTTGGCCGGGTGGGGGTGTTCTGTGCCGCCGCTTCGCGGCGGGTGTTTCCCACCCACCCGCCCGTTGCTCGGCGTAGGCCGGGTGCTGTAGGGGGACCTCTGCGGACGCGGTGGTCGGTGGGGGCCGTTCCGGCCTGTCCCCGCTCGCCTGCCCGTTACTCGGTGCCCGCCGGGCGGGGCCCGTTACTCGGTGCCCGTCGGGCGGCACCCACCCGGCCCCCACCGACTACCGGCCGCCCCTGCGGCTCCCGCCCGACGCGGGGTAAACGGGTGGGTGGGAGACATCGCCGCGAAGCGGCGGCCTGGAGGGGGGCGTCACCGCCCCCTACCCGCCCCGAACCCCCCTGACGCTGTCGCGGACGACGATATGCGTGCCTAGGAGGTGACGTTCCTGCGCCGTGCGAGGGAGATCCCCCGCGAGGGCGCGGCGGACCGCCGTGCGGCCCATTTCCTCCGCGGGGATGTGGACCGTCGTCAGACCGGGCGTGATGTCCGCGGCCACGGGGTCGTCGTTGTAGCCGACGACCGACATGTCCCGGGGGACGTCCAGCCCGTACTCCCGCAACGCGACGACCGCCGCCGCCGCGGCCCGGTCGTCCCCGGCGAAGACCGCCGTGAAGTCCGGTTTCCCGTCCGCCGCCGCCAGCAGCTCCCGCATCGCCCGGTAGCCGTGGTTGCGCCCGAACCCGACGCCGTGGAGCAGCGTTTCGTCGCGCGGCACCCCGTGGTCGGCGAGCGCCCGGAGGTAGCCGGCGAGGCGCGCCTCGCCGGTGGTGTTCCCCGGCTGGTAGCCGAGCAGCGCGATCCGCCGGTGTCCGGCGCCCAGGAGGTGGCTGGTCACGGCATGGGCGCCGGCCTCGTTGTCGTACTCGACGACCAGCGCGGGCACGTCGGGCGCCGGCGCCGGCCGCCCGCACAGGACGAGCCGGGAGCCCGCCGCCGCGAGGACCTGCGCGTAGCGGGCCATCCGCTGCCGGTACTCGTCGTCCTGCGTGACCCCGCCCACCAGCACCACGGCCTCCGCGGCCTGCTCCCGCATCATCTGGACCAGCGCCAGCTCGCGCGCGGGGTCGCTGCCGGTGGAGGCGACCAGGGTGAGGCGGCCGTGCTGGGCCGCCTCCATCTCCACGCCCTGCGCGACCTGCGCGTAGAACGCGCCGACCACGTCCAGCATCAGCACCGCGATCGTCTTGCGCCCGGCGCCCGCCAACGCGCGCGCGTGCGCGTTGGCGACGTAGTCGAGGTCCTTGACCGCCCGCAGCACCTTGGCGCGTGATGCCGTCGACGTCGGGTAGTTGCCCGCGAGGACCCGCGAGACGGTCGCCACCGACACCCCCGCCCGCGCGGCCACATCACGGATGGTGACCCGATCCCCCACTGTCTCTCCCTCGCCTCACACCCACCCGGCGTCCACCGGCACACCCGGCGCCCACGGCGCACCCCGCATCCACCGGCGCACCCCGCGTCCGCCGACGCGCGCCCGGGCCCATCATCCCGCGCCCGGACCCCGGTTCAGTGCGCGGCCTCGTACTCCTTCGAGAACTCCTCGGCGGACCGCTCGCCGCCCTGGGCGCGCCACTTCTTGTAGATGCCGTCCCAGTCGGAGAGCTTCTTGCGGCCGGCGACGATCGCCGTGACGCCGTCGGTGATGATCTGGTCCAACGTGGCGGACTGCCGGTTGTACGTGTCCGACATCAGGCCCCAGTGGTCGTCGGGCGCCAGCAGCGGCACGACCTTCTTCTGCCAGGCGTGCAGCCGCTCGGTGAGGTCGGGGAAGCCGGGGAGGTACAGCGGCTGCGGCGCGTCCATCAGGTAGGGGAAGGGCAGGTTGGTGCGCGAGTCGACGAGGCCGAGTTCGGTGGCGACGGGGTCGCCCGTCCCGTCGTACCTGAAGTGGGTGCCCTCGACGCCGTAGTGCGCCAGCTCGTACTCCTTCGAACCGAACGGCGAGGCCAGCCAGTTCAGTACGCGCAGCATCAGCCGGATGCGGTCCTTGGCGGCCTTTTTGACGACGGTGTAGCCGAAGCAGCCCCGGCTCTGCTGGTAGACGGGGGTGACGCCGTCGACCGCGTAGGGCTCGGCGACGTCGAGGGTGAACCGGTCCTCGATGGCCTGGGCGTTGGACGTCACGGCGCCCCAGCCGTCGGTCATCGAGCGGACGGTGCCGTTGTGGAACTGCGTCTTCAGGTCCACCTGGGAGACCGAGGTGGCGTCGGAGTTGTACGAGCCGTCCCGGCGCAACCGTGCCATGTACTCCAGGGCGGCCTTGAACGCGTCGGTCCCGTACATGTCGACGGCCTTGCCGTCCTTGATCCGCCACTGGTTGGGCGCCCCGTGCCACATCGCGTGGTAGAGGTAGCCGAAGAAGCTGGCGGTGGACGCGCCGAGGGCCGACTTCCGGCCCCGCGAGGCCTCGTGGGCCATGGCCCGGAAGTCGGGGGCGGACATGCCGGGCCGGTACCCGGCCCGGTCGAAGGCCTCGCGGTCGATGAACATCGCGCCCTGCACCTTGGCGCGTTCGACGGGCAGTCCGTAGATGCGCCCGGCGATGCGGCCCATGCCCTCCCAGGCGTACGTGGGGATGGCGGCGAGGTTCGGGTAGTCCTCGACCGCGTCGCCCGACAGGTGCTCGCTCAGGTCGGCGCACCGCGACCGCACGAACTGCGACTCGCGCGGCAGGACGTACCCGCCCCCGAAGTTGATCATGTCGGGCAGGTCGTCGCCCGACATCAGCGTCGCCATCTTGGCGCGGAAGTCCGCATCGGGCACGACGGTGAACTCGACCTCCACGCCCAGCGCCTCGTTCACCGCCCGCCAGTACGCGTTCCGGCCGGCCGGCCTCGGCGGGGTGCCGTAGGTGATGGTCATGACCTTGATCTTCTGCTTGCCGGTGCCCGGCTTCTCCGCGACCGCCCGGACCAGTTTCCCGGGGTACTTCGTGTAGCCGGCCTGCACGCCGGCGGCGGTCGGCGCCAGGTCGGGGGCGGGGCCCCGGGCGGGCGTGAAGGTGGGCCAGGGGACCGCCTTCTTGCCGGCGTTGGAGACGCCCGCGCCGGTGGAGCCGGTCGAGCAGGCGGTGAGGGCGGACGGGGCGGCCAGGGCGGCGCCGCCGACGGCCATGGAGCGGAGCAGGGTGCGCCGCGACATCGAGGAACCGGACACGGGGATGAGCCCTTCTGTACGGCGGGTCGGAAAACGATCCAGGAGGGGGCGTCGGGGGAGAGGTCAGCTCTTGATGGCGCCGGTGAGCACGCCTTTGGTGAAGTACCGCTGGAGGAAGGGGTAGACGAGCAGGATCGGCGCGGTGGCGATCACCAGGACAGCCGTCCGCGTCGTCTGAGGGGCGGAGACCTGGCCGGCCTCGCTCAGCCCCGTGTCGGCGATCTGCGAGCCCCCGATGACGTACGTACGCAGCACCTGGGAGAGCGGCCAGTGGTCCGACTCCAGGTAGATCGAGGCATGGAACCAGGCGTTCCAGTAGCTCACCGCGTAGAAGAGGGACACCACGGCGAGGGCCGCCTTGGAGAGCGGCAGCACCACCCGCCACAGGATGTGCCAGTCGCCCGCCCCGTCCAGCCGGGCCGCCTCGTACAACTCCTCCGGTATCCCCTGGAAGAAGCCGCGCAGCACGATCAGGTTGAAGACGTTGATCAGTACGGGCGCGATGAGCGCCGCGTAGGTGTCCCTCATTCCCATGCCGTTGACCAGCAGGAACGCCGGAATCATGCCGGGCGGGAAGAGAAAGGTGAACAGGATCAGCAGGAGCACGGGCCGGGCGCCGTAGACCCCGGGGCGGGCGAGGGCGTACGCGAGGAACGTGGTGCAGGCCAGTGAGAGCAGGGTGCCGACGGCGGTGAGGGCGACACTCACGCCGAGCGCCTTGGTGACGACGCCGCCGCTGAGGACGGCCCGGTAGGCGCCCAGGGTCGGATCGCTCGGCCAGAGGACCCAGCCGCCGTTGTCCACGACCTCGCGGTGGGAGGCCAGCGAGGTGGAGACGATGACGAGGAAGGGGATCAGGACGAGGCCGAGCACGATCGCGAGCGCCACCGCCTTGGCGGCCTTCGTCGCGAACCTCGGCTGCTCCGCCCAGGCGGGCCTGGTGACCTGGTCGGTACTCACTTGTAGACCCCCTGCTCGCCCAGCCGGTGGGCGATCCGGTTGGCGGTGAAGACGAGCGCCGCGCCCACGGCGCCCTTGAAGAGACCGGCGGCCGCCGCGTATCCCGTGTCGCCGCCGACGATGCCCTGCCAGAAGACGAAGGTGTCCAGGACCTCGCCGACCTCCGGGCCGACCGACTGCCGTTGCAGCAGCATCTGTTCGAAGCCGACGGAGAGGATGTCGCCGAGCCGCATGATGAGCAGCAGGACGATGATCGGCCGGATGCCGGGCAGCGTGATGTGCCAGAAGCGACGCCAGGGCCCGGCCCCGTCGATCGCCGACGCCTCGTACAGCTGCTCGTCGACCTGCATGAGCGCGGCGAGGAAGATGATCGTCCCCCAGCCGGCGTCCTTCCAGACCACCTCGATCACGACGAGCGGCCGGTACGCGTCCGGATTGCCGATGATGTCGACGGTGTGCAGCCCGGCGTCGCCGAGCGTGGTGTTCAACAGGCCGGTGTCGCCGAGGACTTGCTGGAAGAGGGCGACCACGACGACCCACGACAGGAAGTGCGGCAGATAGATCACGGACTGCGTGAAGCGGCGCAGCAGGTCCGAGGTCAGGCTGTGCAGGAGCAGGGCGAGGGCGAGCGGCGCGGGGAAGAAGAAGACGAGCTGGAGCACGGCGATGAACAGGGTGTTCCAGGTGGCGTGCCAGAAGTCCGGGTCGCCGAACATCCGCTCGAAGTTCGCGCCGCCGACCCAGGGGCTGGCCCACAGGCCGTCGAAGGGGACGTACTCCTTGAAGGCCACCGCATTGGCGATGAAGGCGCCGTAGTGGAAGACCAGGAAGTACGCCAGTCCCGGCGCCATGAGCAGCACCAGGAAGCGGGTGCGCTGAAACCGTTTACGCGGTGTGTCCTGGCCGGATTTCGCGCCTCTTGCCCCATTATCGTGCCTGTCGGGCGGCATCACCGCCTCGGATTCCGCCCGGTCCTTCGTCACCGTCGGCACGGCAACCCCTCCCTCGTCGGAATAAGGTGCCCGGAATCTAAAGCGGTTACTGTCCACGGTCAACCCCCTTTGCCGAGCGGTCCCTTGACCGGATTCACTGCTTGGTCCTAGCCTCCGAGCACTGCTTGGTAACCGGTTACTACGAGGGATGGTCGCGCGTGACGGAGCAGGCGGAGGGGGCGGAAGGGGCGGCGGGAGTCGACGGCAGACCGGTGGTGGCGCTGGCGATGGGCGCCGAGGTCGCGGACCGGGTCTTCCCGCCGGATCTGCGGCAACGGCTGGCGGCCCGCGTACGGTTGGAGCCCGAGGTCCTGTCCGGAGCGCTCACCGGCGAGGCGGCGCGGGCGGTCCTCGCCCGGGTGGAGATCCTGGTCACCGGCTGGGAGTGCCCGCCGCTGACCCCCGAGGTCCTGGCGCACGCGCCCCGCCTGCGGGCGGTCGTCCACGCGGCGGGCTCGGTCAAGCCCCTGGTGACGGACGCGGTGTGGGAGCGGGGCATCGCCGTCTCCTCGGCGGCGGACGCCAACGCGGGCCCTGTGGCGGCGTTCACGCTGGCGGCCATCACGTTCGCGGCGAAAGGGGCGCTGCGGACCGCCGCCGGGTACGTGGCCGGGCGACCGTCGTTCGCCGAGCGCACCGGCGCGGACGCGCGCACCATCGGCGTCATCGGGGCGTCCCGCATCGGGCGCCGGGTGATCGCGGCGCTACGGGCCTCCGGCGCGGGGTACCGCATCCTGCTCACGGACCCGTACGTGACGCCCGCCGGGGCGCGGGCGCTCGGGGTCGAGGCGGTGACGCTGCCCGAACTGTGCGCGCGCAGCAGCATCGTCACGGTCCACGCCCCACAACTGCCCTCGACGCGAGGCATGTTGAGCGGGGCCATGCTCGCGCTGATCCCGGACGGGGGCGTCGTCATCAACACGGCGCGGGGGGCGCTCATCGACACGGAGGCGCTGGCGCGGGAGTGCGGGTCGGGGCGCCTCGACGCGTTCCTGGACGTCACGGACCCCGAGCCGCTCCCACCGGGGCACGCGCTCCTCGCCCTGCCCAACGTGCTGGTCACCCCGCACATCGCGGGGGCGCAGGGGAGCGAGGTGCGGCGGCTCGGCGCGTACGCGGTCGCCGAGGTCGAACGCCACCTCACCGGCGAGCCCCTCCAGGGCCGCCTCGACCCCCGGGACCTGCCCCGCCTGGCGTGAGCGTGGGAGGCCCCGGGGGCCGGGACAGATGTCTGACCCGGAGCTTTAGGGGCCCCGGCGGCCAGGTCCGGGGCGCGGGCAGCGGTCGGCCGGTCCCGTGCTGCGGGGGACTTCGTGTCTTGGCGTTCAGGGTCCTCGACGGCCCTGTGCCCGGGCGTGGGCAGCGGTCGGACGGGCCCGGGCTGCGGGGACCTCGTGTCTTGGCGCTCCTGGTGCTCAGTGGCCCTGCGCGCAGGCGTCAACAGCGGTCAGCAAGCCCCGCCCTGGGGCGCCCCCGCCCCCGCCCCGGCGCCCCGGCCCCCGGACGACCCCCGGCCCCCGGACGACCCCCGACCCTCGGACGACCCCCGGCCCCCGGACGACCCCCAGCGCCCGGATGCCCCCCCCCGCGTCTTGGGCGGCCGGAGTTCTCAGCCGGCCGGCGGCTTCGCGCCTCGTGCCCTCAGCAGGTCCGCCAGGAGCGTGATCTCCGACGTCTGCGACTCCACCATGCCCCGGGCCAGGCGCCGCTCGACAGGCACCTCGCACCGCTTCACACAGCCCTTCGCCATGTGCACCCCGCCCCGGTGGTGCCGCGTCATCAGCCGCAGATACTGGACCTCCGCCTCCTTGCCCCGCAGCTTCTCCAGCCGGGACAGTTCCGTGTTCGTCGCCATCCCCGGCATCAGCGCCCCGTCCTTGCCGGGCGGCGCGTCGCCCATGCCCATCCACTCCATCGGCGCCCGTTCCGGCACCTTCGGCAGTTCCCACAGGTCCAGCCAACCGAGCAGCATGCCGCGCTGGTTGGCCTGCGTCTGGGCGATGTCGTAGGCGAGGCGGCGCACCTCCTCGTCGTCGGTGCGGTCCCGCACGATGTACGACATCTCGACGGCCTGCTGGTGGTGGACGGCCATGTCCCGCGCGAAGCCCGCGTCGGCCGACGCGCTGTCCGGCGCGCCGGCGGCGTCGGACGCGCCGTGGTCGGACGTCGTGGCGACGGCCGCCGTGAGGCCGCCCGCGAGGACGGCGGCCGCCGCGAGCGAACCGACCATCCAGTGCGTGCGGCGGCGCCCGGCGGGGACCCTCACCGGGCCAGCCCGCGCGTGCACGCGGCGCCCGGCTCGGGAGTCTGCTTGCCCTGCACGTACCGGGAGAAGAACTCCTTGACCTTCGGGTCGTCCGCGCCGCTCACCGTCCGCTGGTGCGCCCACGCGGTCAGCATGACGGGGTCCTTCTGGTCCTCGACGGGGCTCATCAACGAGTACGGCGTCGCCTTGACCTTCGCCGCGAGCTTCCTCACGTCGGCCGGGTCCGCCTTGTCGTTGTACGTGACCCACACCGCGCCGTGCTCCAGGGAGTGCACGGCGTTGACCTCCGGCAGCTCCTTGTCGTAGACGTCGCCGTTGCAGTTCATCCAGGCCTGGTCGTGGTCGCCGCCCACCGGCGGGGTCATGGGGTAGTCGACCTGTTTGGTGACGTGCTTGCGCCCCAGCTTGCCCCAGACCTTCTCGCCGTCCTCGGTGACCTTGTACGCGGGCCAGGGCTTGGAGTCCGCCTTGTCGGCCGAGCCGTCCGACGTGTGGGAGAAGAGGAGGAAGCCGCCCACGCCGAGCGCCGCGACGGCGACCGCGCCGCCGACGACGGCCAGGACCCGGTTCCGCCGCTCCCGGGCGCGGTCGGCCTGGCGCATCTCCGCTATCCGGTCCTTGCGGGAGGGGGTGCTCGTGTTCTTGGCGGAACCCATGGTGTGTCCTTCTGCGCGGGGGAGGGACGGGACGACGAACGAGTCCGCTGATCGTAAGGCGAGGACGCCCCGGCTCACAGGGCTTGTGCCCGCCTGTCCGACCCCGGCCGCTCGTAGAAGAAGTACGCGGCGCAGTCCCAGTGTTCATCGGCGAGGTCGGTCTGGGCGGCGCGCAGGGCGTGTTCGGCGGGGGAGCGGTCGGCGTGCGCGACGGTGACCGGGCCCGCAGATCAAAGTCCCGGGCGCAGACGCGGGCGGGACCTCGCGGTGGCCCGGCGTTACGAAGGAGCCGATCAGCAGGCACTATGGGCACAGAGCGGCACGCGACACGGCCCGCGCCCCGACGGCACGGGGTGCGCAACGCGTTGGAAACCCGGCAGTGGGATGCTCGTGTGCCCGAGGTATCCCGTAGCACGGGAGCAGGCGGCCTGACCAGCAACGATGGGTGGAAGCGGAAGATGGACAAGCAGCAGGAATTCGTGCTCCGTACGTTGGAGGAGCGCGACATCCGGTTCGTACGCCTGTGGTTCACGGATGTCCTCGGCTTCCTGAAGTCGGTGGCCGTGGCCCCCGCCGAGCTGGAGCAGGCCTTCGACGAGGGCATCGGCTTCGACGGCTCGGCCATCGAGGGATTCGCCCGGGTGTACGAGTCGGACATGATCGCCAAGCCGGACCCGTCGACGTTCCAGGTGCTGCCCTGGCGCGCCGAGGCCCCCGGCACGGCCCGCATGTTCTGCGACATCCTGATGCCGGACGGCTCCCCGTCCTTCGCGGACCCGCGCTACGTCCTCAAGCGGGCCCTCGCCAAGACCTCCGACCTCGGCTTCACCTTCTACACCCACCCCGAGATCGAGTTCTTCCTGCTGAAGGACAAGCCGCTGGACGGCTCGCGGCCCACGCCCGCCGACAACAGCGGCTACTTCGACCACACCCCGCAGAACGTGGGCATGGACTTCCGCCGCCAGGCGATCACGATGCTCGAATCCATGGGGATCTCGGTCGAGTTCAGCCACCACGAGGGCGCGCCCGGCCAGCAGGAGATCGACCTCAGGTACGCGGACGCCCTCTCCACGGCCGACAACATCATGACGTTCCGCCTGGTCATGAAGCAGGTCGCGCTCGAACAGGGCGTCCAGGCCACCTTCATGCCGAAGCCCTTCTCCGAGCACCCCGGCTCCGGCATGCACACCCACCTCTCCCTCTTCGAGGGCGACCGCAACGCCTTCTACGAGTCGGGCGCCGAGTACCAGCTCTCCAAGGTCGGCCGCTCCTTCATCGCGGGCCTGCTACGGCACGCGGCGGAGATCTCGGCGGTCACCAACCAGTGGGTGAACTCCTACAAGCGCATCTGGGGCGGCTCCGAGCGCACGGCCGGCGCGGGCGGCGAGGCACCCTCGTACATCTGCTGGGGCCACAACAACCGCTCGGCCCTGATCCGCGTACCGATGTACAAGCCGGGCAAGACCGGCTCGGCCCGCGTCGAGGTCCGCTCCATCGACTCGGGCGCCAACCCCTACCTGACGTACGCGGTGCTCCTGGCCGCCGGACTCAAGGGCATCGAGGAGGGCTACGAACTCCCGCCGGGCGCCGACGACGACGTGTGGGCGCTCTCCGACGCCGAGCGCCGCGCCATGGGCATCGAGCCGCTGCCGCAGAACCTCGGCGAGGCGATCGCGCTCATGGAAAAGTCGGAACTGGTCGCCGAGACGCTCGGCGAGCACGTCTACGACTTCTTCCTGCGGAACAAGAAGCAGGAGTGGGAGGAGTACCGCTCCGAGGTCACCGCCTTCGAGCTGCGGAAGAACCTGCCGGTTCTCTGATCCCGCCGATACCCCGCGCACGGGCCCGGGTGTTCCCGAGCGGGGTACCAGATTTTCTGGTCAGAGGGGGCGCGGCTGCATCAACCCGCCTCCCCATGTAGTGCAAACGTTCGGAGACGCTCCGTCCGCGCAGGTGGGACACCGCCCGTGCGGGACGGTGGTCACGGGTGCCCCCCACCGCGCTCGCGCGGCTGGGGCAGGGGCGCATCAACCTCGTGAACGCCTCGGGATCCGGTGCCACCATGGGCCGACCGGGCGCTGTTCGGCGCCCGGTCGGCACGGCATCCGTGCCCGAGCCGGGCACGGCGCCCGGGCACTTCGAGACCCAGAGGTTCCCTCATGCACTCACATCGGCGTCCCGCCTGCGTCGCGTCCCCGCCCTGCGGCCAGCTGGACGGGCGGCAGACCGTCATCGTCATCGTGGTCCTGGTGGCCGGGATCGCGCTGGCGCTCACCGGCATGCCCGTCGTCGTCATCGCCGAGGTCCTGGCGACCTGCGGGCTGATCGGCGCCCAGGTGGCCCGCCGCGCCCCCGCCGCCCCCGCCGCGCCCGAAGGACGGTGACCGGGGACCGGCCGTGGCACGCCCGGAGCAGCCGATCCGCGCCCCCGACCCGGAGCTGCGCGCTCTCGCGGAGTGGCTGCGCACCCAGCGCCGGACGGCGGGCCTGACCCACCGGCAGATGGCGGCCGAGTCCCGGCACGCCTTCTCCGCCACCACCTTCTCTCGCGCCGCGAGCGGCAACCGCGTTCCCCGGCTGCCGGTCGTGGAGGCCTACGCGCGGGCCTGCGGGGCGCCGGTCGGTGAGGCGCGGCGGCTGTGGCGCGCCGCCCGCTACGCCGAGCACCGCCGCCGCGATCCTCGGGCCGACGTGCCCGCCCCGGACCGGGTGCACGACCGGGCCGAGCTGAACCGCGCCCTGCGCGCGCTCTACCACCGGGCGGGGGCGATGCCCCTCGGCGAGATGGAACGCCGGGCCGGCCGGCACGGGGAGCTGCCGCACAGCACCGTGCTGCGGATGCTGGCGGGCAGCTCCACGCTGGCGGCCGACCAGCTCATGGCCTTCCTGGAGGTCTGCGGCGTGACGGACGGCGCCGAGCGCGTCCGCTGGCGCGACGCCTGGCGGCGGGCCCGGCGCCATCAGGAGAGGGCGCGGATGGGGAGCCGCCTGACCCGCGCGCACGAGGCGCTGGCGCAGGGTCGCGGAAGCGGCCACGGCGAGCCCGGCCCCGAGGCCGCCATCCGATGGCCGGCCCCTTATCCGCCCGTAGGGCTCGCGATAGGGCGGGAGCAACGGGCGGAGCCGGCGCCGCAACCCCCTACGGGGCGCTGACGATCGCGTCCCGCAGCGGGGTCGACGCCCGCACCCGGTACTCCTGGATCGCCCAGCCGTTGCCGTCCGGGTCCTTGAAGTACATGAACGTGCCGCCGTCCTGCGGCGCGTGCTCGACCGGCTCGGTGACGTCCAGGCCGCGCGCCGTCAGCTCGGCGTGGGCGGCCTTCGCGTCGGCGACGCACAGCTGCAGCCCCTGGTAGGAGCCCGTGGCCGGTGCCGGCCCGCCCATCGTCTCCCAGAGGCGGGGGCCGGCCAGGGCGACGGAGCAGCCCGATCCGGGCGGGGTCAGCTGCACGATGCGCATGCCCGGCAGGACCTCCGTGTCGATGTCGACGTGGAAGCCGAGCCTGTCGCGGTAGAACTCCTTGGCCCTGTCGATGTCGCTCACCGGCAGCGGGATCACTTCAAGCGTGTATTCCATGCACGGCAGTACATCAGCCACGACGGGGCCACGGGGGCGGAACGCGGCGGACAGGCCGTAGGCTCGGGCCCAGAAGTGATCGAACGGAGGCGCGAGACCATGACGCTGCCGCAGGAAGGGGACAGCGCCAGGCGCCCGCTGCAAGGGGGCTGGCGCGGTACCGGAGGGCGCAGGAGCAGCACGTTCACCCGGCTGCTGCGGCACGGCTTCACCGATCCGTCGGCGGCGGAGCGGCTCCTGGACGACCCGGAGCTGAGCGCCGTCCGCTCCGACCCGCTGCTCCTGGATGCCCTCGGCGCCACCGCCGACCCGGACCTGGCCCTGCTCGGCCTGGTGCGGCTCGTGGAGGCGCAGGAGGACGCGACCGGCCGGCGCGAACTGCTGGACACCCTGGTCACCGCCAAGCCGTTGCGCGACCGGCTGCTCGGCGTGCTCGGCGCCTCCGAGGCCCTCGCCGACCACCTCGCCCGGCACCCCCGCGACTGGCGGGCCCTCGCCACCTACGAGTCGGCCGACCTGCACCCCGGCGTGGCGGACTTCGAACGCGGCCTCGCCGAGGCCACCGACCCGGTGTCGCTGCGCGTCGCCTACCGCCGCTGCCTGCTGGCCATCGCCGCCCGGGACGTGTGCGGCACCACCGACGTCGCCCAGGCGGCGGCCGAACTGGCCGACCTCGCCACGGCGACCCTGCGCGCGGCCCTCGCCATGGCCTGCGCGGCCGCGCCCGACGACGCCGCCCGGTGCCGGCTCGCGGTCGTCGCGATGGGCAAGTGCGGCGGCCACGAACTGAACTACGTCTCCGACGTCGACGTCATCTTCGTCGCCGAGCCCACCGACGGCGGGGCGGGCGCCGACGAGGGCGAGGCGCTGCGGGCCGCCACCCGGCTCGCCTCGCACATGATGCGCGTCTGCTCCGAGACGAACATCGAGGGCACCATCTGGCCCGTCGACGCCAACCTCCGCCCCGAGGGCAGGAACGGCCCGCTGGTGCGCACCCTCTCCAGCCACCTCGCCTACTACCAGCGGTGGGCGAAGACCTGGGAGTTCCAGGCACTGCTCAAGGCCCGCCCGGTCGCGGGCGACCACGCCCTCGGCGAGGAGTACGTCGCCACGCTCACCCCGCTCGTCTGGCGCGCCGCCGAACGCGAGAACTTCGTGCCCGACGTGCAGAAGATGCGCCGCAGGGTCGTCGAGAACATCCCCGCGGGGGAGATCGACCGGGAGCTGAAGCTCGGCCCCGGCGGCCTGCGGGACGTCGAGTTCGCCGTCCAGATGCTCCAGCTGGTGCACGGGCGCAGCGACCCCTCGATCCGCAGCGGGTCCACGCTCGTCGCCCTGCACGCCCTCGGCGCGGGCGGCTACGTGGGCCGGGTGGACGCCGCCCAGCTCGACGACGCGTACCGCTTCCTGCGCTCCCTGGAGCACCGCATCCAGCTGTACAAGCTGCGCCGCACCCACCTGGTGCCCAAGGACGACGCGGACCTGCGGCGCATCGGCCGCTCCCTGGGGATGCGCACGGAGCCGATCACCGAGCTGAGCCGCGCCTGGAAGCGGCACACCTCCGTCGTACGCCGGCTGCACGAGAAGCTCTTCTACCGCCCGCTGCTCGACGCCGTCGCCCAACTCGCCCCCGTCGAGGCCCGCCTGAGCACCGAGGCGGCCCGCGAGCGGCTCGTCGCCCTCGGCTACGCGGACCCGAGCGGCGCCCTGCGCCACCTGGAGGCGCTCGCCTCCGGGGTGTCCCGCAAGGCGGCCATCCAGCGCACGCTGCTGCCCGTCCTGCTCGGCTGGTTCGCCGACTCCGCGGACCCCGACGCGGGCCTGCTGAACTTCCGCCAGGTCTCCGACGCGCTCGGCAAGACCCCCTGGTACCTGCGGCTGCTGCGCGACGAGGGGGCCGCCGCGGAGAACCTCGCCCGCGTCCTTTCCGCGGGCCGTCTCGCGCCCGACCTGCTGCTGCGCGCCCCCGAGGCGGTCGCGCTGCTCGGCGACGAGCGGGGCCTGGTACCGCGCGGCCGCGCCCACCTGGAGCAGGAGATCCTGGCCGCGGTGCGCCGCGCGGACGGCGCGGAACAGGGCGTGACGGCGGCCCGCGGGGTGCGCCGCCGCGAGCTGTTCCGCACGGCCGCGGGCGACATCATCGGCTCGTACGGCACCGAGGACAGCCCCGCCGAGGCCGATCCGGGCGCGCTCGTGGACCGGGTGGGCGACGCGATCTCCGACCTGACGGCCGCCACCATCGCGGGCACCCTGCGCGCGGTCGTCCGCGACGGCTGGGGCGACACGCTGCCGACCCGGTTCGCGGTCATCGGCATGGGCCGCTTCGGCGGCCACGAACTGGGCTACGGCTCCGACGCCGACGTCCTCTTCGTCCACGAGCCCCGGGACGGCGCCGACGAGCAGGAGGCCGCGAAGGCGGCCGCCAAGGTCGTCGCCGAGATGCGCAGACTGCTGCAGCTGCCCTCCGCGGACCCGCCGCTGGCCATAGACGCCGATCTGCGCCCGGAGGGCAGGAGCGGCCCCCTGGTGCGCACCCTGAAGTCGTACGAGGCGTACTACCGCCGCTGGTCCCTCGGCTGGGAGTCCCAGGCGCTGCTGCGGGCCGAGCCGGTGGCCGGGGACGAGGAGCTGGGCCGCGCCTTCATCGAGCTGGCCGACCCCCTGCGCTATCCCGAGCGGGGTCTCGGCGAGGACGCGGTGCGCGAGATCCGCCGGCTGAAGGCCCGCATGGAGGCCGAGCGGATGCCGCGCGGCGCCGACCCGACCCTGCACGCCAAGCTGGGGCGCGGCGGCCTCTCCGACGTCGAATGGACCGTGCAGCTCCTCCAGCTGGAGCACGGCGGCAGGGTACCGGGTCTGCGCACGACCCGCACCCGCGCGGCACTGGCGGCGGCCCGCGAGGCGGAGCTGATCCCGGCCGACGATGCGGCGATCCTCGACGAGGCCTGGGTCCTCGCGACGCGCGTGCGCAACGCGGTGATGCTGGTGCGCGGCCGCGCGGGCGACACGTTCCCCGCCGGAGGGCGGGAGCTGGCCGCCGTCGGGCGCTACCTGGGATACGACGCGGGGCACGTCGGGGACATGCTGGACGACTACCGGCGGATCACGCGCCGGGCGCGGGCGGTCGTGGACGAACGGTTCTACGGCGGCTAGCGGGGCCCGGGGCGCGCGGGGAACAGCTTCGAGTGGCCCCTACAGCCTGACCGGCAGGGGCGGTGCCTCGGCGTCCCGTACCGCCACCTCGCGCGGCAGCCGGTGGGGCGGCCGCCCGTACCAGAGGCGGGCCACCAGGAGGCCGAAGGCCAGGCACATCAGGCCGCCGACCGCGTCCAGCCAGAAGTGGTTGGCGGTCGCCACGATCACCACCAGCGTCGTCACGGGGTAGAGCAGGCCGAGCACCTTGGCCCACGGCGCCGAGGCCAGGGCGAAGATCGTCAGCCCGCACCACAGGGACCAGCCGATGTGCATGGACGGCATCGCCGCGTACTGGTTCGACATGGTCTTCAGGTCGCCCGAGGCCATCGAGCCCCAGGTGTGGTGCACCAGGACCGTGTCGATGAAGGTGGTGCCGTTCATCAGGCGCGGGGGCGCCAGTGGATACAGGTAGTAGCCGACGAGGGCCACCGCCGTCGTGGCGAACAGGACCAGGCGCGTGGCCGCGTACCGCCCCGGATGGCTGCGGAAGAGCCAGACGAGGACACCGAGCGTCACCACGAAGTGCAGCGTCGCGTAGTAGTAGTTCATGCCGACGATGAGCCATGTCACCGAGTCGACGGCGTGGTTGACGCTTCTCTCGACGGCGATCCCCAGGTCCCCCTCGACGCGCCAGATCCAGTCGGCGTTGCGCAGGGCCTGCGCCTTCTGCTCCGGGACGGCGTTGCGGATCAGCGAGTACGTCCAGTAACTCACCGCGATGAGCACGATCTCGAACCACAGCCGCGGGCGGCGGGGGGCACGCAGACGACGCAGCAGGGCCTGCCCGTCGCGGCGCTCGTCGTCACCCGCGATGGGTGGATCAGCGGGCGCCTGCCGGCCCTCAAGTGTCGTCACGATCGTCTCACCCATAGGCCTGAGTCTGCCAGATGCCCGCCCCCCGACCGATCATCCCCTGGTCGGGTTCGGACCGCATTCGCTACGCCACAGGTACCAGTGCGCGCTCCGGGATTCCCCGGGGGCGCCCGGACACCGAGGCGGTTGAACCGCGAACCACCAGGTCCGGCGCGGGTTCGACCGGCACCGTCCCGTCGGGGGAGCGGCCGCGCGCCGATGCCGATGCGACGGCCCGGCAGGCCTCAGGCCGCCCACCAGGCCGTCGCGTCGGCGGGCAGGACGCTCTCCCCGCACCCCGGCGCCACCTCCGCGCTCGCCAGCAGCAGGGTGCCCGGCGTGGCCAGGGCGACGGGCCGGGAGGTGAGGTTCACCGTGCAGACGAACGCCGCCCCGGCGCGCGTGCGGCGGAAGGCGAGCACACCCGCCGGGGACTGGAGCCACTCGATGCCCCGGCCCGCGCTGAGCGCCGGGTGCTCGCGGCGCACGGCGAGCGCGGCGCGGTAGAACTCCAGCGTCGAGGCCGGATCACCGGTCTGCGCCGCCACCGACAGGTCCTTCCAGGACCCCGGCTGGGGCAGCCAGCTCGGGCCGCCCTCCAGGGGCCCGAACCCGAACGGCGCGCGCTCCCCGGACCAGGGCAGCGGCACCCGGCAGCCGTCGCGCGTGCCCTCCTGCCCGGCGGAGCGGAAGAACGCCGGGTCCTGACGCACGTCGTCGGGCAGCTCGGTCACCTCGGGCAGACCCAGCTCCTCGCCCTGGTAGAGGTACGCGGAACCGGGCAACGCCAGCATCAGCAGCGTGGCCGCCCGCGCCCGGCGCAGCCCGCGGGCCGCGTCGCCGTCGGCGAAGCGCGTGGTGTGGCGTACGACGTCGTGGTTGGAGAGCACCCAGGTGGCGGGGGCGTCCACGGCGTTCATAGCGGCCAGTGAGCGGTCGATGACGGCGCGCAGGGCGGCGGCGTCCCAGCCGGTGGTCAGATACTCGAAGTTGAAGGCCTGGTGCAGCTCGTCGGGGCGCAGGTACCGCGCGCTGCGCTCGACGGTCGGCGTCCACGCCTCGGCGACGGCGATGCGCTCCGTGCCCTCCTCGCGCGTGTACTCCGCGAGGATCTTGCGCCAGTCGCGGTAGATCTCGTGCACACCGTCCTGGTCGAAGTACGGCACGGCCTGCCCGCCGAGCAGCTTGACCTGCTCCTCGTGGCCGATGTCGGGCAGGCCCGCCGCCTTGACCAGGCCGTGCGCCACGTCGATGCGGAAACCGTCGATGCCGAGGTCCAGCCAGAAGCGCAGCACGGAGCGGAACTCGTCCCGGACGGCCGGGTGGTCCCAGTTGAAGTCGGGCTGCTGGGGCGCGAAGAGGTGCAGGTACCAGGAGCCGTCCTCGACACGGGTCCAGGCGGGGCCGCCGAAGACGGACTCCCAGTCGTTGGGCGGCAGTTCGCCATCGTCTCCCTTGCCGGGACGGAAGTGGAAGCGGTCGCGCAGCGGCGACGCGGGACCCTCGCGCAGCGCCTGCCGGAACCACTCGTGCTGATCCGAGCAGTGGTTGGGCACGAGGTCGACGATGACGCGCAGCCCCAGCGCGTGCGCCTCGCGCACGAGGTCGACGGCGTCGCCGAGCGTGCCGAACACCGGGTCGACGGCGCGGTAGTCGGCCACGTCGTAGCCGGCGTCGGCCTGCGGCGAGACGTAGAAGGGGGAGAGCCAGACGGCGTCCACGCCCAGTTCGCGCAGGTACGGCAGGCGGCCCGTGATGCCGGGCAGGTCCCCCATGCCGTCGCCGTTGCCGTCGGCGAAGCTGCGCGGGTAGACCTGGTAGATGACCGCGTCGCGCCACCACTCCCGGCACGGCATGGAGTCGGTGAGGGCGGGCGCGGTGGTGACGTGCTGGGTCATGAGGCCCCTTAGGAGTGCGGACACTCCGGTGAACGCCCCGCGGAAGGCGAAGGTCACGAGTCCGCTCGCCGGAGCGGCCGTTCCGCCGTCGCCGCCCGCACGGACGCCGGGGCGAGGGCAAGCGCCCCACCCGGGGACAGTTCACGCGAAGGGCGCAGATCATATCGGCAAGGACACCCTCCGCGAGAGCGCTTCCGGGGATCTTCACCGTTCCCGGTCGGGCCGTCGCGGTCTTCTCCCGCAGCGCGTACCGGAGCGCTAACTTGGTCGGGCAGGCCCGAGGGGGGCCTGCCCCGCCCGCCCTGCCCCAAAGGGGCCAGCTTGAGTGCCAACGGCAAGGCAGACACCACGATCCTGGTGGTCGACGACGTCGCCGCCAGTCGATACGCGCTGGGCGCTGTCCTGCGCCGGGACGGCCACCGCGTCATCCTCGCCGCGACCGCCGGTGAGGCCCTCGCCGAACTGGAGGCGCGCCACCGCGCCGGCGAACTGCCCGACGTGGCCCTCATCGACGTCGGCCTGCCCGACATGAGCGGCTTCGAGCTGTGCCGCCGCCTCAAGGAGTTGCCGCACACCGCCGCCCTGCCCGTCGTGCACTTCTCGGCGGCCCGCGTCTCGCCCCTCGACCGGTGCCACGGCCTCGACGCGGGCGGCGAGGCCTATCTGACCGTGCCCGCCGAACCGGAGGAGATCCAGGCCGTCGTCCGCGCCGTGGCCCGCGGCGCCCGCCACCGCAGCGACGCCGAGGCCGAGGCCGGGCACCTGACGCGGCTCGCCGAGACCATCCTCGACGTGCAGTCCGCCCGCTGCCCACGCGAACTGGCCGACGCCGCCGCCGCGGGCACCGACCGCCTCACCCGCAGCCCCGCCGCCGCGTTCATCCTCGGCCACGACGGCGCGATGCACCGGGGCCTGTCCCGGCGCCGGGCCGCCGCCTCCCTGCCCGACGACGGCGCCCACGACGCGGTCGCCCGCCTCATCCTGCGCATCATGTCCGGCCACGTCGGCGTGCGCAGCACCATCGCGCCCTCCCCGCTGTGGCCGCCCGGCTTCTTCCAGGCAGAGGCCCCCGGCGCCGCCGGCCGCCCCGACGGGGCCCGGCTCGCCCTGGCCCGCAGCCGGGAGGGCAGCGCCCCCGTGTGCCTGGCCACCCCCGCGTACGCCCAAGGGCCGCTCCCCGACACCGGGCGCCTGGTGGGCCGGCTCGCCCACGCCACCGCGCTCGCCGCCGAGCGGCTGCTCATGTACGAGATGGAGCGGCACATCGCGCTGACCCTCCAGCGCAGCTTCCTGCCCGCGCTCGTGCCCCAGGTCCCCGGCGCGGAAATCGTCGTGCGCTACGAACCCGCCTCCAGCGACACGGAGATCGGCGGCGACTTCTACGCCGCGCTGCCCACCCCGCAGGGCGTCCTCACCGCCATCGGCGACGTCGTCGGGCACTCCCTGGACGCCGCCACCGTGATGGTCGAGATCCGGCACGCCCTGCGCGCCTACTGCGTCGACGAATCCGACCCGCGGACACTCGCCCACCGCCTCGACAGAATGCTCCAGCGCTACCACCCCGAGGTCACGGCCACGCTCTGCCTCGCCCTCGTCGACCCCGCGACCGGACGCACCCGCGTCTCCAACGCCGGGCACATCCCGCCGCTCGTCGTCGGCGAGGGCGGCGCCGCCTACCTCGACGCGTGCGGCCCGCTGCTCGGCCTCGGCCTGGAGCGACCCGCACCCACCGAGACACTGCTGCGCCCCAGCGACCGGCTCCTCATGGTCACCGACGGCCTCATCGAGACCCGCGGCATCGACCTCGCGGTCTCCATGGAACACCTGCGGGCCGCCGCCGCCGACGCGCCGCACGGCGTCGCGGCCCTGTGCGACACGCTGCTCGCCTGCTTCGGCCACGACAGGGACGACGACATCGCGCTCCTGGTCCTCGGCCTGACCGGCCCTAACACCCGGTGAGTCGTTTCTCCAGCAACGTCACGCCGTACGTGCTCCCGTCGGCGGCGACCTTGTCCGGCAACTCACCCACGACCGTGTACCCGGCGTCCTCGTAGTACGCGCGCAGCCGAGGATTGGCCGTCACGCAGTCCAGCCTGCACAGCGCGCGCCCGGCCGCGGCGATCCGCCGCTCGGCCCGCGCGAGCATCGCCCGCCCGGTCCCGGGCCGCGCCCCGCGCCGCACCATGAGCCGGTGCACATAGCCGGCGTCCGGCGCCCGCACACCCCACGCGGCCTCGTCCCGCCACCACACCTCGAACGCCCCGACGACCTCCTCGCCCTCGTGGGCGAGCCACACCTCATCGACGCCCGAGGTGATCAGCCGGCGGAAGTGCCGCTCGTCCTTGTCACCCGGCCGCCACTGCTCGATGCCGCGCTCCCGCATCCAGCGGGCCGCGCCGTCGTAGAGGCCGGCGAGGGTGGCCGTGTCGCCCTCCCGTGCCGCGCGCACGCTCAGCGGGACGCTCACGGCGCCAGCGCGACCAGCCGGCCGATCAGCTCCGCGAACGGGCCGTCGGCCGGCTCCTCGGCGAGGATCTCGCGCAGCAGCGCCGCCATCTCCTCGTCGTGCGCGGCGCTCACGGCGGTCAACGCCACGAAGTCGTGCACCAGTTGCCGTTCCAGCTCCGCGCGCGGGATGCGCCGGCCGTCCAGCCAGAGCAGCGCCGTGGACTCGGCCAGTGAGATCCAGGAGCGCACGACCAGTTCGAGCCGGGCGGACGGCGCGGTGACCTTCAGGTGCGCGAGGATCTGGTCGTACGCCGCCTGCCGCACGGAGTCGATCAGCGCGTTCGTCGTCGACGCCGTGCCCACCGCGCAGCCACCGCCCGCCGAGACCGCCGGGCCGCCCCGCATCAGCGCGGAGAAGCCGGGCCCGTGCTCGTCCACGAAGGACAGGAAGCGGCCCATCACCCGCAGCAGCCGGGCCCCGAGCGGGCCCTCGGGCGGCTCCACGAACCGCTCGGCCAGGTCCTCGGCCGCCCGCCGCAACGCCGCCTCGTACAGGCTGAGTTTGCCGGGGAAGTAGTGGTAGACGAGCGGGCGCGAGATGCCCGCGGCCGCCGCTATCTCGTCGATGGAGACGTCGTCGGGCGAGCGGTGGCTGAACAGGTCGAGCGCGACGCCGATCAGCTGCTGCCGCCGCTCCTCGACACCCATCCTGCGGCGTACCCCGGTTGTCATACGAACACCTTACCGAGCCGATCCGGCCTCTCGGGGGGCCGGATCGGCCCCGGGGCTCACAGGTCGAGCACCAGCCGTCCGCCGTGCGCCCGCGAGACGCAGATGAGCATGGCGGACACCCGCTCCCCGTCCGTGAGCAGCTCGTCGCGGTGGTCGACCTCCCCGGCCAGCACGCGCTGCCGGCACGTACCGCAGAACCCCTGCTCGCAGGAGTACGCCGTGTCCGGCAGCACGGTGCGGACCGCGGCGAGCACCGTGCTGTCGGCGCCGACCGCCACCGTGCGCCCGCTGCGCCGCAGTTCGACCTCGAAGGCCGTGTCGCCGCCGCTTCGGGCGCCGGCCGAGAACCGCTCCGTCCGCAGCGCGCACCCCCGCGGCAGCGCGTCCGTCACCGCGTCGAGCAGCGCCGGCGGCCCGCACACGTGCACGGCGGCGCCCTCGGGCGTCCCGCTCAGGAAGGCGGCCACGTCCGGCAGCCCGTCCTCGTCCTCGGCGACGACGGTCACCCGCCCCGCGTGCTCCCCGGCGAGCTCGGCGACCTCTTCGAGGAACGGCATGGAGCGGCGCGACCGCCCCCCGTACAGCAGCCGCCACGGCACCCCGGAGGCCGCGACGGCCCGCAGCATCGGCAGGATCGGCGTGATCCCGATGCCACCGGCGACGAAGACGTACGAGGGGGCGTCCGCCAGCGGGAAGCGGTTGCGCGGCCCGCGCACCTCGACCTCGTCGTCCTCCCGCAACCGCTCGTGCACCTCGCGCGAACCGCCCCTGCCCCCGTCCTCGGCGGCGATCAGCCTGGTGGCGACGGTGTACGAGGAGCTGTCCTCGGGGTCGCCGCACAGCGAGTACTGCCGCACGAGTCCCGACGGGAGCACCAGGTCGAGATGGGCGCCCGGCCGCCAGCGCGGCAAGTCCCGCCCCTCCAGGCGGAGTTGCACCACGCCCTCGGCCACCCGCTCATGGCGTGCCACGCGCAGCCGCAGCGCCCGGGGGCGCGGCTGTCCGGAAACCGGCTCCTCCAGGGCGGGCAGCGGCCACAGCGGGGAAGCGGCGATGCGGCGGCGCAGGGCCCGCCGCGCGAGCAGGGCGCCGCCCGCGACGAGGGCGAGGGTGGGGATGCGGGGCATGTCAGACGCTTCCGTTCGACCGCTGGGCGGCGGCCTGCTCGGCGGCGGTGGCGGCCGGCGAGGACGCCAGATAGGCCACGGCCTGGGCCGTGCTGCCCTCCTGGGACGGGTGGTAGTCCCGGCCCAGATAGCGGGGGATGGAGCGCAGCATGGCGCCGGTCGACGGCAGGGTGCCCGCGCGCCCGCCGCGGTGGAAGGCCCGGAAGCTCGCCCGGCCGCCGACGAGCGTCGGATCGTTCTCCATGAAGAACCGCGCCCCGCGCTGCCAGAGGAAGACCAGCGCGGTGAAGGCGGTCGCCCAGGTCCGCACCCGGCGCCGGTAGCCGCCGTCGACGTGCTGGAACAGGTCGAAGGCCACCGACCGGTGCTCGACCTCCTCGGCGCCGTGCCAGCGCAGCAGGTCCAGCATGGTCGGATCCGCGCCCCTGCGGTCCAGCTCCTCGGCGTTGAGCACCCAGTCGCCGAGGAAGGCGGTGTAGTGCTCTATGGCCGCGATCATCGCCACGCGCTCCATCAGCCACCAGTGGCGCGCCCGGCCCGGCGGCAGGGCGCGGTCCCCGAGCAGCTTCTCGAAGAGCCAGTCGACCTGGGCGGTGTACGGCGTCGGGTCCAGTCCCTGCTCCCTGAGGTGCGGCAGCACCTCGTCGTGGGCCTGCGCGTGCATCGCCTCCTGGCCGATGAACCCGATGACGTCCGCGCGCAGCCGCTCGTCCCGGATGTGGGGCAGGACCTGCTTGTACACGTGCACGAACCAGCGCTCCCCGGCCGGCAGCAGCAGGTGCAGGACGTTGATGGTGTGCGCGGTGAACGGGTCGCCCGGGAGCCAGTGCAGCGGGGTGTCCGCCCAGGAGAAGGAGACGTCGCGCGCCTTGAGCGGTATGTGCTCGGAGGCGACGGATCCGGGCACCCGGCTCTGCTTGTGAGACATGGCGTCAATGTACTGACGGGTAGCCGGGGGGTACAGGGGGTGGCGCGGGGAAAAATCCCGGGCCACCCACCGGACCGTCGCCGTAGTCGCCGCGTCGCCGTGCGTCGCCGCGTTCGCGCTAGCCGAGCGTCGTCACCTTCGTGCCGTCCGCGAGGGTGCCGGTCAGCCGGACGCGGGCGGTGCGCTCCGTCCTGACCGCGATGACGTTGTCCTGGACGCGGTCGCCGCCGGACGAGGACAGGGACGTCACGTCCTTGCTGCCCGCGCCCAGGAGGTACCAGTTGCCGGCCCGGGACTTCCACAGCACGCCCGCGAGCACCTTCGGGTCGCGCGCCCCGCACGCCGGGGAGTCCTCCGCCTTGGCGGCCACCGCGCCCGCCGGGACATCGGCCGGCTGGATCTCCGCGAAGCTCCGGCTGCCCGCGCCCCGCCAGGTCTCGGCCCGGGTGCAGACCCACTGGGCGGCGCCGTTGGCCTCGGGCAGCGTCTGGCGGGCGTACGCCCAGGAGTTCACCGTCCGTACGCCGTTGGAGCGCACCGTGGCCAGGGAGCAGGCGGACTTGGCCCAGTCCGCGGGCGTGGCCTCGCGCGGCGCCTCGGGGCGGCCCGCGGTCAGCCGGGCGGGGACCAGCTCGCCGAGGTCGGTGGACATCCGCTCCGCGCCCAGGTCGTCGCGCATCCGCAGCGCGTTCCAGGACGTGCACCGGCCGCTCGGCGCGGGGCCGGAGAAGGGCTCGGTGACGCCGTCCTCGTCGCGGCGCAGCGGCACGGCCTGCCCGGCGGGCTTCAGCAGGTCGCGGACCTCGGTGGCGCGGATCCAGGGGGCCGTCAGATAGCGGATGTTGCCGTCCGCGCGGCTGACGACGACGGCGCTCGCCTCCGGACCGCTCGCCCCGTCCACGCGCGCGAAGTCCAGCGCGGCGCCGCTCGTGCCCTCCTTCGGCTCGGCGTAGCGCACGATGCGCAGACCGTCGTGGAACAGCACCACGCGCGCGGCGTCGACCTCACCGGCGAAGAGGAGCTGCGCGGGACCCGGGGGCGCCCCGGAGGGCGTGCCCGGGGTGGCCGACACCTGGACGGTCCCGCCGGGCCGGGCCCAGACGGCGAGGGCGCGGCGCAGGAGGTCCTTGTCGCCGACGAGGCCGCCGCGGGCGGGCCACACCGAGAAGTCGGCGCGGGCGGAACGTTTCCACGCCCCCGCCGTGGCCACCGTCAACCGGCCCGGGTCGAGGGCCGCTTGACCGGCCGGGTTCTGCGCGTACGGGGGAGCGGCGGCGCCGTCGGGCCCCCAGCCCTCGCCCGGCAGGCCGAGCAGCGCCCCGCACACCAGCAGGGCGACGGCCGCGACGCCCGCGGCCTTCATGTGCTGCCTGCGCCGCATCAGGTCCGTCGGCCGGGCCTGCAGGGAGCAGGGGTCGAACTCGGGGGAGGCCAGCAGGGCGTAAGGGGCCTCGACCTCGTCCGCCTCGGCGAGGGCGTCGTCCGGGTCGTCGCACCCGGCGGCCGTGAGCACCGTGCGCACCCCGGCGTCGTCGAGCGCCTCCAGGCCCCGCAGCACGTAGGCGGCGCGGCCCGCGCCGGACAGCTCGGCCAGGTGCTGGTCCAGGGCCAGTTCGTCGGCGCCGCCCGCGTGCGGGAAGAGCCGGAGCCCGAGGACCTGCGGCAGCAGCGGGGGCAGCTGCGCCCGCCGGGGCCGGGCCCGCCACGTCAGGGGGAGCCCGGCGTCGAGCGCGCCGCGCAGGACCCGCAGGCGCACGTACGCGTAGCCGGGGTCCCGCTGGTGGCCGCCCCCGCCGCCGTGCTGGGCGGGGACGACGACCGCCGTGCCCGGGGTGCGGCCGCGCGGCAGGGCGCGCTGGGTCAGGGCGTGGGCGGTCAGGACGCGGCGGTTGCGTCCGAGGCTCGGCGGCAGCACCAGATAGGCGAGCCGGACGAGCCGGGGGTAGTGCTCGACGAGGGCGGCCTCGGCCTGCTCCACGTCGACCACGGGAGCGGGGCCGCTGGCGCTCGCGGACTGCGGCTGCTTGGACTGCACATTCGACGACACGTTCAGCAAAACGAGCGAATCGTCGGTTGGTCACCTCAGGCTTCGGCGGGCTCCACCAGAGCGCGGGCGTAAGCACCCATGGACCGCTGGTAGCGCGGCAGATGGGGGGCGAGGGCGCCGAGCACCAGGGCGAGGCCCTCGCGTTCCCGGCCGAGGTTCGCCAGGCACAGCGCGAGGACGGCGCGCACGGCGTCGTCCAACTCGTCCGGGGCCGCCTCCAGTTCCGGACCGAGGAGCGCGACGCCCTCCGCCGCCCGGCCCACGTTCCGCAGCGAGCTGGCGAGTTGGATCAGCGCGCGCCGCCTGCGGCCGCCGTCCAGGCCGCGCTCCAGTGCCTCCTGGTACAGCGGCACGGCCCGGTCGGAGTGCCCGGTCGAGTCGAAGGCGCAGGCCCGCTCGAAGAGGCCGGCGGGATGGCCCTCGGGCAGCTCCGCGGCCAATTGGCCGATCAGCGCGCGGAACTCCCCGGCGCGGTCCTCTTCGTAGGTGTCGAAGGTGTCCCAGGCCTTCGCCACGCGCTCTTCCCAGTTCGCGTTCACGGCCCCACCCTCGCACACACGTGCCCACGCGGCACGGCTTTACGGCGTCACCGCCCAGCCGCTGAACTCGACCGTCCCGCGCCCCTCGTCGCCACCGTTCGTCGCGCTCATGAACATCCCCACGTCCTGCGCCGCGGCGGCGCCCGGCACGCGCACCGTCGCCACCGTGCGCCAAGAGGCGCCGCCGTCGGTGGAGCAGGCGCCGGTGACGGAGCCCTCGGCACGCGTGAGGCGCAGCAGCACCGGCGCCTTGACGCCCGTGATCCGCTGATAGGCGTCCAGCGTCCCGTCGCCGTTGGTGTCGTACGACAGGACGACGCCGTTGGCCGGCGTGACGGCGAGGTCCACGATGCCGCGGGAGCCCGGCGTCGCCATGGTGTTACGGGCGATGAGGCCGGCGCGCGCCCAGGGCCCCGTGACCGCCTGCGTGTCGACGCGCACCGTCACCGACACCCCGTCCCGCAACGCCTGCCGCCGGTACAGCGTGCCGAACTCGGCGGTGCCCTTCCACAGGTCGGCGCCGCCCCCGTCGATCGCGTACCGCTCTTCCAGCTCCCCGAAGACGGCGGCGTTGGTGCTGTACGTCCGCCACGCGTCGCTCACCGGTCCCGCCTCGAACAGGGTCCCCTCGTGGACGTGCCGCACCCGCCGCTCGCCCGCCGGTCCGTACCGCACGGTGATCTCGTAGGGCATCGGCCGCAGCGGCCGGTCCAGGGGCGTGTCCGGCGCACTGGCCCGCCACGTCACCTTTCCCGTCGCCCCCGGGCCGACCCTCGGCAGGGACACCGGGCCGGTCGGCCGGGCGTCGATGCCGGTCAACGCGAAGTCGACGCGGCCGGTGGCGCGCAGCCCGTTGACGTTGCGAAAGACGGCGCTCACCAGCGCGTGGCCGCCCGGCGGGAAGGCCGGCGGTTCGGCGGTGACCTCGACGGTCCCCTGGTAGGGCGCCCGCGCGAGCACGCCGCGCACCCGTGCGGCGGTGCGGTGGGCGTCGCCGGCCGGGCGCAGCGGATAGTCCTCGCGCTCCCGCGTCCAGGAGTCCTCCACGGCGAACCAGTCGACCGGCGCCGGCGCGCGCCCGGCGGCCAGCGCGTCCGCCAGCTCGTCGAGCCACCGCTGCCAGCGGGGGAGGTAGAAGTCGCCCAGCAGGCCGTGCCACTCGCGGTTGCCGTACTCGTGGAGCTTGCCGCCGTCGGCCGTGGCGCGCCCGCCCCACGTGGTGATCAGCACCTTGGCGGTCCGCTCGAACTCGGCGCACTCGGCCTCGCTCGTGCCCATGCGCCGGGCGGCCTCGATCCAGGGCCCGAGCAGGAAGGCCGAGTGGGTGCCCGTCACCTCGTCCGAGAGCCGCATCAGCCGCAGCCACAGCGTGGAGAGGGCGCGGAAGGTCTCCTGGTCCTTACGCCGGTACGCGGCCCGCAGCTGGGGCAGGAGCTGGCGGCTGCGGTGCGCGAGGGCCTGGCGGGCCACGTCCACCAGGTCGTAGCGGTAGGCGGCGCTGCCCCGTAGGGCGCCCGGCACCCCGAGCAGCCCGGCGAGCGCGGCGTCGAAGCGGGCCGGGTCGTAGGTGAGGGCGCGCGGCGCGTACTCGGCGGCGCGGGCCGCCGCCAGGTCGGGGCGGGCGGCGAACAGGGAGTCGTGGGGGTCGCTGCGCTCCACGGCGGTGTGCTGGTAGGCGGTGTCGTGCAGTGCCCGCCAGGCCGAGCGCGCGGCGCGGTCCCGCCCGCCGTAGCGGAAGTCGGCGTAGGAGGAGAACCACGCGGCGCGGTCCAAGGGGGCCTTGGTCCAGGCGAGTTCGGAGAACAGCTCGAAGGCGGCGGGGTCGCGGTCGGTGGCCTCGGGCATGAAGGCGGTGCCCGCGAGCGCGCTGTCCGGCTTGTCGCGCCAGGCGAAGAACTTCTCGTTCCACAGGTGGGTGCGGGCGCCGATCGTCGTGCGGCCGCCGAAGTTGGGGATGGTGCCGAAGGCGTAGGGCGTGCCGCCCCAGTCCTTCTCCCGGTCGGTGACGCTCGCGTACCGGTCCGAGACGCCGTCGACGATCAGCATCCGCTTCTTGTCGACGGCGTCGAGCAGCGCGGGCAGCGGGTTGGCCTCCCAACCCAGAATCACCCAGACGGCCCCGGGTCTCGCGGCGCGCAGGGCTCTCTCCACCCCGCGCGCCGCGTCCGGCACGGGCACGTCGCCGGGCGTCCCGCCCTCGTGCAGCAGGTCCATCTTGAACAGGTCGGCGGCGCCGAACAGCTCCCGCTGGTGGCGGTAGAAGGACGCGGCGACCCGGGCGAAGGCGTCGGTGCGCGGGTCGAGCCAGTCGGGCCGGGGGAAGCCGTGCCAGACGCCCTGCGGGACGACTCGCGCGTCCCCGCCGTTGCGCGCCACGAAGCCGTCGGGCACGTGCCCGTAGTAGCCGGGCAGCACGGGAGCGATGCCGAGCGAGCGCAGCCGGTCGGCGATCCTGCGCCCCAGCGCGGCGCGGTCCGCGATGAGCCGCGCGCTGAGGGGGCCGCCGTACCCCGACAGGTTCTGGAGCAGCCACCACGGCTGGTGCGAGGGCGCCGGCAGCCAGGTCCGCGCCTCGGCCTCGGAGTAGCCGAACTCCGTGAGGACCCGGTGGTAGACGGCCTCGGCGCCCGCCACGACCAGCACCTCGTTGCAGCCGTGCAGGGCGAGTACGTCGATCATGCGCTCCCAGTACGCCCAGTCGGCGTACGGCGCGGTGTAACCGTCGTTGGTGTCGTTCAGGGCGAACCGGTGGGGCAGCGAGGTGGACCGCTCCAGCGGCTTCACCGGGGCGGGCAGCCTGTGCGGCAGGTCGAGCTGGTCGCCGTTCCAGGTGATGTGGACGCCGCACACGTACTTCAGGTACCAGTGGACGCCGGTGAGGAGCACGGCGGGCGTCGTGCCGGTGACCGTGATCCGGCCGGTGGTGCCGGTGACCCGGAAGCGGTCCTCGCGCCCCTGGGCGGGCACGAGGGTGAGCCGGAACTGTTCCGCGTGCCGCGGCAGGAGTCTGTTGAGCGCCGCGCGCGCGGCATCCGTATCGAACGCGGGGGCCTTCGCGGACCCCTCGACGGCGTGCGCCGGCAGCGGCACCCCGCCGACGGCGGCGCCGAGGCCGAGGGCGCCGGCGGTGCCGAGCAGGGAACGTCGGGACGGTGCGGACATGTGTACCCCCTGAGGTGAGGCTGCGGCGCACGGTATCCGTGCGGTGGGCCTTCCACACAGGCGCATACGAGACAGGCGAGTCGCACTCGCCGGAAGAGGTCGGTGGGCGATGCGGGCAGCACGAAGGGCGCGGGCGGGCAGAGGTGTGGGCCTTCTGCTCGCGCTGGTGGGATGCGGTGCGGTGAGCGTGGGGTGCGGCTCGGGGGGCGGCGACACACCAGGCACACCGGACACGGCGCGCGGCAGCCTGGAGCAGCTGGCGGCCAGGGCGGGGTGCACGGCCGACGTCCAGACGGACGCCGCCGACCTGCGTCAGGCCACCTGTGACGACGGTGCCCGGCGCTACGTCCTCGTCACCTTCGCCAACGCCCGTGGCCAGGCCGAATGGCTCGACGAGGCGAACGACTACGGGGGCACGTACCTCGTCGGCGGCAGCTGGGTCGCGGTCGGCGGCCCCGCCGACATCTCGGCGCTGCGCGAGCGGCTCGGCGGGACCGTGGTGGACGCCGCGCACGGGCACGGCGGGGGCCACCGCGGTCACCGCATGGGCTGACGCGAAGGGGCCGGCCCGGGGGTGGCGGGCCGGCCCCGAGGGGTGGGGCCGCTCTCAGGAGCAGCGCTGCCCGGAGTTGACGCACCCCGCGACGCGCCGCATCAGCCGCTCGTCGAAGACGTTGATGAAGTCGCCGTGGTCGGTGACGGGCTTGTGCAGCTGCTCGGGGAAGGAGTCGACGGCGAATCCCGGGCCCGGCGGCACGTCGTAGACGATGCGCTGCACCAGCTGCGGGATGGCCCGGAAGCCCTGCGGGCAGGCGCCGGTGCGCCGGTCGGCGAAGGCGACGTGGGTGCGGTGGTTGGCGCTGTCGGTGTTCCGCCCGTCCCAGCAGCTCTGGAAGGCGAACCGGCGCACGACCTTGCTGCCCTCGGGGCAGATCGGGTACTTGTCCGTGAGCTGCCGGTTCTCGAAACCGGTGCAGCTCCACGAGGCGTTGGCGTTCGCGTCGCCGTTCGTGAACGCCTTGGCGTCGCCGGTGATGATCCGCAGGAACCGCGGCATCGCGACGACCTTGCTCCGCGGATTGCCGACGAACTTCAGCGTGACCGAGGCCGGGGTCTGGATCTCGCCGACGTTCTGGTCCTTGCCGCCGCCGTCCGCCCGGGCGTCGTCCTCGTCCCGCCCGTTCTGGAGCCGCAGCACGGGCCAGTAGTACGTCGACCTGTCGCCCTGATCGCGGCAGCTGGTGGCGCCGCCGGCGAGGTCGTCGTCGTCGGAGAACGCGTCCGTCTCCTGGTTGCCCACGTAGTCGTGCATGTGGTGGGCGCCGTTGCTCACCCCGGGGGCGACGATGACGTTGTCCGGGTTGAACTTGCCGTTCTCGTTCCGCCCGCACTTCGTGGTGAAGGTGCCCCGGGAGGCGCCCCGCTGCTCGCGGGGCCGGTTCACGTCCGGCCGGACGGACTCGATCGCGACGAAGTCCTCGGCGACGGGCCCGTTCTCGCTGCGGCCACCGGAGCGCGATCCGTCTCCGATGGAGGCGCGCACCGTGCAGGGCGCCATGCCGTCGAGCCCCTCGGGGCGTCCGCCCGCCCGGTCCATGGCGTCCGCGATCTCGCCGAGGGTTGCGCGCCGCCGCTCCGCCAGCGGGTCGAGCACGGACTCCTTGTCCCGCGCGGCGGTGAGCTGGTCGTAGGCCCGGGTGATCTGGCCGTCCAGCTCGGCGAGTTCGCGGTCCACCGCCTCGCGGGCGGGCGGGGGCACCTCGGACAGTTCCGTGGCCACGTCCGGGCAGCTGATGGTCGACACCCGCTGCCCGGCGCTCCGCGGCGGCGGCCGGTCGCCGGTCTCGTCGGCGCTCGCGTGGACGTTCACCGCGACCAGGCCGCCGCCGCCCAGGAGCAGGGCCGCCGACGCGCCGATCATCCGTCCCGCCAGCTTGGATCGTTTTCGTGATGTGCGTCCCATGGGACTACATACGCATCAACCGCCCTGCGTGTTCAGCGCCCTTGGTCCAGATAGGCCAGCACCGCGAGCACCCGCCGGTTGTCGTCGTCGGACACCGGCAGGCCGAGCTTTCCGAAGATGTTCGACGTGTGCTTGGCGATGGCCCGCTCGGTGACGACGAGCTGCGCGGCGATCGCCGTGTTCGAGCGGCCCTGCGCCATGAGTTCGAGCACCTCGCGCTCGCGCGGGGTGAGCGCCCCGAGCGGCTGGTCGCGCGAGCGCCGGGACAGGAGCTGCTGGATCACCTGCGGGTCCATGGCGGTGCCGCCGGCCGCGACCCTGCGCACGGCGTCGATGAACTGCGCCGCGTCGAAGACCCGGTCCTTCAGGAGGTAGCCGACGCCACCCGTGCCGTCGGCCAGCAGCTCCCGCGCGTACAACTGCTCCACGTGCTGCGACAGGACGAGGACGGGCAGTCCGGGCCGGGCGCGGCGGGCGGCCAGCGCGCACTGGAGGCCCTCGTCCGTGTGGGACGGCGGGAGCCGGACATCGACGACGGCGACGTCCGGCTCCAACTCCGCGAGGGCCTTGGTGAGTTCGGGCCCGCTCTCCACGGCGGCCGCGATCTCGAAGCCGAATGCCTCCAGCATCCGCACCAGGCCGTCGCGCAGCAGGAAGAGGTCTTCGGCTAGGACAACGCGCAAGGGATCTCCATGGTGACCATGGTGGGACCGCCGGCGGGGCTGCTGACGGCCAGGACGCCGTCGAATGTACCGAGTCGGCGTTCGATCCCGCTCAGCCCGGAGCCCGCCCCGGGGTTGGCGCCGCCCCTGCCGTTGTCGGTGACGGAGACGCGGAGCATGCCGTCGGCGTGGTGGACGTCCACCCAGACGCGGTCGGCGCCCGAGTGCTTGATCGCGTTCGTCAGCGCCTCGCTCACCGCGAAGTACGCCGCCGACTCGACCGGGGCCCCGGCCCGCCCCGGCAGCTCCACGTCGACCTCGGTGGCCACCGGCAGGCGCAGCGCGAGGGCCTTCACCGCGTCCCCGAGGCCGCGTTCGGCGAGGACCGGCGGGTGGATGCCGCGGACCAGGTCGCGCAGTTCGCCCAGCGCCTCGCCGGAGTTGCGCCGGGCCTCGGCGAGCAGCTGCTTGGCCTTGGCCGGGTCCGTCTCGACGAGCGCCTCGATGGTGCCGAGGTCCATGCCCATGGCGACCAGGCGGGCCTGCGCGCCGTCGTGCAGGTCGCGCTCGATGCGGCGCAGTTCGGCGGCGGAGTTGTCCACGGCGTCGTGCCGGGTCTCGGTCAACCGGTCGACGCGGTCGGCCAGTTGGCGCTCCCGCATGGCGGCCGTGGGCGCGAGGAACGTACGGGCGAGGAGGAAGTGGGCGCGTATGAGCGAGGTGTTGACCGCGACGCCCAGCAGGAAGATGACCATGCCGAGCACGGCCGCCTGGTTGGCGGTGGACTGCGAGGTCACGTGGATGAAGGCGAACCACTCGCCGCCGCCGGCCTCGTGGATCGGCTCCCACACGCCGAGCGCGAGGACCCAGCCGTACACCATGTAGAGCATCAGCACCGGGGGCAGGAGCGCCACGACGGCACCCGCGGACATGTTCACCAGGAGCCACTGGAGGTCGCGCCAGGTCGCGGGGTCCTTCAGCATCAGCGAGCAGCGCTCCACCTGCCCGGCGAGGCCGGACCGCTTCCCGGCGGGGAAGGGACGGTAGGGCACCGGGATGCGCACCCCGGACCACTCGGCGGCCCGTACGCGGTGCGCGTCGGCGTACTTGCGCACGCCCATGAGGATGACCGGGGTGGTGAGGAAGCCGATGCCGAGCGGGAGGAACGCGATCGAGACGACCGAGAAGACGAAGAGGACGTTCGACCCCACCATCGAGACGATCGCCAGATAGAGGCCCCGGGCCCCCGCGATCACTGCGTCGTTCAGCCTCGTCATGGCATCCATCCCTCTCGGCGTCTACGGCGTCACCCAGTCTCGCCCGCCGCACGCGCCCAGGTCACGGGGCCCGCCCCCCGGCCCGGGGGTGTACCTGACGACACCCCCCCCGGACCCCCCGCGCCCTAGAGCCCGAGCACCTCGGCCTCCTTGGCGGGGTCCAGGCCGACCGTCGGGCGGTCCGGGCGCTGCGGCGGGGTGCCGCCGAGGGAGCGCAGCCACTCCCACGTGTCGCGCACCGTCTCCGCGACGGGCCTCGCCTCGAGCCCCGCGGAGATCGCCTTCCGCGAGGAGGTGCGGTGCATGGTGTCGTGCAGCTCGCCGGGCGCCAGCCACACCGGCAGCTCCGACCACGGCTCGACGCCCGCCTCCAGCACCGTCTCCGGTGCCGTCCACCGCAGCGACACGTCCGGGGCGCCCGCCACCTCGGCGCACGCGTCGAGCAGCTCGCCCATCGTGAACCGGCCCATGGGGCTGACCAGGTTGTACGGGCCGTGCAGGGCCGCCGCCGAGGCGTCCAGGATCCACTGGGCGAGGTCCCGCACGTCGACGTACTGGATCTCCAGGTCCCGGGGCCCGGGAGCCAGCACGGGGCCGCCCCGCGCCATCCGGTTCAGCCACCACGGCAGGCGGCCGATGTTCTCGTACGGGCCGAGGATCAGCCCCGCCCGGGCGAGGATCGTCCGCTCCGGTCCGAACGCGTCGAGCGCGGCCAGCTCACCGCCCCGCTTGTCCCGCTCGTACGTCGTGGCCGCCGCGTCCGGGTCACCGTCCACCACGGGGAAGTTCTCGTCGGAGCCGGCCTCGCCCGGGTAGCGGTACACGGAGCCGCTCGACACGTACACATACCGTCCGGCCCGCCCGGCGAGCAGCCGCGCCGCGTCCCGTACGGCGTGCGGCGCCGCCGACCAGGTGTCGACCACCACGTCCCACTCGCCGCCGGCCAGCCCGGCGAGGCCGCCGTCCGCCGTACGGTCGCCGTGCACGGCTCTGGCGCCCCGCGGCGCGGCGTGCCGGCCGCGGTGGAAGACGGTCACCTCCCAGCCACGGGCCAGCGCCGCCTCGGTGACGGCACGGCCCACGAACTCGGTCCCACCCAGCATCAGAAGTCTCATGCGGGTGACTCTGCCCTGATCGCGGCGGTCAGGGAACGCCTTCTGCTGCCGGCAGAGGGCGGGCGCTCAGCGGGGCGTCGGCGGCACGTACTTGTAGCCCACCCGCCGCACCGTCTGGATCGTCGCCCGGTGCTCGGCGCCGAGCTTGCGCCGCAGCCGCGCCACGTGGACGTCCACGGTCCGCCCGTCGCCGACGTGGCCGTACCCCCACACCGTGGTCACCAACTGGTCGCGGGTGTGCACCCGGTGGGGGTGCGCGACGAGGTGCGCGAGGAGTTCGAACTCCAGGTACGTGAGGTCCAGGGGCCGCCCCTCCACGGCGGCGGAGCGCTGGACGGCGTCGATGGTGATCGGCCCCGTGGCCGGTGCCTGCGGCGGGGCGCTCTCCTGCGCGGCGGCCGGCACGAGGACGAGGTAGCCGACCATCGGCGGCTGCCCCGGCAGGGTCGGCAGGGTGTGCTGCGGCGCGGGCAGCCAGGTGGCGCCGGGCGGCAGGAAGTCGGGGACGCGCACCACCTCGTCCGGGTCGACGGCGCGCAGGCGCCCCCGGGCGGAGGAGGGGGCGGTGGCGGTGGCAGTGGCGGTGAAGGTACGGGAGTTCGCCATGAGAGGTCAGCTCTTTCGCGCGAGATAAGGAGTCGTCGAGAACGAGACGTACGTCGTTACGTCGTGCGCGTCAGGCGAAGGCCGGGGTGAACGGCTTTAGAGGGCCCGCGCGTTCGTCGCGCGGCAACACACCCGGTCGAAGTCGTGGTGCTGACGGGAGGGCCAGAAAGGCTCGAGGTCGTCACGACCCGTCGAGGTGTTCTGGTGGCTGCCCATGCTCCCCATTGAATCAGATGACGACGGGGGCGCCCACCCGTATCGGTGGGTGCCCCCGTCGGCGGTGTGCACGGCGGGTCAGACCTGGCCGGCCTTCTCCAGCGCGGAGCAGCAGGTGTCGACGAGCAGGCGCGTCACCACGTACGGGTCGACGTTGGCGTTGGGACGGCGGTCCTCGATGTAGCCCTTGCGGTCCACCTCGACCTGCCAGGGGATGCGGACCGAGGCGCCGCGGTCGGAGACGCCGTAGCTGTACTCGTTCCACGGGGCGGTCTCGTGCAGGCCGGTGAGCCGGTCGTCGATGCCGGCTCCGTAGTTCTTGACGTGGTCCATCGGCTTGGAGCCCTCGCCGAGGGACTCGCAGGCGGTGATGATCGCGTCGTAACCCTCGCGCATCGCCCGGGTGGAGAAGTTGGTGTGCGCGCCCGCGCCGTTCCAGTCGCCCTTGACCGGCTTCGGGTCGAGGGTCGCGGAGACCTTGAAGTCCTCGGCGGTGCGGTAGAGCAGCCAGCGGGCGAGCCACAGCTGGTCGGAGACCTCCAGCGGGGCGAGCGGGCCGACCTGGAACTCCCACTGGCCGGGCATGACCTCGGCGTTGATGCCGGAGATGCCGAGGCCCGCCGTCAGGCAGTTCTCCAGGTGCGCCTCGACGACGTCGCGGCCGAAGATCTCGTCCGAGCCGACGCCGCAGTAGTAGCCGCCCTGGGCGGCGGGGAAGCCGCCGACGGGGAAGCCGAGCGGGCGGTCGCCCTCGAAGAAGGTGTACTCCTGCTCGATGCCGAAGATCGGCTCCTGCGCGGCGAACCGGGCCTCGACCTCGGCCAGTTCGGCGCGGGTGTTGGACTCGTGCGGGGTCATGTCCGTGTTGAGGACCTCGCACAGGACGAGTACGTCGTCGCCGCCGCGGATCGGGTCCGGGCAGGTGAAGACGGGCCGCAGCACCCGGTCCGAGGCGTGCCCCTTGGCCTGGTTCGTGCTGGATCCGTCGAAGCCCCACAGCGGCAGCTCCGCACCCTTCGCGTCGTCCCCGAGGATCTTGGTCTTCGAACGGAGCTTGGCGGTCGGCTCGGTGCCGTCGATCCAGATGTACTCAGCCTTGAAGGTCACGGGGGCCCCATCCTTGAAACGTTCGGTACGGCGCAGAACGTGCGGGTGCTGCGGTGCCGTGGTGATGTGCGGCAGCCTGGCAATCCGCGATTTCCCGGCCGTTGCCCTCGTGTGAACCCCGTGTTACCTGCTGGGGTGTGGCCCACGTCACTCAGGGGCCGCGTCGGCGGCGGCGGTCCCGGGTGCGGCGCCGCCGCCCGCACGCTCGCGAGGGCCGGTCCGTATACGCTCCCGACCGGTTTCCGCGGGCTCGGAGGCGGCGGCGCCCGCTCCCGGGCGTCAGCGGGCGAGCGCGTCCCGCACGGCCTCCTCGGTCCGGGCGACCACCGCCGTGCCGTCGTCGGCGGTGATGATGGGCCGCTGGATCAGCTTCGGGTGCTCGGCGAGGGCCTTGATCCAGCGGGCGCGGGCCGAGGCGTCACGGGGCCAGGCCTCGCGGTCGGTGAGGTTAAGGTCCTTGGCGGCCTGCTCCTGGGTCCGCGTGATGTCCCAGGGTTCGAGGCCGAGGCGTTCGAGGACGGCGCGGATCTCGTCCTCGCTCGGCACGTCGTCGAGGTAGCGGCGCACGGTGTAGTCGGCGCCCTCCGCGTCGAGCAGCGTCAGGGCGCTCCGGCACTTCGAACAGGCGGGGTTGATCCAGATCTCCATGCCCACACGCTACCCCCCGAACCACCCGCCCCAGGCCCGTGCGGCACGGCCTTGTTCGAATGCCTCAAAGCCCGTCTGGCCAGCGGCGATTGTCAGTGCCGGGCGGTAGAATCAACGTAGTGTTCGAGGGCGCCCGACGGGGGGTCCCGACCGCGACAGGAGGATGCCCGTGCCCGCTGCCGCACCGACGAAGAAGCGTGTTTCCCGACCCGTACTGATCGACCTGCCGTACGCCCCGCTGGAGAAGAAGGCGCTGCCCGCCGGCCGCCCCCGCGAGTGGTACGTCCACCACAACCGCCGTCTGAAGGCCATGCGCCTGGCGATCGCCCTGCTCGACTCGGGCGTCCATCTGCCGAACCAGGCGAAGAACACCACGATCAGGAGCATGGCGGAGCAGGTCGGGATCCACCCGCCCTCCGACATCACCTGCCACATGGTGCGCGCGTTGATGCGCTACAGCCGCTGAGCGAGCGGCCGCGCAGCGCCGGCCGACCAAATGCGGGGCGCGCGGCGGGAGTTGCCCGTCGCGCGCCCCGTCCCGTCGTGGCTCCGTCCCGGCGTGCCCCGTTTCGGCGTGGGCCCGTGCGGTCATGTGTGCGATGGGACATGCTGGGCCCCATGACCCAGCCGGAACCCGTCGCCGCGCTGCCCCTCGTGACGACCGCCGAACTCCCGGACGGCACCCGCCTTCCGGTGCGCGGCCTGCGCGCCCCCGCGCCGGAACGCTTCCTGCCGTCCGGCTCGGGGCCGGCGCCGGGCCCGCCCCCGGCTCCCGTGGTGCTCGTCCTGCCGGCCATGGGCACCCCCGCCCGCTTCTACCGCCGCTTCGCGCGTCAGCTGCACGACGAGGGGCTGACCGCGCTCACCGCCGACCTGCGCGGCCAGGGCGAGGCGACTCCGCGCCGCACCGGCCGCGCGGCGGGCGACCACGGCTACCGGGCGATCGTCGAGGAGGACCTGCCGGCCGTCCTCGCCGCGATCCGCGCCGAGCTGGGCGCCGAGCCGCCCCTGTACCTCCTCGGCCACAGCCTCGGGGGGCAACTCGCGTTGGTGTACGCGTCATTGGCGAGGAAAACCGTCGGCGCCGGGGGCTCGGACTTCGGGGGCTCGGGCGTCGGGGGCCCGGACTTGAGGGACGCCGGTGTCGGGGGCTCCGGTGTTGGGGGCTCCGGCGTAGGGGGTTCCGGTTTTCGGGGTCCCGGCGTCGACGGAGTAGTGATCGTCGCCACCGGCTCGGTCTGGTTCCGCGCGTTCGGCGCCCTGCGCGGCCCCGGCCTGCTCCTGACCCAACTGCTGATCACCGCCACGGCGGCCGTGCTCGGCCGCTGGCCCGGCACCCGGCTCGGCTTCGGCGGCGACCAGCCGAGGGGCGTCATGCGCGACTGGGCGCGCCAGGTGCGTACGGGCCGCTACCGCGCCAGGGGCTCCGCGCTCGACTACGAGACGGTGCTCGGCACCCTGGATCTGCCTGTTCTCGCCGTCTCCGTCGAGCGCGATGCCTACGCCCCCGCCGGCGCCCTCGACCACCTGCTCGCCAAGACCCCGCGGGCGCGCCTGACCCGCCACCACCTGACCGCGCGGGAGACCGGCACCCGGCTCGACCACTTCGCCTGGGCCCGGACGGGCGGCGCGCTCGCCAAGCGGGTGGCGGCCTGGGCGACCGCCGACGGGCGCCGGGCGGGGGGACACCGGGCCGGGGAGTCATGAGCGGTGCGCCCATGGCCCGTACGCCCATGACCCCGTACCCCCGCGGCCGACGTGGTCGTGCGGCGTGTCAGCCGATCTGCTCCGGAGTGACCGTCAGCCACCGCTTGTCCGCGGTCACCTTCTGGCCCAACTCCCGCTGGCGTCGCGCGTTCTCCTTCTTCATGCCGTCGAGCTGCTTCATGTACGCGTCCTTGCGGTTGACCCACACCCGTACGCCACCGTGCTCCACGTCCGCGGAGTGGAACAGCATCGGGCCGTCGCTGACCGGGGTGTCCCCGGCCACCAGGACCGGCTTCCGCCACTCGTCGATGTAGGTGTTGATCGCCGCGGGCTTGCCCTCGAACCAGGTCAGCGGCGCCCAGAGGTTCGGCGTCAGCTCGCGCCCGGCGAGCCGTGCCCGCTCCTTCTCGCCGAAGCGGCCCTCGGCGATCTCCTTGCGGGAGGTGGTGACGTCACCGGTCCCGCGGTCCTTGAGCTGGAGCGAGACGCCGATGACGTTCTGCGGCCGCACGCCGTAGCCGTACTTCGGGTCCGCGAGGACCATGCGCACCAGGTCCTCGGCGGCCGCGCTGACCACGTACACCTCGATGCCGTGCGCCCGCAGCGTCCGGTAGAGCTGCCGCATGCCCGGGGAGAACTCCGGCGGCTTCACCTCGGTCCGCGTCGGCTTCCCGTCCTCGTAGTACTCGGCGGGGATCGGCTTGCCGTACGCCAGCAGCTCGTCGACGTACTTCTTGAGTTCCCTCAGCGTGAATCCGGAGAAGATCTGCGCGGCCCAGGGGTAGCAGACCTGGTCGTCCACCTCGCACAGCCGGTTGTAGTAGCTGTAGAGGCTCTCCTTGTGCCCGGCCTTGTCCTTGAAGGGGATGACCTTCAGGGACGGGTCCATGGTCTTGCGGGTCAGGACGCCCTTCATCTCCAGGAAGGGCAGCAGCGACTCCTCCAGGTCGTTGCGGTACGTCGTGTTGTCCGCGTCGAAGACGGCGTACGCGCCCTTGTGGTCGTTCGCGGCGATGACCTCGCCGAGCCGCTTCGCGACGGGCTTCGGCCAGTGCGACAGCTCGCGGGCGGTGGCCGCCGAGGTGTCGGCGGCGCTCGCCTGGTCCGTCGGCCACAGCGCGCTGCCCGCGAGGACGGCGGCGGCCAGCGCGCCCATGGCGCCGATGAGGGCCGGCCTGCTCTTCACCCGTACTGCTGCCATGTCTCTGCGTCCCTGCCGTTCCCTGAGAGCGGTGTGCGCCCCGTTCGGAGCGGCGCGCAACTCTATGGGCCCCCGGGGGCCGATTCCCATGATCGACGTCACCGGGCGGCGGCGGCATGGGGGGAGGTGGAGGCGGGTAGGGGAGAGGGACGCCGGACCCGGGGGAGGGCGGGGGCTGCGGGGATGGCGGGGGCCAGCGGTGACGGCGGGCGCCGGCGGGGATGGCGGGGGCCGCCGCGGGGGGCGGTCGCATCGCCCATACTGGCCGCATGGGCTCCCGTGAGTTCGTCAGGGCCGTCCCCCGGCTCGACGGCATGGTCGTCTCCGCGGTCGGCTACCGCACCGCGGGACAGCGCCCCGCCCTGCACCGGGGCCTGCCCTCGCCCCACCTGACGGTGATCTTCTCGCTGGACGGCGCCATCGCCGGCGGCGACACCCCCGACCGGGCGACCGGCCCGGACGCCACCCGCACCGACATCGTCGTGGGCGGCCTGCACCAGAGCCCCGTGTACGTCGTCCAGCCCGAGCACGAGGCGGGCATCCAGCTCGCCGTGCACCCGCTGGCGGCCCGCGCCCTCCTCGGCCTGCCCGCCGGGGCGCTGACCGGACAGTCCGTCGTCGCCGGCACCGACGTGTTCGGCGAGCGCGCCGGCGACCTCCGCGAGCGGCTGTGCGAGCTGGACCGCTGGGAGGACCGCTTCGCCGCCCTCTCCGCCTACTTGCGCCGGCGCGCGGCCACGGACCGTACCGCCGGGACCGTACGCCCCGAGGTCGCCGAGGCCTGGGCCCGGCTGGCCCGGCACCGCGGCGCGGACACGCTGGGCGCCCTGTCCCGGCACGTCGCGCTCAGCGAACGCCGCCTGACCGCGCTCTTTCGCGCCGAGACCGGGCTGAGCCCCAAGCAGGCCGCCCGCCTGATGCGCTTCCAGCACGCGAAGGACGCCGTGGTCCGCGCCGTCGCGGCGGGCGGCCCGCCGAACCTCGCCCGGGTCGCGGCCGACACCGGCTACTGCGACCACTCCCACCTCGTACGCGACTTCCGCCGGTACACGGGGACGAGCCCCACCGGCTGGCTCGCCGAAGAGTGCCGGAACATCCAAGCCGGGGCGCACGGCGAGGGCGAAGAGTGAGGGACATGACCAACACCACACCGAACCCCGCACCGTCCCCCGCCCCCGCCTCCAACGCACCCACCTCCGGCGCACCCGCCTCCAACGCACCCACCCCCGGCGCACCCGCCCCCGGCGCGCCCGCTCCCACCATCTGGCCGGGTCTCCAGGCGGAGGACGCCCCCGCGCTGATCGACTTCCTCGTCGGCACCGTCGGCTTCCTGCGCACGGCCGTCCACGAGGACGGCGGCCGCGTCGTCCACGCGCAGCTCGACTGGCCCGAGGGCGGCGGCGTCATGCTCGGCTCCCACGACCCCGCCACCGAGGGCACCTGCGGCACACCCGGCACCGCGAGCGCCTACGTCGTCACCGACCGGGTGGAGGACCTGTACCGCCGGCTCACCGAGGCGGGCGTGCGGGTCATCGCCGAGATCGAGGACAAACCGTACGGCGGACGCGAGTTCGCCGTCGCGGATCCGGAGGGAAACCACTGGTCCTTCGGCTCCTACCGGGGCGAGCCGAGGCCCGGACCGACCCCGTGAGCACGCGTGATAACTTGCGCAAGCCAGTCAAACCCACACCTGGGCCAGGGAATCCGGTGCGAATCCGGAACTGACGCGCAGCGGTGAGGGGGACGGGCGGGGCCACGGCCACTGGGCGTCTCACGACGCCCGGGAAGGCGCCCCGCCCGGTTGATCCCGAGTCCGAAGACCTGCTGGCGCCTTCGCCCGCACACCGGGCGGCGAAGGTCGTGACGCAGACCAGGCTCCGCGTATGAGCCGTGACACTCAAGGGATCGCGTGTCCTCGAAAGCCCGTACATCCGTCCTGCGCCGTGCCGCACTCCTCATGGCCGGCACGCTCACGCTGAGCGCCTGCGGCGGCGGCTCGGCGCCGGAGCCCGCGGGCAAGGGCGCCGACGGCTACCCCGTCACCGTCGCCTCCTGCGGCAAGGACGTGCTGGTCACGGCCCCGCCCCAGCGCGCCGTCTCGCTCGACCAGGGCTCCACGGAGATCCTTCTCTCCCTCGGGCTCGCCGACCGCATGGCCGGCACCGGCACCTGGACCGACCCGGTCGCGAAGAACCTGGCGAAGGACAACGCGAAGGTGGAGCGGCTCGCCGACCGCTACCCCTCCCTGGAGAAGGTCCTCGCCAAGGAACCGGACTTCGTCAGCGCCTCCTTCCTCTACACCGTCGGCAAGGGCGGCGTCGCCGACCGCGCGAAGTTCACCGACCTCGGCGTGCCCGTCTACGTCTCGCCCACCGACTGCGCGGGCAAGGACAACGACGGCGGCGGCGACGGCAAACGCGTGCGGACCCTCACCATGGACACCGTCTACGGCGAGATCCGCGACCTGGCAAAGGTGTTCGGCGTGCGCCAGCGCGGCGAGCGGCTGATCGCCGACCTGAAGGGCCGCGTCGCGAAGGCCACGAAGGACGTCGAGGCGTCCGACGCGACGATCCTTTACTGGTTCGCCAACTCCGACGCCCCGTACATGGCGGGCTGCTGCGGCGCCCCCGGCATCATCACCCGCGAAGTCGGCGCGAAGAACGCCTTCCACGACACCCGCGAGGAGTGGCCCCAGATCAACTGGGAGACCGTCGCCGACCGCGACCCCGACGTCCTCGTCCTCGGCGACCTCACCCGCAGGTCGCAGTCGGCCGAGAGCGCCGAGGCGAAGATCAGGTTCCTGGAGACCAACCCGGCGACCAAGAACCTGACCGCCGTCAGGAAGAAACGGTACGTCCGGCTCAGCGGCCAGGCCATGAACCCCACGATCCGCACCGTCGACGGCATCGAGCAAGTGGCGGCCGGGCTGCGGAAGTTCGGGCTCACCACATGAGCGTGGCCGCACCCGCCCGGCAGGGGCTGCTGTGGCTGGCCGCGTGCGCGGCGCTCGCGCTGTCCGTGGCGCTCGCCGTCACCATCGGCCCCGCCGACATCTCCGTGCCCGACGTGTGGTCGGTGCTCGCCGCGCACCTCGGCTGGGGCGAGTCGCGCCTCACCACCCTCAGGGACGGCATCGTCTGGAACCTGCGGATGCCCCGCACCCTGCTCGCCGCCGTCTGCGGCGCGGGCCTCGCGGTGTGCGGGGCGGTCATGCAGTCCCTGCTCCGCAACCCCCTCGCGGACCCCTTCGTGCTCGGGGTGTCGTCCGGGGCGTCCACGGGGGCCGTCGCGGTCGTCGTCCTCGGGGTGGGCGGGGGAGCGGTGTCCATCTCGGCGGGGGCCTTCGTGGGCGCGCTCCTGTCCTTCGCGCTCGTCCTGCTCCTGAGCCACACGCTGGGCGGGACGACGGACCGGGTGGTGCTGTCCGGCGTGGCCGCGCTGCAGCTCTTCTCCGCGCTGACGTCGTTCGTCGTCCTCACGGCGGGCGACGCGGAGACCACCAGGGGCGTGCTGTTCTGGCTGCTGGGCTCGCTCAGCGGGGCGGGCTGGACGGACGTGTGGCTGTGCGGCGCCGTCCTCGCCGTGGCGCTGGTCGTCTGCCTCGGCCACGCCCGTACGCTCGACGCCTTCGCGTTCGGCCAGGAGGCGGCGGCCACGCTGGGCGTGCACGTGGCGCGCACCCGGCTCGTGCTGCTCTGCGTGACGGCGCTGCTGACCGCCGCGCTGGTCAGCTCGGCGGGCGCCATCGGCTTCGTGGGCCTGGTCCTGCCGCACGCGGCCCGCGCGTTCGCCGGCGCCGGCCACGCCCGCCTGCTGCCGGTCACGGCACTGGCCGGGGCGCTCTTCCTGATCTGGGTGGACACGCTGGCCCGCACGGCCCTGGACCCCCAGGAGGTCCCGGTGGGCGTGGTGACATCACTGATCGGCGTACCGGCGTTCGTGCTGGTGCTGTACCGGACGCGGGGGGCGACGACGTGAGGCCCGAGAGGTCGGGCGGGGTGAGGCCCGAGACGACGCCCGACACGGCGCGCGGACCCGGGGGCCGGGAAGGGCCGGTCGGGACCGGGGGTCGGGAAGGGCCGGCTGGGTCCGGGGGTCGGGAAGGGCCGGCCGGCACCGGGGGCCGGGAAGGGCCGGCCGGCACCGGGCGCGGCCTGCGCGCGGATCGCGTCGCCCGCGAGGCCGGCGGCCGGCTCGTGGTGGACGGCGTCAGCCTCGCCCCGCCGCCCGGCGCGACCGTGGGCCTCCTCGGCCCCAACGGCTCCGGCAAGTCCACGCTGCTGCGCCTCCTCGCGGGCGTCCTCGCGCCCGCCGCCGGGGTGGTCACCCTGGACGGCCGTCCGCTCGCCGACACGCCCCGCCGGGCGGTGGCGCGCCGCATCGCCGTGGTCGAGCAACACGCGTCCACGCAGGTCGAGTTGACGGTACGAGATGTCGTACGCCTGGGTCGCGTCCCGCACCGCCGGGCGTGGTCGGCCCCCACGCCCGAGGACGAGCGGGCGGTGCGGGAGGCGCTGGAGCACACGGGCCTCACCGAGCGGGCGGCCCAGTCCTGGCACACGCTGTCCGGCGGCGAACGCCAGCGCGTGCAGATCGCCCGCGCCCTGGCCCAGGAACCCCGCGAACTCCTCCTGGACGAACCGACCAACCACCTGGACGTCCAGCACCAGCTGGAACTGCTCGCACTGATCGCGGAACTCCCCCTCACCAGCGTGATCGCGCTGCACGACCTCAATCTGGCGGCGATGTACTGCGACCACGTGCTGATCCTGAAGGAGGGCACGGCGTACGCGGCGGGCACCCCGGCGGAGGTGATCACGGAGCAACTGATCGCCGAGGTCTACGGGGTACGCGCGGTAGTGACCCCGGGGGACCCGCCCCAGGACGGCAGCCCCCCGGCCCCGTCGATCCGCTTCCTACGGAGCCGCGCCCCCGGACGAGGCCAGGCGCGTACGACCGGCCCTTAACGGAGGCGGGTGCGCGGCCGTAGGTTCACCTACGCGGAGAAACCGCGAGCCCACCAGAAAGGCCGACCCAGCAATGCCGACGCAACCGCCACGGCTGCCACACTCCACGCAGCCGCCAAAGTCCGCGACGCCGCTACGTTCCGCGAAGCAGACGGTGATCGCCCACGTGAGCGACCTCCACATAGACACGCGGGAGGAGGACGACGGCCGCAGCATCGCCCGCACCCGCGCGGTCATGGACTACCTGAACGCCCTCCCGTACGACCTGGACGCCGTCATCGTCACGGGCGACATCGCCGACCACGGGGCCCCGGCGGAGTACGAGGCGGCCCGCAAGCTCCTGACGACCCGCCACCCGCTCCTGACCTGCCCCGGCAACCATGACGACCGCGCGGCGTTCCGCGAGCACCTCCTGACGGAAGCCCCGAGCACGGCCCCGATCAACCAGGCGTATATGACGGACGCCTTCACGCTCGCTCTCTGCGACACCTCGGTCCCGGGCAAGGACCACGGCAGACTGGACGACGAGACCCTGAACTGGCTGGCGGCCACCCTGGCAGAGGCCCCTTCGGAGGTGCCGGCGCTGATCGCCTTCCACCATCCGCCGGTGGCCCTGCACACGCCGTACGTGGACGAGATCCGCCAGTTCGACGAGCACCGCCTGACCGACCTGACCGCCCGCCACCCGAACGTGACGGCCTTCCTCACGGGCCACGCCCACACCCCCGCGGTCACGACATTCGCAAACCGCCCCCTCCTGGTGGCCCCCGGAGTGGTCTCGACCCTCCGCCTCCCGTGGGAACCCCAAACCTCCCCCACCCACCACGTCCACAGGGACCTCCCGCCGTCCCTGGCCTTCCACGTCCTGAACGAAACGGGCCGCCTGACGACGCACTACCGTCCGGTCCCACTCAGCTGAGCCCTTTGGCCACCGCGCCCCGAGACGATCCACGGCCATGCGGGACGGATCCAGGGAGACGGTCCCGGTCTGCGGGGCATCGCTGGACCCACACTTGACCCCTAGCATGAACAGCGCGACCCTGACGATGGTGTACGTCCGCAGCCCGGCGCCCTTCTGCCAGATCTCGCGATGCAGCCCGATGCCCCGGACAGCAGAAAGACCACCTCGAACTTCCCGGGCCTCCCACCCGTGCCCACCGGATTCCGGATCCCCCAACCACCACGCGCCCATCCCTCCGCTCACATCACAGCCGTACTCTCACGCCCGTACCTCCACTGTCACTGATCGGGCGGCGTCCGGCCATCACCCTCCGTCCCACCGCTCAGCTCCCGCCGTACTTGCCGCCAGGCGCGGATGAGCTGCGGCAGCCTCGACAACACGTCGCTGATCTGCGTCAGCAGGAGCGTGACGCAGCCGAATGCGGCGAGGATCACAAGGGTCACTTCGTCCCACTTCATGGCGTGGCCTCTGGCTTCCGACGTCTTTATGAGAACTCGTTAGCAGAACAGACCCTGGCGGCAGAGCCAGTCGAGGGCATCTGCCCCCAGTCTGTCCGGGGCTTCGAGCAACGCTGTCTCCGCCGCCGTGAGGTCGGCCAGCGACTCAGGCGCGCCGGACCGGTCCAGCACGGCGAGCCGCTCCATCACCGAGGCGACGGCATCGGGCCAGCCCGGCATTCCGAAGTGCCCGGGAGCTTTGAGAGCGGCCGAACCGGCTCTGTGCAGCAGTCCCGCTCGCCAGCTCTGTTCCCGCATCACCTTCGAGGTGAACCAGACCCGGTTGTCGACGTGCTGGACGAACTCCGTCATGTCCCCCTTCACGGTCCGCAGCGCGAAATGTGTGCTGCCAGCCCACGGAAGGTCCACATCTGAGGCGACGGCCACGAAGGCGAGCAGTCTCTCGGGCCCCTCGTCCCTCGCGGCCAGCAGCGCCGCCCGGGCCCGGCGGTACAGATCGACGCTCTGCGCGAAGATCTCCCCGTCGCTCGGCCCGTCGTCCGCCGAGTGGATCGCCTCCAACGGACCCTCCCGCCAGGCGTCATCGACCAGACCTACCGCCGCCGCGCTCAGCAGGACGTCCGTGTCATCCGCATCGATGCCGAAGTGCATGAGGAGAGCGGGTCCCCGTTCCTCGATGCCCTGCAGTGGCGCAGATCTGTCCTCCTCATTCTCGTCCGCGGCCTCGCTGAAGAGCGCTGTGAGCCGAGGAGGCAAAGGTCCGGGCCCCGGCTGTTCCACGGCGACTTCAAGCTCCGCCAACTCCTCGAACACGGCGTCGGGACCGCAGTCAATTTCCGCAGAGTCATGCCGCCCCGAGCAACCCTCCGGGCATTCAAGCTCCCCACACATCTCAGGTTCCTCGGGCTGTGCCGCGTTGATCAGGTGGTAGGCGAGCCGTTCCGCCACCGTCTCCCGCGCAGTGATCATGGCGAGGTCGAGCCGGAATGCCTCGTTCTTCAGCTCCGTGAACTCCTGGTCGAAGCGGTCCACGGAAGTGGGAGGCTCCGGTGTAGCGGGAACCCAGGTGTACGCGGACTCCAGCGAAATCAGCAGCCAGGCGACGCGAAGCGCCTCAATGCCATCGTCCGGGGCCAGCATCGCCACGGCCTCGGCGGCCTGCCGCACACTGTCGAGCCGGGCGAGGTGATGTTCACGTATCGGTGTCCAGGCTGCGGACTCCGCCCGAGCCTGCTCCGCGTCTTGGGTCAACGCGGCGTCACGATCCCACCGCGCGCGAGTGACCAGGCGGGTCAGGCAGGGACGGCAGCCGGAAAGGCCGACCGTCGGGGCTGGCCCGAGTGGTATGGCGGTCAAGTCCGGGCCGAACGGCCTGCTGCAGAGGCAGCACTCCAGACCTCCCGCCTGTCGTGAAGTAGGCATGCCGGGCAGCACGGCGGCGCGGATTGTGTCATAGGCGTAGGCAGGGATGTGCATGTGTGGCGACTCCTGGGATGGTGGCGCTCCTTCGGCGCCGCCTCCATGCTCGCCTCACCGGTCGGCCGCGAGTCACGGTTTGGCGGCTGGAGCGGCGAACTTGACGAATACTGACTTGGCCGTGGCCTGCGGCTTCTACGGTGTTGGCGGAACTTGACACCCTGAGCAGGAGGAACCTCTTGGCCACCACGACCGTCCCGCCCCAAGCGAGCGGTGCGCACCGCGAGTTGGTAGAAGCGCTGCAAGAACTGCATCGCGCAGCGGGCAAGTTGAGCTTCCGCAAGGTGAGCTTGCTCATCAGCAGCCGCGACGACCAGCTGTCGTCGGCCAGCCATGAGACCGTGCGCTCCGCTGTCAACGGGTTACGGGTGCCACGCTGGGAAACCGTCCACGACATCGTCCTGGTCCTGGCCGGGCAGTGCAGCCCGCCCCGGGACGAGGAGTCCGAGACAGCCAGGTTCCTGCCGCTGTGGCGCGCGATCGGTGAAGGCGAGGCGGGCGCGCTGAAGTCGTTCCAGGAGCTTGTCAACGGCGGCTGGGGAGGCGAGGACGGCAAGTGGACGCCAGAACTGGTGATGGGGATGTTGATCAATCCCTTCAGTGCCATAGAGATCCACCCTTCGCTCGCTGTCCCGCACGAGCCACTGATACCGGAGGACCAGTGGGTCCACGGGATGGCACGACTCATCGAGGAGCAGGGAGCGGAACACGCTCTGCGACTCCTGTTGCACCTGCTGAAGGGTGACTATGTCGGCGCGGAGGAGGGCGCGCCCTACGGCTACCGAAACCCCGATCGGGAGGCTATGGAGGCGTACGCGGCCTTCCAGTACGGCTGTCAAGAGATCCTCCGCCGCCTCGGCGACGAGCCGAACCTCCTGGCCGAGTCGATCAGGGCAATGCGCACCGACGAGACGATGGACCGGGATGACCGGGCGGAGATGCTGGAGAACGAGTCGGACGTCAGCCTGATGCGCGAGCTGATGATCGTGACTCCTGACACCTGGGACGAGGTTTCCGAGGAGGCGCACCACATGGTCTTCGGCTACTTGATCAAGGAGATCGGTCCCGTAGGTCCGCTCGGCCTTCCCGATGCCGAGCGCTTCCGTATCACCTGGCGCGTCCCTGAGCCCCCCGCAGCATAGTCGGCCGTCCGTTCCTCACGGAGAAGGCCGTCACTCCGGTGAGGAGTGACGGCCTTCTGGGAAGAACCGCGTTTCTAGATGTCGAAGTACAGCTCGAACTCGTGCGGGTGCGGTCGCAGCTGGATCGGGGCGATCTCGTTCGTCCGCTTGTAGTCGATCCACGTCTCGATCAGGTCGGACGTGAAGACGCCGCCCGCCTGGAGGTACTCGTTGTCCGCCTCGAGGGCGTCGAGGACCGCGGGGAGGGACGTCGGGACCTGGGGGACGCCCGCGTGCTCCTCGGGGGCCAGCTCGTAGAGGTCCTTGTCGATCGGCTCGGCCGGCTCGATCTTGTTCTTGACGCCGTCGAGGCCCGCCAGGAGCAGCGCCGAGAAGGCGAGGTACGGGTTCGAGGACGGGTCCGGCGCGCGGAACTCGACCCGCTTGGCCTTCGGGTTCGAACCCGTGATCGGGATACGCATCGCCGCGGAGCGGTTGCGCTGCGAGTAGACGAGGTTGACCGGGGCCTCGAAGCCGGGGACCAGGCGGTGGTAGGAGTTCACCGTCGGGTTGGTGAACGCCAGCAGCGACGGCGCGTGCTTGAGGATGCCGCCGATGTAGTAGCGCGCGGTGTCCGACAGACCCGCGTAGCCCTGCTCGTCGTAGAAGAGCGGGGTGCCGCCCGTCCACAGCGACTGGTGGACGTGCATGCCCGAGCCGTTGTCGCCGAAGATCGGCTTCGGCATGAAGGTCGCGGTCTTGCCGTTGCGCCAGGCGACGTTCTTCACGATGTACTTGAAGAGCATCAGGTCGTCGGCCGCGGCCAGCAGCGTGTTGAACTTGTAGTTGATCTCGGCCTGGCCCGCCGTGCCCACCTCGTGGTGCTGGCGCTCGACCTGGAGGCCGTTCTTGTCCAGCTCCAGGGAGATCTCGGCGCGGAGGTCGGCGAAGTGGTCGACCGGCGGGGCCGGGAAGTAACCGCCCTTGTAGCGGACCTTGTAGCCGCGGTTGTTCTCGACCGCACCGGTGTTCCAGGCGCCGGCCTCGGAGTCGATGTGGTAGAAGCTCTCGTTCGCCGACGTCTGGAAGCGGACGTTGTCGAAGACGTAGAACTCGGCCTCGGGGCCGAAGTACGCGGTGTCGGCGATGCCGGTCGAGGCCAGGTACGCCTCGGCCTTCTTCGCGACGTTGCGCGGGTCACGGCTGTACTGCTCACCCGTGATCGGGTCGTGGATGAAGAAGTTGATGTTGACGGTCTTGTCGCGGCGGAAGGGGTCCACCCGGGCCGTCGACAGGTCGGCGCGCAGCGCCATGTCGGACTCGTGGATGGCCTGGAAGCCACGGATCGACGATCCGTCGAAGGCCAGCTCCTCCTCCGGGTCGAACGCCGCCGCCGGAATCGTGAAGTGCTGCATGACACCGGGCAGGTCGCAGAACCGGACGTCGATGAACTTGACGTCCTCGTCCGCGATGTACTTCTTCGCGTCGTCGGCGTTCTGGAACAACATCCAACTCCTCCTACTCCCGCCCGGGGCGGGACGGGTTTGCAGCTCGTGGTGCGGCCGGTGGGGTGGCACACGCTGGGACCCGACCTTAGGGACGGGGGATTTCTCAAGCATGACCCATTTGTTTCGCCGAAGTTAACCGGCGCGCTTGCGTGTACCCCCGGTACCCCGCTCCCCGGCCCTCGTACACCTGCCCTCGTACACCTGACCTCGCACCCCTGTCCTCGCGCCCCCGCCGGCCGTCACACGCACACCCGACCCGCCCGTGTCCGCCCGAATCCGGGCGCAGTACCGTGGACGGGTGGACAACAGGCAAGCAATCGGATCGTGGCTCTCGGGCCCGCGCGCGGCCGCGGAGGACGCCGGTGTCGACTTCGGGTACCGGGGCGAGCAGCTCGGTCTGCCCGAGGAGGGGCCGGGGTCGATCGCGCGTCCGGGCCGCCGCATCGGGGCCATCGCCGTGGACTGGGGCCTGTGCATGGTGATCGCATACGGTCTGTTCGCCCGCGGTGACCAGCAGGCGATGGGCAACTGGGCGCTCGGCATCTTCTTCGTCCTCGGCGTGCTCACCGTCGGCACGGTCGGCTGCACGCCCGGCAAGGCCCTCTTCCGGCTCCGCGTCGTCGCCGAGGGCGGCGGCCGGCTGGGCTTCGGCCGGGGGCTGCTCCGCACCCTCCTGCTCTGCGTCGCCATCCCGGCCCTGATCTGGGACCGCGACGGCCGCGGCCTCCACGACCGCCTCGCCCGCGCCGTGCAGGTGCGGATCTAGCGGACCCAGCCGAGCAGGATCTAGCGCACCCAGCCAATCAGGACGGCCACGAGGGCGCCCTACGACGATGAGGGCCCCGGAACCGATCGGTTCCGGGGCCCTCATCGTCGTAGGGCATCGTCGTCAGGGAAGCGGGTGGAAGGGGCGGACCGGGACTACCTGCCCTTCGACCCGCGCGGCATGCGCATGCCCTTCGGCATCGGACCCTTCGGCAGCGGCATGTTCGACATCAGGTCGCCCATCGCGCGCAGCCGGTCGTTCGTCGCCGTGACCTGCGGGCCGGTCAGCACGCGCGGCAGCTTCAGCAGTGTCGTGCGCAGCTTCTTGAGGGAGACCGTGCCCTCACTGGTGCCGACGATGACGACATGCACCGGCACGTCCGACACGATGCGCGCCATCTTCTTCTTCTCGGCGGCCAGCAGGCCCTTCACGCGGTTCGGGTTGCCCTCGGCCACCAGGACGATGCCGGCCTTGCCGACGGTGCGGTGCACCACGTCCTGGCTGCGGTTCATCGCGACCGCGGGGGTCGTCGTCCAGCCGCGGCCGATCTTGTCGAGCACGGCGGCCGCCGCACCGGGCTGGCCCTCCATCTGCCCGAAGGCGGCACGCTCGGCCCTGCGTCCGAAGACGATCGCCATCGCGAGGAAGGCGAGCAGGAAGCCGAGAATGCCCAGATAGACCGGGTGGCCGATCAAGAAGCCGATCGCGAGGAAGACACCAAAGGTGACGATTCCCACGGCCGCGATGATGAGCCCGATTTTTGAGTCGGCCCGTCGGGTCATCTTGTAGGTCAGAGCGATCTGCTTGAGTCGCCCTGGCTCCGCGGCCGCATCCGCCGCGGTGGTTTCCTTCCTCGCCATGCCCTGAAGTCTACGTGGCCCCGGACGCGACTACGACGTGCGGGTTGCCACCGTCTCCTCGAAGACACGCAGCGCCTCGACCCGGTCCTTGGCACGGCGCCGGTCCTCCAGGACGGAAGTCCAGGCGTTGCGGCGCGCGGTGCGCTGGCCGCCGCTCAGCAGCAGGGACTCGACGACGCGCAGGGCGTCGGTGACGGACGGGATGGCGGTGGCGCGTACGGGCGCGGCCTGCATGATGGGGCCCTCCTGAGGACCAGCTCGATGGCTCGGGGGAAAGCTGTACGTCTGGCGGTGGAGCTGTACGTGCGGTGATACCAGGGTCACTGATTGGTGTTACCAGGGCGTGACCGACCGGTCAAACGCCGATGAAACCTCGATCCGGACCCCGAAACGCCGACGCGGCCCGCACACCCCCGTCACCTGCGGGATCACGCGGGCCGCGGCGTCGCGGCGGCTACCTGTCAGTAAAGGCTTGTGCGCGGATTCACACGGCCTGGGAGGCGACGTACGCCCCGCGCTTCTCGATCGCCATCTGGTACAGGCGGCCGGCGCGGTAGGAGGAGCGGACCAGCGGGCCCGACATGACGCCGGAGAAACCGATCTCCTCGGCCTCCTCCTTCAGCTCCACGAACTCCGCCGGCTTGGCCCAGCGCTCCACGGGGTGGTGGCGCGGCGTCGGGCGCAGGTACTGCGTGATCGTGATCAGCTCGCAGCCCGCCTCGTGCAGCGCGTGCAGCGCCTCGCTGATCTCCGCGCGCTCCTCGCCCATGCCGAGGATGAGGTTCGACTTGGTGACCAGGCCGGCCTCCCGCGCCCGCGTGATGACCTCCAGCGAGCGCTCGAAGCGGAAGCCGGGGCGGATGCGCTTGAAGATGCGCGGCACCGTCTCCACGTTGTGCCCGAGGACCTCGGGGCGCGAGGAGAAGACCTCGGCCAGCTGGTCGGGGTCGGCGTTGAAGTCGGGGATGAGCAGCTCGACCTTGGTCTGGCCCTCGGCGCGCTCCGCGGTCATCGCGTGGATCTGGCGCACGGTCTCCGCGTACAGCCAGGCGCCGCCGTCGGCCAGGTCGTCGCGGGCGACGCCGGTGATCGTGGCGTAGTTGAGGTCCATCGTCACGACGGACTCGCCGACGCGGCGCGGCTCGTCGCGGTCGAGGGCCTGCGGCTTGCCGGTGTCGATCTGGCAGAAGTCGCAGCGCCGCGTGCACTGGTCGCCGCCGATGAGGAACGTCGCCTCGCGGTCTTCCCAGCATTCGTAGATGTTCGGACAGCCCGCCTCCTGGCAGACCGTGTGCAGGCCCTCGCTCTTCACGAGTTTCTGCAGGGCGTTGTACTCGGGGCCCATCTTCGCCCGGGTCTTGATCCACTCGGGCTTGCGCTCGATGGGGGTCTGGCTGTTCCGGACCTCCAGGCGCAGCATCTTGCGTCCGTCGGGTGCGACTGCGGACACATCGGCTCCCTGCTAGCTGGCGTATCTTCGATTCATCGGCGCACACCAGGGTACGCCCGTGATGTCGTCGGCCTTACTTCCGGCCAACCTCTGGCCAACGGGGTGCATTCCCCCGGGTCCGGCGGGCCCGCCCTAGACGGCGGTCTTCTCCACCGGGCGCGGCTTCAGCTCCGCGTTCTCCAGCACGTCCCGCAGGTGCCGCTCCGCCACGGGCAGCACCTCGGAGATCGTGATCTCGCGACCCAGCTCGTACGAGAGCGACGTCACGCCCGCGTCCCGGATGCCGCACGGGATGATCCGGTCGAACCAGGTGTTGTCCGGGTTCACGTTCAGCGCGAAGCCGTGCATCGTCACGCCCTTGGCGACGCGGATGCCGATCGCGGCGATCTTGCGGTCCTCGCGGCGCTGGCCCGCGTTGGACGGGGCGTACTCCGGACCGTTGAACCGGGCGTCGAACTCCTCGTCCGTCAGGCGCGGGTCGAAGTCCAGGGAGAGACCGCCGAGCGCGGGGCGCCGCTCCACCGGGTCGCCGAGGACCCAGACCCCGCTGCGGCCCTCGACCCGCGAGGTCTCGAGACCGAACTCCGCACACGTACGGATAAGAGCCTCTTCCAGGCGCCGCACATGTGCTACGACGTCCACCGGGCGCGGCAGCTTCTGGATCGGGTACCCCACGAGCTGGCCCGGCCCGTGCCAGGTGATCTTGCCGCCCCGGTCCACGTCCACGACGGGCGTGCCGTCCAGCGGCCGCTCGCTGTCCTGGGTCCTGCGTCCCGCGGTGTACACCGGCGGGTGCTCCACCAGCAGGCAGGTGTCCGGGATCTCGTCGGCGAAGCGGGCGGCGTGCACCCGGCGCTGCTCGTCCCACGCCTCCTGGTACTCCACGGCGTCCGGGCCGAAGCCCAGTCGGACGAACCGAAACTCATTCACGGCTGGTGCCTCCCTGAACGTTCACCGTGCACATATCGCGCCCCAGCCACTGTACGGGCCCCCCGTGCAGGCAACCTCGGCCCGGGTTCCTCACACGATCGGATGAACGAGGGGGGAAGGCGCCGACGCGGGCTGTGATGGCCGTTACATTCGCGCCGTTCACGAGGCCATAAGGGCTGCTCAAGGCAGGTCCGGAAGGCAGGAGACCGCACAGCCGATGACGGAACGACCCCCGCAGCGCACGCCCAACCGCCAGCTAGCCGCGCTCATCTCGGAAGCCGGGTTCTCCCATGCGGGCCTCGCGCGCCGCGTCGATCAGCTCGGGCTCGAACACGGCCTCGACCTCCGGTACGACAAGACGTCCGTGACCCGCTGGCTGCGCGGCCAGCAGCCCAGAGGCACCACACCCGCACTGATCGCCGAGGTCTTCACCAGACGCCTCGGGCGGCGCCTGTCCGCCCAGGACCTCGGGCTCGACGCGTGCGCGCCGGTGTACGCCGGGCTCGAATTCGCGGCCACCCCCGAAGAGGCCGTCGACATCGTCGGCGGCCTGTGGCGCAAGGACTCCGGCAGCCACGCCGAGCTGCGGAAGATCGCGTTCACCCCGGCCGGGCTCGTCGTGCCCAGCCGGGACTGGCTGATCGGCCGGGCCGACGAACGCGTCGGCCGCGGCGAGCCCGACCCCGCGCACCGCGTGCCCGCCCAGGGCCGCCCCGGGGTGCCCCGCCAGCGCAGGGAGCCCGACCGCGGCCCCGGGCAGCGCGTCACCAACGGCGACATCGCGGCCCTGCGCTCGGTCGGCGAGCTGTTCCGCGCCCTCGACCACACCTACGGCGGCGGCCACGCCCGCCAGGCCCTCGTCCGCTACCTGGAGCACGAGGCGGAGCCGATGCTGCGCGGCACCTACGGCGAGCAGGCCGGGCGGCGGCTCTTCGGCGCCGCCGCCGACCTGACCCGGCTCGCGGGCTGGACGTCGTACGACATCGCCGCCCACGGACTGGCCCAGCGGTACTACGTCCAGGCGCTGCGCCTCTCCCAGGCGGCGGGCGACCGGGCGTACGGCTCCTACGTCCTGGTCACGATGAGCCGCCAGGCCGTCTACCTCGGGCACGGGCGGGAGGCCGTGCAGCTCGCGCGGGTGGCCCAGCAGGGCGTCGGCTCCGCCGCGCCGCCCGTCGTGCAGTCCCTGCTGTACGCCGCCGAGGCGCGCGGCCACGGCGTGCTCGGCGAGGCGCGGGCCTGCACGGCCTCCCTGATGCGGGCCGAGCGCTCGCTGGAGGCGTCCCGGCCGGGCGACGAGGTGCCGTACTGGGCCCGCTTCTTCGACGAGGCGCAGCTGGCCGACGAGCAGGGGCACTGCTACCGCGACCTCCAGCAGTACCGCGTCGCCGCCCAGCACGCCGAGCGCTCCCTGCAACTGCGCGCCCCCGGGTTCGCGCGCAGCCGCCTGTTCTGCCGGGTGGTGCTCGCCACGGCCCGGCTCGGCCTCGGCGACCTGGAGCAGGCCTGCCTGCTGGGTGCCGAGGCGGCCCAGGCGGCCGGCGAGATGCGGTCGGCGCGGGCCCATGAGTACGTACGCGATTTCGAGCGCCGCCTTGAGCCGTACCGGGACGCGGCGCCCGTGCGGGGGTACCGCGACAAGGTGGCGGCGCTGGGCTGAGCCGCACGCCCCCACGTCCGAGCGGCGGGTGAGGGGATCAGGCCGCGGCCGGCAGCGGTGCGCCCTGGGCGTGCGCCGGAGCGAGGCCGAAGTCCGTGAGCACGGCGTGCGCCGCGCGCCGGCCGGAGTGCAGCGCGCCCTGCACGGTGCTGGTGTCCCGGTGGTCCCCGCAGACGTAGAGCCCCGCGAGCAGCCGGACCGGGCGGCGCGGGTCGTGCGGCGGTGGCATCGCGGGCACCGCCTCGCGGGTGTGGTGGACGGCGAGCAGTTCCCAGCGGTCGGTCGGCGTGCCGTACAGGGCGGCGAGATGCGCGCGGACGGTCCGCTCGTCGGGCGGTGGGCCGAGCACCGTGGAGGAGACGAGGACGCGGTCGGCGGGCGCCCGCGAGGGGTCCACTTGGCTGATGACGGCCGTGTGCGCGACGGGGCCCGCGCGGTCGGCGTCCAGGAGGAGCGCGGGCCCCTCCAGCGGTGGCTCCGGGGCGGTGTGGTGGACCACCGTCAGTTCGTGGAACGGTGGGACGCGCAGGCCCGGCAGCAGCTCGGCGGCCGCGCGGGCGTCGGTGGCGAGCAGCACGGCACGGCAGGCGACCTCGCCGTGCTCGGCGGTGGTGACGGACGTGGTGGAGACCGCCGTGACACGGACGCCGGTGCGGACCGTGCCCGGCGGCAGCGCGGCGGCGAGCAGTTCGGGCAGGACCTCCGCGCCGCCCTCCGGCACGCAGAGCCGGCCGCGCGCGAAGGCGTGCAGGGCCAGGTCGGCGCACCGGCTGGAGGTGGTCAGACCGGGGTCGCAGAGCAGCGCGGAGAGCAGCGGCCGCAGAAACCCGTCGATGGTGCGCGAGGGCAGGCCGTGCGCGGAGAGGGCCTGAGCGGCGGGGAGTTCGGGGCGGGACAGGAGCCGCTCGACGGGGGTCGCCGCCAGACGGGCGAGCGCGGCTCCGAGCCGGGCCTGGTCGAGCGGACCGCCTAGAGGGGCGGTGCCTCGGGACGAGGTGCCACGGGAGGAGGCGCCTCGGGGCGCGGTGCCGCGTGCCGGGGTGCCGCCGCGCGATGCCGTGCGGGGGGCGCTCGCCAGGGCGCGCGCTGCGGTGAGTGCGCCCCTCGCGCTCCGTCCGGGCAGGGGCTCCGCCACGCGGTGGTGGCGGCCGTCGCTGTGCACCAGGAGGCCCGGCGCGAAGGGCCGCAGGACGAGGGAGTCGAGCCCCGGGGTGCGGCGCAGTTCGGGGTAGGAGGTGGTGAGCAGCTGTCCGATCCGGTCGAGCCGGAACCCGTCGACCTTGTCGGTCGACATCCGGCCGCCCACGCAAGGGGCGGCCTCCAGGACGAGGGTCGGCACACCGGCGCTGGTCAGCCGGTGCGCGGCCGCGAGCCCCGCGGCCCCGGCCCCCACGATGACGACATCCGCATGGTGCGCAGGCTCTAGCACGTGCCCTCCCAGAGGTCGCGCGGCTGGTGGGGAGCTGATGCCCCCGGCGGGGCCCGGAATCCCCGACTTCGGCACGAGGGTAGGAGCGGCACCGTCCGGGGGCACTCGCGCACGGACCGGGCACGGTCGCACGCGGGTCGCACACCGGGTGCCCCCCCGCGAAGTACGGCCGACTACCGCAGCGCCGCCCGGATCGCGTCCTCGATGTCGGGGAACGCGAAGACGAAGCCGGACTCCAGCAGGCGTTTCGGCAGCACCCGCTGGCTGCCGAGGACGTCCCCGGCCATCTCGCCCAGCACCAGGCGCAGCGCGGGCGCGGGGGCCGTGAGGAGCGTGGGCCGCTTCAGCACCCGCCCCATCGCGGCCGTCACCTCGCGGTTGGTGCGCGGGTGGGGCGCGGTGAGGTTGACGGGGCCGGACAGCGTCCCGGTGTCCAGGAGGTGGCGCAGCGCCGCCACCTCGTCGTGCAGGGAGATGTGGCTCCAGTACTGCCTGCCGTCGCCGAGGCGCCCGCCGAGCCCCGCCCTGAAGAGCGGGAAGAGCCGCCCCCAGGCGCCGCCCTCGCGGCCCACCACCAGGCCGTTGCGGGCCAGGACGGTGCGGATGCCCGCCTCCTGGGCGGCGGCGGTCGCGGCCTCCCACTCGACGCACAGCGCCGGCAGGAAGCCCTCCCCGGCGGGCGCGCTCTCGTCCACCGCGTGCTGACCTGTGTCTCCGTAGTAGCCGATCGCGCTCGCGTTCAGGAACACCCGGGGCGGCTCGTCCAGCGAGGCCACCGCGGCGGCCAGCGCGGCCGTGCCGAGGACCCGGCTGTCGCGCAGCTCCCGCTTGTAGGCGTCCGTCCAACGGTGGTCGCCGATCCCCGCGCCCGCGAGGTTGACGACCGCGGAGCAGCCGACGAGCCCGGCCGTGTCGACGTACCCCTTCTTGGGGTCCCAGCGCACCTCGTCGGGGGTGCGGGGGGCTCTGCGCACGAGCCGGACGACGTCGTGCCCGTCCGCGGCGAGGGAGCGCGCGAGCGCCGTGCCGATGAGCCCGGAGGCGCCGGCGACGGCCACCCGGGACGGCTGCGGGGAACGCGTCGGCTGTGTGGGTTCCATGGGCCCCATCCTGCCCCCGAACCCCGGGAAGAGGCCTGCCGACGCCCGGCCGGAACACCGGGTCGGGACACCGGGAAGGGGCACGGCGGAGACTGGCCGGAACGCGGCTGGAACGTGGCCGGAATGCCACCGGGACGCGCGATGATCGCCGTACAGTGGCGCCATGACGGCCCCGCACATACGCATCGCGCTGCCCGAGGACGACGACGCCCTGGCCCGTCTGGACCGCGCCGCCTGGTCCCCGCTGCACGCGGTCCAGCCCCGCCCCGAGCCTCCCTACGAGCCCTTCTTCGACGACCGCTTCGGGGCCGGCGACCACCTCGTCGCCGAACTGGACGGGCGGCTCGTCGGCTATGTGAAGCTCGGCTTCCCCACCCCGCTCCTCGTCAACGCGCACGTACGCCAGATCCAGGGCTTCGTGGTCGCCGAGGAGGCACGCGGCAAAGGGGTCGGCAGACGGCTGATGCGGGCGGCCATGGACGAGGCGCGCCGCCAGGGCGCCGTCCGCATCACCCTGCGGGTGCTCGGGCACAACACCCCGGCCCGCAAGCTGTACGAGGCCGAGGGCTTCGCCATCGAGGGGGTCCTGCCCGGCGAGTTCCTGCTGGACGGCGCGTACGTGGACGACGTCCTCATGGGCCGCTCCCTGTGACCGCCCCCCGGGAATCCCGGCCCGCCGCCACGCGGGTCCGGGCACCCGAAGGACCGGCCCGGGGTGCGGCGACCCCTCGCGCGTAGGAGCGTGAGGTAATGATCAGGGCTGCGGCGAGACGTCGTGACGCGGAGGAGCGCGACTGGCTGCTGCGCGGCACGCCGCCCCCGCCCTGGGTGCGCTGGCCGCCGCCGCTGCTCCTCGTCGCGATCATCCTGATCCAGCTCATCACGCCGAAGACGGTGGACCTGAGCTTCCTGGTCGCGGCCGTCCCGCCGCTGGCCGCCCTGTCGTACGGGCCCGCCGCCACCGCCCTGCTCGGCGGCGTCGTGGTCGCGCTGCTCACCCTGCCGGGCTTCGGGCTCGGCCGTCCCGGCAACAGCGACGCGCTGACGATCACCTTCATCGCACTGCTCAGCATCCTCTTCGCGTGGGTGCGCAGCCGCCGCGAGGCCCAGCTCGTCACGGTCCGCACCGTCGCCGAGGCGGCCCAGTTCGCGGTCCTGCCGCCGCTGCCGGAACGGGTCGGCCGGGTGCGGTGCGCCGGTCTCTACCAGGCCGCCGAGCACGAGTCCCTCGTCGGCGGCGACTTCTTCGACGTACGCAGGGGCCCGGGAGCCGTCCGGGCCCTGATCGGCGATGTGCAGGGCCACGGGCTCACGGCCGTCGGCACGGTCGCCGCGCTGCTCGGCGCCTTCCGCGAGGCGGTCCTCGACCAGCCCGACCTCCAGGGCGTCGCCGGGCGCCTGGACCGCAGGCTCGTCGTGGACTCGGCGGACGACGAGCACGCCGAGCTGTTCGCCACGGCGGTACTCCTGGAGTTCCCGGACGACTGCGCGTGCGTACGCGTCGTCTCCTGCGGCCACCCGGCGCCGTTGCTGCTGCGCGGGCCCGAGGTCACCGAGCTCGCCGTGGCGGCCGGGCCCCCGCTCGGCCTCGGCATCGCGGGCCTGGCCCCGCCCGAACAGCTGACGGTGCCGCTGCTCGCCGGGGACCGGCTGCTCGGCCTGACCGACGGGGTGAGCGAGGCACGGGACGTGTCCGGCGCGTTCTACCCGCTGGCCGAGCGGCTCAGCGAGCTGATCAAGTCCGAGCCCGAGATCCTGGACGACCCGGCGGAGCTGACCGAGCGGATGTGGGCGGACGTGGTGCGGTACGCGGGGACGGTACGGGACGACGTGACGATGATGGTGTTCGCGCCGGAGGCGGGCGGCCAGGAGGTCTGCGAGCCGAGCCGTGGGGCCGATCCGGAATGATCAGGCCGCAGTGATCAGCCTGCCTGGTCACTTCGCCATGAAGCGGGCCCACAGTTTCGGATAGCGCTCCGCCATCACCGCGTCGTCCTCGAGGTCGAGCGGCGTGCCCGCCGGTTCCGGCGGGGCGGGCAGGATGCCGAGGTCCGGGGCGACGACACCGGTGAGCTGCTCGTACGCCTCGTCGGCGGCGTAACCCAACTCCTCGCCGTCGCCGTCCAGCTCCTCGTCGAAGTCGTCCAGGAGCTCGGCGAGCGCGTCGGGGTCGTGCACCGCGCCCTCGAAGACCTCCCGGCCCTGGCCGATCAGCCAGCACCGGAAGTAGTCGAACGCGTCGTCGCTCGCGCCGCCGAGCAGCACCCAGGCCGCGCCCCACAGATCCCAGCGGTAGGCGCGGTTGTAACGGGCCTCGAAGTGGCGTGCGAAGTCGAGGACGGACTCCGGGTCGTACCGCAGCAGTCTCTCGACCAGCAGCTCGGCGTGGTCCTCGGGGTCGCCGCCGGCGGCCTCGCGGGTGCTGTCCACGATCTCCCAGAACTCCGTCTCGTCCATCACGGGTCCAGCATCGGTCCTGGGGAGGGGGGACGCACGCGGAGTACACCGGAATGCGACTGTCTCGTTATCGCGCACATGCCGATGGAAAAACCGACAGGGGTTGTCGCCTTTTGGTGGAAGCCTCGAAGACATGGACACCACACGGCGAACGACCGACAGTACGCACCCCCTGACCGGGAAGATCGCCCTCGTCGCGGGCGCCACACGCGGCGCGGGCCGCGCCATGGCCGTCGAACTGGGCCGGGCCGGCGCCACCGTGTACGTGACCGGGCGGACCACGCGCGAGCACCTCAGCGAGACCGGCCGCGCCACCGAGACCATCGAGGGGACCGCCGAGCTGGTCCGGGCGGCGGGCGGCACGGGCGTCGCCGTACCCACCGACCACCTGGAACCCGAACAGGTCGAGGCGCTCGTCGAGCGGATCGACCGCGAGCAGGGCCGCCTGGACATCCTCGTCAACGACATCTGGGGCGGCGACCTCCACGTCGAATGGGACAAGAAGATGTGGGAGCACGACCTCGGCAAAGGGCTGCGCGTGCTGCGCCTCGGCGTCGAGACCCACATCGTCACCAGCCGGTACGCGCTGCCGCTCCTCGTCAGGAACCCCGGCGGCCTGATCGTCGAGGTCACCGACGGCACCGCCGAGTACAACGGCCCCCGCTACCGCAAGCCCTTCTACTACGACCTCGCCAAGGCCGCCCCGCTGCGCATGGCCCGCGACCTCGCCGAGGAGGTCGCCGAGTACGGCTGCACGGCGCTCTGCCTCACCCCCGGCTGGCTGCGCTCGGAGGCCATGCTCGACACCCACTTCAAGGTGACCGAGGACGACTGGCGCGCGGGCTGCGCGCAGAACCCGCACTTCGCGATCTCCGAGACGCCCGCCTTCGTGGGCCGCGCCCTCGTCGCGCTCGCCGCCGACCCCGACGTGGCACGGCACAACGGCGCCTCGCTCTCCAGCGGCGGCCTCGCCAAGGAGTACGGCTTCACGGACGTGGACGGCTCGGCGCCCGACGCCTGGCGCTACCTCACGGAGGTCGACCAGGAGAGCGACACCGCGGACGTCACCGGCTACCGGTGACCGAGGACCGGCTACCGGTAGAGCTCCGCCCAGCGTTCCGCCGCGCGGGCGAACCGCTCGCGCAGGGGGGCGGGTTCGAGCACCTCCGCCTCCGGGCCGAGCGCCATGAGCTGCGTGTACGCCACGTCGTCGTTCTCGACGGGCAGGGTGACCGTCACCCGGCCCGCCGCGTCCGGGGCGCCCGCCGACTCCATGGCCTCGGCCGCCACCGCCCGGTCGGTGGCGTACGGGAGCTGCCGTACGCCCGCCTCGGTGAGCCGCACCACGACCTCGGAGCGCAGGATCGCCCGCGCGAACTGCGCCGCCCGCTCCTCCCAGAAGCCCGGCAGGTCGAACCCCTCGTCCCGTGCGAAGCGTTCGTCGCCGACGCTGACCTCGGCGAACCTGTCGATGCGGTACACGCGGTGCGTGCCGTCGTCGGGGACGCGGGCGCACACGTACCAGACGCCCGCCTTGAGCACGAGCCCGTACGGTTCCAGCTCCCGCTCCACCTCCGACTCCTGGCGGCGGTAGCGGGCGGTGACCCGGCGGTCGTCCCACACCGCTTCCGCGACGGCGGGCAGCAGCTCGGGGGCGGGCGTCTCCTTGAACCAGCCCGGCGCGTCCAGGTGGAAGCGTTGGGCCGCGCTCTGCGGGGCGTCCCTGAGGGAGGGCATGAGCGCGGCCGAGACCTTCAGGCGGGCCGCGGAGGCGGCGTCCTCCAGGCCCATCTCCCGCAGGGCGCCCGGCACTCCGGACAGGAACAGGGCCTCCGCCTCGTCGCGGCCGAGGCCCGTCAGGCGGGTGCGGTAGCCGCCGACGAGGCGGTAGCCGCCGGTGCGGCCGCGGTCGGCGTACACGGGGACGCCCGCCTCCGACAGGGCCTGCGCGTCCCTGGTGATGGTCCGCTCGGAGACCTCCAGCTCGGTGGCCAGTTCCGCGGCGGTCATGGAGGGGCGGGACTGGAGCAGGAGCACCATCTTGATGAGGCGGGCAGCGCGCATGGGTCCATCATGCGGGGCGCTGTGCGCTGCGCTGTGCTGGGGCTTCTCCTGAGCCGCCGCTTCGCGGCGGATGTTTTCCCGCCCACCCGCCCGATTGCCCGGTGTCATCTCCTGGGCCGCCGCTTCGCGGCGGGTGTTTCCCGCCCACCCGCCCGATTGCCCGGGGTTGCCGGGTTAACGGGTGGGTGGGCGGGAGACACCGGGAGGGCTACAGGCCGTACTTCGCCCGTGCCTCCTTCACCGCCGACGCCGGCACCTCGCCCCGCCGGGCCAGCTGCGCCAGCGCCGCGACGACGATCGACTCCGCGTCGACACCGAAGTGGCGGCGGGCCGCGTCCCGGGTGTCGGAGAGGCCGAAGCCGTCCGCGCCGAGCGAGGAGTAGTCCTGCTCGACCCACTGGGCGATCTGGTCGGGGACCTGACGCATGTAGTCGGAGACGGCGAGGACAGGACCCTGCGCGCCTTCGAGCGCCGTACGGAGGTACGGGGTGCGCTCCTCGCCCCGCAGCAGCGCCTCGTCCGCCTCCAGGGCGTCCCGGCGCAGCTCCGTCCAGGAGGTGGCGGACCACACGTCCGCGGCCACGTTCCACTCCTCGGCCAGCATCTTCTGCGCGGCGAGCGTCCAGTGGATGGCCGTACCGGAGCCGAGCAGCTGGATGCGCGGGGCGTCGGAGGCGGGGGAGAGGCCGGCCGACTCCGCCGTGTTGAAGCGGTAGAGGCCGCGCACGATGCCCTCGTCGACGCCCGCGGGCTTCGCGGGCTGCGGCATCGGCTCGTTGTAGACGGTGAGGTAGTAGAAGACGTTCTGGTCCTCGCCGGGCAGCGCCTCGCCGTACATGCGGCGCAGACCGTCCTTGACGATCGCGGCGACCTCGTAGGCGAACGCCGGGTCGTAGGTCAGGGCGGCCGGGTTGGTGGCCGCGATGACCGGCGAGTGGCCGTCCGCGTGCTGGAGGCCCTCACCCGTCAGCGTCGTACGGCCGGCCGTGGCGCCGACGAGGAAGCCGCGGCCGAGCTGGTCGCCGAGCTGCCACATCTGGTCGGCGGTGCGCTGCCAGCCGAACATGGAGTAGAAGATGTAGAAGGGGATCATCGCCTCGCCGTGCGTGGCGTACGACGACGACGCGGCGATGAAGTCCGCCATCGAACCGGCCTCGGTGATCCCCTCGTTGAGGATCTGGCCGTCCTTGGCCTCCTTGTAGTACATCAGCTGGTCGCGGTCGACCGGCTCGTACGTCTGGCCCTTGGGCGAGTAGATGCCGAGGGAGGGGAAGAGCGACTCCATGCCGAAGGTGCGCGCCTCGTCGGGGACGATCGGCACCCAGCGCTTGCCGGTCTCCTTGTCGCGTACCAGGTCCTTGACCAGGCGTACGAAGGCCATGGTCGTCGCCACCGACTGCGAGCCGGAGCCCTTGTCGAACGCGGCGAACGCCTTGTCGGCCGGGGCGGGCAGCGGTGCGAGCGGCTGCGTGCGGCGGGCCGGGGCGGGGCCGCCGAGGGCCGCGCGGCGCTCCTGGAGGTAGCGGACCTCGGGGGAGTCGGCGCCGGGGTGGCCGTAGGGCACCTGGCCGTCGACGAACGCGCTGTCCGGGATCGGCAGGTCGAGCCGGTCCCGCATGTCCTTGAACTCGTCCACCGTCAGCTTCTTCATCTGGTGGTTGGCGTTCTTGGACTCGAAGCCCTTGCCGAGGGTGAAGCCCTTGACCGTCTGCGCGAGGATCACGGTCGGCGCGCCCTTGTGGGTGAGCGCCGCGCGGTAGGCCGCGTACACCTTGCGGGCCTCGTGGCCGCCGCGCGAGAGGTGGAAGCACTCGCTGATCTTGTCGTCGCTCAGCAGCTTGCCCAGCTCCACGAGCGCCGGCTCCGAGCCGAAGAAATGCTCGCGTATGTAGGCGGCGTCGCGCGTGGCGTACGTCTGGAACTGCGCGTCCGGCACCTCGCGCAGGCGGCGGACCAGGGCGCCCGTGGTGTCGAGCTGGAACAGCTCGTCCCAGGCGTTGCCCCACAGGACCTTGACGACGTTCCAGCCGGCGCCGCGGAACTGGGCCTCCAGCTCCTGCACCACGCGGAAGTTGGCGCGGACCGGGCCGTCGAGGCGCTGGAGGTTGCAGTTGATGACGTAGGTGAGGTTGTCGAGGCCCTCGCGGGCGGCCAGGGCGAGGGCCGCCGTCGACTCGGGCTCGTCCATCTCGCCGTCACCGAGGAACGCCCACACGTGCGAGGCGGAGACGTCCTTGATGCCGCGGTTGGTGAGGTAGCGGTTGAAGCGCGCCTGGTAGATGGCGGAGAGCGGGCCGAGGCCCATCGACACCGTCGGGAACTCCCACAGCCAGGGCAGGCGGCGCGGGTGCGGGTAGGAGGGCAGGCCGTCGCCGCCGGACTCGCGCCGGAAGTTGTCGAGCTGCGCCTCGTTCAGGCGGCCGTCGAGGAAGGCGCGGGCGTAGATGCCGGGGGAGGCGTGGCCCTGGATGTACAGCTGATCACCGGAACCGTCGCCCTCCTTGCCCTTGAAGAAGTGGTTGAAGCCGGTCTCGTACAGCCAGGCCGCCGACGCGAAGGTCGCGATGTGGCCGCCGACGCCGTGCTTGGCACCGCGGGTGACCATCGCGGCCGCGTTCCAGCGGTTCCACGCGGTGATCTTCCGCTCCATCTCCTCGTCGCCGTCGATCGCCGGCTCGGCGGAGGTGGGGATGGTGTTGACGTAATCGGTCTCGAGGAGCTTGGGCAGCGCCAGGCCCGCGCCCTCGGCGCGCTCCAGCGTGCGCCGCATCAGGTACGCGGCACGGTGCGGCCCGGCCGCCTGGGTAACGGCGTCCAGGGAGGCCTGCCATTCGGCGGTCTCCTCGGGGTCGCGGTCCGGGAGCTGGTCGAGCTCGCTCGGCTGGATTGCGGAGGGGTCGGTCATTGCGCCGCCTTCCTGAGTCGGAGGGGGTCCCCTGTTTCGGTAAGGGGTGGGGGTGCCTTGTCTGGCAGGACAGGGCGTGCGGCGCTGGAGCGGAACATTGGTGTGGGTCCGCCTCAGGGCCACCGCCGACTGTAAGCCCGTGATCGATGATCGATCAAAGCGTTCGACGAAAAACTTTCCCGGAACGCGAAAGTCGGCATCCGGTGCCAGCGAAAAGGGCACCGGGTGCCTTCGATTTGAAGGAATCGAGGGGAGTCCGCGCAGGTGGGAGCACGTTTGCGGCCCCCGCCTCACGCATGAGCGCGTCGGTCAGGCGCGCGGCGCGCAGCCGAGGACGTGCGACTTGACCAGCTCCGCGATCGCGGGGTCCCGGCGCCGGAAGGCCGTGACGAGGGCCTCGTGCTCCTCCGCGTACGACTGCTGGACCGTGCCGAGCCACCGGATGGACAGCGCCGTGAAGACCTCGATGCCGAGACCCTCCCAGGTGTGCAGGAGCACCGAGTTGTCCGCCGCCCGCACCAGCTCCCGGTGGAAGGCGACCGTGTGCCGCACCTGCCCGGTGCCGTCGGCGGCGCGGTCCGCCTCGTAGAGGGCCGCCACATGGGGTTCCAGCGCCGAGCAGTCCTCGGCCAGCCGCTCCGCCGCCAGCTCCGCGGCGATCGCCTCCAGGCCCGCCCTGACCGGGTAGCTCTCCTCCAGGTCGGCGGCCGTCAAGTTCCGTACCCGCACACCCTTGTTGGGCGCCGACTCGATGAGCCGCAGCGTCTCCAGCTCGCGCAGCGCCTCCCGCACCGGGGTCTGCGAGACCTCCAGCTCCACGGCGATCCGCCGCTCCACGATGCGCTCGCCCGGCTTCCAGCGCCCGCTGACGATCCCCTCCACGATGTGCTCGCGGATCTGTTCGCGCAGCGAGTGAACGACGGGCGCGGTCATGAGAGCTCCTCCGGCGGGGGCTGCGGGCCCCAAGGGCGTGTGACCCCTAGACAATACGGCGACGCCCCCGACCGGAAGACTCCGGACGGGGGCGTACGCGCTGATGAGACGAGTGTTACAGCCTCACCCGCGACCTGACTACAGGCCGAGCTCGACCTCGAACTCGCCGGCTTCCAGGATCGCCTTGACGGCGGTCAGGTAGCGGGCGGCGTCGGCGCCGTCGACCAGGCGGTGGTCGTAGGACAGCGACAGGTACGTCATGTCCCGCACGGCGATGGTCTCGCCGAGGTCGGGGTGGTTGATGACGACCGGGCGCTTGACGGTGGCGCCGATGCCGAGGATGGCGGCCTGGTTCGGCGGCACGATGACCGTGTCGAACAGGGCGCCGCGCGAGCCGGTGTTGGAGATCGTGAAGGTGGCGCCGGACATGTCGTCCGGGGTGAGGCCACCGCCACGGGCCTTGCCGGCCAGCTCGGCGGTCTTCTTGGAGATGCCGGCGATGTTCAGGTCGCCCGCACCCTTGATGACCGGCGTCATCAGACCCTTCTCGGCGTCCACGGCGATGCCGATGTTCTCCGAGTCGAAGTACGTGATGGTGCCTTCGTCGTCGTTGATCCGGGCGTTGATGACCGGGTGGGCCTTCAGCGCCTGGGCGGCGGCCTTGACGAAGAACGGCATCGGGGACAGCTTGACGCCCTCACGGGCGGCGAAGGCGTCCTTGGCCTTGGCGCGCAGCTTCATCAGCTTGGTGATGTCGACCTCGACGACCGAGGTCAGCTGGGCCTGCGAGTGCAGGGCCTTCATCATGTTGTCGCCGATGACCTTGCGCATGCGGGTCATCTTGACCGTCTGACCGCGCAGCGGGGACGCCTCCAGGGCCGGGGCCTTGGGGGCGCTCGGCGCGGCGGCGGCCGGGGCCGGGGCGACCTGCTTGGCCTCGGCGGCGGCGATGACGTCCTGCTTGCGGATGCGGCCGCCGACGCCGGTGCCCTTGACCTCGGAGAGGTTCACGTCGTTCTCGGAGGCCAGCTTGCGCACCAGCGGGGTCACGTACGCGCCGTCGTCGGCCGGGGTGGGCCGGGCCGGGGCGGCGGGAGCCGACGGGGCCGGGGCCGCGGCCTTGGCCGGAGCCGGGGCGGCAGCGGCGGGCGCGGCCTGGGCGGCGGGGGCCTGGGCGGCCGGGGCGGCGGGCGCCTCGGCCTTGGCCGGAGCCTCCTGCTTCGGGGCCTCCTGCTGGGGAGCCTCCTGCTTGGGGGCCTCCTGCGCGGGGGCTTCCTGCTTCGGGGCCTCCTGCTGCGCGGGGGCGGCCGGGGCCTCCTCCTTGGCCGGAGCCGCGGCGGAACCGGGCGCGCCGACGACGGCGAGCTTGGCGCCGACCTCGGCGGTCTCGTCCTCGCCGACGACGATCTCCAGGAGCACGCCCGCGACGGGCGAGGGGATCTCGGTGTCGACCTTGTCCGTCGAGACCTCCAGGAGGGGCTCGTCGGCCGCGACCTCCTCGCCGACCTCCTTCAGCCAACGGGTGACGGTGCCCTCGGTGACGCTCTCACCGAGCGCCGGCAGGGTGACCTCGGTGCCCTCGGCGGAACCGCCGGACTGCGCCGGGGCGGCGGGCGCCTCGGCCTGGGCGGGGGCCTCCTGCTGCGCGGGGGCGGCCGGGGCCTCCTCCTGGGCGGGGGCCGCCGGGGCCTCCTCCTGCGCCGGGGCGGCCGAGCCGCCCGCGTCGCCGGAGCCGTCGTCGATGACGGCCAGCTCGGCGCCGACCTCGACGGTCTCGTCCTCGGCGACCTTGATGGACGCCAGGATGCCGGCGGCCGGGGAGGGGATCTCGGTGTCGACCTTGTCGGTCGAGACCTCGAGCAGCGGCTCGTCGGCCTCGACGCGCTCACCCTCGGCCTTCAGCCAACGGGTGACAGTGCCCTCGGTGACGCTCTCGCCGAGCGCCGGAAGGGATACGGAAACCGCCATGGTTTCGGTTGCTCCTTACGGATGGGGACTCCCCTGCTCGAGCGAAGTCGAGAGCTTGGGGAAGCGGAAAGTCTGGTCGTCGCGCCCGGTGACTGACGTCAGTCGTGGGAGTGCAGCGGCTTGCCCGCGAGGGCCAGGTGGGCCTCGCCCAGCGCCTCGTTCTGCGTCGGGTGGGCGTGGATGAGCTGGGCGACCTCGGCCGGCAGCGCTTCCCAGTTGTAGATCAGCTGGGCCTCGCCGACCTGCTCGCCCATGCGGTCGCCCACCATGTGGACGCCCACGACGGCGCCGTCCTTGACCTGGACGAGCTTGATCTCGCCCGCGGTCTTGAGGATCTTGCTCTTGCCGTTGCCCGCGAGGTTGTACTTGAGGGCGACGACCTTGTCCGCGCCGTAGATCTCCTTGGCCTTGGCCTCGGTGATGCCCACGGAGGCGACCTCGGGGTGGCAGTACGTCACCCGGGGCACGCCGTCGTAGTCCACCGGGACGGGCTTGAGGCCGGCCAGGCGCTCCGCGACCAGCATGCCCTCGGCGAAGCCGACGTGCGCGAGCTGGAGGGTCGGGACGAGGTCGCCCACGGCCGAGATGGTCGGCACGTTGGTCTGCATGTACTCGTCGACCAGGACGTAGCCGCGGTCCATGGCGACGCCCTGCTCCTCGTAGCCGAGACCGGCCGAGACCGGGCCGCGGCCGATGGCGACCAGGAGGACCTCGGCCTCGAAGGTCTTGCCGTCGGCGAGGGTGACGCGCACGCCGTTCTCGGTGTACTCGGCCTTCTCGAAGAACGTGCCGAGGTTGAACTTGATGCCGCGCTTGCGGAACGCGCGCTCAAGAAGCTTGGAGCTGTTCTCGTCCTCGACCGGCACGAGGTGCTTGAGGCCCTCGATGACCGTGACGTCGGTGCCGAAGGACTTCCACGCCGAGGCGAACTCGACGCCGATGACGCCGCCGCCCAGGATGATCGCGGACTGCGGCACGCGGTCCAGGGTCAGCGCGTGGTCCGAGGAGATGACGCGGTTGCCGTCGATCTCCAGGCCCGGCAGCGACTTCGGCACGGAGCCGGTCGCGAGCAGGACGTGGCGGCCCTGGATCCGCGAGCCGTTCACGTCCACGGAGGTCGGCGAGGAGAGCTTGCCCTCACCCTCGATGTAGGTCACCTTGCGGGAGGCGACGAGACCCTGCAGGCCCTTGTAGAGGCCGGAGATCACGTCGTCCTTGTACTTGTGGACGGCCGCGATGTCGATGCCCTCGAAGGTGGCCTTCACGCCGAACTGGTCGGCCTCGCGTGCCTGGTCGGCGATCTCACCGGCGTGCAGCAGCGCCTTCGTGGGGATGCAGCCGTTGTGCAGGCAGGTGCCGCCGAGCTTGTTCTTCTCGATCAGGGCGACGTCCAGGCCCAGCTGCGCTCCGCGCAGGGCCGCGGCGTAACCGCCGCTACCGCCGCCGAGGATCACTAGGTCGAAAACGGTGCTGGCGTCGTTCGCCACGTCACGTCCTCCATGCATGTGCGCCGTACGCCGGACCCCGTGCGTGGGGACGACCGGTCGGTCGGCTGGTATTCGGCCGCTCTTGTTTCGGCCCTTTGGTGGGGGCCCTGTCCTGCCGAGAACCCATCTTCGCACTTGTCGACGGGAGACGGGACGCCGGGCCAGGCTGTGAGACGTCCGATCAGCCGTCTCACAGCGGTTGCCCCGCGCGCGGACCCGCGGATTTCGTCGAGGGCGAAATCGAACGGGGCTTCGCGCGCGGGAACGTGCGGGGCCCCGGACGCGGATACGTCCGGAGCCCCGAGGCGTGCTGCCCGGCTCAGCCGAGGTCGCCCGCGGCGGTGCGCTCCGCCAGGCGGACCAGGGTGCGCACCGCGGTGCCGGTGCCGCCCTTGGGCGTGTAGCCGAACGGCGCGCCCTCGTGGTAGGCGGGGCCCGCGACGTCCAGATGGGCCCAGATGATGCCCTCGCCCACGAACTCCTTCAGGAAGAGGCCGGCCACCAGGCCGCCGCCCATCCGGTCGCCGATATTGGCCATGTCGGCGGTGGGGGAGTCCATGCCCTTGCGCAGCTCGGCGGGGAGCGGCATGGGCCAGGACGGCTCGCCGACCTCCTCGGCGATCTCGTGCACCGAGGTACGGAAGGCGTCGTCGTTGGCCATGATGCCGAAGGTGCGGTTGCCGAGCGCCACCATCATGGCGCCGGTCAGGGTCGCCACGTCGACGATCGCGTCCGGCTGCTCCTCGGAGGCCTTGGCGATCGCGTCGGCGAGGACGAGACGGCCCTCGGCGTCGGTGTTCAGGACCTCGACGGTCTTGCCGCTGTACATGCGCAGCACGTCGCCGGGGCGGGTCGCGGAGCCGGAGGGCATGTTCTCGGCGAGCGCCAGCCAGCCGGTGACGTTCACCTCCAGGCCCAGGCGCGCGGCGGCGACGACGGCGGCGAAGACCGCCGCGGCACCGGCCATGTCGCACTTCATGGTCTCGTTGTGACCGGCGGGCTTCAGCGAGATGCCGCCCGAGTCGTACGTGATGCCCTTGCCGACGAAGGCGAGGTGCTTCTTGGCCTTGGAGTGCGTGTACGAGAGCTTCACCAGGCGCGGCGGGGCGTCCGAGCCGGCGCCGACACCGAGGATGCCGCCGTAGCCGCCCTTGAGGAGCGCCTTCTCGTCGAGCACCTGGATCTTGATGCCGTGTTCCTTGGCGGCCGCGGTGGCGACCGCCGCGAAGGCCTCGGGGTCGAGGTCGTTCGGCGGGGTGTTGACGAGGTCGCGGGCGCGGTTCAGCTCCTCGGCGACGGCGGTGGCGCGCTCCAGGGCGGCCTTGTACGCCTTGTCGCGGGGCTTGCCGCCGAGCAGGGTGATCTCGGCGAGCGGCGCCTTGGCGCCCTTGCCGTTCTTCTTCGCGTCCTTGGCGTCGCCCTGGTCCTTGTAGGCGACGAAGGAGTACGCGCCGAGCAGCGCGCCCTCGCCGATGGCGCAGAGGTCGTCGGCGTCCTCGACGGGCAGGGCGAACGCGGCCTTCTTCGAGCCGGTCAGGGCGCGCGCGGCGACACCGGCGGCGCGGCGCAGCGCCTCCGTGCCGTACGTCTCGTCCTTCTCCGGGACCCCGCCGAGGCCGACCGCGACGACGACCGGCGCCTTGAAGCCGGACGGCGCGGGCAGCTTCGTCACCTCGCCCTCGCCGCCCGAGGCGCCGAGGGTCTCCAGGACGGACGCGAGCTTGCCGTCGTACGCCTTGTCCACGGCCTCGGCGCCGGGCGCGACGACCAGAGTCCCCTTGGAGCCAGAGCCCTTCGCGACACCGACGACGATCGCGTCGGCACGCAGGCCGGACGCCGCGGCGGTGCTGAGAGTCAGAGCAGTCACGGTGGTGAGGTCCTCTTTCGGTTGAGTTTCGACGGGCTGCGGGGTGGTGAGCCCGTCGCGAGCCTACGCCCGTGAGTGCTGCGGTGCGCCTCACTGTGTGTGTTCGGTGCGGTGTCGCGCCCACCGGGGCCCTGCCGCGGCGGGGTCTCAGCCGAGCGTGAGCACCACCAGAGCGGTGGTCGCCGCCGTCTCCGCGAGGCCCCCGAACACGTCCCCGGTGACCCCGCCGAACCGCCGTACGCAGTGTCGGAGCAGCAGCTCGGCGGCGCCGACGGCCAGGAGGACGGCCATCGCGCAGCGCACGGCGTCGTACGCCCCGAGCGGCGCGCCCGCTGCCGCCGCCCCGGCCAGGACGAGCGCCGTGACCAGCAGCGCGCGGCCGCGCGGCACGACCCCGGCGACGGCCGCGCCGAGGCCCTCGGGGCGGGCCGGGGGCACCGAGGCGCGGGCGGCCAGGGTGAGCGCGAGGCGGGCGGCGGCGGCCGAGACGACGGCGGCGACGGCGCCCGCGGCCCAGGAGCGTTCGTAGAGCCGGTGGAACACGGCGACCTGGGCCAGCAGGACGAACAGCAGCGTGATGACGCCGAAGGGCCCGATGTCGGACTGCTTCATGATGCGCAGCGCGTCCTCGGCGGGCCGGGCGCTGCCCAGGCCGTCGGCGGTGTCCGCGAGGCCGTCCAGGTGCAGCCCGCGGGTGAGGGCGGCGGGGGTGGCGACGGTCGCCACCGCGGCGAGCAGCGGTCCGCCGCCGAGCAGGCCCAGTGCGGCGCCGGTACCCGCGGCGGCCAGGCCGATCACCAGGCCGGCGAGGGGCGCCCACTGCATGCCGGCGCGCGCGGCCCCCCGGTCCCAGCGGGTGACGCGGACGGGGAGCGCGGTGAGGGTGCCGAAGGCGAAACGTATGCCGTCGGCGGGGGAGGAGGTGGACACCGCGGAAGGCTACCCCGAGGGCACGCCCGCCCTGCGGATCACTCGTGCGGGGCAGAGGATGGCCGCATGAGCGACTGGTGGTACCGGAACATCGTCGAGCCGGGGAAACTGCCGCTGCTGCTCGCCCTGCTCTCCTTCGTGGGGTCGTTCCTGGTCACCCGGACGGTCACCCGGCTCATCCGGGCGGGCAAGGGGCCCTTCCGCGACATCAGCTCGGGCGAGGTGCACATCCACCACGTCGTACCGGGCATCTTCCTGATGCTCGTGGGCGGATTCTGGGCGGTGGCCGCCGGGCAGCAGGGCGCCGGGCCGCTGTACGCCGCCGTCGTCTTCGGGATCGGCGCGGGGCTCGTGCTGGACGAGTTCGCGCTGATCCTCCACCTCGACGACGTCTACTGGAGCGAGCAGGGCCGCAAGAGCGTGGAGGCCGTCATGCTCACGGCCGCCCTGGTGGTGCTGGTGCTCACCGGCTTCACGCCGTTCGGGGTCGACGACCTGACACCGGGGGAGCGGCAAAACCGTGGGCTGCTGGTCCTGGACATCGCTCTGAACTGCGTCTTCGCCTTGGTGGCGCTTCTCAAGGGCAAGCTGCGCACGGCCCTGATCGGCCTGGTGGTCCCGTTCGTCGCGCTGGTCGGTGCCGTCCGTCTTGCCCGGCCGGGCTCGGCGTGGGCGCGGCGGTTCTACCGCCGCCGGCACCGGGCACGCGCGCGTGCGGGGCTGCGCGCCTTCCGGCACGACCGCCGCTGGGCCGGCCCGCGCCGCAGACTTCAGGACTGGATCGGCGGCTTCTCGCCCGACTCCGGGCGGTCCGGGGAGCGCGCCCCCGAGCGCCCACCGCCGCCCCGGTGACGCAGGGCGGTGACCGCGCAGAGCGCCAGCGCGGCCGCGATCGCCGCCAGGTGCTCCTTGCCCGCCAGGTTGTTCTTGACGATCACCTCGACGGCCATCAGGGCGACCACCAGGGCGGCCGTGACGTACGCCCGGTACCGCCAGCACAGGTACACCGCGAGGCCCACGACGGCGGCGGACGGGCCCGTGTCGACGACCCGGGCGTCGGAGGCGGGGAGCCCGAGCGGGTGGCCGGGGCCCAGCTCGATGCCCACGCGCGCGTAGAGCGTGCCGGCGAGGGTGGCCGCGTAGCCGATGAGGAGGGTGCGCCACCAGCCGAGGCAGATCTCCGCGATGCCGAAGACGAGCAGGATCTGGGCGAGCGCCCCCCACACCGGCAGGTCGAGCGCGGGCACGAAGAGGGAGAGCGGGGTGCGCGCCAGCGCGAGCCACAGGGGATCCTCGGCGCGCACGGAGCCGACGTTCTGGACGAACTGGTAGCCCCAGGACTGGTTCTGGACGCATTGGAGGAGCGCGGTGAGGCAGACGGCCGCCGGCGTCATGGGCGCGGCCCGCCACCGGTGGGCGGTGAGCCCGTCCCGCACGGCGGAGGACAGCGGTCCCCACTCGGCGCGGGCGCGGCGGGCCAGGGCGCTCATCGTCTCGACTCCAGGTGTTTGCGGTGCAGCAGCTTCGGCAGGCCCGGCGCTTCGAGGAAACCCTCCGCGCGCGCCGCCGCGATGGCGATGCGCGGCAGGTCGCCGCTCTTCTCGAAGAGGAGGAAGCGCGGTTCCCAGATGGGCCGGTACTTGGCGTTGGCGCGGTAGAGGGACTCGATCTGCCACCACCGCGAGAAGAAGCTGAGCAGCGACCGCCACAGGCGAAGGACCGGTCCCGCACCGAGCCGCGAGCCACGTTCGAAGACGGACCTGAACATCGCGAAGTTGAGGGAGACCTGCGTGATCTGGATCTCGGGGGCGCGCTGGAGGAGTTCGATGACCATGAACTCCATCAGGCCGTTCTCGGAGTCGCGGTCGCGCCGCATGAGGTCGAGGGAGAGCCCGTGCGGCCCCCACGGCACGAAGGAGAGCACCGCCCGCAGCCTGCCCTCCCCGTCGGTGCACTCCAGCATCACGCACCGCCCGTCCGCCGGGTCGCCGAGCCGCCCGAGGGCCATCGAGAACCCGCGCTCGGTGGCGCCGTCGCGCCAGTCGTCGGCGAGGCGCAGCAGCCGCGCCATCTCGTCCTGCGGAATGTCCTCGTGGCGGCGGACGCGGACGGTGTACCCGGCGCGCTTCACGCGGTTGTACGCCTGGCGGACGGTGCGCATCGCCCGCCCCTCCAGCGAGAACTCCGCGGTCTCCACGATGGCCTCGTCGCCCAGCTCCAGGGCGTCCAGGCCGTGCCGGGCGTAGATCGTGCCGGCCTCCTCGCTCGCGCCCATCACGGCGGGGAGCCAGCCGTGCTCGCGGGCCTCGGTGAGCCAGGGCTCGATCGCGCCGGGCCAGGCCTCCGGGTCGCCGATGGGGTCGCCGGAGGCCAGTGAGACACCGCCGACGACGCGGTAGGCGACCGCCGCCTTGCGGGTCGGTGACCACACGACGCTCTTCTCGCGGCGCAGCGAGAAGTAGCCGAGCGAGTCGCGCTCGCCGTGCTGGTCGAGCAGCGCGCGCAGCCGCTCCTCGTCGTCCTCGGTGAGCGGGTCGACGGCCCGGCGGGAGCGGAACGCGGCGTACAGGACGGCGCACAGCAGCAGCGTGCTCAGGACGTTGATGGTGACGTTGACCCAGCCGGGCGTGGCGATGCCCTCGAAGCGCCGGTCGTCGGCGGCCAGCGAGACCAGCCGCATGGTGCCGTAGCGCCAGCGGTCCAGGAAGGTCGAACGGTAGTCGTCGTCGGCGTGGTTGGTGACGGTGACCAGCAGCGCGGCGATCAGCGAGGTCACCAGGAGCCCGCCGGCGGCGACGGCGCAGGCCAGCTTCGGGTTGGAGCGGTCGCCCTTGGCGTAGAACTCGCGGCGCCCGACGATCAGCGCCGCGACGAACGCGGCGGTCAGGACCAGGGAGATCCAGTTCTGCGCGTACCGGCGCACCTCCGGGAAGAAGCCCACCACGAGGGCCAGGAGCAGCAGGAGGAGGCCGCTGAGCACCAGGTTGAGGATCCACGCGGCGCGCTTGCGGCGCCGCATGGTGATCGCCAGGAACAGCGTGAGCGCCCCCGAGGCGAAGCCGGCGGTCAGCAGGTACGGGGTGTAGTAGTCCTCCGTGTTGTGCTGGCGCACGTCCTGCCCGAGGGAGACCCAGACCGCGCTGAGGAAGTTGACGAACGTGACGGCGCGGAGGTACCAGACGGTGAACCCCGCGGCGCGGCGCTGTGTGACGGTGCGTGGCTTCTGTCGTCCGGCAACGACTTGCTCATCTCCCATGAAAAGGGATCATATGGGCAAGATCGAGGCCGCCGCCCCGGCCCTCAGGGAGCCTGCTCGACCGCCGGTCCCGCCGGCCCCGCTCCGACCTCCGCCACGGCCTGCGCGCCGCTCCCGGCCTCGGCCACCGCTCCGCTCCCCGGGGTGGCCCCCGCTGCGGCCTCGGGCTCGGCGGCCCGTTCCGGCAGCTCCGCCCAGAGCGCGGCGGCGGCCCGCACGAGCGGCAGCGCGAGCAGCGCCCCCGTTCCCTCGCCGACCCGCACCCCGTGCCCCAGGAGCGGCTCAAGCGCCATCCGGTCCAGCGCCTTGGCCTGCGCGGGCTCCCCGCTGTCGTGCCCCGCGAGCCACCAGTCCGGCGCCCGGAAGGCGACCCGCTGGGCCACCAGCGCCGCCGCCGACGCCACGACACCGTCGAGGATCACCGGCGTACGCCGCACGGCGCACTGGAGCAGGAACCCCGTCATCGCGGCCAGGTCGGCGCCGCCGACCGCGGCGAGCAGCTCCAACTGGTCGCCGAGCACGGGCCGGGCCCGCCGCAGGGCGTCGCGCACCGCCGCGCACTTGCGCATCCACGCCAGGTCGTCGATGGGCTCGCCGCCCCGCCCGGTCACCACGGACGCGTCGGTGCCGCACAGCGCGGCGATCAGCGTCGCGGCGGGCGTCGTGCCGCCGACGCTCACGTCCCCGAGCACGACCAGGTCGGTGCCCGAGTCGGCCTCCTCGTCGGCGACGGCCATGCCCGCGCGCACCGCCCGCTCGGCCTCCTCGGCGCTCAGCGCGTCCTCGACGTCGATACGCCCCGACCCGCGCCGCACCCGGTACCCCGTCACCTCGGCGGGCAGCTCGGCCGGGTCGCAGTCCAGCGCCATGTCGATGACCCGGACCGGCACGTCGAGGCGGCGCGCGAGCACGGCGACGGGGCTCTCGCCGGCCAGGACGGCGCGCACGAGCGCGGTGGCGCCGCCCGCGGGCCGCGCCGAGACACCCAGCCCGGCGACCCCGTGGTCACCGGCGAAGAGCACCACGCGCGGCCGCTCCACGGGCCGGACCGGCACCGCGGACTGCGCCGCCGACAGCCACTCGCCCAGCTCGTCGAGGCGCCCCAGGGCGCCGGGCGGCACGGTCTGCCGCTCCCTGCGTTCCTCGGCGTCGCGGCGCACCCCGCCGTCGGGCCGCTCGATCAGGTCGGTGAAGTCGTCGAGATTCAGCGAACTCATTCGCCGAACAGTACCGGCACGCGCGGCGCCCGTGTTCGAACGGCCCGGGCCCTGCACCCCACAGGCGGTCCGGCCTGACGAGCGGTTACGAGTTCTCGCGTATGGGGCACATAACGTCATTGCCGGACCGAACGCGTCAAAACCGACTTCAGGAGTACGACCTTGGACGTCGCCCAGCGTGTGGCCCAACGACGCCCCGCCTACCTCGCCGCACTCGCCGGGGGCACCGAACGGTTCCACGAGCCCCGCAGCGCCGACTGCCCGTGGTGCGGCTCGCCCCGGCTGCGGATCCGGCTGCGCACCGCCGACCTGATCCAGCACAAGCCGGGCGCCTTCACGCTCGACCGCTGCGCCAACTGCGCCCACCTGTTCCAGAACCCCCGCCTCACCCCCGAGGGCCAGGAGTTCTACCGCCGGGACTCCTCCGACCGGGACCTGCGCGCCGGGCTCGGCGCGAAGGCCGCGGCGGCGCTCGTCGGCGTCCGGCCCACCGACCGGCGCCACCTCGCCCGCGCCCGCGCGATGCGCGCCCTCGACGAGCCCGAGTGCTGGCTGGACGTCGGCACCGGCCGGGCCCGCTTCCCGGCCCTCGCCCGGCAGGTCCTGCCGTACACGTCCTTCGACGGGCTCGACCCGGGCCGGGGCGTGGAGCAGGCCGTGCGCCGCGGCCGCGTCGAGGAGGGCCACCGCGGCACCCTCACCGGCCTCGCGGACGCCCTCGCCGGCCGCTACGACGCCCTGAGCCTGTTCCACCAGCTGGAGCGCGCGCCCGATCCGCGCGCCGAGCTGAGAGCCGCGAAGGCCGCCCTGCGCCCCGGCGGACACCTGATGATCGAGACCACCGACCCCGGCTGCCGGTACGCGAAAGTGCTCGGCAAGTGGTGGCCCTCGTACGCCCAGCCGCGGCACCTGCACCTCATCCCGCTCGCCAACCTCCGCCGGGAGCTGGAGGAGCTGGGCTTCACCGTCGTCGGCGTCGAGCGCCGCGCGGCGCACGTCCCGGCCGACCTGGGCGGGGCGCTCGCGCTCCTGCTCAACCGCTGCCTGCCCCGGGCCGACGTCCCCTGGCGCGCCAGACCCGCGCACCCCCTGAGGCTGCGGCTCCGCCGCGCCGCCTGGGGGGCCTGCCTGCCCCTGCTCGCCCTCGCCCTGCTGCTCGACGCGCTCCTGGCCCCCCTGCTCACCCGCACCGGCTTCTCCAACGCCTACCGCCTCCTCGCACGCCGCGGCGCGGACGACTGACGTACGAGGGCCGAGGCGCACGCCCGACACGGCGGGCCGGGTCAGGCGCGCAGCGGGAGGGCCTGGCCCGCCACCACGAGCAGGACGTGCTCGCACTCGGCGGCGAACGCGGCGTTCAGGCGCCCCAGTTCATCCCGGTAGCGGCGGCCCGACGCGGTCGCCGGGACGATGCCCGAGCCGACCTCGTTCGACACGGCGACGACCGTGCGCCGGGTGGCGCGCACCGCGTCGGCCAGCTCGGCGATCCGCCCCCGCAGCGCCCGCTCGCCGCCGCCCGCCCACCGCGCGTCGTCCCACGCGCCCACCTCGTCCATGGCGTGGGTCAGCCACAGCGACAGGCAGTCGATCAGCAGCGGCGGCCCGTCCTGCGCCAGCAGCGGCACCAGGTCGCAGGTCTCGGCGGTCCGCCACGAACCGGGGCGCCGCTCCCGGTGCAGGCTCACCCGGTCCGCCCACTCGGCGTCGCCGCCGCGGGTCCCGCCCGTCGCCACGTACAGCACCTCGGGGAAGGCCGCCAGGCGCCGCTCGGCCTCCACGGACTTGCCCGAGCGGGCGCCGCCGAGGACGAGGGTGCGGCGCGGCACGTCCGGCACGTCCTCGTAGGCGCCGACCACCAGCGTCGTCCCGTCCGGCACCGCCCGCGCGCCCGCCGCCGCGAGCCGGCGCGCCAACTCGGCGCCCGGGGGCACCTTGTGGCCGATGTGGACGGCGATCACATCCGTGGTCGGGCCGACGGCGCCGGCGGCGCGCAGCCGGGCCAGCCCGTCGGGGCGCCCGAGCACATCGCCGACGATCATCTCGTACGTCCCGCGCCCGCCGTTCGCCGCCGCCGAGCCGTTCCCCTCGCCGAGCCCCGCGGGAGCGCCGCCCGGCGGCAGGTACAGCAGCCGCTCCCCGTCGGGCCCCGTCACCTCGTAACCGGAGCCGGGCGCGTCCAGCGCCACCGCGCGCACCCGGTGACCGGTCAGGAGCGTCAACTCCCGCCCGTCGGCGCCCCGTACGGGTTGCGGGAGGCCGGCCGGGACCTCCACGGCGGGTCCGTCGTGCGGATGGGAGAGCAGGACCTGGCGCACACCGCCGAGCGAGTGTCCCGCGCGGGCGGCCGCGAGGGCGGCTCCCGGGGTGAGGTCGAGCAGCAGGACGCCGTCCACGAGCAGCGCGGTGGCGGCGCGCGCCGCGCCGCCCAGAGCGGTCGCGCAGGCCGCGCAGGGGCAGCCGGGGAGGGGCAGTCCTTCGGGGGCGCCGGTGCCGAGCAGAGTCAGTTCCACACGAAGATCCTCCCGCGTCGGGTCCGGGGCCGCGCGTCCGGCTAGGCTTCAGGCGGATTCAGGCGGTTCCTCAGACCGCCACGGAACCCTCGGGAGGCTGACATGGCGGCATGGACGTGGCGGTTCGAGAAGGCGGACGGGACGGAGGTCCAGCCCGCGGTGCAGCCGGAGGAGTTCACCACCCAGGGCGACGCGGAGTCCTGGGTCGGCGAGTACTGGAAGGAACTGTCCGAGGGCGGCGCCGACCAGGTGTCCCTCTTCGAGGACACGACCAAGATCTACGGCCCGATGAGCCTGCACCCGCAGGACGCCGAGGACGCGCAGGCCTAGTCCTGCGGCCCGACCGGGGCGAGGCACCCGGTGGCCGACGCGCGGGAGGCGGCGACCGGACTCCGGCCGCCGCCTCCCACACGCCCGCACTTCAGGCGCCCGCGGTGCTCAATCCCGTACCCCGCACAGGTGCAGCAGCGCGGCGACCCGCCGGTAGGGGTCGGTGCGCCCGGCCCGCTCCTCGGCGGCCAGCAGCGCCTCCAGCTCCTCGTGCGGGGGAAGCGGCGCGCCGTCCTCGGCGGTGTCCGTGAAGACCCGCACGCCGTACCAGGTCTGCAGCGGCGCCGCGATGCCCGCCAGCGTCGACGACAGCGCGTCGAGGCGGTCGGCCCGCACGTCCAGGCCGAGCCGGTTGCGGTAGGCGACGGAGTCGAAGGCGGCCAGCGCGCCGCTCCAGTCGCCGCCGAGCCCCGGCCGCATGGCCAGCGCGTCGGCGTTGCGCACGAGGAGCGAGAGCAGCCCGCCGGGGGCCAGCATCCGGGCCAGCCCGGCCAGCAGGGCGTCGGGCTCCTCCACGTACATCAGGACGCCGTGGCAGAGCACCACGTCGAAGCTGCCCGGCAGGAAGTGCGCCCCGGTCTGGTGGCCGTCGCTCTGCACGAGCCGCACCCGACCCTGGATGCCCTCGGGCTCCGCGGCGAGCGCCTCGCGGGCGGCGGCGATCATCTCGGGGTCCCGCTCGACCCCCGTCACCTTGTGCCCGGCGCGGGCGAGCCGCAACGCCTGCGTGCCCTGGCCCATGCCGACGTCCAGCACCCGCAGCCGCTGCCCCACGGGGAAGCGGGCGGCTATCTGCTCGTCGAGCTGGCGGGCCACCAGCTCCTGGCGTACGGCATTGCGCAGACCGCCCAGCTTCTCCAGCCAGGCACCGGCCCCGCCGGTGAATGCGCTCAGGGCCGCGCTCCGCGCTTGACCTGCGGCTTCGGCAGCCTGAGCCGACGCATCTGGAGCGTACGCATCAGGGCGTACATGACGGCGCCCCTCTTGTTCTCGCTCGGGAAGCGCTCGGCGAGACGCTTCTTCAGGCGGAACGCGGTCACCACGGAGTCCAGGACGATCAGCACGATCACGACGAGCCAGAGCAGCAGCGCGATGTTCTGCAGCTGGGGCACGCGGACCATGCTGAGGACGAGGATGATCACCGCGAGCGGCAGGAAGAACTCCGCGATGCAAAAGCGCGAGTCCACGAAGTCGCGCGCGAACTTGCGCACCGGGCCCTTGTCACGGGCGGGCAGGAACCGCTCGTCACCGCTGGCCAGGGCCTCGCGCTGCTTGGCCATCTGCGCACGGCGCTCGTCGCGCTGCCGCTTCGCCGCCTCCTTGCGCGACGTCGGCGTATTGGTCACGCCGCGGCGCTGCGACTGTGCCATGGAGCGCTTGGGGGTGGGGCGGCCCTTGGGGGCCTGCGGGTCACGGGGCTGCTTGGAGTCGGTCACCGGCGCCTGCGCGGCCGGGGCCTTCTCTTCCTTGGATCGGCTACGGAACACAAAACCCAAGGGTACGTGGTGCGCCGGGCATGGACCCCCGTCCCATGGGGAACGATCCGGCAACACCGGGCGTCTTCACAGGGGTACACCTACTCCTTACGCCGGAGCCGGGCCGTACGCAGTCGTCCTTGGGGATGAGCGCATCCGCACGCGAACAGTGCGGTAATGGATGCAGGGCCCGTACTGTGGGTTCTGAGCAGTACCTGGAGCTGGAAGTCCGTCAGAAGGGGGCGCGCGAAGCCCATGAGCGGTGTCATGAAGCGTATGGGGATGATCTTCCGCGCGAAGGCGAACAAGGCCCTTGACCGGGCCGAGGATCCGCGCGAAACCCTCGATTACTCCTACCAGAAGCAGCTGGAGCTGCTGCAGAAGGTCCGCCGCGGCGTCGCCGACGTGGCGACCTCCCGCAAGCGCCTGGAACTGCAGCTGAACCAGCTCCAGGGCCAGTCCGCCAAGCTGGAGGACCAGGGCCGCAAGGCGCTCGCCCTCGGCCGCGAGGACCTCGCCCGCGAGGCCCTCTCCCGGCGGGCCGCGCTCCAGCAGCAGGTCACCGACCTGGAGACGCAGCACCAGACGCTCCAGGGCGAGGAGGAGAAGCTCACCCTCGCGGCGCAGCGCCTCCAGGCCAAGGTCGACGCCTTCCGCACGAAGAAGGAGACGATCAAGGCGACGTACACCGCCGCGCAGGCGCAGACCCGCATCGGCGAGGCCTTCTCCGGCATCTCCGAGGAGATGGGCGACGTCGGCATGGCGATCCAGCGCGCCGAGGACAAGACCGCGCAGCTCCAGGCGCGGGCCGGCGCGATCGACGAACTGCTCGCCTCCGGCGCCCTCGACGACTCCTCCGGACTGGCCAAGGACGACATCCAGACCGAGCTGGACCGCCTCTCCGGTGGTACGGATGTGGAGCTGGAGCTGCAGCGCATGAAGGCGGAGCTGGCGGGCGGCTCCGGCGCCGGCCAGCAGGCCATCGAGGGCGGCCAGGGGCAGCCCAGGTCGCAGCAGCAGCCGCAGGACACTCCGCGCTTCGACAAGCAGTAGTCGCGCGGCGGCACGGGTACCGCTCACGTCCGAGGAGGACGACATGATCGTACGGATCATGGGGGAGGGCCAGGTGAAGCTGGCCGACAGCCACTTCGCCGAGCTGAACAAGCTGGACGACGAACTGCTCGCGGAGTTGGAGGGCGGCGACCCCGTCGGCTTCCGCGGCACGCTCCACGCGCTCCTGGACAGGGTCCGCGAGCTCGGCGAACCGCTCCCGGACGACGCGCTGGAGCCCTCCGAGCTGATCCTGCCCGCGCCGGACGCGACGCTCGACGAGGTCCGGGCCATGCTGGGCGACGACGGCCTGATCCCGGGCTGAGCCCCCGGCGCGGCCCCGCCGCGTGGGCGCGAGATGGCCCGACCGCGGGACCCGCGGCGGAGAACGCGACGGAAGAGCGGAAGTTGACCACGCTGGGCAGAGGCCGCTGCTGGGCCAAGGCGCACCCGCTGGCGGTGGACGCCGCGCTCGCCTGCGCCGTCCTCGTCTTCATGGTCGTCGGCTCCTTCGCCGAGCCCTACGGGGAGCACGGACCCACCTGGGGCACCCGCGCGCCCGACGCCCCCAGCCTGCTCCTGATGGCCTTCGGCGCCCTCGCCCTCGTCCTGCGCCGCCGCGCCCCCTGGGCGGTGCTCGCCGTGACCTGCGCCGCGTCCGTCACGGAGCTGCTCACGGGCGATCCCCGCGCGCCCGTCGTGATGTCCGCGGTCGTCGCCCTGTTCACCGTGGCCGCCACCACGGACCGCTCGACGACCTGGCGCGTCGGCCTGGTCACCATGACCGGCCTCACCGGCGTCGCCATGCTCTCGGGACCGCTGCCCTGGTACGCCCAGGAGAACCTCGGCATCTTCGCCTGGAGCGGCATGGCCGCCGCCGCGGGCGACGCGGTGCGCAGCAGGCGCGCCTTCGTGGACGCCATAAGGGAACGCGCCGAGCGGGCGGAGCGCACCCGGGAGGAGGAGGCCAGGCGGCGCGTCGCCGAGGAGCGGCTGCGCATCGCCCGGGACCTGCACGACGTGGTCGCCCACCACATCGCCCTGGTCAATGTGCAGGCGGGCGTCGCCGCGCACGTCATGGACAAGCGGCCCGACCAGGCGAAGGAGGCCCTCTCCCACGTACGCGACGCCAGCCGCTCCGCGCTCAACGAACTGCGCGCCACCGTCGGTCTGCTGCGCCAGAGCGGCGACCCCGAGGCGCCCACCGAGCCGGCCCCCGGCCTGCACCGGCTCGACGAGCTGGTCGAGACCTTCCGCAACGCGGGGCTGCCCGTGGAGGTCGCCCTCGGCCAGGTCGGCCTCGACCTCCCGGCGGCCGTCGACCTCGCCGCGTTCCGGATCATCCAGGAGGCGCTCACGAACGTGCGCAAGCACGCGGGGCGGGGCGCCAAGGCCGAGGTGAGCGTCGTGCGGGTGGGCCCGAACGTCGAGGTCACCGTCCTCGACGACGGCCCGGGGCCGGGCCGGGCCGGTGACGGCGAGGGGCAGCGGGACCCGGACGGGGGCCCCGGCGCCGACGGCGGCGGGCACGGCCTGCTCGGCATGCGCGAGCGCGTCACCGCCCTCGGCGGCAGCTGCTCCGCCGGCCCCCGCTACGGCGGCGGCTTCCGCGTCCATGCGATCCTGCCGGTCGTCCCCCTCACCCCGGCAAAGGAAGGGACCGCGTGACGATCCGCGTACTGCTCGCCGACGACCAGGCGCTGCTGCGCAGCGCGTTCAAGGTGCTCGTCGACTCCGAGCCCGACATGGAGGTGGTCGGCGAGGCGTCCGACGGCGCCCAGGCGGTGCGGCTCGCCGCCTCGGAGCGGGCGGACGTGGTCCTGATGGACATCCGCATGCCCGGCACGGACGGCCTGGCCGCCACCCGCATGATCAGCGCCGACCCCGCCCTGGCCCAGGTGCGGGTGGTGATGCTGACGACCTTCGAGGTCGACGAGTACGTCGTGCAGTCGCTGCGGGCGGGCGCCTCCGGCTTCCTCGGCAAGGGCGCGGAGCCCGAGGAGCTGCTCGGCGCCATCCGTATCGCGGCGGCGGGCGAGGCGCTGCTCTCCCCGGTGGCCACCAAAGGGCTGATCGCCAAGTTCCTGGCGCAGGGCGGCGACGGGGACGGCGAGGGCGCGGTGCGCGGCGAGCGCCTGGACGCCCTCACCACCCGCGAGCGGGAGGTCCTGGTGCAGGTCGCCGGGGGGCACTCGAACGACGAGATCGCCGAGCGCCTCCAGGTCAGTCCGCTCACCGTGAAGACCCATGTGAACCGCGCGATGGCCAAGCTCGGGGCGCGCGACCGCGCCCAACTCGTCGTCATCGCCTACGAGTCGGGCCTGGTGCGCCCACGGGTGGAGTGACCGGGGAACGACTGGCGGCGACTGGGGATGACGTAAGGGGCGCCCGCCATGGCGGACGCCCCTTACCGCTGACCGGCGTGACCCTACGGAAGCGCCAGCATCCGCTCCAGCGCCAGCTTCGCGAACTGCTCGGTCTCGCGGTCCACCGCGATCTGGTTGACGAGCTTGCCCTCGGCCAGCGACTCCAGCGTCCAGACCAGGTGCGGCAGGTCGATCCGGTTCATCGTCGAACAGAAGCAGACCGTCTTGTCCAGGAAGACGACCTCCTTGTCCTGCGCGGCGAAACGGTTCGCCAGGCGGCGGACGAGGTTCAGCTCCGTGCCGATGGCCCACTTCGACCCGGCGGGCGCGGCCTCCAGGGTCTTGATGATGTGCTCCGTGGAACCGACGTGGTCGGCGGCGGCCACGACCTCGTGCTTGCACTCCGGGTGCACCAGGACGTTCACGCCCGGTATGCGCGCGCGCACGTCCGCGACCGACTCCAGCGAGAAGCGCCCGTGCACCGAGCAGTGGCCGCGCCACAGGATCATCTTCGCGCCGCGCAGCTGCTCGACGGTCAGGCCGCCGTTCGGCTTGTGCGGGTTGTAGACCACGCAGTCGTCCAGGGACATCCCCATGTCGCGCACGGCGGTGTTGCGGCCCAGGTGCTGGTCGGGCAGGAACAGCACCTGCTCGCCCTGCTCGAAGGCCCACTCCAGGGCGCGCTTGGCGTTGGACGACGTACAGATCGTGCCGCCGTGCTTGCCGGTGAACGCCTTGATGTCGGCCGAGGAGTTCATGTACGAGACGGGGACGACCCGCTCGGCGATGCCGGCGTCGGTCAGCACGTCCCAGCACTCGGCGACCTGCTCGGCGGTGGCCATGTCGGCCATCGAGCAGCCGGCGGCCAGGTCGGGCAGCACGACCTTCTGGTCGTCCGTCGTCAGGATGTCCGCCGATTCGGCCATGAAGTGCACACCGCAGAAGACGATGTACTCCGCGTCGGGCCGCGCCGCGGCGTCGCGCGCCAGCTTGAAGGAGTCGCCGGTCACATCCGCGAACTGGATGACCTCGTCGCGCTGGTAGTGGTGGCCGAGGACGAAGACCTTGTCGCCGAGCTTCTCCTTGGCGGCCCGGGCGCGCTCCACCAGGTCCGGGTCGGAGGGGGACGGCAGGTCGCCGGGGCAGTCCACGCCCCGCTCGCTCTTGGGGTCGGCCTCACGGCCGAGCAGGAGCAGGGCGAGCGGCGTGGGCTGCACATCGAGGTCCACGAGGTCCCCGGGGGACTGGGCGGTGGTCACGACGACACCTACCCTTTCTCTTCTGCAGACGAGTTTTCGTCTAATTGACGTTATCTATCATAACCGCTTCACGTCAGTTTGACGATGGCCATAGTGTCGATGTGACGCATTCGCCGTCGCCGGGACCGGTGCCCCGGGGGAGACCATGTGCGAGCATGAGGGGGTAAGACGTAAGCGCTCGGCCCGGAATGAATCCGCGGCCCCGCCGGTTGCAACCGTCGGCAAGCAGTCTCCGTACAACCCGGGAGAGAAGCAGATGTCCGTATCGGACGAGACCACCACCGTGAGCGACGGCATCCTCCTGTCGGACGCCGCCGCGGCCAAGGTGAAGGGCCTGCTGGAGCAGGAGGGCCGGGACGACCTGGCGCTGCGCGTCGCCGTACAGCCCGGCGGCTGCTCGGGCCTGCGCTACCAGCTGTTCTTCGACGAGCGCACGCTCGACGGCGACGTCGTCAAGGACTTCGACGGCGTGAAGGTCGTCACCGACCGGATGAGCGCTCCCTACCTGGGCGGCGCCTCCATCGACTTCGTCGACACCATCGAGAAGCAGGGCTTCACGATCGACAACCCCAACGCCACGGGCTCCTGCGCCTGCGGCGACTCCTTCAGCTAGAGCTGCGGGCGACAGACAGACGTACGAAGGCGGCGGCCCCCTGGACTCCAGGGGGCCGCCGCCTTCGTTGTGTCTGTCTAGGCGCGGCGCACGCTCTTGCCCGAGGCGTCCACGACCTCGCGCTCACCGAGCGGCTTGTCCAGCGTGACGGTCTTCGAGAGCCTCTTGGCGATCATGACGCAGACCTGGCCCTTCTTCTTGGTCTCCGTGACCTCGACGCTCACCCGGTCGCCGTCCTCCCGCGCGGACGCCGAGTACCGGCCACACGCGCTGCCCCAGAAGTGCAGGGTCAGCGACCTGCCGTCGGCGCCGTAGGACTCGATGGCCGCCGCACGCCCGGTGCCGGGCTCCTCGGTGGGCGTCGGGCTGCCGGGCGAGGTCAGGTACTCGGGGGCGAGCGCCGGATGCGTCACCGTGAAGGTCTCCCGCGCGCCCTGCGGCTTCACCTCGAACAGCCACGACGGTACGAGGGTTGGGCGGCCGGCGACGTAGTGCGTGGCGAGCCCGAAGGTGGCGCCGGTCACGGCCACGGACCGCGGCTTCGGCTGCGCGGACGACGGCCCGCACGGCGCCTGCTGCCCGCCGCCCTCCGTCTTCGTACGGTCGTCGGCGTGCGGCACCGGGGTGGCGCAGCCGCCGATGCCCACGTGCTCGCCGCCCCTCGAATTCAGCTGGTCCAGGGCCTGACGGGCGCCGATCACCGGGTACTTGGCGCCCTTGACCGGCGCCTTCAACTGGCCGCTGCCGCCCACCACTTGGCCGTCCGAGCCGACCTGGACGCCGGTCGACCAGCCGTAGGTGGGCAGGCCGTCCACCTTCGGGTCGGCGTTCACCACCCGCACCGCGCCCATCAGCTGGCGGGCGTCGAGCTTCGCGTCGTCCTGGCCGAGCGCCTTGAGCAGCGGCGCGGCGGCGTCCTTGGCCGCCTGCTCGCCCACCGCGTCGCCCGTGTCGCCGCCCGGCGCGGTGGAGGTGCCCGAACACGGCTTGCCCTTGGGGCAGTTGTCCGTGCCGCCCACCCCGTGCCGGGTGTACGTCCAGGTGCCGGGCGCCTGCTTGTTCACCTGGAGGGAGGGGCCCGAACCGTCCTTGTCCTGCTCCACCTGCCAGGTGCCGTCCCTCGACGTCGGCGTCCCGGACAGGCCGAGCGCCTCGGCCAGCGCGACCACCTCGCCCCGGGTCACCTCGCCCCGGGCGTGGTAGACGAAGGCCGCGTCCGGGCCCTCGGGCAGCTTGCCGGTCGCCTGGTACGTGGCGCCGCTCGGGTCGGGCTCGCCCGGCGCGATCCCGCCGGTGCCGCCGGGCGCAGCGGAGCCGTCCTGCCGGTTGCCGGCCGGATAGCCGTCCAGCGCGAGCGGCGGCGGATTGCCGCCGTCCCCGGCGGGGGCCCCGTCACCGCCCCGGTCGCCACCGCCGGACGCGGTCGCGGCGAAGTACGCCCCGCCGCCGCCGACCAGCAGGACCGTGGCCGCCACCGAGGTGACGGCGAGGCGGGCACGCCGACGCCGGGGCTCGGCCGTCTCTTGCACGGATCGCTCGGTGTTCACCGCATCGCTCCTTCGACTGCACTGCTGTCCCTGGAAACCCACGGGCGGGCTCCGTCGTATCCCGGTACCCCCTTTGCGGGAGTCGGCGATGGGACGTGGCGGGGGAGCGCGCGGTTCCCTTTCACGCGCGGGGTTCGGGCGCCGGGCCTCGCGGGCGGCCCTTCTCAGTCGCCGTACTCGGACATCCCGTCGATGAGCCGCGCGGAGGACGGCGGCACGGTGACGCCGTGGATCAGGGACGGCGGCACGGGAGTGGCGGCGGCCCGGACGGGTACCGCCCAGTGCGGCGCCATGCGGGCGCAGTCGCCGCGCAGGGTCTCCATGCTCTCGGGGCTCTCCGCGGAGAGCCTGCGGGCACGCTTGGTGACGACATCCTTCGGGATAACGGTCATAACGGCACCGTAGGCATCTGGACGCCCAGGAAAAAAGCCCTACTATCGGGTAGTTTTGGCCTCTTCAGCGTGGGTGTTCGACCCGCTAACGTGAACTGTCAACCCCTCGCCTCTCCTCTACAGGAGCACCCAGCCGTGCGTATCGCAGTCACCGGCTCCATCGCCACCGACCATCTGATGACCTTCCCCGGCCGCTTCGCCGACCAGCTGGTCGCCGATCAGCTGCACACGGTCTCCCTCTCGTTCCTGGTCGACGCGCTCGACGTCCGCAGGGGAGGCGTGGCCGCCAACATCACCTTCGGCATGGGGCAGCTCGGCACCGCCCCGATCCTGGTCGGCGCCGCGGGCTCCGACTTCGACGAGTACCGCGCCTGGCTCGACCGGCACGGCGTGGACACCGCCTCGGTCCGGATCTCCGAGACGCTGCACACCGCACGCTTCGTCTGCACCACCGACGCCGACCACAACCAGATCGGCTCCTTCTACACGGGCGCGATGAGCGAGGCGCGCCTGATCGAGCTGAAGACGGTCGCCGACCGCGTCGGCGGACTCGACCTCGTCCTGATCGGCGCCGACGACCCCGAGGCGATGCTCCGGCACACCGAGGAGTGCCGCACCCGCCGCATCCCCTTCGCCGCCGACTTCTCCCAGCAGATCGCCCGCATGGGGGGCGAGGAGATCCGCACCCTCCTCGACGGCGCCACCTACCTCTTCTCCAACGAGTACGAGAAGGGGCTCATCGAGTCCAAGACCGGCTGGACCGACGCCGAGATCCTCTCCCGCGTCGGCCACCGCGTGACGACCCTCGGCGCGAACGGCGTGCGCATCGAGGCCGTCGGCCAGGACCCGATCGAGGTCGGCGTCCCCGAGGAAGAGGCCAAGGTCGAGCCGACCGGCGTCGGCGACGCGTTCCGCGCGGGCTTCCTGTCCGGCCTCGCCTGGGGCGTCTCCCACGAGCGCGCCGCCCAGGTGGGCTGCATGCTCGCCACCCTGGTCATCGAGACCGTCGGCACCCAGGAGTACGAGCTGCGGCGCAGCAACTTCATGGACCGCTTCACCAAGGCGTACGGCCACGAGGCCGCCGCCGAGATCGGCGCCCACCTCGTGTGATCACGAGCGCCGGCGGACCACGTACGCGCTGCCCCGGTCCGCCGGCCGCTCACCCACGTACTCCTGCTCGCGCATCTCGCACCACGCCGGGATGTCGAGGCGCGCCGCCTCGTCGTCGGCGAGCACGGTCACCGTCCCGCCCACCGGGACGTCCCCGATGACCTTCGCCAGCTCGATGACGGGCAGCGGACACCGCTTGCCGAGCGCGTCGACGACCAGTGCCGCCCCTTCCGTACGGGGCCGCGCCCCCACCGGCGCCCCCAGCTGCTCGCGCACCCCGGCGACGGCTCCGGGCAGCACGTCGAGGAACCGCTCCACCTCGGCCGCCTCCGTGCCCATCGGCAGCGAGACCCGGACGTTCCCCTCGCTCAGCACCCCCATCGCCTTCAGGACATGGCTCGGGGTCAGCGTGGAGCTGGTGCACGACGACCCGGACGACACGGAGAACCCGGCCCGGTCCAGCTCGTGCAGCAGGCTCTCCCCGTCGACATAGAGACAGGAGAAGGTGACGAGGTGCGGCAGCCGCCGTACGGGGTCGCCCACCACCTCCGCGTCCGGCACCAGGGCGGGCACCCGCGCCCTGATCCGCTCCGTCAGCTCCCGCAGCCGCACCCCCTCCGCCGCGGCCTCGGCGCGCACCGCCCGCAGCGAGGCCGCCGCCGCGACGACGGCCGGAATGTTCTCGAACCCGGCGGCGCGCCCCGACTCCCGCTCGTCGGCGGGACCTTGCCCGGCGAAGCGCACCCCCTTGCGCACGACGAGCAGCCCGACCCCCGCCGGACCGCCCCACTTGTGGGCGCTTCCGGTCAGCAGCGACCAGTCGCCGCCCACCGGCCCCCAGGGCAGCGACTGCGCCGCGTCCACCAGGAGCGGCACCCCGGCCGCCCGGCAGGCCGCCGCCACCTCGGCCACCGGCTGCTCGGTGCCCACCTCGTGGTTGGCGGACTGCAGACAGGCGAGCGCGGTGTCCTCGCGCAGCGCGGCGGCGAACACCCCCGGGTCGACCGCCCCGCCCCGGTCCACCGGCACCTCGGTCACCGTCCCGCCGCTGGCCTCGTGGGCCGCGGCCGAATGGAGCACCGACGAGTGTTCGACCGCCGACACGATCAGGTGGCGTCCGGCGCGGCGCCGCCCGGCCAGCGCGCCCGCGACCCCGGAGTGCACGGCACGGGTGCCGGAGGAGGTGAAGACCAGCTCGTCGGGCCTGCACCCCACGGCCTCGGCGGCCGCCTCCCGCGCCGCGTCGAGCAGCAGCCGGGCCCGCCGCCCCTCCCGATAGAGCCGCGCCGGATCGGCCCACCCCTCATCCAGCGAGGCCACCAGGGCCTGCCGGGCAACGGGATGAAGAGGCACGGAAGAAGCAACATCAAAGTAAGCCACCCCCCAACGCTAGACCGCCCACCCCTGAGGGGCGCCCGCAGGGCGCACCCCTCAGGGGCGCGGGGAACTGCGCGCCCAGCCCCCACCGACCCGCACCCGCGGACCGAGAGATTCCACCACCCCGGTGGGCGCTCCGACCCCCCGTCAGAAAGCGCCGGGGGACGCCCGCCCCACCCTTCGGAGTGACCCGCGGCGCGTTAGGCACCCTCCCCGCGCGACCCCAAAATGCGTCCAGTAGGGTTTGGTCCGCATAAACATCCAAACCCCTGCCCGTCGCAGGGCGGCGACCGACCAGCGAGAAGGCCGCAGCCGACAAGCGCGGGCGAGACTCTCGGGAAGGCGCTACGTGAGTCCCAACGGCTCCGACCGCTCGTCGCGGCGCCCGATGCGGCGGAAGCTGCCGCAGGTGCTGACTGCGGGCCTGATCCTGGCGACCGCCACCGGTTGCACATACAAGGATTTCCCCCGCCTTGGAATGCCGACCCCGGTAACGGAAGAGGCTCCGCGGATTCTCTCCCTCTGGCAGGGCTCGTGGGCGGCAGCGCTCGCCACGGGCGTGCTGGTCTGGGGCCTGATCCTGTGGAGCGTCATCTTCCACCGGCGAAGCCGCACCAAGGTGGAGGTTCCTCTTCAGACCCGTTACAACATGCCCATCGAGGCGCTGTACACGGTCGTCCCCCTCATCATCGTCTCCGTGCTGTTCTACTTCACGGCACGGGACGAGTCGAAGCTCCTCAAGCTCGAGGACAAGCCGGCCCACACCATCAACGTGGTCGGCTACCAGTGGAGCTGGGGCTTCAACTACGTCGAGAACGTTCCGGGCGCGGGCAAGGAGAACGCCAGGACCTCCAAGGACCTGGAGGCCATCCCGGACAAGTTCCGCGACGACTTCCCGGCCAAGGCCAACGGCGTCTACGAAGTCGGCACGCCCGGCGAGCGGAACCCCCAGAACGGAAACCCCGGCCCGACCCTCTGGCTCCCCAAGGGCGAGAAGGTTCGTTTCGTCCTGACTTCGCGTGACGTCATCCACTCCTTCTGGGTGGTGCCGTTCCTCATGAAGCAGGACGTCATCCCGGGCCACACCAACGCCTTCGAGGTGACTCCGAACAAGGAGGGCACCTTCATGGGCAAGTGCGCCGAGCTGTGCGGCGTCGACCACTCCCGGATGCTCTTCAACGTCAAGGTCGTCTCTCCCGAGCGCTACAAGCAGCACCTCGAGGACCTGGCGAAGAAGAACCAGACCGGTTACATCCCGGCCGGCATCGAGCAGACGCCCCACGAGAAGAACCGGGAGACGAACAACCTGTGAGCATCCTCAACGAACCTCAGGGTGCCGCGGCAGCAGAAGACTCGTACGAGAACGAGCTGCCGGTCAGGCGCAAGCGGCCGGGAAACGTCGTCGTCAAGTGGATGACCACCACTGACCACAAGACCATCGGCACGCTCTATCTGGTCACCTCGTTCGCGTTCTTCTGCATCGGCGGAGTGATGGCGCTCTTCATGCGCGCCGAACTCGCCCGCCCGGGTTCGCAGCTCATGTCGAACGAGCAGTTCAACCAGGCGTTCACGATGCACGGCACGATCATGCTGCTGATGTTCGCGACGCCGCTGTTCGCCGGCTTCGCGAACTGGATCATGCCGCTGCAGATCGGCGCGCCCGACGTCGCCTTCCCGCGACTGAACATGTTCGCCTACTGGCTCTACCTGTTCGGCTCGCTCATCGCGGTCGGCGGTTTCCTCACGCCGAACGGCGCGGCCGACTTCGGCTGGTTCGCCTACAGCCCGCTCTCGGACGCCGTCCGGTCCCCGGGCATCGGCGCCGACATGTGGATCATGGGTCTGGCCTTCTCCGGCTTCGGCACGATCCTCGGCTCGGTCAACTTCATCACCACGATCATCTGCATGCGCGCGCCCGGCATGACCATGTTCCGCATGCCGATCTTCGTGTGGAACGTGCTGCTGACGGCCGTCCTCGTGCTGCTGGCCTTCCCGGTCCTGGCCGCCGCGCTGTTCGCCCTGGAGGCGGACCGCAAATTCGGTGCCCATGTCTTCGACGCGGCCAATGGCGGCGCATTGCTCTGGCAACACCTCTTCTGGTTCTTCGGCCATCCAGAGGTGTACATCATCGCGCTGCCATTCTTCGGAATCATTTCCGAGGTCATCCCGGTCTTCTCCCGCAAGCCGATGTTCGGCTACATGGGCCTGATCGGCGCGACGATCGCGATCGCGGGTCTGTCGGTGACGGTGTGGGCGCACCACATGTACGTCACGGGCGGCGTGCTGTTGCCGTTCTTCTCCTTCATGACGTTCCTCATCGCCGTACCGACAGGCGTGAAGTTCTTCAACTGGATCGGCACCATGTGGAAGGGGTCACTGAGTTTCGAGACCCCGATGCTGTGGGCGGTCGGCTTCCTGATCACCTTCACCTTCGGCGGTCTGACGGGTGTCATCCTGGCCTCGCCGCCGATGGACTTCCACGTCTCGGACTCGTACTTCGTGGTGGCGCACTTCCACTACGTGGTCTTCGGCACCGTCGTCTTCGCGATGTTCTCCGGCTTCCACTTCTGGTGGCCGAAGTTCACCGGCAAGATGCTGGACGAGCGCCTCGGAAAGATCACCTTCTGGACGCTGTTCGTGGGCTTCCACGGCACGTTCCTGGTCCAGCACTGGCTGGGCGCCGAGGGCATGCCGCGTCGTTACGCGGACTACCTCGACGCCGACGGCTTCACCGCGCTGAACACGATCTCGACGATCAGCTCGTTCCTGCTCGGCCTGTCGATCCTGCCGTTCTTCTACAACATCTGGAAGACGGCCAAGTACGGCAAGAAGGTCGAGGTCGACGACCCGTGGGGCTACGGCCGCTCGCTGGAGTGGGCCACGTCCTGCCCGCCGCCGCGGCACAACTTCCTCACCCTGCCGCGCATCCGCAGTGAATCGCCGGCCTTCGACCTGCACCACCCCGACATCGCCGCGCTCGGCCAGATCGAGAACGCCGGGCAGAAGGACACCAAGATGTTCGGTGGCGACAAGGAGGCCGCGAAGTGAAGATCCAGGGCAAGATGTTCATCTGGCTGAGCGTCTTCGTCCTCGCCATGGCGATCGTCTATGGCGTGTGGTCGAAGGAGCCGGCCGGTACCACGGCGCTCTTCCTGGCCTTCGGCCTGTGCATCATGATCGGCTACTACCTGGCCTTCACGGCCCGGCGGGTCGACGCCTCCGCACAGGACAACAAGGAGGCCGACGTCGCGGACGAGGCCGGCGAGGTGGGCTTCTTCAGCCCGCACAGCTGGCAGCCGCTCTCGCTGGCCATCGGCGGCGCGCTCGCCTTCATGAGCATCGCCATCGGCTGGTGGCTGCTGTACTTCTCCGCCCCCCTCCTGCTCATCGGCCTGTGGGGCTGGGTCTTCGAGTACTACCGCGGCGAGAACCAGACCCAGTGAGTCTGTAGCTCCCGCCCGCGCCAGGGGCCCGGACACTCCGTCAGGAGCGTCCGGGCCCCTCGGCGTGTCGCGCTCGCCCCTCCAACGGGTCACTCACCGCGCCGGACCGGATGAACCTCCCTACCGTGAGTTCATGAGCCACTCACCGCGAATCCCCACGGTACTGAGCTGCACGATGCTGGTGGCCGCACTCGGTGCGGGGGCCACCGCATGCGGCGGCCCCGACGGCCACCCGCTCTCGGCGAAGCCGTACGACGCGGCCGGCCAGATCGCCTTCAACGGCCCGGTGGGCAGCAAGAAGGCGGACCCGGACAAGCCCCTTGAGGTCACCGCCCAGGGCGAGGACGGACGCATCACCGACGTCACGGCCACCGACGCCCTGGGGCGGTACGTGGCGGGCGAACTCTCCGCCGACGGCGCCCGCTGGCGCAGCACCGGCCCGCTGGCGGCAGGCGCCCAGTACACCGTCCGGGTGAGCACCGAGGACGAGGAGGGCGCGCCGGGCCGCAAGGTCATGAACTTCGAGACCGAGGTGCCGCCCAAGAAGAAGCGGCTGGGCGTCACCTTCGGCCCCGAGGCGGGCACCTACGGCGTCGGACAGCCCGTCATCGCTTCCCTCGACGCCTCGGTGAAGGGCAAGGAGGCCAGGGCGACCGTCGAGCGGGCCCTGAAGGTCCGGTCGGTGCCCGCGGTCGAGGGCGCCTGGTACTGGGTGGACGACAAGACGCTGCACTACCGCCCCAAGGAGTACTGGCCCGCCCGCGCCACGATCAGCGTGTCCAGCAACCTGGCGGGCATCAAGGTCGCCGACAAGCTGTGGGGCGGTGAGAGCAAGCCCCTGAAGTTCACCACCGGGGACCGGGTCGAGGCCGTGACGGACGCCGGATCCCACTGGATGACGGTCTACCGCAACGGCAAGGAGATCAACTCGATCCCGGTGACCACCGGCAAGCCCGGCTACTCCACCCGCAACGGCGTCAAGGTCGTGCTCGGCAAGGAGTACTCCGTACGCATGACCAGCGCCAGCATCGGCGCCTCGGACTTCTACGACAAGCAGGTCTACTACGCGACGCGGGTCACCGACTCCGGCGAGTACGTGCACGCCGCGCCCTGGTCGACCGGCTCCCAGGGCGTGGCGAACACCAGCCACGGCTGCACCGGCATGAGCACCGGCAACGCCGCCTGGTTCTACGAGAACGTGCGTCAGGGCGACCTGGTGAAGGTCGTCAACAGCTACGGCGAGGACATGCCGGCGTTCGGCAACGGCCTCGGCGACTGGAACATGAGCTGGACGAACTGGCGCAAGGGCAGCGCGCTGCTCTCCGGCACCAAGGAGGGCCCCACGGCGGCCGACGCGGCCCGACTGCGGCCGCAGGTCTAGCGAGGCCGCAGGAGACGGCTCACAGGGCCCCACGCCGCGCCGTGAGACCCCGGCCGGGCCGCGGCGGCCCGGCCCTCGGGCCTCAGGCCCGCACGGCCGCCCTGCCGCGCAGCAGGCCCGCCAGCACTTCCGCGAACTCCACCGGCTCGACCGGAAGGGTCACCGCCGCTTCCGCGCGGCTCCAAGTGGCGAGCCAGGCGTCCTGGGGACGCCCGATGAGCAGCAGGACCGGCGGCGCCTGGAAGATCTCGTCCTTGATCTGACGGCACACGCCCATGCCGCCCGCCGGCGTCGCCTCGCCGTCCAGCACACAGACGTCGACGCCGCCCTCGTCCAGCTGCTTGAGCACGGCGGGCAGGGTCGCGCACTCGATGAACTCGACCTCGGGAACGTCCGTCGCCGGCCTGCGCCCGGTGGCCGACCGGACCTGCTCGCGGGTGCTCGCGTTGTCGCTGTAGACCAGCACCGTGGCGGTCGGCTGCATTGTTCCTCCAGATCATCGAGCTGAACAGGCTGTGCCGTCGTGGGATCGGGGACCGATGCGCGGATGCTACCCCTCCCGACACCCCGTCAACAGCGGTTCGGACAGGCCTCCGATGGGCCATACGGGCAGGACACACCCCGCAGACACTCCGAACGGCACCCCCCGGGGTGAGGGCGGGATAAGCGACCGACATAATGTCGGTCGTGGCGACAGCAACGACAGTAGATACCGGGCACGCGCACCCGCCGGTCAATCGACCGAACCTCACCAGCGTCGGAACCATCATCTGGCTGAGTTCCGAGCTGATGTTCTTCGCGGCCCTCTTCGCGATGTACTTCACCCTGCGATCGGTGACAGGTCCTGATCACTGGAAGGAAATGGCCTCGGCCCTGAACTTCCCGTTCTCGGCGACGAACACCACCATCCTGGTGCTCTCCTCTCTCACGTGTCAGCTCGGCGTCTTCGCCGCTGAGCGTGGCGACGTGAAGAAGCTCCGGATGTGGTTCATCGTCACCTTCATCATGGGTGCGATCTTCATCGGCGGTCAGGTGTTCGAGTACACCGAGCTGGTCAAGAAGGACGGGCTCTCGCTCTCCTCCGACCCGTACGGCTCGGTCTTCTACCTGACCACCGGCTTCCACGGACTGCATGTGACAGGCGGCCTGATCGCCTTCCTGCTGGTCCTCGGCCGCACCTACGCGGCCAGGAAGTTCACCCATGAACAGGCGACCGCAGCCATCGTCGTGTCCTACTACTGGCACTTCGTCGATGTGGTCTGGATCGGACTCTTCGCCACGATCTACATGATCAAGTAATCGGCGGGGTCGCTCGCGCGACGTACCGACACATTCCAGCATCGACGCAGAAGATCCTGACACCGGGGTAATCCGTGAAAAAGCTCTCCGCACGACGACGCCATCCGCTGGCGGCGGTCGTCGTCCTACTCCTCGCGCTGGCGGCCACCGGGGGGCTGTACGCCGCGTTCGCGCCGGCGGACAAGGCGCAGGCCGACGACACCGCCCAGTCCCTCGCCATCGACGAGGGCAAGAAGCTCTACGCCGTGGGCTGCTCCAGCTGCCACGGAACCGGCGGTCAGGGGTCCTCCGACGGTCCGCCGCTGACGGGCGTGGGCGCCGCGGCGGTCGACTTCCAGGTCGGCACCGGGCGTATGCCGCTCCAGCAGCAGGGTGCCCAGGCGCCCAAGAAGAAGGTCATTTACAACCAGGCCCAGATCGACCAGCTCGCGGCGTACATCTCCTCGCTCGGCGCCGGTCCCTCGGTCCCCACCGAGAAGCAGTACAGCCCGGCCGGGGCGGACATCGCCAAGGGTGGCGAGCTGTTCCGCACCAACTGCGCGCAGTGCCACAACTTCACCGGTGAGGGTGGCGCGCTGACGCACGGCAAGTACGCGCCGTCACTCGAAGGTGTCTCCCCGAAGCACATCTACGAGGCCATGCAGACCGGCCCGCAGAACATGCCGTCCTTCCCCGACACCACGATGCCGGAGAAGGAGAAGAAGGAGATCATCGCGTACCTCGACGCGGTCAACGGCGAGAAGACCCAGAGCCCCGGCGGTCTCAAGCTGGGTGGGCTGGGCCCGGTCAGTGAAGGCCTCTTCGGCTGGATCTTCGGTCTCGGCTCGCTGATCGCGGTCGCCGTGTGGGTCGCCGCTCGGACCGCAAAGGCCAAGAAGTCATGAGTAGCCAAGAGATTCCAGAAGAGAACCTGCCCAGCAAGCAGGTGACCGAGCCCGAGCACGGTTCGGTGGCGGTCGCGGACGAGAACCCGTTCGCCGACCCGGGGCTCCCGCCCCACCAGCACCGCATCCAGGACATCGACGAGCGGGCCGCGAAGCGCTCCGAGCGTGCGATCGCGTTCCTGTTCACGCTGTCCATGCTGGCCACGGTCGGCTTCATCGCCGCGTTCGTGACCATCCCGGCCGACCGCAGCGTCTTCGTCTGGCCGATCGGACACATCAGCGGGCTCAACTTCGCCCTGGGTCTGACCCTCGGCCTCGCGCTCTTCTGCATCGGCGCGGGTGCGGTCCACTGGGCCCGCACCCTGATGTCTGACGTGGAGGTCGCCGACGAGCGTCACCCGATCGAGGCCGAGCCCGAGGTCAGGGCCAAGGTCATGGCCGACTTCAAGGCCGGTGCCGCGGAGTCGCAGTTCGGCCGGCGCAAGCTGATCCGCAACACGATGTTCGGCGCGCTGGCCCTGGTCCCGCTCTCCGGTGTCGTCCTCCTGCGCGACCTCGGTCCGCTGCCCGAGGACAAGCTCCGGCACACCAAGTGGGCCAAGGGCAAGAAGCTCGTCAACATGAACACCAACGAGCCGCTGCGTCCCTCGGACGTGCAGGTCGGTTCGCTGACGTTCGCCATGCCCGAGGGCATGTCGGAGCACGACCACGACTTCCAGACCCAGATCGCCAAGGCCGCCCTGATGATCGTCCGGATCCAGCCGGAGAACATCAAGGACAAGCGCGAGCTCGAGTGGTCGCACGAGGGCGTCGTGGCGTACTCCAAGATCTGCACCCACGTGGGCTGCCCGATCTCCCTGTACGAGCAGCAGACGCACCACGTCCTGTGCCCGTGCCACCAGTCCACCTTCGACCTCTCCGACGGTGCCCGAGTGATCTTCGGCCCCGCTGGTCACCCCCTGCCGCAGCTGCGCATCGGTGTGAACGAGGAGGGCTACCTCGAGGCGCTCGGCGACTTCGAAGAGCCCGTCGGTCCTGCCTTCTTCGAGAGGGGCTGACCTGATGAGCAGCGACAACAAGAAGAAGGCACCCGCCGGCGAGCGGGTGGCCGACTGGGCCGACGGCCGCCTTGGGATCTACTCCCTGGCCAAGGCCAACATGCGCAAGATCTTCCCGGACCACTGGTCCTTCATGCTCGGCGAGATCTGCATGTACAGCTTCATCATCATCATCCTCACGGGTGTGTATCTGACGCTGTTCTTCCACCCGTCGATGAACGAGGTGGAGTACCACGGCAGCTACGTCCCGCTGCAGGGACAGCTGATGTCCGAGGCGTTCAACTCGACCATGCACATCTCCTTCGATGTGCGCGGCGGTCTGCTCATCCGGCAGATCCACCACTGGGCGGCGCTGATCTTCCTCGCCGGCATGTTCGTGCACATGATGCGCGTGTTCTTCACGGGCGCCTTCCGCAAGCCGCGTGAGGTCAACTGGCTGTTCGGCTTCCTGCTGTTCGTCCTCGGCATGTTCACCGGTTTCACCGGTTACTCGCTCCCGGACGACCTGCTCTCCGGCACCGGTGTGCGCTTCATGCAGGGCGCGATCCTGTCCGTCCCGGTCGTCGGCACGTATCTGTCGATGTTCCTGTTCGGCGGGGAGTTCCCGGGCGGCGACTTCGTGGCGCGGTTCTACTCGGTGCACATCCTGCTGCTGCCGGGCATCATGCTGGGCCTGATGGTGGCGCACCTGATCCTGGTCTTCTACCACAAGCACACGCAGTTCGCGGGCCCCGGCAAGAGCAACAAGAACGTCGTCGGCATGCCGCTGCTGCCCGTGTACATGGCCAAGGCCGGAGGCTTCTTCTTCCTGGTCTTCGGTGTCATCGCGGCCATCGCGGCCATCGCCTCGATCAACCCGATCTGGGCGATGGGCCCCTACCGTCCGGACCACGTGTCCACCGGCGCCCAGCCCGACTGGTACATGGGCTTCGCCGAGGGCCTGATCCGTGTCATGCCGGGCTGGGAGATCAACCTCTGGGGCCACACGCTGGTCCTCGGTGTGTTCATCCCGCTGGTGATCTTCCCGTTGGTCCTCGCGGCCATCGCGGTCTACCCGTTCATCGAGTCCTGGGTCACCGGGGACAAGCGCGAGCACCACATCCTGGACCGCCCGCGCAACGTCCCGACCCGTACGGCCTTCGGTGTCGCGTGGATCACCGCGTACATGATCATGCTCGTCGGTGGCGGCAACGACCTGTGGGCCACGCACTTCCACCTGTCGCTGAACGCGATCACCTGGTTCGTCCGGATCTTCTTCTTCGTCGGACCGGTCATCGCCTTCATCGTCACCAAGCGGATCTGCCTCGGCCTCCAGCGCCGCGACAAGGATAAGGTGCTGCACGGCCGCGAGTCGGGCATCATCAAGCGCCTGCCGCACGGTGAGTTCATCGAGGTCCACGAGCCGCTCGACCAGGGGCAGCTGCACACGCTCACCGCGCACGAGCAGTACGCGCCGGTCGAGATCGGCCCCTCGGTCGACGAGAACGGCGTCGAGCGCAAGGTGTCCGGTTCGCAGAAGCTCCGGGCCAAGCTCTCCCAGGGTTACTACGGGGACGACAACCAGATCCCCAAGCCCACCGTCGAGGAGTACAAGGAGATCACCAGCGGCCACGGCCACCACTGATCACCTGAAGCTCCACGAGCTCTGACCTCCCCCACTTTCGGCCTCGCCGGAGCGGGGGGCCCACATGGTCGCCACGGCAAGAGCCCCGTCCGGTTCATGGACGGGGCTCTTTGCCGTCCCGGCGGCTGGATAGGGTGGACACCGAGGACCCGGCCCGGCCGACGCGTCGGGTTCTTCCTTCCCCGACAGACGAACACCAGGAGCGGCCATGAGCGCTGTGACCCCCGCAGGAGGCACGACCGCGGCGGGCCGTTCCTGGCCCGACGTGCTGAACGGCCTGCTCGACGGGCGCGACCAGAGCGCCGACGACACGGCCTGGGCCATGGACCGCATCATGCGCGGCGAGGCCACCGACGCCCAGATCGCGGGCTTCGTCGTGGCGCTGCGGGCCAAGGGCGAGACCGTGCAGGAGATCTCCGGCCTGGTCCGCACCATGTACGACCACGCCAACGTGATCGAGGTGCCGGGGCGGACCGTCGACATCGTCGGCACCGGCGGTGACGGCGCCAAGACCGTCAACATCTCCACCATGTCCGCCATCGTCGTGGCCGGCACCGGCGCGAAGGTCGTCAAGCACGGCAACCGCGCCGCGTCCTCGGCCAGCGGCGCCTCCGACGTGCTGGAGAGGCTCGGCGTCAACCTCCAGCTGACCCCCGAGCGGGTCGTGGAGGTCGCCGAGGAGGCGGGCATCACCTTCTGCTTCGCGGTGAAGTTCCACCCGGCGCTGCGACACGCCGGCGCCGCGCGCGGCCAGCTGGGCATCCGGACCGTCTTCAACCTCCTGGGCCCGCTCACCAATCCGGCCCGGGTGCGCGCCCAGGCCGTCGGGGTCGCCGACGCGCGGATGGCCCCGGTCGTCGCCGGTGTCTTCGCCGAGCGCGGCAACTCCTCGCTGGTCTTCCGCGGCGACGACGGGCTGGACGAGCTGACGACGACGGCGACCTCCCGGGTCTGGACGGTGCGCGACGGCGCCGTGCGCGAGGAGGCCTTCGACCCGCGCGACGTGGGGATCGACCTGGTGCCTGTCGAGGCGCTGCGCGGCGCCGACGCCGCGTACAACGCCGAGGTGGCGCTGCGGCTGCTCGACGGCGAGAAGGGGCCGGTGCGCGACGCGGTCCTGTTGAACTCGGCGGCGGCCCTGGTGGCCCTCGCGCAGGAGCCGGGGACCCTCACGGAGCAGATCCGCACGGGCATGGACCGGGCGGCCGAGTCGATCGACTCCGGGGCCGCCAAGAAGGCCCTGGAGCGCTGGGTGGCGGCCAGCAACCGCTGACCCCCCCTCACCCGTGTGACGCAAGGCGCGGTCCGGATTCTGGACCGCGCCTTGCGCGCCGAAGATCGTGTGGCAAGATGCTGCACAGGTCATGAGTGACAGCGACTACGGCCCCGGCCCGCTGTCCGGCAACCCTCCGTCCGTGGCGGGGTGCCCCGGGTGAAGACCAGGTCGTACGCAGCAAGGCGTATGGCAAGCGCGGACCCCTGGACATCGGTGGATGTCACAGCCCTGGGGTCCTGGTCCTCAAGGGAGCAGTCTCGTGAGCAAGCGAATGTGTTAGGGCCTCGTCGCCCCTTTTCCGCACACCTTCTTCTTTTCGTCACTGCACCGCCGTACCTCTGCCGTACGCGCGTCGACGCAGTGAACTCACTTGTCTCTTACGGGAGTTCGCCATGTCTGTTTCCGCCGTTGCCGCCGACTCGTCCGTCTGCGCCCCGCTGGCCGTCCTCGGCCGGGACGTCACCGTGCCGCTCGTCACCGGCGGCGAGGTGACGTACGCCGCCCTCGACTACGCGGCGAGCGCGCCGGCGCTCCAGCGGGTGTGGGACGACGTGGCCGCGTACGCGCCGTACTACGGCAGCGTGCACCGCGGCGCCGGATACCTCTCGCAGCTGTCCACCGACCTCTTCGAGAACTCCCGTACGGCCGTCGCGGAGTTCCTCGACTGCCGCCCGGACGACCAGGTCGTCTTCACCCGGTCCACCACCGACTCGCTGAACCTGCTCGCCGCCGCGCTGCCCGCCGGCTGCGAGGTCTTCGTCTTCGAGACCGAGCACCACGCCTCGCTGCTGCCCTGGCGGGACGCCCGCGTCACCTACCTCGACGCGCCGCGCACCCACGCCGAGGCCGTGCGGACCCTGGAGCGGGCCCTGGCCGACCGCGAACCGTACGGGCCCGCCCTGGTGTGCGTGACCGGCGCCTCGAACGTCACCGGCGAGCTGTGGCCGGTGCGGGAGCTGGCCGCCGCCGCGCACGCCCACGGCGCCCGCATCGTCCTGGACGCCGCGCAGCTCGCCCCCCACCACCCGGTCTCCGTACGGGAGTTGGACGTCGACTGGGTCGCCTTCTCCGGGCACAAGCTGTACGCGCCGTTCGGCTCGGGCGTGCTCGCGGGACGCTCCGACTGGCTGCGGGCGGCCGAGCCCTACCTCGCGGGCGGCGGCGCCTCGCGCAAGGTGGCGCGGCGCCCCAAGGAAGCGGGCGGCGGCGTGGACGTCGAGTGGCACGAGAGCGCCGCCCGCCACGAGGCCGGCTCGCCGAACGTGATCGGCGTCTACTCCATCGCCTCCGCCTGCAAGGCGCTCACCGAGGCCGGCTTCGAGGAGCTGGTCGCCCGGGAGCAGCACTTGATCGGGAAGGTGCGCGAGGGGCTCGCCGAGGTGCCCGCCGTGCGGATCCTCTCGCTCTTCGGTGACGACGCGCCGCGCGTGGGCGTCATCTCCTTCGTGGTGGACGGCTGGAACAGCTCGCACTTCGCCGCCGCGCTCTCCGCCGAGTACGGCATCGGCGTACGAGACGGCCTGTTCTGCGCCCACCCGCTGCTGCGCACCCTGCTCGGCGCCGAGAGCGAGGAGCCCGGCGAGTGCGGCGCCCCCGAGGCCGCGCCGGGGGAGAAGTCCCTGAACGCGATCCGCGTGAGCTTCGGCGCGGGCACCCCGGACGAGCACGTCGAGCGGTTCGTGGGCGCCGTCAAGGAGCTGGTGGCCGACGGCGCGCGCTGGAGCTACCGCACGCAGGACGGCCGCTGCGTGCCGGACACCGGCGCCGCCTGAGAGGCCCCACGGGGGGGCTAGGAGTCGAGGCCGATCGCGAACGCCGCTTCCAGGTCGTGCTGCGAGTACGTGCGGAACGCCACGTGGGTGTCCGTCGCCTCCACGCCGGGGATCTTGCTGATCCGCCCGGGGATGACGTCCGCGAGGTCGTCGTGGCGCGGCACCCGCACCATCGCGATCAGGTCGTAGGTGCCGGTCACGGAGAAGACCTCGCTGACCGAGTCGAGCGCGGCGATCGACTCGGCGATCTCCGGAATCCGGTCCACGCTGGTCTTGATGAGCACGATCGCGGTGATCACGGCTGGCTGTCTCCCTCGGTGGCCGGTACTGCTGTGCCTGTCACCTTAGCCTTCCGCGCGGACCACCCCCAGGCGTAGAGAAAGCCCAGGGAGAAGCCGACGAGGTGGGCCAGATAGGCCACTCCGGTGCCCTTGCCGGCCTGCCCCGCCGCCAGCCACTGGAGCGTCACCCAGAACGGCAGCACGAGCCAGGCGGGAAAGCGCAGGGGCAGGAAGAACAGGAACGGGAAGAGGCTGGTGACGCGCGCTTTCGGGAAGAGGCGCAGGAACGCGCCGAGGACGGCGGAGATCGCCCCGGAGGCCCCGACGAGGGTCTGGCCGGAACCCGCGTGCGCCGCCGCGTAGGCGAGCAGGGCGAAATAGCCGCAGACGACGTAGAAGAGTGCGTAGGGCAGGTGCCCCATGCGCTGTTCGACCATGGCCCCGAAGACGTACAGGAACAGCATGTTCCCGAGCAGGTGCACCCAGCTGCCGTGCACGAACAGCGCGGTGAACGGGCCAAGGGCGGCCCGTGGGACGCCGCTGAACAGCTCGGCGGGGACCACGCCCCAGCGTTCGAAGTAGGCCTGTTGCGCGGCGAGCAGCTGGTCGCCGGTGCCGTGGGCGGGGTTGAACCCGGAGACCGGGGAGATCACGAAGATCAGGCAGCAGACGGCGATCAGGCCATGGGTCATCGGGGCCGACCGGCCCCCCAGCAGCCGGACCGCCTTCGGGCTCCATGCTTTGATCATGGGCAGAGCATGACGTAACGGGAGCTACCGGCATAGACCGCCATGCCGGGCCGGACACCGCCGCACGGCGACCCTTACAGGCCTTAGGGTTACGGGCGATGCGCCTCGCCGAGCACCGCGGGCGGGCACGGCCACCGAGGAAAGCGAACAGCCACGATGACGGTTCCCCTGCCGACCGCCACCACCCGGTGGCGCTGCACGCTCTGCGGCAATCTCACGCGTTTCGACGTGACCCGCACCTCCAAGGTCGTCGAGTATGTGCATCTCGACCTGGCCGGTGAGTCGAACGTCGAGGAACGCGAGGTGGTCAGTGAGACCATCGAGTCGGTGCGCTGCCGCTGGTGCAACGCGGTGGATCAGGTGGAACTCGTGGACAGGCCGGGCACCGACTCCTGAGGGAGCGGGCCCGCACGGCTAGTGGGGTGACGGATGGTGGAGAGCGCGGGCGGGGAGCCGGACGACGGCACCGCTGAGGTGCTCGACCGTCCGCTGCCCGACGGGGTGCGCCGACGGGTCGTGCAGATCGTCTCGGACGGCTTCGGCGGGCTGACGATGGCGGAACTGCCCGCCCAGCTGAGGCAGTACGCCCGCTTCACGCCCACCCGGCGCGCCAAGTTCGCGGCCAACGCCATGGCGGCGGCCCTGGAGGGCGACACCCTCTTCCGCCAGCGCATCGGTGAACGCCTCAGGGAGGCGCAGGCCGAGCTGGCCGCCGCCCTGGACGCGGGGACCCCGCCGCCGGCCGCCGACCCCCTGGACGTGGCGGCCGCGGCCTTCGTGCTGCGCCCGCCCGGCTGGGTGAAGCTGGTGACCGCCGCGGGCGAGGAGGCCCAGCGGGCGGACGCCGAGCGCGTGCAGGAGGAGACCAGGGCCGAGCTGGAGCGGCTGCGCGAGGAGCTGGCCGCCGCCCGCGGCCAGACCAGGGCGGAGACCGAGCGGCTGCGCGCGGAGCTGGACGCGGCGCGCAGGGAAGCCGAGTCGATGCACCGCAAGCTGCGCGGCGCGCTCAGTGACGTCAAGCGCGGCGAGGCGGCGCTGCGCAAGGCGACCGCCGAGACCGAGGCGGTCCGCGCCGAGCAGCAGGCGCTCCTGTCCGCCGCCGAGAGCGAGACGCGGCGGCTCAAGGCGCGGCTCGGCGAGACCGAGGCCGCCCTGGAGGCCAGCCGCAGGGCCGTCCGCGAGGGGCGCAGCGTGGAGGACATGCGGGTGCGCCTGCTGCTCGACACGGTCCTGGAGTCGGCCCAGGGGCTGCGGCGCGAGCTGGCCCTGCCGCCGGTCTCCGTGCGCCCCGCCGAGACCGTGGACGCCGTGGAGCCCGGCCGGATGTCCCCCAAGGACATCGCCGCCCGCGCCCTCTCGGAGAACGATCCGGCGATCTTGGACCAACTGCTCGCGCTGCCCCAGGCGCATCTGGTCGTCGACGGCTACAACGTCACCAAGACGGGCTATCCGACCATGCCGCTGGAGAAGCAGCGGTTGCGCCTGCTCGGCTCGCTCTCGCAGCTCGCCCTGCAGTCGGGCGCCGAGGTCACCTGCGTCTTCGACGGCGCGGAGCTGGCCGCTCCGGTGCTGCTCGCGCCGCCGCGCGGGGTGCGGGTGCTGTTCTCCAAGCCCGGTGTCACGGCGGACGAGTTGATCCGCCAGCTGGTGCGCGCCGAGCCGCCCGGCAGGCCCGTGGTCGTCGTGTCGACCGACCGTGAGGTGGCCGACGGGATCGCGAAGGCGGGCGCGCGGCCGGTGGCTTCGGCGGTCCTGCTGAAGAGGCTTTCGCGGGGCTAACGTGCCTGGTGCAACTCCTGGGTCGTATGCCCGAATTGAGCGTCGACCGGAGTGGCGTAGCGTCAGAAGGTCATCACCGGCTGTGCCTTATCGGTAAAGAATGCGCTTCGCGACCGATTTTTTGCCGACGTGATTTGAACTGATCACAAGAAGGTCACTAGGGTCACCCTTCGAACCCCCGCTCGGTTGATCACCCATCCGGGGTGGCGGCGGTGGTACCCGCCCGCCGCGTCTCGGTAGGCGGCTGGAGGAAGAAGGAGCCGCCCGAGTGGCGTCCCACCGTCGACCCAAGCAGCCGAGCCGCACTCGCGTGACCGTGCTCACCGCGACCGCCGCCGCTGCCGTGGCCCTCACCTCGCAGGGTGCCGCCCAGGCCGCGCCGAAGCCGGGCAAGGACGAGGTCAAGTCCAAGGTCGACAAGCTCTACGAGGACGCGGAACGGGCCACCGACAAGTACAACGGGGCCAAGGAGAAGCAGGAGAAGCTGGAGAAGCAGATCGACGCTCTCCAGGACAAGGTCGCCAAGGGCCAGGAGCAGCTCAACGACCTGCGCGACGGCCTCGGCACGATGGCCAGCGCCCAGTACCGCTCCGGCGGCATCGACCCCTCCCTCCAGCTGTTCCTCTCCTCCGACCCGGACGACTACCTCGACAAGGCGTCCACCCTGGACCAGTTGAGCAGCCAGCAGGTCGAGGCGCTCAAGAAGATCCAGAAGAAGCAGCGGGACCTCGCGCAGCAGCGCAAGGAGGCCGCCGGCAAGCTGGACGACCTCGCCGACACCCGTACGGAACTGGGCAAGAAGAAGCGCGAGGTCCAGGGCAAGCTCGGTGAGGCGCAGAAGCTCCTCAACACCCTGACGGCCAAGGAGAAGTCGGACCTGGCCGCCAAGGAGAAGCAGCGCGCGAGCCGTGCCGCCGACCGCGCCGCCGACAAGCCCGCGGACCTCGGCAAGGAGGCCCCCGCCTCCGGCCGCGGCGCCGCCGCCCTGAACGCCGCCGCCACCCAGCTCGGCAAGCCGTACGTCTCCGGCGGCACCGGCCCCAACTCCTTCGACTGCTCGGGCCTTACCCAGTGGTCGTACGCCCAGGCCGGCGTCTCCATCACCCGGACCACGTACACGCAGCAGAACGACGGCACCAAGATCGGCCGCGGTGAACTCAAGCCCGGCGACCTGGTGTTCTTCAACAACCTCGCGCACGTCGGCCTCTACGCCGGCAACGGCCAGGTGCTGCACGCCCCCAAGCCGGGCGCCGTGGTGCGCTACGAGGCGATGGAGTACCTCGGCGACTTCCAGTTCGGCGTCCGCGTCGCCTGACGTCAACACGGGTGCCGAACCGTCCGAACGGGCGAATTACGGCACCTCGCGCTGACCCCCGCGCCCCGCTGATGACCTGCGTCTGAGGCGGGGCGTCGCGCTGTCCGCACCCATCCGGGTCGTTGGCCGCCGGGGATGCGCACGGCTACTGTCGGCGCGCGTTCCCCCGGGCCGGCCGGGGGGCCTCCAGCGGAAGGGAGAGCGGCTACCCGTGGTGTCCCATCGCCGTCCCGCCCAGCCCGGCATCGACCGGAGCACGCGCGCCACCGTCCTCACGGCCGCCGCCGCCACCGCGGCCGTCGCCCTCGGGGGTGTGCCCGCGGACGCGGCGCCGCGGGACAAGCCGTCCGACGCCCACTCCAGGGTGGACCGGCTGTACGAACAGGCCGAGCGGGCGACCGAGGCCTACAACAAGGCCGACGAGCGCGCGGACAGGCTGCGCGCGCAGGTCGAGCGGGCCAGGGACCGCATCGCGCGCGGCCAGCAGCGGATCAACGAGATGCGCGGTTCGCTCGGCGCGCTCGCCGGGGCGCAGTACCGCGAGGGCGGCATTGACCCCACGCTCCAGCTGATGCTCTCCTCCGACCCGGAGGGCTACCTCGACAAGGCCACGGCCCTGGACCGCGTCAGCACCCGGCACGCGGGCCGCCTCGCCGACCTCAGCCGGGCGCAGCGCGGCCTCGCCCAGCAGCGCGCCGAGGCCGGGCGCAAACTCGCCGAGCTGGAGAAGAGCCGCGCCGTCGTCGCCCGCCACAAGCGCACCGTCGAGCACAAGCTCGCCCAGGCCAGGCGGCTGCTCAACGCGCTGCCGACCAAGGAGCGCGAGGCCCGCGAGAGGTCCTCACGCACCAGCGGCCGCGAGGACCTGCCACCGCCCGGCGCCGCCCCCTCCGCCCGGGCCGCCGCCGCCCTCGCCGCCGCCCGGTCCGCCATCGGCCGCCCCTACGTGTGGGGCGGCAACAGCCCCTCCGGCTTCGACTGCTCCGGCCTCATGCAGTGGTCCTACGCCCAGGCCGGCGTCGGCCTGCCGCGCACCTCGCAGGCCCAGCGGTACGCCGGACGGCAGGTGCCGCTGGCCCAGGCGCGCCCCGGTGACCTCGTCGCCTACCGCGACGACGCCAGCCACATCGGGATGTACGTGGGCAACGGCCAGGTCGTGCACGCGCCGCACCCCGGCGCGCCGGTCCGCTACGACCCCGTCGGCATGATGCCGGTCTCCTCCGTGACCCGGATCTGACCGAGGGGCGCCCGCCGCCGCCCCGTACGATCGGGAAGATGGCCGGTGGCGGGCGTGGGTCGTGGGCGGTGGCGCTGTGCGTCGCGCTCTGCCTCGCCGTGCTGTCCGGCTGCGGCGCCGACCCCGTACCGGACACCGCCGCAGGGGACGTCCGCAGACTCCTGGACCGGCGCGCGCACGCGGTCCTCGACCGGGACGAGCAGGCCTACGACCGCACCGAGCGGCGGGCGGCCGGCGCGCCCCGTCCGCCCGATCTCCTGGCCCGCGTGCGCGCCCTGCCGCTGGACTCCTGGGAGTACCGCCTCAAGAGCCTGGACCGCACCGGGTCCCGGGCCACCGCGAGCGCCGAACTGCGCTACCGCCTCAAGGGCCACGACCGCGCCCCGCGCACCGCCGCGCGCACGCTCACGCTGGAACGGCACGGCGGACAGTGGTACGTCACCTCCGAGCGGCCCGCGCGGCAGGCGGGCGAGCAGCTCTGGGACCAGGGGCGCGTCGCGGTCGTGCGGGGCCGGCACAGCCTCGTCCTCGGCGTCGGGCACAGCACCGCGGAGCTGCGCGGCCTCGCCGGTCCCGCCGACCGGGCGGTGCCCGCCGTGCGGGACGCCTGGCCGGGCGCGTGGGCGGGGAAGGTCGTCGTCATCGTGCCCCGCTCCCTGAAGGACATGGCGGACCTCCTCGGCGCGCCCGTGTCCGGCTACCGGGGGATAGCGGCGGTCACCACGGGCGAGGCGGGCGGCTCGGGGCGCGCCCCGGCGGACCGGATCCTCGTCAACCCCGAGGCGTACGGCATCCTCGGGGACCTCGGCAAACAGGTCGTCCTGACCCACGAGACGGCCCACGTGGCGACCCGCGCGCACACCTCCGATGCCACCCCGCTCTGGCTCTCCGAGGGCTTCGCGGACTGGGTCGGCTACCGCGGCACGGGCCGCACCGCGCGGCAGGCCGCGCCCGAGCTGCGGCGGGCGGTGCGCGGCGGCTCGCCGCCCGGCGCGCTGCCCGAGGACGAGGACTTCGGGTTCGCCGGCGACGCCGGGCGCCTCGCCCAGTCGTACGAGGGCGCGTGGCTGGCCTGCCGGATGATCGCCGACCGGTGGGGCGAGCGGCGGCTGACCGACTTCTACCGGGCCGTCGGGGAGCACGACCGGCGGGCGGGCGCGGTCCGGGACGCGCTGCGGGACGTCCTGCACACCACACCGCGCGACTTCACGGCGCGCTGGCGCACCTATCTGCGCTCGGAGCTGGGCTGACCCGCCCCGGCGCGGCCCCGCCCGACCGCTCGCGCGGTTCGGACAGGGTCTGGCGCCACAGGGTGCGGCAGGCCAGCAGCGTCGCCGCCACCAGCAGGCCGTTGCGTACGCACATCAGGGCGACGCCCAGCGGGTCGCTGACCACGACGTGCGAGAACCACACCGGAAACTCCAGGAACGTCACGAACGTGGCCACCAGCACCAAGCGCACCGGCAGCTCCATGCGGCTCGTGCGGAACGCCAGACACACGGCGGCCGCGCCGACCAGCCACAGCATGTACTGCGGGCTGATCACCCGGCTCGTCACGGTGAAGAGCAGCACCGCCACGAAGGCCGCGTCCGCGAGGGTGTTCGCCGCCCAGGCCCGGGCGTACAGCCGCCACGCCACGAGCCAGCTCAGGGCCGCCGCCGACAGGAGCTGCGCCGCCGCGCTCACCAGGGGGACGTACGGGCCGAGGAACTCCACCGAGCCGTAGTTGAGCCGGACCTCGCCCCGCCAGCCGAGGTGGCGCCCGACATGGAAGACGAGGGCGCCGAGGGACTCCACCTCGGTGCCGCGGTCACGCTGGAAGGTGAGGAACGCGAGCGCCCCCGGCATCGCCACGAGGAACACCAGCGCGGCGCCGAGCGCGGTGCCCGCCGCGGCGGACCAGGACCGCCGCGTCGCCCGCCCGCGCGGGGTGCCGACGAGCAGCAGCACCGGCCACCCCTTGAGCAGCGCCCCGAACCCGGCGAGGGCCCCCGCCACCCGGGGCCGCCCGGTCCCCGCGAGCAGCGCGGCGACCGCGACGGCGGTCACCATCACGTCGTAGCGGGCGTACACGGTCGGGCCGAGCAGGGGCACGCCCACGACCCACACCCACAGCCCGCGCGACGACTTGCCGGGCCGCCGGCCCGCGTACAGGAGCAGCCCGCAGACCGCCGTGTCCGCGAGGAAGGCGAGGACGAAGAAGGCCGAGGCGTAGCCGAGGAAGGGCAGCAGGGCGGGGGAGAGGACGGCGAGGGCGGCGGCGGGCGGGTACTGCCAGGTGACGTCGTCGAGCGGGAAGGTGCCGGTGCGCAGGACCTCGTACCAGCCCTGATAGATGACCGAGACATCGCTCGTGACGTCCGGGCCCGGGACGACGAGCACCCGGAAGACGCAGAGCAGCAGGAGGATCCTGGTCGGGGCCCAGACGGTCAGGACGCGTGCTGTGCCTGTCATGCGCTCCTTGCCCCTTTTCACATGCTTCGTCGTGATTCGTGGAGTCATGATGCCGGGTGGGACCGGCGGCGGACGAAGAGGCCGGGCCGTTCGGTACTGTCGTGCGCGATGCACAAGACCCTGATCGTCACGAACGACTTCCCGCCCAGGCCCGGTGGCATCCAGGCGTTCCTGCACAACATGGCGCTGCGCCTGGACCCCGAGCGGCTCGTCGTCTACGCCTCCACCTGGAAGCGCGGCCGCGAGGGCGCCGAGGCCACCGCGGCCTTCGACGCCGAGCAGCCCTTCAAGGTCGTCCGGGACCCCACGACGATGCTGCTGCCCACCCCGCGCGCCACCCGCCGCGCCGTGTCGCTCCTGCGCGAACACGGCTGTACGTCGGTGTGGTTCGGGGCGGCCGCGCCGCTCGGGCTCATGGCGCCCGCGCTGCGCAGGGCGGGCGCCACGCGGCTCGTCGCCACCACGCACGGCCACGAGGCCGGCTGGGCCCAGCTGCCCGCCTCGCGGCAACTCCTGCGGCGGATCGGCGAGTCGACGGACACGATCACCTATCTCGGCGAGTACACGCGCTCGCGCATCGCCGCCGCGCTGACGCCGGCCGCGGCGGAGCGCATGGTCCAACTGCCGCCCGGGGTCGACGAGAAGACCTTCCACCCGGGGTCCGGGGGCGACGTTGTGCGGGCCCGGCTCGGCCTGAGCGACCGTCCCGTCGTGGTCTGCGTCTCGCGGCTCGTGCCGCGCAAGGGGCAGGACACGCTGATCCTCGCCATGCCGAGGATTCTCGCCGCGGAGCCGGAGGCGGTGCTCCTGGTCGTCGGCGGCGGCCCCTACGAGAGCGACCTGCGCAAGCTGGCCGCCGAGACCGGCGTCGCGGACTCCGTGCGCTTCACCGGGGCGGTGCCGTGGGAGGAGCTGCCCGCGCACTACGGCGCCGGTGACGTCTTCGCCATGCCGTGCCGGACCCGGCGCGGGGGCCTGGACGTCGAGGGCCTCGGCATCGTCTACCTGGAGGCGTCCGCGACCGGGCTGCCCGTCGTCGCCGGTGACTCCGGCGGGGCGCCGGACGCGGTCCTGGACGGGGAGACGGGCTGGGTCGTCCGGGGCGGCGCCCCCGAGGAGGCGGCGGACCGCGTCACCGCGCTGCTGGCAGACGCGGAGCTACGCGCCCGCATGGGCGAGCGGGGCCGCGCCTGGGTAGAGGAAAAATGGCGCTGGGACCTCTTGGCGGACCGACTCCGCGCCCTCCTCTAAGGGTCCTCGCGCAGTTCCCCGCGCCCCAACGGGAAAGCGGGCGCAGCCCGTCTTTCAGGGGCGCGGGGAACGGCGCGAGCAACCAGGAGAGGCCCGGAAGCCGCGAGTCGACAGGCCTCCCACGGCGAGTGGGCGCCCCGAGCCGCAGCCAGAAGTTGTCACTCACCCGACGGCCGTCGTGGGCCGCTCGCGCAGTTCCCCGCGCCCCTAAGGCAGGACCACCGCCCCGCCAACAGAAAAGCGGGCGCAGCCCGCTTCCCAGGGGCGCGGGGAACGGCGCGAGCAACCACAGAACTCCGCAAGCCGCGAGACGACAGGTCCCCCCACGGCGAGTGGGCGCACCCGCCAACGCTACCCGCGGTAAATCGCTTCGATCTCGTCCGCGTAATCCTTCGCCACCACATTCCGCTTCAGCTTCAGCGACGGCGTCAGATGCCCGGACTCCTCCGTGAACTGCGAGGCCAGCACCCGGAACTTGCGTACGGACTCCGCCTTGGAGACCGCCGCGTTGCCGTCGTCCACCGCGCTCTGGATCGCCGCGAGCAGATCCGCGTCCTCGCGCAGGGACGCGGCCGTCGACCCGGCGGGCTTGCCGTGCTCGGCGGCCCAGCGGCCGAGGAACTCGTCGTCCACGGTGACCAGCGCGCCCACGAAGGGGCGGCCGTCGCCGACGACCATGCACTCGGCGACCAGCGCGTGCGCCCGGATGCGGTCCTCGATCACGGCCGGGGCGACGTTCTTGCCGCCGGCGGTGACGATGATCTCCTTCTTGCGGCCGGTGATGCGCAGGTAGCCGTCCTCGTCGAGCGTGCCGATGTCGCCGGTGTGGAACCAGCCGTCGGCGAGGGCCTCTTCGGTGGCGCCCTCGTTGTTCCAGTACCGCGAGAACAGGTGCTCGCCGTGCAGCAGTACTTCCCCGTCGTCGGCGATCCGCACCACCGAGCCCGGCAGCGGCTGGCCCACCGTGCCGATCTTCTGGCGGTCCCACGGGTTGAAGGCGGTGGCCGCGCAGGACTCGGTCAGGCCGTAGCCCTCCAGGACCGTGAAGCCGATGCCGCGGAAGAAGTGGCCGAGGCGCTCGCCGAGCGGGGCACCGCCGGAGATCGCGTACTCCCCGCGGCCGCCGAGCACCGCGCGCAGCTTGCTGAAGACCAGCTTGTCGAAGACCTTGTGCTTGATCCGCAGGCCGAGGGAGGGCCCCGAGGGGGTGTCGAGCGCGCGGCTGTAGGCGATCGCCGTGTCCGCGGCCTTGTCGAAGATCTTGCCCTTGCCGTCGGCCTGGGCCTTGGCGCGGGCGGAGTTGTAGACCTTCTCGAAGACGCGCGGGACGCCCAGGATCATGGTCGGCCGGAAGGAGGCCAGCTCCTCCGTGAGGTTCTTCACGTCGGGCGCGTGGCCCAGCTTGATCGGCGCCATCAGGGCGGCGACCTCGACCAGGCGTCCGAAGACGTGGGCCACGGGAAGGAAGAGCAGGACCGAGCACTCGCCCGTGCGGAAGAGGGGCTTGAGGCGCTCCACCACATTGCCGCACTCGGCGAAGAAGCTGCGGTGCGTCAGGACGCAGCCCTTGGGGCGGCCCGTGGTGCCGGAGGTGTAGACGATGGTGGCCGGGTCGTCGGCCTTGGCGACCGCGCTGCGCTCGTCGACCGTCTGGTCCGAGACCTCGGCGCCCGCGCGGTTCAGCTCGTCGACGCCGCCCTTGTCGATCTGCCAGACGTGGGCGAGGGCGGGCAGCCCGTGGCGGACGGACTCCACGGCGGCGGCGTGCGCGTCCAGTTCGACGACGCAGGCCACGGCACCGGAGTCGCCGAGGATCCACTGGATCTGCTCGGCCGAGCTGGTCTCGTACACCGGCACGGTCACCGCGCCGGCGCTCCAGATGGCGAAGTCGAGCAGCGTCCACTCGTACCGGGTACGGGACATCAGGCCGACGCGGTCGCCGGCCCGCACGCCGGCGGCGATCAGCCCCTTGGCGGTGGCGCGCACCTCGGCGAGGAAGGTCCTGGCGTCGACGTCCTGCCAGCTGCCGCCGACCTTGCGGCCGATGACGGCGACATCCGGGTGCTGCGCGGCGTTTCTACGGACGATGTCGGTCAGATTGCCGTCCGCGGGGACCTCGTACAGGGCCGGAAGGCTGAACTCGCGCAAGACTGCTGCTCCTACATAGGGCGCCGGCGCCACGACGTTGTGTGCTGCGACGGTGCGGTCCAAGATCGGGCAGGTGCTCAGTCGAGTGGGGGGCTGAGCACTACTGGACTGCCCGGACGTTACCCACCGGTATGGCTTGTTCGGTAGGGGGGCGGGCCCAGATGTTCGGTGCGTCACACGTCGCCGTTGGTCTGAACCGCACAGTACGCCACCCCCTTCCCGACTCGGAAGTAACCGCAGGTCCGGCCGTGGGGCCGGGCCCTACCGCCGCCCGGGCGGCCGTCCTAGGGTGATCCGCATGCCAGCTTTCCGGGTCCATGTGGTCAGTGACGTGCACGGCAACGCGGCGGACCTCGCCCGCGCGGGGGACGGCGCCGACGCGCTCATCTGCCTGGGCGACCTCGTCCTCTTCCTGGACTACGCCGACCACTCGCGCGGCATCTTCCCCGACCTGTTCGGCGCGCGGAACGCGAGCAGGCTGGTCGAGCTGCGCACCGCCCGCCGCTTCGAGGAGGCCAGGGCGTTCGGCGCGCGACTGTGGGCCGGCGTCGACCGCGTCCCGGCCATCGAACGCGCGGTCCGCAAGCAGTACGCCGAACTGTTCGCCGCCTTCCCCACCCCTACGTACGCCACCTACGGCAATGTCGACATGCCGACCCTGTGGCGTGAATACGCCGGTCCCGGCACCACCGTCCTGGACGGCGAGCGCGTGGAGATCGGCGGCCGCGTCTTCGGCTTCGTCGGCGGCGGCCTGCGCACCCCGATGCGCACGCCCTACGAGATCGGCGACGAGGAGTACGCCGCCAAGATCGAGGCCGTCGGCGAGGTCGACGTCCTGTGCACCCACATCCCCCCGGACGTCCCCGAGCTGCTCTACGACACCGTGGCCCGCCGCTTCGAGCGCGGCAGCCGGGCCCTGCTCGAAGCCATCCGCAGGACCCGCCCCAAGTACGCGCTCTTCGGCCACGTCCACCAGCCCCTGGTCCGGCGCATGCGCGTTGGCGCCACCGAGTGCGTGAACGTGGGCCACTTCGCCGGGTCCGGCAGGCCCTGGGCCCTGGAGTGGTGAGCCGGCGGCGCGCGGTAGCCTTCACGCGGCAGACGTCCCGTCCCGGACCCGGACCGCATCTGGAGGAGCCACAGCGATGGCGGAACACACCAGCTCGACCATCATGATCGAGGCGGCCCCCGCCGAGGTCATGGGAGTGATCGCCGACTTCGCCCGCTACCCTGACTGGACGGGAGAGGTGAAGGAGGCCGAGGTCCTCGCCACCGACGAACGCGGCCGCGCCAAAGAGGTCCGCCTCGTCATGGACGCCGGCGCCATCAAGGACGACCAGACCCTCGGCTACACCTGGACGGGCGACGACCAGGTCAGCTGGACCCTCGTCAAGTCCCAGATGCTGCGCTCCCTGGACGGCTCCTACCTCCTGCGCCCCGCCGGCACCGGCACCGAGGTCACCTACCGGCTGACCGTCGACGTCAAGATCCCGATGCTCGGCATGATCAAGCGCAAGGCAGAGAAGGTCATCATCGACCGGGCGCTCGCCGGGCTGAAGAAGCGGGTCGAGTCCAAGGAGGCGTGAGCCGGCGGCCCGGCAGGGCCGCTGACGTAGCGTTCACCCCTATGCGCACCCTCCTCGTCACCGGCCCCGGCGGCTCCGGACGGACCACCGTCGCCGCCGCCACGGCGCTCGCCGCCGCCCGCGCCGGCCGGCGGACGCTCGTGATCGGCGCCGACCGCGCCGACACCCTCACCGCGGTGCTCGGCGGCCCGGCCCCGCATCCGAACCTCACCGTGCGACGCCCCGCCCCCGACGACCGCTTCCGGGACGACCTGCTCGCCCTGCAGGAACGTGCCGCCGCCGGCCTCGACCTGCTCGGCGCCGAACGGCTCGACGGCGAGGAGCTGACCCCGCTGCCCGGCGCCGAGGAGCTGGCCCTGCTGCGCGCCCTGCGCGACGCCGCCCGCGAGGACGCCCACGACACCGTGGTGCTCGACCTGCCCCCCACCCCCACCGCCCTCGCGGTGCTCGCCCTGCCCGAGCAGCTCCGCCGCTACCTGCGCAGGCTGCTGCCGCCCGAGCGGCAGGCCGCCCGCGCCCTGCGCCCCATGCTCGGCCGCCTCGCGGGCGTCCCGATGCCGGCCGCCTGGCTGTATGGGACCGCCGCCCGCTGGGAGGACGAACTGACCGCCGCCCAGGCCGTCATCGAGGCCCCCGGCACCACTGTCCGCCTGGTCGCCGAACCGGGCCCGGCGGGCGCCGACGCCGTGGCCTCCACCGTCACCGGCCTCGCCCTCCAGGGCCTGCGCACCGACTGCCTGCTCGCCAACCGGCTGCTGCCCGACACCTCCGCGGACACCTGGCTCGCGGGGCTCTGCGCCCAGCAGCACAAGACGCTGGCCGCCTGGGAGAGCGCGTACGAGCCCGTCGCCCGCATCCCGCACCTCGGGCGCGACCCGCGCGGCGCCGACGACCTCGCCGCCCTCGGCGTGCCCGCCCCCGCCGTCGCACCCGCCCCCGCCGAGTGGCCCGTCACCGAGGCGGCCGACGGCGAGGGAGGCCACACGTACGTATGGCACATCCCGCTGCCCGGCGCCGTGCGCGAGGAGCTGGGCCTGATCCGGCGCGGCGACGAACTCGTCGTCACCGCCGGCGCCCACCGCCGCATCGTCGCCCTGCCGTCCGCGCTGCGCCGCTGCACCGTCGCCGGGGCCGGGCTGCACGAGGGGGAGCTGCGCGTGCGGTTCACACCCGACCCCCAGCTGTGGCCGCGCGGACGGTGAACGGGATGCCGCCATTCGGGTAACGTCGAGTGGTATGAGCGATGCCAGCGAGCGCGAAGTCCCCGAAGCTGCCGGACCGGACGTCGACGCCGACGCCTGGGAGCAGGCGTGCGCCGAGGACCTCGCGGCGGAGCGGGCCCGCCGCCGTGCCCAGTACGGGACGCCGCCCGGGTCGGCCGCCGAGGAGCTGCGCAAGCTCGTCGACGCCGTCTCCGAGAAGCTCGCCGGGCTCCAGGCGCCGCTGCTCGGCGCGGCCGCGCAGGGCGCCGTCGAGCAGACCGTGCGGCAGGTCGTCCAGCAGGCGAAGGCCGCGGTCGAGCCGGTCATCGAGCGCAACCCCGACGTCTTCGACCACCTGGCCGCCGCCGGATCCGAGCTGCTCGCCGCCTACCGCTCGGCCGCCCGCGGCCAGGAGGGCCGCTGGACGCGGGGCGAGGGTCCGCGGGCCCCGGAGCGCGAGCGCGGCACGGACCGCGGCGACGAGGAGCCCCCGGCCGCGGAACACATCGATCTCGACTGACCCCCCTCGGGTACGGTGGGCCGTAGCGGGGCTCGATCGAACTGAGGGATTCATGGGACTCACCATCGGCGTCGACATCGGCGGCACCAAGATCGCGGCCGGAGTGGTCGACGAGGACGGCAACATCCTCTCGACGTTCAAGGTGCCGACCCCTGGTACTTCCGAGGCCATCGTCGACGCGATCGCCTCCGCGGTGGAAGGCGCGCGGGCCGGTCACGACATCGTCGGCGTGGGCATCGGTGCCGCCGGCTACGTCAACCGCCAGCGCTCCACGGTCTACTTCGCGCCGAACATCGACTGGCGGCAGGAGCCGCTCAAGGACGAGGTCGAAAAGCGCGTGGGCCTGCCGGTCGTCGTGGAGAACGACGCCAACGCCGCGGCCTGGGGCGAGTACAAGTTCGGCGGCGGCAAGGGCCACCGCAACGTCATCTGCATCACGCTGGGCACCGGCCTCGGCGGCGGCATCATCATCGGCAACAAGCTGCGCCGCGGCCACTTCGGCGTGGCCGCCGAGTTCGGCCACATCCGGATGGTGCCGGATGGGCTGCTCTGCGGCTGCGGCAGCCAGGGCTGCTGGGAGCAGTACGCCTCCGGGCGCGCCCTCGTGCGCTACGCGCGCCAGCGGGCCAACGCGACCCCCGAGAACGCCGAGTTCCTGCTCTCGCTGGGGGACGGCACGCCCGAGGGCATCGAGGGCAAGCACATCTCGATGGCCGCCCGCCAGGGCGACGCCGTGGCCATCGACTCCTACCGCGAGCTGGCCCGCTGGGCCGGTGCCGGTCTCGCCGACCTGGCCTCGCTGTTCGACCCGTCCGCGTTCATCGTCGGCGGCGGCCTCTCGGACGAGGGCGAGCTGGTCCTCGACCCGATCCGCAAGTCCTTCAAGCGCTGGCTCGTCGGCGCCGCCTGGCGCCCCGAGGCCCAGGTCATCGCCGCCCAGCTGGGCAACAAGGCGGGCCTGGTCGGCGCGGCGGACCTGGCGCGGGAGCCCGACCCGGTCATGTGACCCCGCGCCGGGGGGCGCGGCCGATCGCGCCGCGCGCCCCCGTCGTACCCGTGCGCGAACGAGCGCCGGACAGGCCGGAGACCTCCGCCTGCCCGGCGTTCGCGTATCTTGATCGCCATGTCGACGAGCCCGACCCGTACGCTGCCCGACTCGCGCACCGAAGGGGACGGTTCGGCCGTCGTCCGGGTGCTCAGCTACAACATCCGCTCGATGCGCGACGACACCGACGCGCTCGCCCGCGTCATGGCCGCCTGCGCCCCCGATCTCGTCCTGATCCAGGAGGCGCCGCGGTTCTTCCGCTGGCGCAAGAAGCTCGCCCGGCTCGCGCACGCCGCCGACCTGGTGGTCCTCTCCGGCGGCGGCTCCGCGGCCGGGCCCGCGCTGCTCTGCTCGCTGCGGGCGGGAGTCGAACGGACCGAGGACGTCCTGCTGCCCCTCACGCCGGGGCTGCACCGGCGCGGCTTCGCGACCGCCGTCGTCCGCTTCGGCGGCGCCCGCCTCGGCGTCCTGAGCTGCCACCTCAGCCTCCAGGCCGAGGAGCGCCGCGCCCAGGGCGGGATGCTGCTCGAGCGCCTCGCCGCTCTCGGAGTGGAGCACGCGGTCGCGGGCGGCGACCTCAACGAGCGGCCGCAGGGGCGGACGTTCCGCGGGCTCGCGGCCGAGCTGCGGGACTGCTGGACGGCCAACCCCTGGGGCGGCGAGCACACCTCGACCCCCAAGGACCCGCACCAGCGCATCGACGCGATCTTCGCGACGCCCGGGATCGAGGTCCTCGGCTGCGGCGTGCCCTCGCACCTGCCCGGGGTGAGCGCGACGGACCTGAGGGCGGCCACGGACCATCTGCCGGTCCTGGCCGCCCTCAGGGTGCCGCCCGCCCGATAGGGCACCCGGCGGCGGCCCGGTCCTCAGACGACCGCGCCGCGCCCCGGGTCGTCGTCCTCCTCGTCGTCCCCGCCGTTCATCCGCACCACGAGCGTGGCGAAGCCGCCGAGGAAGCCGCCGATGCCGAGGGTGGTCAGCCACCACGTCATCTGCCAGCCGAGCAGCACGGCGAGCAGGATGAGCAGCGGGCCGCCGAGCACGGCCAGCCAGGCGAACTTGGCGGTCACGTCGGCCTCGGGCAGCGGCGGCGGCTCCGGCGGTACGAAGTGACCCTCGTCGTCCGCGTCGAAGTCGTCCTCGGAGGGCTGCGCGAGGGTGTGGTCGCGGGGGCCGCCGACGCCGGGCGCGAAGGAGACGGAGCTGCCGAGCGCCTTGCCCGCGCCGGAGCCGGTGTCGTCCTTCGCGGCCGGGCCGTCCTCGGCGTCCTTGCCCGGGCCCTTGGGGCCGGCGCTCGCGGGGCCGTCCGCCGGGCCGTTGGACTCCGCTTCCATGAGCGCCAGGTCCTCGACCGACTTGAAGGGCTTCGCGCCCGGCGGGTCCGCGGGCTCCTCGCCGTAGGCCGCGACGATCGCCTGCCAGGCGGCGTCCTCGTCCAGCGGCAGCCCGTCGCCGGAGGGCTCGCTCCGGTCGGGCCCGCGAGCGCCGTCGCGGTTCTGCTCGCGCTTCCCCTCACGGCTCTCGTCGCGGCTCTCGTCGCGGTCCGCCTCGTGCTCAGCCACCGGTGGCCGTCCCTTCCTTGCCGACGCTGGGGGCGAGCCGGTCGATGAACGCGTGGCTCTCCTCGAAGATCCGGTCCGCGTCATGGTCCAACGTCGCCACGTGGTAGCTCTGTTCCAGCAGGATCTCGGTGACGTCCGTGGACGAGACGCGGCTGAGGACGCGGGCCGAGTCGACGGGCGGCACCACGTGGTCCCGCGGGCTGTGCAGCAGCAGCAACGGCTGGGTCACCTGCGGCAGTTCACCGTCGACCAGCCGCAGCAGGCGGCGCATGGAGTGCGCGGCGTGCAACGGCACCCGGTCGTAGCCGATCTCCACCGGGCCGTCCTTGGCGATGTCGCTGGTGATGCCCTTCGTCGTCCGTACGAGGTGACGGGCGACCGGCAGCGCGTAGGGGGACAGGCCGTGCAGCTTGTTCGCCGGGTTGACCAGGACGATGCCGCTGATCGCGTCGCCGTGCCTGGCCGCCAGCCGCAGCGTGAGCGTGCCGCCCATGGAGAGGCCGCAGACGAAGACCCGCGAGCACCGCTCCCGCAGGACGCGCAGCTCGCGCTCCACCTCCGCGTACCAGTCCTGCCAGCCGGTGACCTGCATGTCCTGCCAGCGGGTGCCGTGCCCGGGAAGGAGCGGCAGCGAGACGGTCAGACCCCGCTCGGCCAGGAACTCGGCCCAGGGGCGCAGCGACTGCGGGGATCCGGTGAAGCCGTGGCAGAGCAGGACGCCGACCTCGCCGCCATCGTGGCGGTACGGCTCGGCTCCGGGGAGGACCGGCACCTTCGGTCTCCTTCGTGAGATGTGGCAAGGGGGGTGAGGAGTACCTCACCGTACGCGACCGGACTGACACCGACCAGGGTCGTCGGGCCCATTGGCCGTACCCCGGGTTAAGGTCTGATCCACAGAAACAGGAGGCACTCGGTTTGATCTACGGCGCAATGAAGGTTGCCATCGGAGGGCCGCTGAAGCTCGGCTTCAGGCCCTGGGTGGAGGGCCTTGAGAACGTCCCCGCCGAAGGGCCCGCGATTCTCGCGAGCAACCACCTCTCGTTCTCGGACTCCTTCTTCCTCCCCGCGGTCCTCGACCGCAAGGTCACCTTCATCGCCAAGGCGGAGTACTTCACCTCACCCGGGGTGAAGGGCAAGCTCACCGCCGCCTTCTTCAAGGGCGTGGGCCAGCTGCCCGTCGACCGCTCCGGAGCGCGCGGCGCGGGCGAGGCGGCCATCAAGAGCGGCATCGAGGTCCTGGAGCGCGGCGAGCTGTTCGGCATCTACCCCGAGGGCACCCGCTCGCCCGACGGCCGCCTCTACCGCGGCAAGCCCGGCGGCCTCGCGCGCGTGGCGCTCGCCACCGGCGCGCCGGTGCTGCCCGTGGCCATGATCGACACGGAGAAGATCCAGCCGCCCGGCAAGGTGCTCCCCAAGCTGATGCGCCCGGGCATCCGCATCGGCAAGCCGCTCGACTTCCGCCGCTACCAGGGCATGGAGCAGGACCGCTTCGTGCTGCGGGCGCTGACGGACGAGGTCATGTACGAGATCATGAAGCTCTCCGGCCAGGAGTACGTCGACATGTACGCGACGGCCGCGAAGCGGCAGATCGCCGACGCCGCGAAGGCCGCCAAGGCGGCCGAGAAGGCGGCGGCCGACAAGGCGGCGGACAAGCAGCGGCAGGACGAGGAACGCTCCGGCTCCTAGCGGCGTCCGTTCAGGGGGCGGGAGGACGGCGGGGAAGACGGCGGCGGGGGACGGCGCCGGGGCACGGGGACGCGGGGGGACGGGGTCGTGGTCAGGCGCGAGAGAGTCATGAGGATGTCGGTCGAGCAGCCGCTCTGGCGCGCGCTCGCCGGCTACCGCGTCCTGACGATGCTCTACGCGATCGGCCTCTTCTCGACGGCGCACGAGCGGGCCGAGCGCCCCTGGGTGGCCATCGCGTACTACGTGGTGCTCGCCGGCTGGACGCTCGGCTCGCTGCCCCGCGTGGCCGGCGCCGCGAGCTGCACCCGGCGATTCCTCGTCACCGACCTGACCGTGGCCCTCGCGGGCATCCTGCTCACGCCGCTCGCCTACGCGCACCAGCGAATCGTCGACGGCGGCCCGACGCTGCCCTCCATATGGACCGCCGGCGCCGTCCTCGCGTTCGCCATCAAGGGCGGCTGGCGCTGGGCGGCCCTCGCCTCGCTGCTGGTGGGCGTCGCCAACGTCGTGCAGCGCGGCGCGTTCAGCCGCGACACCGTGCACAACGTCCTGCTCGTGTGCATCGCCTCCATCGCCATCGGCTACGTCGTGGAGGTGGCCCGCGCCTCCGAGCGCACCCTGGCACGCGCCCTGGAGATCGAGGCCGCGACCCGTGAGCGCGAGCGCCTCGCCCGCGACATCCACGACAGCGTCCTGCAGGTCCTCGCCATGGTGCAGCGGCGCGGCACCGCCCTCGGCGGCGAGGCCGCCGAACTGGGCCGGCTGGCGGGCGAGCAGGAAGTGGCGCTGCGCACCCTGGTCGCCGGCGGCCTGGTGCCCGCCTCGCGCGCCTCGGAGGACGCCGCCCAGGGCGCGCTCGTACGCCTGGTCGAGGAAGCCGACGAGGAGCCCGACGACACGGCGCCCCGCGATGTGCGCCCCCTCCTCGCCCCGCACGCCGGGGCGAAGGTGACCCTGTCCGAACCGGGCGCCCCGGTGCTCCTCGCGCCGCCCGCCGCCCGGGAGCTGGCGGCCGCTGTCGGTGCCGCACTGGACAATGTCCGCAGACACGCCGGAGCGGACGCCCACGCCTGGATCCTGGTCGAGGACGAGCCGGGCGAGGTGATCGTGACGGTCCGGGACGACGGGCCGGGCATCCCGGAGGGCCGGCTCGCCGAGGCCGAGGGGGAGGGGCGCCTCGGCGTCGCCCTGTCGATCCGGGGGCGGCTGCGGGACATCGGGGGCACGGCGGAGCTGCTCTCGGTACCGGGCCAGGGCACGGAAGTGGAATTGAGGGTCCCGCGCGAAGCGGCACGGGACACACGGGGGAAGGCAGGAAGGACACGATGAGCGAGCAGCAGCGACAGCAGGCCGGGCCGGTGCCCGCGGAGGCCGGCGGCGGCCCCGGACGGACGGCGGGGGGCGCCGCCATCAGGGTCATGGTCGTCGACGACCACCCCATGTGGCGCGACGCGGTCGCCCGCGATCTCGCCGAGGCGGGCCTGGACGTGGTCGCCACCGCCGGGGACGGCGAGCAGGCCGTCCGCCGCGCGCAGGCCGCCGCCCCCGACGTGCTCGTCCTGGACCTGAACCTCCCGCTCAAGCCCGGCGTCCAGGTCTGCAAGGAGCTGGTCGCCGCCAACCCCGCGCTGCGCGTCCTCGTCCTGTCGGCGAGCGGCGAGCACGCCGACGTCCTGGAGGCGGTCAAGTCCGGGGCCACCGGCTATCTCCTGAAGTCGGCGTCCACGCGGGAGCTGATCGACGCCGTGCGCCGCACGGCCGTCGGCGACGCGGTCTTCACCCCGGGCCTCGCGGGCCTGGTCCTCGGCGAGTACCGCCGGCTGGCCACCGAGCCCGCGGCCGGCACCCCGGACGACCCGAAGGCGCCGCGCCTCACCGACCGGGAGACGGAGGTCCTGCGCCTGGTCGCCAAGGGCCTGAGCTACAAGCAGATCGCCGAGCGCCTGGTCATCTCCCACCGGACCGTGCAGAACCACGTCCAGAACACCCTGGGCAAGCTCCAGCTGCACAACAGGGTGGAGCTCGTGCGGTACGCGATCGAGCGCGGCATCGACAGGGGCGGCGACGCCTGACCCCTCGTACGAGTGAACGCCCCTGATCAACTCCCGTATCCCGGCGGGGAATTGACCGTACGCCCCGTCCCCGGGTGACCTGGATCACCATTAGCGTGACTCGCGTCAGGTCACTGAGGCGAAGGGACTCTTCCATGGGGGCCAAGAAAATCGGCGTACTGACCGGCGGCGGCGACTGCCCCGGGCTCAACGCCGTCATCCGGGGCATCGTCCGCAAGGGCGTGCAGGAGTACGACTACGACTTCGTCGGGTTCCGGGACGGCTGGCGCGGTCCGCTGGAGGGCGACACCGTCCCGCTCGACATCCCCGCGGTCCGCGGCATCCTGCCGCGCGGCGGCACCATCCTCGGCTCCTCGCGCACCAACCCGTTCAAGGCGGAGAACGGCGTGCGGCGCATCAAGGAGAACCTCGCCAAGCACGAGGTCGACTCCCTCGTCGCGATCGGCGGCGAGGACACGCTCGGCGTCGCCGCGCGCCTCACCGACGAGTACGGCGTCCCGGTCGTCGGCGTCCCGAAGACCATCGACAACGACCTCTCCGCCACCGACTACACCTTCGGCTTCGACACCGCCGTCGGCATCGCCACCGAGGCGATCGACCGCCTGCACACCACCGCCGAGTCCCACATGCGGGTCCTCGTCGTGGAGGTCATGGGCCGGCACGCCGGCTGGATCGCCCTGCACTCGGGCCTCGCCGGCGGCGCCAACGTCATCCTCATCCCCGAGCAGCGCTTCGACGTCGAGCAGGTCTGCGCCTGGGTGACCTCGCGGTTCAAGGCGTCGTACGCCCCGATCGTCGTCGTCGCGGAAGGGGCGATGCCCAAGGACGGCGAGATGGTCCTCAAGGACGGTACGCAGGACTCCTTCGGGCACGTCCGGCTCTCCGGGGTCGGCGAATGGCTCGCCAAGGAGATCGAGGGGCGCACCGGCAAGGAGGCGCGCACCACCGTCCTCGGCCACGTCCAGCGCGGCGGCACCCCGAGCGCCTTCGACCGCTGGCTCGCCACCCGCTTCGGCCTGCACGCGATCGAGGCGGTGCGCGACGGCGACTTCGGCAAGATGGTCGCGCTGCGCGGCACGGACATCGTCCGCGTCCCGATCGCGGAGGCCACGGCCCGCCTGAAGACGGTGGACCCGGCACTGTACGAGGAGGTCGGCGTCTTCTTCGGCTGACGGCGAGGGCACCCCCACCGGCCCGACCGGGACGGCTCCGGGCGGGGCCGGTGTGCTGTCCCGATCGGCGCTCAATAGACTCACACCCATGGAAATCCTCGCATTTGGCGTGCAATCGGACGAGAAGCCGCTGCTGGAGAAGGCCTTCGAGGGACACCACGACGTCCGCTGCCTCGACGTCTTCCTCGACGAGGACACCGCCCCCATCGCCGCGGGCTACGAGATCATCTCCTCCAGCGTCAACGCGACCCTGGACAACCGCGTCCTGCAGACCCTCGCGGCCGGCGGGACGCAGATGATCGCCCAGCGCTCCACCGGGTTCAACAACATCGACCTCCAGGTCGCCGAGCGCCTCGGCCTGACCGTCGCCCGCGTCTCGTCCTACTCGCCCTACTCCGTGGCCGAGTTCGCCTGGACGCTCGCGATGGCCGTCAACCGCCGCATCGTCCGGGCGAGCAACCGCACCCGCGACTTCGACTTCCGCCTCGACGGGCTGATGGGCCGCGACCTGCGCGGCCGCACCGTCGGCGTCCTCGGCACCGGCAGGATCGGCGAGGCGTTCACGCGCATCGCGCACGGCTTCGGCATGCGCCTGCTCGGCTGGGACGCCGCGCCCAACCAGGCCTGCGTCGAGCTGGGCATGACCTATGTGGAGAAGGACCGGCTCTTCGCCGAGGCCGATCTGCTCAGCCTGCACGTGCCGCTGCTCCCCTCCACGCGGCACCTCGTGGACGCGGCGGCGCTGCGGGCGATGAAGGACGACGCGATCCTGGTGAACTCCAGCCGCGGCGGACTGATCGACACCGAGGCCCTCGTCGCCGAGCTGCGCGCCGGGCGCTTCACGGGTGTGGGCCTGGACGTGTACGAGGCGGAGGCGGGCCTGTTCTTCCTCGACAAGTCCCTGGAGGCCATGGCGGACGACACCCTGGCCCGCCTCGTGACGTTCCCGAACGTGCTGGTCACGTCCCACCAGGCGTACTACACCGCGGACGCCGTCAGTCAGATCATCGACACCACCCTGGCCAACGTCCTGGACTACATCGAGGGCCGCCGCGGCGAGAACGTCCTGGTCCCCGCCGTCGACAGGACCTGACCGAGCAGCTCCCGCACGACCTCGGTGCCGCGCAGCGTCAGCACCGACTCCGGATGGAACTGCACACCGGCGAACGAGGCCCCGCGCAGCGCGTGGACCGCGCCGCTCGCCGTGTCCCTGCTGACCGCCACGCCGCGCGCGGCCAGCTCCGCCGCCCCCGCGTCGTCGCAGTGCGCCACGAAGCTGTTGTAGAACCCCACCGTCTCGGTCCGCCCGAACAGGTCGACCTCGCTCTGCGCGCCCTGGTGCGGCACGTCCTTGCGGACGATCTCCAGGCCCAGTTCCGCCGCGATCAGCTCGTGCCCGAGGCAGACGCCCAGCACGCCGTGCCCGTGGCCGGCGAGCACCTCCGCCGTCAGGGAGCGCAGGAACCGCATCTTCGGGTCCGCGAGGTCGGACGGGTCGCCGGGCCCGGGACCGAGCACGACCGGACCCCGGTGCGCGAGCACCGCCTCCCGCAGCCCCGCCGCGTCGTACCGCCGCACGGACACCTGGAGCCCCAGGGAGCGCAGGACGTGCGCGAGCATCGCGGTGAACGTGTCCTCGCCGTCCACGACGAGCGCGTGCCCGGTCAGCTCCTGGGCCGGCTCCTGCATCCGCAGCCAGAACGGCGCGAGATGGGCGCGCCGCCCGTCCAGAGCGGCACGCACGCGGGGATCGTCGGCGAGGGCGGGGCGCACGTCCTCATGGCGCGGCCGCCCGGGGCGCACGCCGAGGGCGGCCAGCACGCCCGCCGCCTTGGCGTGGGTCTCCGCGACCTCGCCCGCGGGGTCCGAGCCGCGCACCAGCGTCGCCCCGACCGGCACCCGCAGCCTCCCGGCGGCACAGATGTCGGCGGTGCGGATCAGGATGGGGGAGTCCAGGGTCTGCGCGCCGCCCGCGTCCCGGCCGACGAGCGCGAGGGCGCCCGCGTAATAGCCCCGGCCCCCGGCCTCGTGGCGTTCGATGACGCGGCAGGCGTTCTGCACCGGCGACCCGGTGACGGTCGCCGCGAACATGGTCTCCTTCAGGACCTCCCGCACGTCCAGCGAGGACTTGCCGCGCAACTCGTACTCGGTGTGCGCGAGGTGGGCCATCTCCTTCAGGCGCGGCCCGATCACGACCCCGCCCCGGTCGCCGACGGTGCACATCATCTTGAGCTCCTCGTCGACGACCATCGACAGCTCCTCGATCTCCTTGCCGTCGGCGAGGAAGGCGAGCAGGTCGTCGGCGGTCGGCCCGCTCGCCGGATAGCGGTAGGTGCCGCTGATCGGGTTCATGACGACCGTCCCGCCCGACATCCGCACATGCACCTCGGGGCTCGCCCCGACGAGCGTGCGCTCCCCGGTGTGCACGACGTACGTCCAGTACGCCCCCCGCTCGCCCACCAGGAGCCGCCGGAAGAGCGCGAGGGCGTCCGCTCTGCCGAACCCGGGGATCTGCCCCTCGTAGGTCCGGCGGATGACGAAGTTGGCGCCCTCGCCCCGCCCGATCTCCTCGCGCAGGACGCGCCCGACGATGTCCGCGTACGCCGCGTCGTCCACGTCGAAGGCGCCGCCCTCGACCCGCACGTCGTGCGCGGGCAGCGCAGCCAGGGCCGCGTCGAGCGGCAGTTCGTACGTCTCCTCGGGGGTGAGGACGGTCAGCGGCGTGCCGTCGTCGCGGACGTCGAAGCCGCGCTCCCTGATCTGCCGGAAGGGCACGAGCGCGAGGCCCTCGGGGATGTCCGCGAGGCGGTCGTAGGTGCCCGTCGGGCCGATGAGGACCTCGACCGTGTCGTGGTCGCGGCCCGGCGTGCGGCGGCGCAGCAGGGCGAACGGGCGGTCGTGGCGGAGCAGGTCGGTGAGGACGGTCTGCTGCATGGGTCGGGTTCCTTCTCACTCGAAGGAGGAACGGCCCGGCCCCGGCGAGCGCCGGGAAACACAGAAGGCCGCCCCTCGGGCGGCCTTCGCGAGTCGTGCGTACGCGCAGTCAGTGGGCCGCCGGATGAGCGGGCCACCACCAGTTTCGCGTCGTCGTCTGCGCGTGCATGTCCGGCACCCTAGCGCATCGGCGGCGCATCGTCGGCGGATCGGGGCGCCGGCCGGGACGGGCGCCGTACGCGGGCGGGCCGCGCGGGGCGCCCGCTCTTCCGTGTCTGCTCCGTCTCACTTGGTGAGCGGGTGAATGGACCGGTGCGTCCGACCCCGTAATGTTGACGAGGTGACCGTGAACGCTAAGACCACCGCAACCGGTGGCAACACCTGGCGAAACCTGCCCGCGGCGCAGCAGCCCGAGTACCCCGATGCCGAGGCTCTGCGCGATGTGATCGCGGACCTCGAGTCGTATCCGCCGCTCGTCTTCGCGGGCGAGTGCGACCAGCTGCGCGCCCGACTGGCCTCCGTCGCCAAGGGAGAGGCGTTCCTGCTCCAGGGCGGCGACTGCGCCGAGGCCTTCGACGCCGTGTCGGCCGACCACATCCGCAACAAGCTGAAGACCCTGCTCCAGATGGGTGCCGTCCTCACGTACGCGGCGTCCGTGCCCGTCGTGAAGGTGGGCCGCATCGCGGGGCAGTACTCCAAGCCGCGCTCCAAGCCGACCGAGACCCGCGACGGCGTGACGCTGCCGACCTACCGCGGCGACTCCGTCAACGGCTTCGCCTTCACCGAAGAGGCCCGGATCCCGGACCCCGAGCGCCTGAAGCGGATGTACCACGCCTCCGCCTCCACGCTGAACCTGGTGCGCGCCTTCACCACCGGTGGTTACGCCGACCTGCGCCAGGTGCACGCCTGGAACCAGGACTTCGTGAAGTCCTCCCCGTCCGGCCAGCGCTACGAGCAGCTGGCGCGCGAGATCGACAACGCGCTGCACTTCATGCGGGCCTGCGGCACCGACCCGGAGGAGTTCAAGACCGTCGAGTTCTACGCCTCCCACGAGGCGCTGCTGCTCGACTACGAGGGCGCGCTGACCCGCGTCGACTCCCGCACCGGCCGGCTGTACGACACCTCGGGCCACATGGTCTGGATCGGTGAGCGCACCCGCCAGCTCGACCACGCGCACATCGAGTTCGCCGCGCGGATCCGCAACCCGATCGGCGTCAAGCTCGGCCCGACCACCACGGCCGAGGAGGCGCTGCAGTACATCGAGCGCCTCGACCCCGACCGCGAGCCCGGCCGGCTGACCTTCATCGTCCGCATGGGCGCCGACAAGGTCCGCGACAAGCTGCCCGAGCTGGTCGAGAAGGTCACCGCCTCCGGCGCGACCGTCGCCTGGATCACCGACCCGATGCACGGCAACACCTACGAGGCGGCCTCCGGCCACAAGACCCGCCGCTTCGACGACGTGCTGGACGAGGTCAAGGGCTTCTTCGAGGTCCACAAGGCCCTCGGCACCCACCCGGGCGGCATCCACGTGGAGCTGACCGGTGACGACGTCACCGAGTGCGTGGGCGGCGGCGACGAGATCTTCGTCGACGACCTGCACCAGCGCTACGAGACGGCCTGCGACCCGCGGCTCAACCGCAGCCAGTCGCTCGACCTGGCGTTCCTGGTGGCGGAGATGTACCGCGACCAGTAGGTCCTTGGGACGTACGTACGTGTGGGGCGCGGATCCATGTGATCCGCGCCCCACCGGCGTATCGGGGGCTTTTGTGGGCCCCGAGTCATGGGTAAGGTTAGGTTAGCCTCACCGATCAATCGGGACGGCGCCGCTGATGAGTCCTGTCCGTCCCCCGTCCGGGAGGTGAGCCGCGTGTACGTCTGCAACTGCTTCGGGGTCACCGAGGCGCAGGTGAAGAAGCACGCGGAGGCCGGTGCCTGCACCCCCCGCCAGATAGCCTCGGCCTGCAAGGCGGGCACGGACTGCGGTTCATGCGTACGGCGCATCCAGGCACTGCTCGGCAGGGGCGCGTGCCCCCGCCGCGAGCTGGTCGACCAGGGGACACCGGCGCTCGCCGCGCTGGAGGAGGCGGCCTGAGCCCCGCCGGGGCCCGCGGGCCTCAGCTCTCCGGCTGCTCGATGAGCTGCGCCAGATAGAGCGGCTCGCCCAGCTTCTCGACCAGTTCGAGCTGGGTGTCGAGGTAGTCGATGTGGTGCTCCTCGTCCGCGAGGATCGACTCGAAGATGTTGGCCGAGGTGATGTCGCCCTTGGCCCGCATGACCTCGATGCCGCGCTTGAGACGGTCGATCGCCTCCACCTCGACCTGCCGGTCCGCCTGGAACATCTCGGTGACGCTCTGGCCCACCCGGACGTGGAAGAGCCGCTGGTAGTTGGGCAGACCGTCGAGGAACAGGATCCGGTCGGTCAGCGTCTCCGCGTGCTTCATCTCGTCGAACGACTCGGCGCGGGTGTACTTGGCGAGCTTGGTCCAGCCGAAGTTCTCCTGCATCTTGGCGTGGAGAAAGTACTGGTTGATCGCCGTCAGCTCGGCGGTCAGCTGCTCGTTGAGAAATTCGAGGACCTCGGGGTCGCCCTGCATCGCAGAGGCTCCTTCCACGGGGGTGAACTGGGCAGGTAGCGCGCATCTTTGCACCGGTGTTCGGAAGCCGTCCAGTAAGTGCACGCTTAGTAGGAGTTGCCCGAATCCGTATCTGTCAGACTTCGTCTGGTCACTCCCACTGTCCCCCGTCTGTCAGGATGGAGTCATGGGTCAGCCGGCGGAACGCGCATCTCGACAGGCGGCGGAGTCGGAGCTTCCGCCGGGTCAGCGGCTGCAGCGCGGCTGGCCGGTGACGCACTACGGTCCGGTGCCGAAGTTCCGCCCCGAGCGCTGGGAGTTCAGGGTCTTCGGGGCCACGGCGGACGGCGAGAAGCACTGCTGGACCCACGAGGAGTTCTCCGCCCTGCCCTACGCCACGGTCGTCGGCGATCTGCACTGCGTCACGAAGTTCAGCATGCTGGGCGCCGAGTGGGGCGGCGTGCCCGCCCGCACGCTCCTGGAGCTGGCGCCGCCCGCCCCCGAGGCCACCCACGTCATGGTCTGGGCCGAGTACGGCTTCAGCTCCAATCTGCGGATGGCGGACTTCGCCGCCGAGGACACGATTTTCGCCACCCACAAGGGCGGCGAACTGCTCACCGCGGAGCACGGCTTCCCCCTGCGGCTCGTCGTGCCGCATCTGTACGCCTGGAAGGGCCCCAAGTGGGTCCGCGGCGTCGAGTACATGACCGCCGACCGCCGCGGCTTCTGGGAGGAGCGCGGCTATCACAACGTCGGCGACCCCTGGCGGGAGCAGCGCTACTCCTACCAGGAAGAGCCCGGGGACGGCCCCGAGCTCTAAGGGTTCACCTGCTCAGTGGTGGTACTGGTGCACCACCGCGTGGCCCTTGCCGCGGCCGATCATCCACTTGTTCACGGGGGTGGTGACCACGAACGCGGCGCCCAGGGCAATGGCCAGGATCCACCAGAACATCGGGTCGCCCAGGTGCGCGTCCATGGCGCCGGGCCACAGCGCGATCACGCCGTTGTCGATCAGCTCCATCACGGCGATGGAGAGCGTGTCGGCGGCGAGCGCCACGCGGAAGGCGGTCCTGAAGTCGACGCCCGCCTTGAGGATGCCGCGCAGCGTCAGGGCGTAACCGAAGGCGAAGGCCAGGACGATCGCGAGGATCATCGTCGGCACGTTGCCCCAACCGAGCGCGGTGCCGATGATCATCCCGAGCACCTCGCCGATGGCGCAGCCCGTGAGGCAGTGCAACGTCGCCTGGGCGGCCATGCGCCAGCTGACCCCGCCGCCCTGCGGGTGGTGGTGCGCGTGGCCCTGCGGGGCGTGGTCGTGGTGCTGGTGGTGCTGGTGCGTGTGCTCGGCGTCTGTCTCGTGCTGCATGACTGGCTCCCCAACGTAAGGCAACGGTTCCTGCCGCCAGACAGGAACCGTATACCCCCCAGGGGTACTCTTCAAGTGTTTTCTAGCTGCTCCTGAGCCCCTTGAGCCGCGCCACGTCCGCCGCGTGCCCGTCCTTGCCGCCGGGCGTTTCGATGATCAGCGGTACGCCCTCGGTGGCGGGGTGGAGCATCAGCTCGCGGAAGGGCTCTTCGCCGATGTGGCCGGATCCGATGTTCTCGTGCCGGTCCTTGTGGGCGCCGACGACGTCCTTGGAGTCGTTCGCGTGCACGAGCTTCAGCCGGCCCTCGCCGACCGTGTCGACCAGGAGGTCGAGGGTCTGCTTCATGCCGCCGGGGCCCGCCAGGTCGTGTCCGGCGGCGTAGATGTGGCAGGTGTCCAGGCACACGCCCAGCCTCGGGTGGGCGTCCAGCGCCGCGAAGTACGGCCCGAAGTCCCAGGTGCGGGAGCAGAGCGAGGCGCCCTGGCCGGCGGTCGACTCCAGGAGCAGGTACGGGTCGTCGTCGTGCGTCAGCTCGTCCAGCAGGGGCAGCACCAGCTCCCGCATCTGCTTCAGGGCCACCCCGCGCTCCCGTCCGCCGGTCGCGGAACCGGTGTGCACGACGACGCCGAGCGCGCCGATCTCGCGGCCCCGGCGCAGCGAGTGGCGCAGGGAGTCCACGGACTTCTCGGCGGTCGCCCCGGTGTGCGAGCCGAAGTTGATGAGGTAGGGCGCGTGGACGTACGCCGGGATGTTCTCGGCGGCGCAGGCCGCGCGGAACGCCTCGTCCTGCTTCGGGTTCCCCGGGGGAGTCGCCCAGCCGCGCGGATTGGCCACGAAGACCTGGACGGCCTCGGCGCCGATGTCCCGGGCGTAGGAAAGCCCCACGGAGGCCAGACCGCCGGCCACGGGCACATGGCCGCCGACGGGATTGCGGGACGCGGCGCCGCGGGACGCCGTCAGGAGGGTGTTGTCGCTGCTCACACCGTCAAGGGTGGCACGCACGCGGGGGCGCGCGGACAGCAGCGGGGGTGGGATTGGTCATGGCCCCCGACGGAACATCCACCCGTCCCTGAGGAGAGCGACGGGCCGTCGGCGGCCTCGCGGGTGGGTCAGGAGAGTTCGATGACCTCAGCGGATCTCGATGGTGATCGTCGATCCCTTGGGGGCCTTGTCGCCGCCGTCCACCGACTGCTTCTTGACCGTGTCCCCGAAGAGGCCGAGCAGACCGCGGTCCTTGTCCACGTCGAAGCCCGCGTCCTCCAGCGCGTCCACGGCGTCGTCCACGCTCATCCCGGTCACATCCGGGACCTCGACCATCGGCGGGCCCTTGGAGAGGACCAGCGTGACGGTGTCACCCTCGGCGAGCTGCCTGTCCGCCCCGGGGGACTGCTCGACGACGGCGCCCTTGTCCTCGTCGGAGTGCTTCCGGTTCGGATCGATCCTCACCTTGAGCCCGGCGTCCTCCAGCTCCGAGGTGGCGTCGGCCTCGGAGTCACCCGTCACGTCGGGCACCTGGACCGCGCGGCCCTTGCTGACCACCAGGGCGACGGCCGAGTCCGCCTTGCGGGTGAAGCCCGCCCTCGGGTCCGTGCTGATCACGGAGCCCTTCTCGACGCTGTCGCTGAAGCCCTTGGTGACCATGCCGGGGGCGAGACCGGAGTTCTTCAGCTCCTGCTTCGCCCTGGCCAGCGGGATGTCCTTGACGTCCGGCACCTTCACCTTCTCCGGGCCGCGCGAGACGGTCAGCGTCACCTGGTCGTTCTGCCGGATGCGGTCGCCCGCCTCGGGGTCGCTGTCCATGACCGTGCCGCGCTTGTCCGTGTCGCTGTAGGCGCGCTTGACCTCCTTCACCTCCAGACCGGCGTCCGCCAGACGCTTCCTGGCCTGCGCCTCTGTCTTCGCCAGGACCGGCGGGACCTCCGTGAACTGCCCGGAGTTGATGTACCAGACCCCGGCGCCCAGGCCGAGGGCGAGCAGCACCGCGGCGACCATCGCGAGCGTGCGGCGGCGCGGATCGAGGCGGCGGCGCCCCGGCCGGGCGGGCGCGGCGGGCGCGGCCGGCGGGGTCGGCAGGACGCTCGTGCGGTTCAGCGGGTCCTGCCCGTCGCCGCCCTCGGCGGGCAGCGGCAGCCGGCCGGAGCGGGCCGCGCGCGGGATGACGCTGGTGCGGTCCTCGGCGTTGTCGTGCTCCGTCGTGCGCGCCTGCGGCGGCACCGCGTCGAGTTGCTCCTCGCTCAGGGCGGCCCGGGCCTCCCGGAGCCGGGCGAGGAGCGCCACCGCGTCGTACGGGCGGGCGTCGGGGGTGCGGGCCGTGGCGTGGGCCACCATCCCGTCGAGTTCGTGGGCGAGCCCGGGCACGGCCGCCGACGGGGGCGGCACGTCCTCGTTGAGGTGCTGGTAGAGCACCTGGGCGGGGGAGTCCCCGGAGTGCGGCTTGGCGCCGGTCAGCATCTCGTAGAGCACGACGCCGCACGCGTACACGTCCACACGCGTGTCGGACGTGCCGTGCTCGATCTGCTCGGGGGCGAGATAGGAGACGGTGCCAAGGACGGTGCCCGTGGTGTTCGTGACGGTGTCCACCGCGCGGACGAGCCCGAAGTCGGCGACCTTGACCCGGCCGTCGTCCCCTATCAGGACGTTCTCCGGCTTCATGTCGCGGTGCACGAACCCGGCGCGGTGCGCGGCACCTAGGGCGGCGAGGACCGGCTCCAGGATGTCGAGCGCGGCCCGCGGCTGGAGCGCGCCGCGCTCGCGCAGGACGTCGCGCAGGGTGCAGCCCGCGATGTACTCCATCGCCAGATAGACGTACGACCCGTCGGTGCCCTGGTCGAAGACGCCGACCACGTTCGGATGCGAGAGGCGGGCGACCGATTTGGCCTCGCGGATGAAACGGCCCACGAAGGAGGCGTCGGCCGCCAGCGCGGGGTGCATCACCTTGAGCGCGAGCACGCGGTCGAGACGGGTGTCCACGGCCCGGTAGACCGTGGCCATCCCGCCCACCGCGATGCGCCCCTCGATCCGGTAACGGCTGTCGAGCAGCTGCCCGACGAGGGGGTCCTGAAGGGTCGTGTCCACGCAGGGGAGTCTACGAGCCGCCACCGACACCTCGTCCCGGCCGGTCCTGCCCGCGGCCGGACTGCAGCCGAGCTGTGACGGGCGACGGGCCCCCGGCGGGCAGCCGCGAGCGCCCAGAGCCCCGCCCTTCTCAGGGCGTCCCGAACGCCGGCCGCTCCGGATCGAGCCTGGCCATGCCCTCCGCGGGAGAGGACGCCTCCGCGAAGTGCCGCCGGGGAATCCGCCCGGCCCGGTGGGCGAGGCGCCCCGCCTCGACGCCGTGCCGCATGGCCTCCGCCATCAGGACCGGCTCCTGCGCCCGCGTCACCGCCGAGGCGAGCATCACGCCCGCGCACCCCAGCTCCATCGCGAGCGTGGCGTCGGACGCCGTGCCCGCGCCCGCGTCCAGGATCACCGGCACGCGCGCGTGCTCCACGATCAGCTGGAAGTTGTGCGGATTGCGGATGCCGAGCCCCGAGCCGATGGGCGAGCCGAGCGGCATGATCGCCGCGCAGCCCACGTCCTGCAGCTTGCGGGCGAGCACCGGGTCGTCGTTCGTGTACGGCAGGACCGTGAAACCGTCGTCGACCAGGGTCTCGGCGGCGTCCAGCAGCTCGATCGGGTCGGGCAGCAGCGTCCGCTCGTCCGCGATGACCTCCAGCTTCACCAGGTCCGTGCCGAGCGCCTCGCGCGCGAGGCGGGCGGTCAGGACGGCCTCACCGGCGGTGTAGCAGCCCGCCGTGTTCGGCAGGACGCGGATGCCGAGCCGGTCGAGGACGGAGAGCACCGAGCCCTGCACGCCCGGGTCGAGGCGGCGCATCGCGACGGTGGTCAGCTCGGTGCCGGACGCGACCAGGGACCGTTCCAGGACGTCGAGGCTGGGCGCCCCGCCCGTGCCCATGATCAGGCGCGAGGAGAGGGTGAGCCCGCCGAGGACGAAGGGGTCGTCTGCCATGGTCGGATCAGCCTCCCTGGACGGCGGTGAGCACTTCGACGCGGTCGCCGGCGGCGAGTGCCGTGCCGGTCCACCGCGCGCGCGGGACGACGGTCTCGTTGAGGGCGGCGGCGACACCGGAGGGCGCCGCGGTGAGCGTGGCGACGAGGACGTCGAGCGTGGTGCCCGGGGCCACTTCGCGCGCCTCTCCATTGACGGAGACGGAAATGTTCGTACTCATGCGGGTTGCTCCGTGAACGACTGCGTAGGGGGGACGGGGGAGGGCCCGGTGAAGCGCCGCGGGGTGAACGGGCGCGCCTCGTCGGGCAGTTCTCCCGTGGTCAGGGCGTGCGCCATCACGTCGCCCGTCACGGGCGTCAGCAGCACGCCGTTGCGGTAGTGCCCGGTGGCCAGCAGCAGGCCGGGCAGCCGGGTCGGGCCGAGCAGCGGCGCGTTGTCGGGGGAGGCCGGGCGCAGGCCTGCGCGGGTCTCGGTCAGCGGCAGCTCCGTGATGCCGGGCACGAGTTCGTGGGCGTCCCGCAGGAGTTCGTAGACACCGCCCGCCGTGACCGTGGTGTCCCAGCCCAGTTCCTCGCTGGTGGCGCCGACGACCAGCTCGCCGTTCTCGCGCGGTACGAGGTAGAGGTGGCTGCCGCGCACGACCGCGCGCACGGTGCGGCTCAGGAACGGCGCGTACGGCTTCGGCACGCTCAGCCGCAGCACCTGCCCCTTCACCGGCCGCACGGGCGGCAGCACGTCGTCCGGCACGCCCGCCAGGCGCCCGCTGAGACTGCCCGCCGCGAGCACCACCTGCCCCGCGTGCAGCTCGGTGCCGTCCCCGAGGAGCACTCCCCGGGCCCGCTCGCCCGCGACCGACAGCCGCTCGGCCCACGCGCGGTGCAGGGCGACGCCCGCCCGCTCGCAGGCCACCAGGAGCGCCGCCGCGAGCCGGCGCGGGTCGACCTGGTGGTCGCCGTCGACCCGCAGCCCGCCCCGCACGCCCGGGGCCAGCATCGGCTCCAAGCGGCGGCACTCGCGGCCGCTCAGCCACTCCGACTCCAGGCCGGAACGGCGCTGGAGGGCGTGCAGCTCGCGCAGATGGGCGCGGTCGTCGGCGTCGAGCGCGACCGCGAGCGTGCCGCACGCGCGATGGCCGACGTCGCGGCCGCTCGCCTCGGTCAGTTCGGCGACGAAGTCCGGATAGCGGCGCGCGGAGGCGAGGTTGAGCCCCAGCAGGGTCTGCTCGCCGTGGTGCAGTTCGGTGACGGCGGCCAGCATGCCGGCCGCGACCCGCGCGGCGCCGCCGCCCGGTTCGGGGTCCACGACGGCGACCGAGAGGCCGCGCTGCGCGGCCCGCCAGGCCGTGACCAGGCCGATGATGCCGCCCCCCACGACGAGGACGTCCGTCGGACCCGTGGACCGCGCCGGTGGCGCGTGTGCCGATGTACGTGGCTGCATGGGCGTCCAGCCCCTCCCTTCGCCGGCATGACCCGGATCAGGTTCGTACGGTCGGAGGCCGTCCAGCCTCCCTCTCAGCCCGGTGCGTCCGGGCTCCCGCGAGTGCTCTGCGCCGACCACCCTAGCCCGTCGCCCGGTGACGCAGTAGGGGAGCTGTCCGGGCATGGCCGGTGACGTTGTGTCAGAGATCTCCTTACCGGCCTCTGAGGACAGCCCCGCCCGCCGCCCTACAGTGATCGGGTGAGCGAGCAGCAGAGGCAGAGCGGGCAGCAGGGGCAGGCCGGGCGGCGCGTCGTCATCGTCGGCGCCGGAATGGCCGGGGTGCAGACCGCCGTGGCCCTGCGCGAGCAGGGTTTCGCCGGCACGGTCACCCTCATCGGGGCGGAGCCGCACCAGCCCTACGACAGGCCGCCGCTGTCCAAGGCGGTGCTGCTCGGCAAGGCGGAGGGCTCCGCGTTCGACATCGACTTCGAGGCCCTCGGCATCGACCTCACCCTGGGCCGCGAGGTCACCGGGGTGCGCCCCGCCGACCACGTGCTGGACACCGCCGAAGGACCGGTCGGCTACGACGTCCTGGTCCTCGCCACGGGCGCCGAACCGATCCGGCTGCCGGGCACCGAAGGCGTCCCCGGCGTCCACCTGCTGCGCACCCTGGACGACGCCGAGCGACTGCGGCCGGTCCTCGCCGCGCAGCACGACATCGTGGTCGTGGGGGCCGGCTGGATCGGCGCGGAGTTCGCGACGGCCGCGCGCGAGGCGGGCTGCGCCGTCACCGTGGTCGAGGCCGCGGGCCGGCCGCTCGCCGGAGCGCTGCCGGAAGAGGTCGCCGCCCGCATGGCGGGCTGGTACGCGGACTCCGGAGCCGCTCTGCGCACCCACGCACGCGTGGACCGCGTCGAGCCCGGTGCGGTGCTCCTCTCCGACGGGACCCGGCTGCCCGCCGGCGCCGTCGTCGTCGGCATCGGGGCGCGCCCCGCGACGGGCTGGCTGGCCGGCTCCGGCATCGAGCTGGGCGCCCACCGGGAGGTCGTGGCCGACGACCACCTGCGCGCCTCGGCGCCCGACGTGTACGCGGTCGGCGACTGCGCGTCCTTCCCCTCCGCCAGGTACGGCGAGCGCCTGCTCGTCCACCACTGGGACAACGCCCTCCAGGGCCCGCGCGCCGTGGCGGCCGACATCATCGGCGACACCCCGACGGCGTACGACCCGGTGCCCTACTTCTGGTCGGAGCAGTTCGGCCGTTTCGTGCAGTACGCGGGCCACCACACGGCGACCGACGAGCTGGTGTGGCGCGGCGACCCGACGGGGGTGGCCTGGTCGGTGTGCTGGCTCAGGAGCGGCGCCCTGGCGGCGGTCCTCGCGGTGGGCCGCCCCAGGGACCTGGCCCAGGGCCGCAAGCTGATCGAGGCGGGCACCCACCTGGACCCGGTCCTGGCGGCCGACCCGTCGGTGCCGCTGAAGAAGGCGGCACTGTAGGAAGAAGGCGGCGCTGCGGGACGCCACCGGGGAGAGCCAGGCACGCCCGGGCCCCCGGCCAGAGATACGCTGGGGCGGTGACCGAGATTGACTCAAAGACCGACGCGCTCGTCCCCGCCTGGCTCCACCTCCCCGACATCGCCGAAATGCTCGACGTCGAGGTGACGCGCGTACGCCAGCTGGTCAAGGAAGGCCAGTTGATCGCCGTACGCCGTGGTGAGAACCGCACGCTCCAGGTGCCGGCCGCCTTCATCGACGGCGACAAGATCGTCAAGGGCCTCGTCGGCACTCTGACGCTGCTGCGGGACGACGGCTTCTCCGACGAAGAGATGCTGGAGTGGCTCTTCACCCCCGACCCCTCCCTGCCCGGCACCCCCGCGCAGGCCCTGAGCGAGAATCGCGGCACGGAGGTGAAGCGCCGCGCCCAGGCGCTCGCCGTCTGACCGAACACACCGCTTCGGGTGCGGGCCGCGTTCGCGCGCGGCCCGCGTCGCCCATCCACACCGGGGGGATCTCTCCATGGCCGCCGACCACCCGCGCGCCCAGCTCGCCGACGCCCGTCTCTACCTGTGCGTGGACGCCCGCAGGCGCCAGGGCGACCTCCCCGAGTTCCTCGACGCCGTCCTCGCGGGCGGCGTCGACATCGTGCAGCTGCGCGACAAGGACATGGAGGCCGGCGAGGAGCTGGCGCACCTGGAGGTCTTCGCCGACGCCGCACGGCGGCACGGCAAGCTCCTCGCGGTCAACGACCGGGCGGACATCGCGCACGCCATCGGCGCCGACGTCCTCCACCTCGGCCAGGGCGACCTGCCGGTCCCCGCCGCCCGCGCCATCCTCGGCCGGCACGTGCTCATCGGCCGCTCCACGCACGCCGAGTCCGAGGCCGCCGCGGCCGCCGCCCAGGAGGGCGTGGACTACTTCTGCACGGGCCCCTGCTGGCCCACCCCCACCAAGCCGGGCCGCCACGCCCCCGGCCTGGACCTGGTCCGGTACACGGCCTCCCTCGGCACGGACCGCCCCTGGTTCGCCATCGGCGGCATCGACGCGGGCAATCTCGACCAGGTCCTCGAAGCGGGCGCGCGCCGTGTGGTCGTCGTACGGGCGATCACCGAGGCCGACGACCCCGGAGCGGCCGCCGCGGACTTCGCGAAGCGGCTGCGTACGGCCGGCTGAGCTGTGGCGCGGACGTGGCGCGGCCGTGGTGTGACCGGGGCGCGGCCGTGTCCGGTCCGTGGACAAGACCCCCGACAAATGCCCTGAAATCGCCAGGTCCGGTTGGGGGACCGCCGGGGCCTGGCTAACCTGCCCATATGGCCCTAGGCACAGCTTCCACCAGGACGGACCGCGCGCGCACCGTGCGCGACATGCTCGCGACCGGCAAGACGACGTACTCGTTCGAGTTCTCCGCGCCGAAGACCCCGAAGGGCGAGCGGAATCTGTGGAACGCGCTGCGCCGGGTCGAGGCGGTCGCCCCCGACTTCGTCTCCGTGACCTATGGAGCGGGCGGTTCGACCCGGACCGGCACGGTCAAGGAGACCCAGCAGATCGTCGCCGACACCACGCTGACGCCCGTCGCACACCTGACCGCGGTCGACCACTCCGTGGCGGAGCTGCGCAACATCATCGGGCAGTACGCCGACGCCGGCATCCGGAACATGCTCGCGGTCCGCGGCGACCCGCCGGGCGACCCGCTCGGCGAGTGGATCGCCCACCCCAAGGGCCTCACCTACGCCTCGGAACTGGTCGAACTCATCAAGGAGTCCGGCGACTTCTGCGTGGGCGTCGCCGCCTTCCCCGCCATGCACCCGCGCTCGCCCGACTGGGAGTCCGACACCCGCCACTTCATCGACAAGTGCCGGGCCGGCGCGGACTACGCCATCACGCAGATGTTCTTCGACCCCGAGGAGTACCTGCGGTTGCGCGACCGCGTCGAGGCGGCGGGCTGCGCGACGCCGATCATCCCCGAGATGATGCCGGTCACCAACGTCCGCCAGCTCGACCGGCTGCCCCAGCTCAGCAACGCCGTGGTCCCGGACAGGCTGAAAGAGCGGATCCTCGCGGCCAAAGACGATCCCGCCGCTGTACGCTCCATTGGCATCGAGTTCGCGACGGAGTTCTGCGCGCGGTTGCTGGCCGAAGGCGTGCCGGGATTGCACTTCATCACGCTCAACAACTCCACGGCGACGCTGGAAATCTACGAGAATCTGGGCCTGCACGAACAGGCCTGAACGGCAGTACCCCCGTACCCACGGGCGGCGGCCGTAGGGGAGTGGGGCGTACATGGGCTGGACGGTCCTCTACATCGCGTTCGGATTCGTCGCGCTGTGGCTGCTCGGCGAGGTGTTGTTGCAGTACAAGGCCAGGCTGCGCTGGCGCCTGCTGGCCTTCGTGGGCTTCCTGGGCGTCGTCGTCGGCGTGGTGCTCTCCTCGGTCCTGGTCATCGCGGCCGGCGCCATCGCCTTCGCCGTCGGCCAGACGTACGTGACGCTGTCGTTCCGCCGCGGCTTCTCCACCGGCTGGGCGCTCGGCGGCAAACCAGGCCTCAGCAAGCGCCGCAAGAAGCCGTCCCGGCCCGCCGCGGACGTGCGGGAACCGGCGCTCCAGGTGTCCGACCTGGAGTACGAGCAGGTCCCGCCGCCTCCCGCGCACGACCCGGCGGTCCACGAACCGCAGCCCCTGCCCGACGACACCGGGCAGTACGGCGTCTACAGCGACACGCCGTACGCCCCGCCCGCCCCGCCCGCCGCTCCGCAGGCTGCCGGGAACGACTTCGACGCCGCGCCCTTCCCCGGCTACGACCAGCAGCACTACGGCTACGACGAGACCGGGCACCAGCAGTACGCCGCGTACTCCGACCCGTACGTCGGCACCCAGACCTACGACGCGGGACAGAGCTACGCCGGCTACGGCGACCAGCAGAGCTACGCCCCGTACGGCGGCGACACCTACGGCGGGCCCGGCGAGGTCTACGACGACACCCCGCCCGGCGGCGTCTGGGTGCCGCACCAGCGCTCCACCGAGGGGCAGTACGGCGGCGAACTCCCGGCGGAGCAGCCCTACCCGCCCCAGAACGGACACGCCGACGGCCACGAGGGCCACGACGGCCACGACGGCCACGACAACTCGGGCTACAACGAGCAGCAGTACCGCTACTGACCCCCTGCGGAGGTCAGGGTCACTGGGAGCCCCGGAAGTCGGGGCCCTCGACGATCAGCCCCGCGACCAGCGCGCCCGACATGCCGGCGTGGGGCAGGCCGCCGCCCGGGTGCGACCAGCCGCCGACGGCGAAGAGGCCCGGCAGGCGGGTGCTGTTGGACGGGTGCAGGAGCCGTCCGCCGGCCGCCGCGAGCGCCGGGGCGGGGACCGCGCCGCCGTCGGCTCCGGTGGCCTCGGCGATGTCGGCCGGGGTGTGCGTCCCGTGCCACAGGAGGCGTTCGCGCAGCCCCGGGAGGACGGACTCGGCCCGGGAGATCACCCGCTCCACGTCGGCCGGGCCCACCTCCAGGCGCGCGGGCACCGTCACTGTCAGCGTCACCGCCTCGTGCGCGCCGTCGGGCGTCAGGCTCGGGTCGTCGGGGCGCAGCACCGTCACGGTGGGGGAGGCGGGCAGGCCCGGTCGCTCCCCGAAGAGGCGCTCCAGCTCGTCCTGCCGGTCGCGGGAGTGCAGCACCGTCCGGTGCGGGGCGCCCTCGGGGCGGGCGCCCGACAGGGCCAGCAGGACCGTCAGGCGGCTGGGCAGCCCGGCGCGCGCGGGGACGTCGTCCCGCGCCCGTATCTCCACACCGGAGAGCATCCCGTCCAGCACGGTGGGTGCCACACCGGCCACCACGAAGTCGGCGTCGGCCGTCGAGCCGTCGGCCAGCTCCACACCCGCCGCCCGGCCGTCCTTCTCGACGATCCGGACCACCGCCGTGTCGAACACGAACTCCACCCGGCGGGCCAGGCACCGCTCGTACACCGCCGTGGCCAGCGCGCGCAGGCCGCCCCGCACCGACCAGGTGCCGAAGGTCTGCTCCAGGTACGGCAGGACGGCCGCGCTCGCCGGGGTCGACCGGGGGTCGAGGCCCTGCGCGAGGGCGAACTGCTCCAGGAGCGCCAGCAGCCGGGCGTCGCCGCCCAGCTCCAGCTCGCCGATCTCACTGAGGGTGCCCGCGCGGCGCTCACGGCGCAGCAGGCGCTTGTGGGGCACGGCGGGGTACGGCTCGCGGGCGCCGAGCACCTGCCAGTTCGGGTACAGGGGCTCTTCCAGGAGGGGGCGGCGGGTGCGGTCCCACGTCTCCCTCGCGCGGTTCATGAACGCCGCCCAGCGGGCGCCCGCGCCGGCGCCGAGGGCCGCGTCCAGGGCCTCGCCGACGCCCGCGCGCGAGGCGTTCGGCAGGTCGGTCGTGGTGCCGTCGGCGAAGACGTGGCGCACGGCGGGCTCCACCTGGGAGAGCTCGACGCACTGCTCCAGGGGCTCCTTGCCGGTCTTGACGAACACGTCGCGGTAGACCGCGGGGAGCTGGAGCAGGCCGGGCCCGGTGTCGAAGGCGAACCCGTCCCGCTCGACGCGGCCGAGCGCGCCGCCGTAGGTCCGCCCGCGTTCGTACACCACCACCCGGTGGCCCGCGACGGCCAGCCGGGCGGCGGCCGTCATGGCGCCCATCCCGGCGCCGATCACCACAATCCGTGCCATGCCAGGGACTTTATCGGCCACCACCGACAGCCGTGCCGCAGGGCCTCAGAGCGCGGGCGGCCCGTCCCGTCCGGCCAGCCGTCTCTCCTCGCGCCGCTGCGCCCCGCGCCGCAGGAACCGGCGGATGCGCGAGAGGAGGAAGAACAGCAGGAACAGGCCGAGCAGCAGGAGCACCGCCGCGATGACGGCGGCGGCCTCGGGGTGGAACATCGCCAAGGAGATGAGCCCGCCGACCCCGAGGTCCTCGGCCGTGCTCATCACGACATTGCTGAAGGGCTCGGGCGAGGTGTTGATCGCCATCCGGGTGCCGGCCTTCACCGCATGGCTGGCCAGCGCCGTCGAACCGCCCACGGCGCCCGCCGCGAGGTCCGACAGGGACCCGCTCTGGCCCGCGAGCAGCGCGCCCACCACGGCGCCGGACACCGGCCGGACGACCGTGTGCACCGAGTCCCAGACGGAGTCGACGTAGGGGATCTTGTCGGCGACGGCCTCGCAGAGGAAGAGCACCCCGGCGGCGATCAGCACGTCCGGCCGCTGAAGCGCCTCGGGCACCTCGTCGCTGACGCCGGTGGCGCCGAAGACGCCGAGCAGCAGGACAACGGCGTACGCGTTGATCCCGCTCGCCCAGCCGCTGGTGAACACCAGGGGGAGTACGGACACGGACGCGATCGTAACCACTGTCGGGCGGCGCGGCCCGGGCATCGGCGCGCACGTCTGAGTATCCGTACCTATCCGCGGAGATGAGTACGCGCGCGGATAGGCCCCCACCTGCGAAGACGGCAGAGTGGGGGCCACGGAGAAGGGCACGGCGCCGGTACCGCCGACACGGGGCGGCGGAACCGCGCCGGGCCCTTGGCCGCTCCTTCCGCCGCGAGGCGGGAGCGAGGTGACTCGGGGGGGCGACCACACGGGGGACGCACGGGGGTCACGGGGGACACGAAGAAGGCGCCGGTCCGGTGCCGCCTGGCGAACAGGGGGCACCGGACCGGCGCCTTCGTACGGGCGCGTACCGGGCTGCCGTACCGCTACGCGCGCGTGCCTGGCTGCCGACCGCCTTACGCGCGCGTGCCGCTGACCCGGCCCTGGAGCAGCCGCGAGAGCGCCGCGTGCACGTCGTCCAGGGAACGCTCCGGCTGGAAGGCCTGCCAGTCGAGGGCGGCGACCAGCACCATCCCGACGAGCGCCGCGGCCGTCAGCGGGATGTCGATCTCATCGCTCAGCTCCCCGCCGGCGACGCCCGCCCGCAGCACGTCCTCGACCACCGCGACGGCCTGCTGCCTGACCACGAGCAGGGTGGACTGCCAGGCGCGGTTCGTGCGCCACAGCTCGGCGACGTACAGCTGGGTGAAGGCGGGGTAGCGGTTGATGAAGACGAGACCGGCCCTGATCATCGCGTCGAGGGCGTCGACATTGCTGCCGCCGCTCGCGCGCGTCTCCTCGGCCGCTTCCCTCAGGGAGGCGGTCAGCAGACCGACGCCGTGCCGCAGCAGCTCTTCGAAGAGGACCGATTTGCTCGCGAAGTTGTAGTAGACCGTGCCCTTCGCGACCCCGGCCCGTTCGGCGATCTCGTCGACCGTCGTGGCGGAGAAGCCCTGTTCCGCGATGAGCGTGACGGCCGCCTCGTAGAGCTTCTGCCGGGTGGCCTCGCGCCGGGAGCTGCCTGCACTGCTGTCCATGACCTTGATTCTCACAGGTCCCGCGGGGCCACCCGTCCTCGATGCGCTCACAGGCTCAGCTCCGGGTGCAGCCGCTCCAGGGTCCACACCTGCTTGCGGTGCGCGGAGCGCGCGGTGAGCGCCAACGCGCCCAGCGTGAAGGCGGCCAGGACCGCGCACGCCTGCCAGACGGGCCCGAGGCCGCCGCCGGTGATCAGCCTGCGCAGCGCGTCGACGACATGGCTCATCGGCAGGAAGGGGTGGATCGCCCCGAAGAAGCCGGGGCTCGTCTGCACGGGATAGGTGCCGCCCGCCGACGTCAGCTGGAGCATGAGCGCGGCCAGGACGAGGATGCGCCCGGCCGCCCCGAAGCGGGCGTTGAGCCACTGCACGATGGCCGCGAAGCACGCCGTGGTCAGGCACAGGAAGCCGATGGTGCCGGCCGCCCTGGCCATCTGGAGGCCGAGCCCCCAGTGCAGGACCGACATGAGGGCCGCCACCTGGAGCACCCCGAGGGCCACCACGGGCAGCCAGCCGGCCAGCGCGATGCGCCACGCGGACGCGCCCGCGGCGAGCGCGCGCCGGTTGAGCGGCGCGATCAGCATGTACGCCACCATCGCGCCCACCCACAGGGACAGCGGGATGAAGTACGGCGCGAAACCCGTGCCGTAGTTGGGCGCCTTGTGCAGTGACCGCGAGGCGAGCTGCACCGGGTCGGCCATGACGTCGGTGCGGGCGTCGCGGTCCTTCTTGCCGTAGTCGGGGATCTTCTTGACGCCGTCGTGCAGCCCGCCGGACAGCTTCGCCGAGCCGTCGGCGAGCTTGAACATGCCGCCCTTGAGGTCGCTCGCGCCCGTCTCCAACTTGCCGATGCCCGTGTCGAGGTCGCTGGCGCCCGTCTTGGCGGTGCCGAGGCCGGTGTGCAGCTTCTTGGCGCCGTCGGCGACCTTGCCGGCGCCCCTGTCCAGTTCGTTGATCTGGGTGACGGCCTTGTCCAGGTCCTCGTCGAGGTGCGGGGCGCGGTCGGCGAGGGCCTGCGACTTCTTCTGGAGGGTGGCCAGGTGCTTGTCGAGCCGCTTGGCGTCGCCGCGCTGGTCCTTGATCACGGTGTTCATGTCGTCCGCGATGGTGGAGACGTTCTCGGCGGCCTCCTTGGCCTCCTTGAACTTGGGGCAACCGGGATCGGGCACCGCTGCGTTCTCGCAGTGCTTCGCATAGAAGTCGCCGATGATCCTGGAGCCCTCCTTGGCGCCCTTGGCGGCCCCGGGGGCGAGCTTGACCCAGTCGTCCAGGTCGCGGCGCATCGCCTTGGAGGTGTCGGCGACCAACTGGGCGGTGTCCCCGATGGTCTTGCCGTTGTCCTTCAGGAAGGGCCGCACCTTGTCCGCGGTGCCGTTGACCTTGCCGGCGAGCCGGTGGGTGCCGTCCGCGACCTGCCGCGCGCCGCTCTTCAGGTCGCCCGCGCCCTTGTGGAGCTTCTTGACGCCCGAGGCCAGCTCGGCGCTGCCCTCCTTGGCGTCCCCGAGCCCCTTCGCGAGGTCCGTGGAGCCCTTCTTGGCCTTGCCGATGCCGCCGTCGAGCCTGTCCGCGCCCTCCGCGGCCTGCTGCGTCTTGTCGTGGATGTCGGAGAACGAGATGAAGATCTTGTCGAGGAAGGAGCGCGAGGCCTTGGTCGACGCGGCCCTGCGCACCTCGGAGAAGACCGTCCGCGAGATCTGCCCGACGATGTAGTTGTTCGCGTCGTTCGTACGCACCCGCAGGGCGCCCGTCTCCGGGGAATCCCCGGAACTGGACGCGATGCGCTTGCTGAAGTCCGAGGGCATGGTCAGCGACAGGTAGTACCTCCCGTCCTCGACGCCCTCGCGAGCCTCGGCGTCGGTGACCTCGTGCCACTCGAAGGTCTTGCTGTCGTGCAGCTTGTGCACGATGGAGTCGCCCGCCCGGAGCTTCTTGCCCTGCGCGGTGGCCCCCTCGTCCTCGTTGACGAGCGCGACGGGTATGCGGTCGAGACGCCCGTACGGGTCCCAGAAGGAGCACAGGTACAGCGCGCCGTACAGCAGGGGGAGCAGCAGGAGCGCGACGAGCGCGGCCCGTGGCAGCTTGCCCCTGCCGAAGCGCCTCAGTTCAAGCGAGGCCAGTTTGGGCGAGCGCATCCGCCGTCTCCTTGTCGTCGTCGCCACCGTGCTGTTCCCGCTCGGTGTCCGGCACCGGCCGGGCGCCGGTGCGCACCACGACCGCGCCCTCGGGCGCCTCGCTGCACACCGCCACGACGGTCGTGCCGCTCTCCGTGAGGGACCTCAACAGGTCCCAGGCCTCGCCGCGTTCGGCATCCGAGAGCTTCAGGTCGGTGTCGTCGACCCCGAGCAGCCGCGGCCGGCCGATCAGCGCGAGGGCCACGGACAGGCGCAGGGCCTCGAGCCGCTCCAGATCGCGTACGGAGGTCCTGCGCCCCTTGGGCAGCGACTCCAGGTCGAGCCCCGCGGCGGCCAGCGCGGCGGCCACGCGCAACCGCGTCTCCTCGCGCCGCTCGGCACGCGGCCGCAAGAGGCCCCGCAGCGGACCGCCGAACCGCCGCTCAAGGAGCGCCCGTTCGTGCAGATGCTCGGCGACGGTCAGCGCCGGGTCGAGATCGGTGACCCCGGGCACGGGTCCCAGGGCGCTGATCCGACGCACGGAGGCCAGCTGTTCGGGCAGGCGGAAGCCCGCCACGCGTGCGTGGCCCTCGGTCGCGCGCATACGTCCCGTCAGAGCGAGCAGGAGGCAGGTGCGGCCCGAGCCGGACGGGCCCTCCAGAGCGATCAGCGATCCGGGCCCGGCGTCGATGTCGATGCCGTGGAACGCCCAGCCGCGCGGGCCCTTGAGCCCGAACCCCTCGGCGGCGACGGCGACTCCACGAGCGGCCTCGGTCGAACCGTCCACAATCCCCCCTGACAACCCGGTTTTTGAACTGACCAGTCAGTACAAAAGTAGGCCCGAACCCCCACTCGACGCAAAGGTCCAGGTCAGAGCCGATTGTCAGTGGCGTGGCCCACGATGGGCACATACGGCCACAGTGCCGTCACACGACGACAGGAGGTTCGTCATGGCCAGCACTTCCGCGGCAGCAGCACACCGGCACAGCGCCATGCGCCCCGCACCCGCGCTGAACGGCCCGGCGAGCGACGTCCACCCCGTCCTGCGCCGCGCGACCGCCCCGCCCGCCGCCCTCGAACTCCTCGCCCAGGCCCGCGCCGGAATCGACGAGGCCGCCCGCCTGGACGCCCCGAACGAGCGCTATGCCACCGCCCACCTGGCCGCCCTGCGCACCGCGGCCGCCGTCCTCGCCGCCCGCGGCAGGCCCGAGCCGACCCCGCGCCGCAGGCAGCGCATCCGCAGCGCCTGGGAGGTCCTGCCCGAGATCGCGCCCGAACTGTCCGAGTGGAGCGCCTTGTTCGCCTCCGGCGCCGCCCGCCGGGCCCGCGCCGAGGCGGGCATCCGGGGGGCCGCCACCGGCCGCGACGCCGACGACCTCGTGCGGGACGTGGCGATGTTCCTGCGCCTGGTCGAGCGGATGCTGGTCCTCCAGCCCGTCCTGCCCCAGCCGAGGCCCGAGCCGGTGGAGGCGGGAGAGGAGCGGCCGAACGTGGGCTGACCGGCGGCTCGTCGCCCGGGACGGGTGGGCGGGGCACCGGGCGACAGGCAATAGGGTGGGGACGATCGCCCACCCACGCGCCGAGGAGTCAACTGCCGTGTCGGACCCGATGCGCCCGCCCGTCTCCCCCCACCGCCCCCAAGCGGCGTCGCTGCGCTCCGACTCCCCTCGCCCGCGCGCTTCCTTGCGTACCGCCGTGGTCTGGGACGTCCTCAAGGAGGCCCTGGACCGCCGCACCGAGGCCGTCGGCCGCCAGTCGCGCACCGGGCTGGACGTGCTCGACACCGGGGGCGGCAGCGGCAACTTCGCGGTGCCCGTGGCCGGCCTCGGCCACCGTGTCACGGTCGTGGACCCCAGCCCCAACGCCCTGTTCGCGCTGGAGCGCCGGGCCGCCGAGGCCGGCGTCGCCGAGCGTGTGCGCGGGGTCCAGGGCGATGTCCTCGGCCTCTTCGACGTGGTCGAGCGCGGCGGCTTCGACGCCGTCCTGTGCCACGGCGTCCTGGAGTACGTGGACGACCCGGCCGAGGGCGTGCGCCTCGCCGTCGACGCGCTGCGCCCCGCCGGTGTGCTCAGCCTCCTCGGCGCCGGCCTCGGCGGCGCCGTGCTCGCGCGGGCCCTCGCCGGGCACTTCAAGGAGGCGCGGACCGCGCTCACCGACCCGGCGGGCCGCTGGGGCGCGGGCGACCCCGTGCCGCGCCGCTTCACCGCCGAGCAGCTCACCGAGCTGGTCGAGGCCGCCGGTGTGCGCGTCGACGCGGTGCACGGCGTGCGGGTCTTCGCCGACCTCGTCCCCGGCGTCCTGGTGGACACCGAGCCGGGTGCCATGGAGGCCCTCCTGGAGCTGGAGGCCGCCGCCGCCGAGCTGCCCGCCTTCCACTCCGTGGCCACCCAGCTCCACGTCCTGGGGCAGGCGCGCGGTACGGACCAGCCCTGAGGGACCCCGCCCCGCCGCTGATCAGCGGCGCGGCGGCACATGGAGTACGCCACAGGCCCCCCGAACGGGTGACCGGCGCCGTATGATCGAGGGACACCGTCCCGCATGACGGTTCGGCCGCCGGGGAATGCACGCTTCAGCGAGCCGGAGCGATGTGTTGGCCCGGTTTGGCGAAGTTGGCGCAGAGGGGCGGGTTTCACGGGGGCGATTCCCTGCCTATCCTGAAGGGGACCCCCGGTCGCCCCGGCGACTGCACGATGAGGAGGACTCCGTGCCGCTCTCGGAGCACGAGCAGCGCATGCTCGAGCAGATGGAGCGAGCGCTGTACGCCGAAGATCCCAAGTTCGCGACAGCGCTTGAGGGAAGCGGGCTGCGTACGTACACCCGGAAGCGGGTCTACCAAGCGGTCGTCGGCTTCCTGGTGGGCATCGCCCTTCTCATGGCCGGAATGGTCGCCCAGCAGATCTGGATCAGCGTGGTGGGATTCCTCGTCATGCTGGGCTGCGCTGTGCTCGCCGTCACCGGTTGGCGCAAGGCCCCGAAGCCGGGCGAGCAGCCCTCGGGCGCGGCCGCGCAGGGTGGAGCGCAGGCTCATCGGCAGACCAGGCAGCGCCGTTCCGTCATGGACCGCATCGAGCAGCGGTGGCAGCGCCGCCGCGACGAACAGCAGGGTGGTCAGTGAGCTCGTCCCCGCGAGGCCGCCACACCAGACCGTGACCATGTGAGGGGTGACCGCCCACGGCGGCCACCCCTCACACGTATGCCCCTCTCCTGCGTGTGCACCTCTCACCCGTGCGCAGGCCAGGGCTGGCGGCGCCTCATCCCTGGCGCGGAGCCCGCCGCGGCAGTCTGCGGGTCAGGGCCGCCCACCGCTCGGCGGCCCGCTCGCTCCAGCGGGTGCCGAACGCCGTCCAGCGCCCGGAGAGCGCCCACACCACCCGGGCGGCCGAACGCGGCGCGAGTGTCGCCCGCAGCCGGGCCGGCCGGCTCGCCGAGGCCCGCAGCCCCGCGCGCACCCGCCGCACGTCGTCGAGCAGCCCGGCCGGCGGCGGCTGCGGAGTGGGCGCGTAGAGCACCTGCTCCACGGCGGTCGCCACCCGGTGGAGGGCCTGTGCCGGGTCGGGGGACAGCTGCCCGACGCGGATGATCCGCTCGGCGGCCCTGCGGGGCGTCTGCGACTCGTCCGGCTCGATGCCGAGGTCCCACGCCGTGTCGGTCACCTCCAGCCAGGCGCCCAGGGTCCGGGGCGCGGCGACCGCGGGCGTGAGGGCCGCGCCGCCCTCGACGACACCGGCCGGGCCCAGTCGCACCGTCTGCACCCGGGTCCGCCACAGCAGGGGCAGCAGCGGCAGCGTGAGCAGGAGCAGCGCGGCGAGGGCCACCAGGGCGATCGTCCCGACGGGCGGGCCGTCGCCGCCCGAACCGGCGGCAACCTGCGGCGCGGCACTCGCGCACCCGCCCTGCTTGCGCACCTCGGGCGGGCAGCTGTCGGACGCCGAGGGCGCGGCGGACGGCTCGGAGGTACGGGACGGCTCCGGGGTGTCCGCGTCGCTCGTATCACCGGAAGGGGTGTCCGAGCGGGTGTAGTCGGGCACCGAACCGCGGTTGGGCGTCGGCTCGAAACGGGTCCAGCCCACGCCCTCGAAGTACAGCTCGGGCCAGGCGTGCGCGTCCCGCAGCCCGACCGACATCGTGCCGTCGGCCTGCGCGGACCCCGGCGTGAAGCCCACCGCGACCCGGGCCGGTATGCTGAGCGTGCGCGCCATGGAGGCCATCGCGAAGGAGAAGTGGACGCAGAAGCCCTCCTTCTGCCTCAGGAACTTCTCGATCGCCGACGGGCCGCTGCCCGCCTTGACCTGCGTGTTGTACGTGAATCCGCCGTCCGAGGCGAAGTAGTCCTGGAGCTTGACCGCCTGCTCGTAGGGGTTCGCGGAGCCCTTGGTGACCCGGCGGGCGGTGTCCGCGACCATGGCGGGCAGCGAGTCGGGCACCTTGGTGAACTCCCGCCGCAGGTTCGCCGGGGGCGAGGAGGCGTTGGCCAGCTGGGCGGCCGTGGGCTCCACGACCAGGCTCCTGACCTCGTAGTCGACGCCGCGCGTGGTCTGCCCGCGGTCGCCGACCAGAGCGCGGCCCACCGGTTCGAACCGCCACCGGCCGCCGATGTCCACCTGGCTGGCGGGGAACGGCATGGGCAGCCAGTTCTGCGCGTAGCCGTCGGCGGCCGAGATCTTCGTGCGGATCTCGGTCCTGCGGACGTCGGGGAACAGCCCCTGGGGATCGGGCAGCGGCGAGGGCACGTCCTCGATGCCCCGGACGGTGGTCTTCCAGGTGGTGCCGTCGAACTGGTCGAGCGAGACGATCCGCAGATACAGCTCCTCGCCCTGCTCGGTGTTCGTGCGGTACGACAGGACCTCCCGGTCCTCCGGCTGGTTCAGGCTGTCCTGGAGCGCGACCAGGGGGTTCACGGCGGAGATCGTCCCGCCGCCGCCCGTGCCGTTGCCGCCCGGACCCCCGGTGCCGCCCAGGAGGCCGCCGTCCAGGCCCGGCAGCGCGAGCGGCACCACCAGGGCGACCCCCAGCGCGAGAGCGCCGATGCGCCGCCCGGTGCGCACGGGCGCACTCGCCCCGCCACGCGTCTCCAGCCCGCCGGAGACCCGTCCCGGAGAGCGCGGGGCGCCCCCGCCGAACACCCGGCCCCACTGCGAGAGCCGGTCCCGCCCCTCGGCCAGGAGCAGCAGCAGATAGCCGCAGGCGGCGAACAGGAACCACAGCCATCCGGCGCCGCTCCCGGAGAGCCCCGCCGCGACCGAGTAGAGCGCGAGCAGTGGCAGCCCGGCCGGGGCCGCCGTGCGGTAGGTCACCGCGAGCGCGTCCACCGCGAGGCCTATCACCAGGACCCCGCCCACCAGCATCAACCGGATGCCGTCGCTGAGCGGCGCCGGGATCGCGTACCGCCCGACGTCGGCGCCGCCCGCTTCCAGGAGCACGCCGAAGCGGCGGAACGCCTCGGGCCCGGGCACTATCCCCGCGAGCGCCTGCTCGCGGGCGAAGACCAGGGTGAGCAGCAGCAGCGTCACCAGCGCCTGGACGGCCACGGTCAGCGGCCTGGCAAGCGGCGCCCGCCGGGCCAGCGCGCCCACCCCGCTCTGCAGGGCGAGCAGGAGCACCGCCTGCAGGAACCACGTCGCCGGGTCGACGAGCGGCAGCAGCGCGCTCGACGCCAGCACCGTGGCCGCGGTGGCGCACAGCGCGAGCCGCGCGCGTCCACTCATGACCATCCCCCCACTGTCGTACCCCCGTGCGATCCGGCGGCGCGGGCGTGGTCCGCCTGCCGCCACAGGTCGGCCAGGCTCGCCCCCGGGGGCACCGGCAGCGCCGTCCAGCCCGCCTCGCGCAGCATCCGCACCCGCGCCTCACCGGCGCCGGAGGGCACACCGCCGGGGCCCCGCGCCCAGGCCGCGCCGTCCAGGACGAAGGCGACCGCGGCGCCGCTGCGGCGGCGCATCTTGGCGACCACCGCCACCTGTTCCTCGTCGAGGTCGCCGAGGAAGGCGACGAGCAGGCCCTCGTTGCCGCCGCGCAGCACGTCGTACGCGCGGGAGAGCCCGGCCCCGTCGGAGTGGTCGACGACCGCGAGGGTGTCCATCATCAGGCCGGCCGCGTCCGCCGACTCCTGGCTCGCGCCCGCGAAGCCGTCGGAGCCCTCGCCCGGCACGGAGGTGCCGGTGTCGGTCAGCAGCCGTACCGAGAAGCCCCTCTCCAGCATGTGCACCAGGGCGGAGGCCGTGCCGGACACCGCCCACTCGAAGGCCGAGTCGGGCCCCGCGCCCCGGAAGCCGGCGCCCCGGGTGTCCAGCAGCACCGTGCAGCGGGCGCGCTGCGGCTGCTCCTCGCGGCGGACCATCAGCTCGCCGTAGCGCGCGGTGGAGCGCCAGTGCACCCGGCGCAGGTCGTCGCCGTGGCGGTAGCCGCGCGGGATGACGTCGTCCTCGCCGGCGAGCGCCAGCGAGCGGTTGCGCCCCTCGCCGTACCCCTTGGCCTCGCCGGTGAGCCGCACCGGGGGCAGTGCCTCCACGCGCGGGATGACGGTGAGGGTGTCGTACGTCGAGAAGGAGCGGGTCAGCTCGCACATGCCGAAGGGGTCCGTCAGGCGCAGTTGCAGCGGTCCCAGCGGATAGCGCCCGCGCAGGTCGGAGCGGACGCGGTAGGACACCTCGCGGCGTCCGCCCGCCTCGATGCGGTCGAGCACGAACCGCGGCCGGGGACCGAGGACGTAGGGCACCCGGTCCTGGAGCATCAGCAGTCCGGTGGGCAGCCGGGTGACGTTGTCCATCCGCAGGTGCACCCGGGCCTCACAACCGGCGGGCACGCGCGCGGGGGAGAGCCTGCGGCTGCTCGCCACGCGGTGGCGGGTGCGGAAGAGGACCAGGGTGCAGACCAGCGGCAGCACGGCGAGCAGCAGCCCGACGCGCAGCAGGTCGGCCTGGCCGAGGACGTAGGCGCAGATGGCGGCGGCGACCCCGGCCGCCAGGAAGGAGCGTCCGCGGGTGGTCAGGCCCGCGAGAGCCGTGCGCAGCCCGGCGCTGTCGCCTTGCGCGGGCCCCGCCGGCATCCCCCCGGCCGTCATCAGAGCCCCCGGGTGCCGGGCGGCCGCTGGTCGAAGAAGGCGCCGGCGCCCGGTGGGGCGGCGGCGGGGACGGGCGTGTGCTGGAGGATCTCCAGGATGACCGATTCGGCGGTGCGGCGGTTCAGCTGGGCCTGCGCGGTGGGCAGCAGGCGGTGCGCGAGGACCGCGACGGCCAGGGCCTGCACGTCGTCCGGCAGGGCGAACTCCCGGCCGCTGAGCGCGGCGGAGGCCTTGGCGGCGCGCACCAGGTGCAGCGTGGCGCGCGGGGAGGCGCCGAGTCTGAGGTCCGGGTGGCTGCGGGTGGCGGCGACGAGGTCCACGGCGTACCGCCGCACGGACTCGGCCACGTGGACCGTGCGGACCGCGTCGATGAGCTTCACGATGTCGTGCGCGTGCGCCACCGGCTGGAGGTCGTCCAGGGGTGAGACGCCGCCGTGCACGTCGAGCATCCGCAGCTCGGCCTCCGGGCCCGGATAGCCGATCGAGACCCGCGCCATGAAACGGTCGCGCTGCGCCTCGGGCAGGGGGTAGGTCCCCTCCATCTCCACGGGGTTCTGGGTGGCCACCACCATGAAGGGGCTGGGCAGTTCGTAGGTCTGCCCGTCGATGGTGACCTGGCGCTCCTCCATGGACTCCAGGAGCGCGGACTGCGTCTTGGGGGAGGCGCGGTTGATCTCGTCGCCGATCACGATCTGGGCGAAGATCGCGCCGGGTTTGAACTCGAAGTCCCGGCGCTGCTGGTCGAAGATCGACACCCCGGTGATGTCCGAGGGCAGCAGGTCGGGCGTGAACTGGATGCGCCGCACCGAGCAGTCGACGGAGCGCGCGAGCGCCTTGGCGAGCATGGTCTTGCCCACGCCCGGCACGTCCTCGATGAGCAGGTGCCCCTCGGCGAGGAGCACCGTCAGCGAAAGCCGTACGACCTCCGGCTTGCCTTCGATCACACCCTCCACCGACCTGCGGACGCGCTCCGCTGTGGTGGTCAGGTCTGTGAGGCTCGCTCGATCGTCATAGGTCGTCACCCGGCCCTCCTCGGCCCTTCCCCGAAGCTCTTGAGGAGCAGGGGATACCCCGTGTCCGGGCCGCCGCTCACGCGCGCGACCCGGTCCACACGAATTCACCGACACCACGCCTGAACGGTCGGTGTGGTGTCACCCCGCATTGTTGTTGGGCGTAGCGGGTCGTGTCACTCGCCTGTGGATAACTGGCGACGCTTTGGGGGGTCTCAGTGACTTTTGTCCGTCACGCAGGGTCGATTTCCCTCAGCAGACCCGTGGTCACGTCGAACACGAAGCCGCGGACGTCGCCGGTGTGCAGCAGGAACGGGGAGGTCCGCACGCGCTGCATCGACTGGCGTACGTCCTGGTCGACGTCGCGGAAGGACTCCACCGCCCAGGTCGGCCGCTGCCCGACCTCGGTCTCCAGGTCCTGGCGGAACTCCTCGGTGAGGGACTCCAGGCCGCAGCCGGTGTGGTGGATGAGGACCACGCTGCGGGTGCCCAGCGCCCGCTGGCTGATGGTCAGGGAGCGGATGACGTCGTCGGTGACCACACCGCCCGCGTTGCGGATGGTGTGGCAGTCGCCCAGCTCCAGACCGAGCGCGTCGTGCAGGTCGAGGCGCGCGTCCATGCAGGCGACGACGGCCACGCGCAGCACGGGGCGGGCATCCATGCCGGGATCGGTGAAGCCGGCGGCGTAGCGCACGTTCGCCTCCACCAGACGGTCGGTGACCGCGTCGGCGGCCAGGTCACCGTTCGGCGCTGTGGGGGTGGGGCCGGAAGGGGATGCGGAAGTCGACATGGCTATGACGTTAGTGCTCACTGATCGTCTTGGCCCGTCGCGAGAAGGGACAAAAAATGTCAAAGACTCTTGTTGTGAGGTACCCCACAGGGGCTTGCCGCGCCCCGTCCGAACGGGTGAGCCGCGCCCTCTCCCCGCTCTCCCCGGACCGGTCCGCGACGCGCAGGCCGGTTGATTGACCGGGCGACACGGTGGACTAAAGTGACGCGAAGCGGGAGACGTGACCTGCTCCCCGCTGGACCGCACATCCCGGAGATTCCCTGAATCCCCACGTGCGCGGCGCGTACGTACGGCTCGGCCTCCTCCCGCTCCCGGTCGGCTGACGCCACTTTCCCGGCGCCGGCGGACCATTCCCCTTCACGGAGCGGGCGGGGACCCGGCAGTGCGTACGAGCGCCGCGCCGGACCTGAGAGGGCCCCTTGACCGACAACAGCCGACACGTCCCGGTGATGCTCCAGCGGTGCCTGGACATGTTGGCCCCCGCCCTCGCCGAGCCGGGAGCGGTCGTCGTCGACTGCACCCTCGGCCTCGGCGGTCACAGCGAGGCGCTCCTCGCCACCTTCCCCGCAGCCCGCCTCATCGCCCTGGACCGCGACAAGGAGGCGCTGCGCCTGTCCGGCGAGCGGCTCGCCCCCTACGGCGAGCGGGCCACCCTGGTGCACGCGGTCTACGACGAGCTGCCCGAGGTGCTCGACCGCCTGGACGTCCGGCGCGTCCAGGGCGTCCTGTTCGACCTCGGGGTCTCCTCCATGCAACTGGACGAGGCCGACCGGGGATTCGCGTACGCCCAGGACGCCCCCCTGGACATGCGCATGGACCAGACGACCGGCATCAGCGCGGCCGAGGTCCTCAACACCTACGCGCCCGGCGAACTGGTGCGGATCCTGCGCGCGTACGGCGAGGAGAAGCAGGCCAAGCGCATCGTGAGCGCCATCGTGCGCGAGCGCGACAAGGAGCCGTTCAGCAACAGCGCGCGGCTCGTCGAACTGATCCGCGATTCCCTGCCGCAGGCCGCCAAGCGCACCGGCGGCAACCCCGCCAAGCGCACCTTCCAGGCCCTGCGCATCGAGGTCAACGGCGAACTGAGCGTCCTGGAACGGGCCGTGCCCGCGGCCGTCAAGGCGCTGGCCGTCGGCGGCCGGATCGCCGTCCTGTCGTACCACTCCCTCGAAGACCGCCTGGTCAAGCAGGTGTTCGCGGCCGGTGCGGCGAACACGGCCCCGCCCGGCCTGCCCGTCGTCCCCGAGCGCTACCAGCCGCGGCTCAAGCTCCTGACCCGGGGCGCCGAACTGCCCACCGAGGAGGAGATCGCCGAGAACCGCAGGGCGGCCCCGGCCCGGCTGCGCGGCGCGGAGCGCATCCGCGAGGACGTCGGCTGACGCCCGGCCCCGCCGCACGGCCCCTGAGCCCGAGTTTGCCGAGCCGAGTCCGCGAGGAGGCTTTATGAGCAAGAAGAAGCCCGAGCTGCGGGGGAGAGCCGCCCGCCTCGCGCGACTGCTGCCGCAGAGCTCCAACCAGGCGGCCCGCACCCCCTTCGTCCTGCTGGTCGTCCTGCTCCTCGGCGGCGGCCTGATCACGCTGCTCATCCTGAACTCCTCGCTCAACGAAGGCTCGTTCCAGGTGAGCGAGCTGAAGAAGGAGACGAAGGACCTCACCGAGGAGGAGCAGCAGCTCCAGCGCGACGTGGACGGCTTCGCGGCCCCCGACGCCCTCCAGCGGCGCGCCGCCGAACTCGGCCTGGTCCCCGGCGGCGACCCGGCCTTCCTGAACCCCGACGGGACCGTGCGCGGAGTGCCCGGCGCCGCCGCCGGGCCCGCGCCGCGCCCCCAGGAAGCGGCGCCCCCGGCGCTCACCGTCCGGCCCTCCGCGCCGGCCTCCGCAAGCGCCTCAGCCTCGGCCTCGGCGTCGGCCTCCGCGCCCACGGCCACGGCCTCCGGACCCGCGCGCGCGGAGCCCCCGGCCCGGCTCACGACTCCTCGGCCCCTGAATGTCCGACCCACGACTGTCCGGCCCACGACCCCCCGGCCCGCGATGCCCGGCCCCCCGACGACCTCCGGCAGGTGACGTTAAGTGTCCGACAGGGAACCCCCGCGGCGCCGGGTGCCAGGGCCCGCTCGGCCCGCCCGCCCCGCCGCGCCCCGCCGCCCGGCCCCCTCGGGGCGCCCCGCCGCCCGCCGTCCCGCGCCGAAGGCCCGGCCGCGCACGATCCGCCTGGGCAGCCCCCGCCCGCGCCTTCGCATGGTCAGCCTGGGCCTGACGCTGGTGATGCTGGCCTTCGTCGTACGCCTGCTCCAGGTGCAGGCCGTGGACGCCAGTGTGTACGCGGCCAAGGCCGAGAAGAACCGCTACTCCACGCATACCCTGGCCGCCGAGCGCGGGCGCATCACCGATCGCGGCGGCGTCGAACTGGCCGCCAGCGTGGACGCGTACGACATCACGGCGGACCCCACCCTGTTCACGCCGAAGGAGACGAAGACCAAGGACGCGCCCGAGCAGGCGGCCGCGCTCCTCGCGCCCATCCTCGGCAAGGACGCCACCGCGCTGGCCAAGCAGCTCAAGACCCCCCGCACGCGCTACGTCCTGCTCGCCACGCGCCAGACCCCCCAGGTCTGGAAGCAGATCAAGGACCTGCGCGGCGCGCTCGCCGAGAAGGCCGGCACCGACCCGAACTCGCCCAACGTCCTGGCCGGCGTCCTCGCCGACCCGAGCAGCAAGCGCGTCTATCCGAACCACGACCTGGCCGCCGGGATACTGGGCTGGGTCAACTCCGACGGCGAGGGCGGCGGCGGCCTGGAGCGGCAGCTCGACAAGCAGCTGGCGGGCGAGGACGGCAAGATCCGCTACGCCCAGTCCGGTGGCCGGCGCGTGCCGACCGCGGGCTCCACGGAGACGCCCGCCGTGCCCGGCTCCGACATCGAACTCACCATCGACCGCGACATCCAGTGGGCCGCGCAGAACGCCATCACCGAGCAGGTCCGGAAGTCCGCGGCCGACCGCGGCTACGTGATAGTGCAGGACAGCAGGACCGGCGAGGTCCTCGCGATGGCCAACGCCCCGGGCTTTGACCCCAACGACCTCTCGAAGGCCAGCGGCACGGCGCTCGGCAACGCCGCGCTCCAGGACGCCTTCGAGCCCGGCTCCACCGCCAAGGTCATGTCGATGGCGGCGGTCCTGGAGGAGAACGTGGCCACGCCGGGCACCCATGTGACGGTGCCCAACCGGCTGCACCGCGGCGACCGCCTCTTCCAGGACGACATCGACCACCCCACCTGGCAGCTGACCCTCAACGGCGTGCTCGCCAAGTCCTCGAACATCGGCACCATCCTCGCCACCGGGGAACTGGGCAAGACGCAGCGCGAGGCCAACAAGGTCCTCTACTCCTACCTGCGCAAGTTCGGCCTCGGCAAGGAGAGCGGGCTCGGCTTCCCCGGCGAGACGTCCGGAATCCTCGCGCCCCCCGAGAAGTGGTCCACCTCGCAGCAGTTCACGATCCCCTTCGGCCAGGGCGTGTCGATCAACGCCATGCAGGCGGCCTCGGTGTACTCGACCATCGCCAACGGCGGCGTACGCGTCGAGCCCACCCTGGTGCGCGGCACGAAGGGCCCCGACGGCCGCTTCACCCCCGCCCCGAAGCCCAGGAAGACCCGGGTGGTGAGCGACAAGACGGCCCGGACCCTCGCGCAGATGCTCGAATCCGTCGTCGACGACGAGGAGGGCACCGGCACCAAGGCCCGCATCCCCGGCTACCGGGTGGCGGGCAAGACCGGTACGGCCAACCGGGTCGATCCGGCGACCGGCCGCTACAAGGGCTACACCTCCTCCTTCGCCGGTTTCGCCCCCGCCGACAAGCCGCGCGTCACCGTCTACTGCGCGATCCAGAACGCCACCAAGGGCAGCTACTTCGGCGGCCAGATCTGCGGCCCCATCTACAAGGAAGTCATGGAGTTCGCCCTCAAGACGCTCCAAGTCCCGCCGACGGGAAGCGGTCCCGCCCGCCTCCCCGTCACCTTCTAGCCCTGAGACCCACCAGGAACCGCCCGTGACAACGATCACCCCCGGCCCCGGGAACCACCCGCCGCCACGCCCCTCACTTCGCTCCGAGAGGGGTACGCCCGGTACGCTCACCGCCGTGCCACACGCTGATCAGTCCCAAATCACCCAGAAGGGCGCTCCCGTGACCTACCCGGGACCGCCGCGGCCGGAACAGGTCTCCGCGGCCTCACTGACGGACCTGGCGGGCCAGCTGGGCGTCGCCGTCGAAGCGGCCGGGGACACCGGCGGCACACAGATCACGGGCATCACGCACGACTCTCGCGCGGTCCGCCCCGGTGACATCTACGCCGCGCTGCCCGGTGCCCGCATGCACGGCGCCGACTTCGTCGCCCAGGCCGCCGACCTCGGCGCCGCCGCGATCCTGACCGACCCGACCGGCGCCGAGCGCGCGGCCACGACCGGCCTGCCGGTCCTGGTCGTCGACAGCCCGCGCGACCGGATGGGTGAGCTGGCCGCGACGGTCTACGGCCATCCCGGCCGCGATCTGCTCCAGATCGGCATCACCGGCACGTCCGGCAAGACCACGACCGCCTACCTCGTCGAGGGCGGACTCAAGGGGCTGCGCGCGACCGGCCTGATCGGCACGGTCGAGATGCGCATCGGTGAGACGCGCATCAAGTCGGAGCGCACCACCCCCGAAGCCACCGACCTCCAGGCCCTGTTCGCGGTGATGCGCGAACGCGGCGTCGAGGCGGTCGCCATGGAGGTCTCCAGCCACGCCCTGGTGCTCGGGCGGGTGGACGGCTGCGTCTTCGACGTCGCCGTCTTCAACAACCTCAGCCCGGAGCACATGGAGTTCCACTCCGGCATGGAGGACTACTTCCAGGCCAAGGCGCAGCTGTTCACCAAGCGGCGCTCGCGGCTCGGTGTGGTCAACTTCGACGACGAGTACGGGCGCCGCCTCGTCACCGAGTCCGAGGTGCCGGTCGTCACCTTCTCCGCCGAGGGGCACCCGGACGCCGACTGGCGCGCCGAGGACGTCGAGGTCGGCCCGCTCGACTCCACGTTCGTCGCCGTCGGACCCAAGGGCGAGCGCGTCACCGCGAAGTCGCCGCTGGCCGGCCCGTTCAACGTCGCCAACACCCTCGCCGCGATCGTCTCGCTGGCGGTCGCCGGGATCGACCCGCAGCGGGCCGCCGACGGCATCGCCGCGGTGCCGGGCGTGCCGGGCCGCCTGGAGCGTGTCGACGCGGGCCAGCCCTACCTCGCCGTCGTGGACTACGCCCACAAGACGGACGCCGTCGAGTCGGTGCTGCGCGCGCTGCGCAAGGTCACCGAGGGCAAGCTGCACATCGTCCTCGGCTGCGGCGGCGACCGGGACAAGACCAAGCGGATGCCGATGGGCGCGGCCGCGGCCCGCCTCGCCGACACCGCCGTACTGACTTCGGACAACCCCCGTGGCGAGGACCCCCTCGCGATCCTCGCCACGATGCTCGCCGGCGCCGCCGAGGTGCCGGCCCACGAGCGCGGCGACGTCGCCGTCTTCGAGGACCGCGCCGCCGCCATCCGCGCGGCCGTCGTCCGCGCGCGACCGGGCGACACCGTCCTGGTCGCGGGCAAGGGACACGAGCAGGGGCAGGACATCGCCGGGGTGGTGAGTCCCTTCGACGACCGCCAGGTGCTTCGCGAAGCTATCCAGCAAACCCAGGGATGAAGTTGTGATCGCCCTCTCCCTCGCCGAGATCGCCAGCGTCGTCGGCGGGCAGACGTACGACATACCGGATCCGGCCGTCCAGGTCACCGGACCCGTCGTCCGGGACTCCCGTGAAGTGGAGCCCGGCAGCCTCTTCGTCGCCTTCGTCGGCGAGCGTGTCGACGGCCACGACTACGCGGCCGACGTGGTCGCCGCGGGCGCGGTCGCCGTACTCGCCTCGCGGCCGGTCGGCGTGCCCGCCGTGGTCGTCGACGACGTGCAGGCGGCGCTCGGCGCCCTCGCACGCCACGTCGTGGAGCGGCTCGGCGCCACCTTGGTCGCGCTGACCGGCTCGGTCGGCAAGACCAGCTCCAAGGACCTGCTCGCGCAGGTACTGCGGCGCAAGGCACCCACGGTCTTCACGCCGGGCTCCCTCAACAACGAGATCGGCCTGCCGCTGACCGCGCTCAGCGCCACGGACGAGACGCGCTTCCTCGTCCTGGAGATGGGAGCGCGCGGAATCGGCCATATTCGCTACCTCACCGAGCTCACACCGCCGAAGATCGGCCTCGTCCTGAACGTCGGCACCGCCCACATCGGCGAGTTCGGCGGCCGGGCGCAGATCGCGCAGGCAAAGGGCGAGTTGGTGGAGGCGCTGCCCGCCGAAGGCGCCGCGATCCTCAACGCCGACGACCCGCTCGTACGCGCCATGGCCTCGCGAACGAAAGCGCGCGTGCTGCTCTTCGGAGAGGCCGAGGACGCCGACGTACGTGCCGAGAATGTCCGGCTCACCACGATCGGGCAGCCCGCTTTTACGCTGCACACACCCTCCGGGTGCAGCGAAGTGACCTTGCGGCTGTACGGTGAGCACCACGTGTCGAACGCGCTTGCCGCGGCCGCCGTCGCCCATGAGCTGGGCATGTCCGTCGACGAGATCGCCCTCGCGCTCTCCGAGGCGGGCACGCTGTCCCGCTGGCGTATGGAGGTCACCGAGCGCCCGGACGGTGTGACGGTCGTCAACGACGCCTACAACGCGAACCCCGAGTCCATGCGAGCCGCCCTGCGCGCGCTCGCGGCGATCGGCAAGGGGCGCCGTACGTGGGCGGTGCTCGGTCAGATGGCCGAGCTCGGGGACGAGGGTCTCGCCGAGCACGACGCGGTCGGACGCCTTGCCGTCCGGCTCAACGTGAGCAAGCTCGTGGCAGTCGGGGGCAGGGAAGCGTCCTGGCTCCAACTGGGCGCATACAACGAGGGTTCGTGGGGTGAGGAGTCGGTGCACGTGTCCGACGCACAGGCGGCGATCGACCTGCTGCGCAGCGAGCTGCGCCCGGGAGACGTCGTGCTGGTGAAGGCGTCCAGGTCGGTCGGTCTGGAGCGGGTCGCCTCGGCGCTGCTCGAAGACGCCGCGGTGGCTTCCGAGGGGCAGGTCTCCGGCCGATGAGGCAGATCCTCTTCGCGGGTGTGATCGGGCTCTTCTTGACCCTGGTCGGCACTCCTCTGCTGATCAAGCTCCTGGCCCGCAAGGGCTATGGCCAGTTCATCCGGGACGACGGCCCGCGCGAGCACCACAGCAAGCGCGGTACGCCGACCATGGGTGGTATCGCCTTCATCCTGGCCACGCTCATCGCCTACTTCCTCACGAAGATCATCACGGGCACGGAGACCACGCTCTCCGGCCTGCTGGTGCTCTTCCTGATGGCGGGCATGGGCCTCGTCGGCTTCCTCGACGACTACATCAAGATCGTCAAGCAGCGTTCGCTCGGCCTGCGGGCCAAGGCGAAGATGGCCGGCCAGCTGATCGTCGGCATCGGCTTCGCCGTGCTCGCGCTGAACTGGCCGGACAACCGCAACCAGACCCCGGCCTCCACCAAGCTGTCGTTCGTCACGGACTTCGGCTGGTCGATCGGCCCGGTCCTGTTCGTGGTCTGGGCGCTGTTCATGATCCTCGCGATGTCGAACGGCGTGAACCTCACCGACGGCCTGGACGGCCTCGCCACCGGCGCCTCGGTGATGGTCTTCGGCGCCTACACCTTCATCGGTGTCTGGCAGTACCAGGAGTCCTGCGCCAACGCGACGACGCTGACCAACCCCCAGGCGTGCTTCGAGGTCAGGGACCCGCTCGACCTCGCGGTCGTGGCCTCCGCGCTGATGGGCGCCTGCTTCGGCTTCCTGTGGTGGAACACCTCGCCCGCCAAGATCTTCATGGGCGACACCGGTTCGCTCGCCCTCGGCGGCGCGCTCGCGGGCCTCGCGATCTGCTCCCGCACGGAGCTGCTCCTCGCGCTGCTCGGCGGTCTCTTCGTGATGATCACCATGTCGGTCGTCATCCAGGTCGGCTCCTTCAAGATGACCGGCAAGCGGGTCTTCCGCATGGCGCCACTCCAGCACCACTTCGAACTCAAGGGGTGGTCCGAGGTCCTTGTGGTGGTCCGCTTCTGGATCATCCAGGGCATGTGCGTGATCGTCGGCCTCGGTCTCTTCTACGCGGGATGGGCAGCCGAAAAGTGACCACCGCCTCCGACTGGCAGGGCAAGCACATCACCGTCGCCGGTCTCGGCGTGAGCGGCATCAGCGCCGCCCGCGCCCTGGCCGGCCTCGGCGCGCGGGTCACCGTCGTGGACGGCGGCTCGGGAGCGGCGCACGAGGAGCGCGCCGCCCCGCTGCGGGCCGAGGGCGTCTTTGTACGCCTGGGTGACGCCGAGACGCTGCCCGAGGGCACCGACCTCGTGGTCACCTCGCCCGGCTGGAAGCCGTCCTCGCCGCTGTTCGCGGCGGCCGCCGAGGCGGGCGTGGACGTCGTCGGGGACGTGGAGGTCGCCTGGCGGCTGCGCGGCCCGGGCGCGGCCCCCTGGCTCGCCGTCACGGGCACCAACGGCAAGACCACGACGACGCGGATGCTCGCCTCGATCCTGACCGCGGGCGGCCTGCGCACCGCCGCCGTCGGCAACATCGGCACCCCCATCGTGGACGTGATCCAGGAGGGCGACGACGCCTACGACGTGCTCGCCGTCGAGCTGTCCTCCTACCAGCTGCACTGGGCGCCCTCCGTGCGCGCCCACTCCGCGGTGGTCCTCAACCTCGCGCCCGACCACCTCGACTGGCACGGCTCCATGGAGGCGTACGCCGCCGACAAGGGCCGCGTCTACGAGGGCAACCGCGTCGCCTGCGTCTACAACGTCTCCGACCAGGCCACCGAGGACCTGGTCCGCGGCGCCGACGTCGAAGAGGGCTGCCGGGCCATCGGTTTCACGCTGAACGCGCCCGCGCCCTCGCAACTGGGCGTCGTGGACGGCATCCTGGTCGACCGTGCGTTCGTGCCGGACCGCCACAAGCAGGCGCAGGAGCTCGCGGAGATCTCCGACGTCGAGCCGCCCGCCCCGCACAACATCGCCAACGCGCTGGCGGCGGCGGCCCTCGCCCGTGCCTTCGGCGTCCAGGCGACGGCCGTACGCGAGGGCCTGCGGGCCTTCCGCCCGGACGCCCACCGCGTGGAGCACGTCGCCGACGTCGCCGAGGTCGCCTACGTCGACGACTCCAAGGCCACCAACACCCACGCGGCACAGGCGTCGTTGGCGGCCTACGAGTCGGTCGTGTGGATCGCGGGCGGCCTCGCCAAGGGCGCCACCTTCGACGAACTCGTCGCCGGGGCGGCCGAGCGGCTGCGCGGGGTCGTGCTGATCGGCGCCGACCGCGCGCTGATCCGCGAAGCGCTGGCGCGACACGCCCCCGAGGTCCCGGTGGTCGACCTCGACCGGACCGACACTGGGGCGATGTCCGAGGCGGTACGCCGGGCGGCACAGCTGGCCCGGCCGGGGGACACCGTACTGCTGGCCCCGGCCTGTGCGTCGATGGACATGTTCACCAACTACAACGAGCGTGGTGAAGCGTTCGCGGACGCCGTCCGCGAACTCGGCTCCACGCGCGCCTGACCGGGCCGCGCCCGGCCGGCGCCGGGCACACCCTTGGGAGGGGAACGTGGCCAGGTCTTCCGTGAGGGTCGCCAGACGACCGGTTCCGGTACGCCCCGAAGGCGCCTGTCACCCCCCGGGCGAGAGCGGGCCCCGGCGGCTCTTCCACCGGGTCCGCCGGGCCTGGGACCGTCCGCTCACGGCGTATTACCTGATCTTCGGCAGCAGCCTGCTGATCACCGTGCTCGGCCTGGTGATGGTCTACTCCGCGTCGATGATCCAGGCGCTCCAGCTCGACCTGCCCGCCTCGTACTTCTTCCGCAAGCAGTTCGTCGCCGCCGTACTGGGTGCGATCCTGCTGCTGCTCGCGATGCGGATGCCCGTCAAACTCCACCGGGCACTGGCCTATCCGATGCTCGCCGTGACCGTTTTCCTGATGGTCCTGGTGCAGATCCCGGGGATAGGGCGCAGCGTCAACGGCAACCAGAACTGGATCTACCTGGGCGGCCCCTTCCAGCTCCAGCCCAGTGAGTTCGGCAAGCTCGCCCTGGTGCTCTGGGGCGCCGACCTGCTCGCGCGCAAGCACGACAAGCGGCTGCTGACCCAGTGGAAACACATGCTGGTGCCGCTCGTGCCGGTCGCCTTCATGCTGCTCGGGCTCATCATGCTCGGCGGCGACATGGGCACCGCGATCATTCTCACCGCGATCCTTTTCGGCCTGTTGTGGCTCGCGGGCGCGCCCACCCGGCTGTTCGCCGGCGTGCTCGGCGTCGCCGCCCTGCTCGGTGTGATCCTCATCAAGACGAGCCCCAACCGCATGGCGCGGCTCGCCTGCATCGGCGCCACCGACCCGGGCCCCGGCGACCAGTGCTGGCAGGCCGTGCACGGCATCTACGCCCTGGCCTCCGGCGGATTCTTCGGTTCCGGCCTCGGCGCGAGTGTGGAAAAATGGGGTCAACTTCCTGAACCCCACACCGACTTCATCTTCGCCATCACCGGGGAGGAACTCGGTCTTGCGGGGACACTGTCGGTGCTCGCCCTGTTCGCGGCTCTAGGCTATGCGGGTATCCGCGTGGCCGGACGCACGGAGGACCCCTTCGTGAGGTATGCCGCGGGAGGCGTGACCACCTGGATCACGGCGCAGGCCGTGATCAATGTCGGTGCGGTGCTCGGTCTGCTGCCGATCGCCGGTGTCCCGCTCCCGCTGTTCTCCTACGGGGGTTCGGCCCTGCTGCCGACCATGTTCGCCATCGGGCTCCTCATCGCCTTCGCGCGATCGGACCCCGCTGCGAAGGCGGCCCTGGCCATGCGGCAACCTCGGGTGAGATGGAACACGATGCGACGGCGCGTCAAGGCGCGTTCGTCCGGAGAGCGGTGAATTTCGGTGCATGTCGTACTCGCCGGCGGGGGGACCGCCGGCCACATCGAGCCCGCGCTCGCCCTCGCGGACGCCCTGCGGAGGCAGGACCCGACCGTGGGCATCACGGCCCTGGGCACGGAGCGCGGACTCGAGACCCGGCTCGTACCGGAGCGGGGCTACGAACTCGCGCTGATCCCGGCCGTCCCCCTGCCCCGCAAGCCCACCCCTGAGCTGATCACCGTCCCGGGACGGCTGCGCGGCACCATCAAGGCGGCCGAGCAGATCCTGGAGCGCACCAAGGCGGACTGCGTGGTCGGCTTCGGCGGCTACGTGGCGCTGCCCGGCTATCTCGCGGCCAAGCGGGCCGGGGTGCCGATCGTGGTGCACGAGGCCAACGCGCGGCCCGGACTCGCCAACAAGATCGGTTCGCGGTACGCCCACGGGGTGGCCGTCGCCACCCCCGACAGCAAGCTGCGCAACTCCCGCTACATCGGCATCCCGCTGCGGCACACGATCGCCACGCTCGACCGGGCCCGGGTCCGTCCGGAGGCGCGCGCCGCCTTCGGCCTCGACCCCAACCTGCCGACCCTGCTCGTCTCCGGCGGCTCCCAGGGCGCGCGGCGGCTGAACGAGGTCGTCCAGCAGGTCGCCCCGGTGCTCCAGCGCGCGGGCATCCAGATCCTGCACGCGGTCGGCCCGAAGAACGAATTGCCGCAGGTGCACCAGATGCCGGGGATGCCCCCGTACATCCCGGTACCGTACGTGGACCGGATGGACCTCGCGTACGCGGCGGCCGACATGATGCTCTGCCGCGCGGGCGCGATGACCGTCGCCGAACTCTCCGCCGTCGGGCTCCCCGCCGCCTACGTACCGCTGCCGATCGGCAACGGCGAACAGCGGCTCAACGCCCAGCCGGTGGTCAAGGCGGGCGGTGGACTGCTGGTGGACGACGCGGAACTGACGCCCGAGTGGGTGCAGGGCAACGTGCTGCCCGTGCTGGCCGATCCGCACCGGCTGTACGAGATGTCCCGCGCGGCTTCGGAGTTCGGCCGCAGGGACGCCGACGAGCTGCTCGTCGGCATGGTCTACGAGGCGATTGCGGCACGCCGCAACGCGTGAGAGGGCAGGGGACCGTGGCCGGACCGATCACCGCCGAACGGCAGCAGAAGAAGTCCGGCCCGCCCCGCCCGCAGCGCGTCCGGCGCCTGACGCCGCGTTCGCGCGCCCTGATCGCGGGCGGGGTCCTCGCCGCGCTCGTCACGGCCGGGGCCCTGTGGGTGCTCTACGGCTCGCAGTGGCTGCGCCTGGAGCGGGTGACGGTCTCGGGCACCCGGGTGCTCACGGCCCAGGAGGTGCTCGACGCGGCGCGGGCCCCGGTCGGGGACCCGCTGGTCTCGGTCGACACGGACGCCCTGGAGAGCCGGCTCCGCTCGGAACTGCCCCGTATCGACTCGGTCGAGGCCGTCCGGTCCTGGCCGCACGACATCAGTCTCGAAGTGACGGAACGCAAGCCCGCCCTTGTCATCGAAAAGGGAGGAAAGTTCGTCGAAGTGGACGGCCAGGGAGTGCGATTCGCCACGGTCGAGCACGCCCCCGAGGGCGTCCCGCGTCTCGAACTGACGCCGGATCGGCGCGGCGCGGCCGCGAGCCTGCGCCGGTTCGGCACCGACCGGCTGCTGCGCGAGGCGGTGCGGGTCACCGGTGACCTGCCCGAAGCCGTCGCCCGTGACACCCGCGAGGTCAAGGTCCGTTCGTACGACTCCATCTCGCTGGAGTTGAGCGGCGCTCGCACGGTCGTCTGGGGCAGTGGCGAGAAGGGGCGCACGAAAGCCACTACCCTCAGCGCGCTGATGAAAGCGGCACCCAAGGCACGGCACTTCGATGTGAGCGTCCCCACGGCCCCTGCGTCATCAGGGAGTTGACGTGTATCTGTGCAGGCCAGCACCCTGGTTCGGCACTGCTACGGCTGATCACATAGGGTGAAAAGAAAAACGGGAGGTTCGGCGTGTTCGTTGAACGTGCGCCACTTGTCGACTTAGTGTCCTGTTCGGAAGAGTCCAGAGAACAGACACACTGGTAACCCTAAACTTCAGCGTTAGGGTTCGGGTCGGCGTTCGGACCGTCCCATTCGGCATCAGTCGCCGCCTCGCACACCTGCGAAACGGCGACACGTAACTCGAGGCGAGAGGCCTTCGACGTGGCAGCACCGCAGAACTACCTCGCAGTCATCAAAGTCATCGGTGTCGGCGGCGGTGGTGTCAATGCCATCAACCGGATGATCGAGGTCGGTCTCAAGGGCGTCGAGTTCATCGCCATCAACACCGACGCGCAAGCCCTGTTGATGAGCGACGCCGACGTCAAGCTCGACGTCGGCCGTGAACTCACCCGCGGCCTCGGCGCCGGCGCCAACCCGGCAGTCGGCCGCAAGGCCGCAGAGGACCACCGCGAGGAGATCGAGGAGGTCCTCAAGGGGGCCGACATGGTCTTCGTCACCGCCGGCGAAGGCGGCGGCACCGGAACGGGCGGCGCACCTGTCGTCGCCAACATCGCGCGCTCGCTCGGCGCCCTCACCATCGGTGTGGTCACCCGGCCCTTCACCTTCGAGGGCCGCCGCCGCGCCAACCAGGCCGAGGACGGCATCGCGGAGCTGCGCGAAGAGGTCGACACCCTCATCGTCATCCCCAATGACCGACTGCTGTCCATCTCGGACCGCCAGGTCTCCGTCCTCGACGCCTTCAAGTCGGCGGACCAGGTCCTGCTCTCCGGCGTCCAGGGGATCACCGACCTCATCACGACCCCGGGTCTGATCAACCTCGACTTCGCCGACGTCAAGTCGGTCATGTCGGAGGCGGGTTCGGCGCTCATGGGCATCGGCTCGGCCCGCGGCGACGACCGCGCGGTCGCGGCGGCCGAGATGGCGATCTCCTCACCGCTCCTGGAGGCGTCCATCGACGGCGCCCGCGGTGTGCTGCTCTCCATCTCCGGCGGCTCCGACCTCGGCCTCTTCGAGATCAACGAAGCGGCCCAACTGGTCAGCGAGGCCGCGCACCCCGAGGCCAACATCATCTTCGGCGCGGTCATCGACGACGCGCTCGGCGACGAGGTCAGGGTCACCGTCATCGCGGCGGGCTTCGACGGCGGGCAGCCGCCGTCCAAGCGGGACACCGTCCTCAGCTCGGCGTCCGGATCGGCCAAGCGCGACGAGCCGGCGCCCTCCGCGCCCACGCGTCCCGCCGCCGAATCGCCCCGCCCGGCCTTCGGCGGACTCGGCAGCGTCACCACGCGCGACGAGCAGCCATCGGCACCGGAGCCCGCGGAGTCGGCCCCGGCGAGCGAGGCCCCGGCCACGCCCGCCGCCCCGCCGCAGGTTCCGCCGGCCCGTCCCTACCAGGACAGCCAGGCCGAGGAGCTGGACGTGCCGGACTTCTTGAAGTGATAAGCGAGCACAGCACCGAGAGCGGCGCGCACTTCGCCTTCACCGACCGGTGGGGCGGGGTGAGCGCCGTTCCGTACGAGGAGCTCAATCTCGGCGGCGCGGTCGGCGACGACCCCGGCGCCGTGCGGGAGAACCGGACGCTGGTCGCCGCGTCCCTCGGCCTCGACCCGGCCCGGGTCGTGTGGATGAACCAGGTGCACGGCCGCGACGTCGTCGTGGTCGACGGCCCCTGGGGCTCGGACGCCGAGATTCCGGCCGTCGACGCGGTGGTGAGTGCCCGCAGGGGAGTGGCGCTCGCCGTCCTGACCGCCGACTGCACGCCGGTCCTGCTCGCCGACCCGGTCGCCAAGGTCGCGGCGGCGGCGCACGCCGGGCGTCCCGGCATGGTGGCGGGCGTCGTGCCGGCCGCCGTCGAGGCCATGGTCGGGCTCGGCGCGGACCCGGGGCGGATCCTCGCCCGCACCGGACCCGCCGTCTGCGGGCACTGTTACGAGGTGCCCGAGGCGATGCGTGCCGAGGTCGCCGCCGTCGAGCCCGCGGCGCACGCCGTGACGAGTTGGGGCACGCCGGCGCTCGACGTGAGCGCGGGGGTGCACGCCCAACTGGAGCGGCTCGGGGTGCGCGACCGGGCGCGCTCGCCGGTGTGCACCCGGGAATCCGGCGACCACTTCTCCTACCGCCGCGACCGTACGACCGGTCGGCTCGCGGGCTATGTCTGGCTGGACTGATAGGAAATGACGGACCGTAAGCAGCAACTCGCCGACAACCTGGCGAAGGTCGAGGAGCGCATCGCCGCGGCGTGCGCGGCGGCCGGGCGGGCGCGCGAGGAGGTGACCCTCATCGTGGTCACCAAGACCTACCCCGCGAGCGATGTGCGGATTCTCTCGGAACTGGGCGTGCGTCATGTCGCGGAGAACCGCGACCAGGACGCGGCGCCGAAGGCGGCCGAGTGCACGGATCTCCCCCTTTCCTGGCACTTCGTGGGCCAGTTGCAGACCAACAAGGTCCGTTCCGTGGTCGGTTATGCCGATCTGGTGCAGTCCGTCGACCGGCCGAGGCTCGTCACCGCGCTCTCGGCGGCGGCGGTGCGCGCGGAGCGGGAGCTGGGTTGCCTGATCCAGGTCGCGCTCGACGCCGGGGAGAACGGCCGGGGGGAGCGCGGGGGCGTGGGCCCGGGCGGGATCGAGGAGTTGGCCGACCTCGTGGCGGCGGCGCCGGGACTGCGGCTGGACGGTCTGATGACCGTCGCCCCGCTCACCGGACCGTACGCCGGCCGGCAGCGGGCGGCCTTCGAGCGATTGGTGGAATTCTCAACCCTCATGCGCGCGAACCATCCTGCTGCGAACATGGTGTCGGCAGGGATGAGCGCGGACCTCGAACAGGCCGTTGCGGCCGGGGCGACACATGTGCGCGTCGGTACGGCGGTACTCGGAGTGCGCCCCGGGCTCGGGTAACGTCGCCAAGAAGTCGGACCACAGCAGAAAATATGGTCATTCCCGCTGCTGAGCGGGGATACCTCGTGGATCGCGGGCAGTTGGTGACGACAGCCGATCCACCACAGAGCGGAGGACTCAGAGCATGGCCGGCGCGATGCGCAAGATGGCGGTCTACCTCGGCCTCGTGGAGGACGATGGGTACGACGGTCCGGGGTTCGACCCCGATGACGAGTTCGAACCCGAGCCGGAGCCGGAGCGCGACCGCAGGCGGCATGAACCGCCCCACCAGTCGCACCAGGCTCACCAGCCGCAACGGGACGAATCGGTACGAGTGGTGCAACCACCCGCCCCCCGTGAACCGGCGGCCCATTCCACTTCGCTGGCCGCGGAATCCGGACGTCCGGCACGAATCGCCCCCGTGGCATCCATCACACCTGAACGTCAGAGCCTGGAGAAGAACGCACCGGTGATCATGCCCAAGGTCGTGTCCGAGCGGGAGCCCTACCGCATCACCACATTGCACCCGCGGACCTACAACGAGGCCCGTACCATCGGGGAACACTTCCGCGAGGGCACTCCGGTGATCATGAATCTGACCGAGATGGACGACACCGACGCGAAGCGACTTGTCGACTTTGCCGCCGGTCTGGTCTTCGGTCTGCATGGCAGCATTGAACGAGTGACGCAGAAGGTGTTCCTGTTGTCGCCTGCTAACGTCGATGTAACGGCGGAGGACAAGGCTCGCATCGCAGAGGGCGGGTTCTTCAACCAGAGCTGAGACGTAAGTGACGCAGTAGTTGCCGTAGACGCAGTACCGGAACGACGAAGCACGAGTAACAGGGGAGAGGGAACCGCGGACATGAGCGTGGTCGTGCAGGTGCTTTACATCGCGCTGATGTGCTTCCTCATCGTGCTGATCTTCCGACTGGTCATGGACTACGTCTTCCAGTTCGCCCGCTCATGGCAACCCGGCAAGCCGATGGTGGTCGTTCTGGAGGCCACCTACACTGTCACTGATCCACCGCTCAAGCTCTTGCGGCGGTTCATTCCGCCGCTGCGTCTCGGGGGCGTGGCGCTCGACCTGTCCTTCTTCGTACTGATGATCATCGTCTACATCCTGATCCACGTCGTGAGTCAGCTGTGAGCGCGATGTCTAATACGGTCTTGCCGAATGCCGACGACTACGTTGAGGTGAAGAGATGCCGTTGACCCCCGAGGACGTGCGGAACAAACAGTTCACGACCGTCCGCCTCCGAGAAGGCTATGACGAGGACGAGGTCGATGCCTTCCTCGATGAGGTCGAAGCCGAACTGACCCGCCTGCTCCGCGAGAACGAGGACCTGCGCGCCAAGCTGGCGGCCGCCACGCGCGCCGCCGCGCAGAACCAGCAGCAGGGCGGAATGCGCAAGGGTCCCGACGGGCCGCAGGACCAGCGAGGTCCCGGTGCCCCGGTGCCCGCCGCTATATCGGGTCCGCAGCCGGTCCCGCCGCAGCAGCAGATGGGTGGCCCCATGGGCGGCCCGCCGCAGCTGCCCGGCGGCGCACCGCAGCTGCCCGCAGGCCCCAGCGGCCACGGCCAGGGACACCCCCAGGGTGGTCCGCAGGGTCCCGGCCCGATGGGCCAGGGTCCGATGGGCGGCCCCATGGGTGGTCCCATGGGCGGCCACGGTCCGCAGATGTCGCAGGGTGGTCAGGGCCCCGGCGGTGACAGTGCCGCTCGCGTGCTGTCCCTGGCGCAGCAGACCGCCGACCAGGCGATCGCGGAGGCCCGTTCCGAGGCCAACAAGATCGTCGGCGAGGCTCGTTCGCGCGCCGAGGGCCTGGAGCGCGACGCCCGTGCCAAGGCCGACGCCCTGGAGCGGGACGCGCAGGAGAAGCACCGCGTCGCGATGGGCTCCCTGGAGTCCGCTCGCGCCACGCTGGAGCGCAAGGTCGAGGACCTGCGCGGCTTCGAGCGCGAGTACCGCACGCGTCTGAAGTCCTACCTGGAGTCGCAGCTGCGCCAGCTGGAGACCCAGGCCGACGACTCGCTGGCCCCGCCGCGCACTCCGGCCACCGCCTCGCTGCCGCCGTCCCCGGCGCCGTCGATGGCTCCGGCCGGCGCGGGTGCCCCGTCCTACGGCGGCAACCAGTCGATGGGTGGCAACCAGGGCCAGGGCGGTCCGTCCTACGGCGGACAGCAGCAGATGTCCCCGGCGATGACCCAGCCGATGGCGCCGGTGCGGCCGCAGGGGCAGCAGCCCATGCAGCAGGCTCCGTCGCCGATGCGTGGCTTCCTCATCGACGAGGACGACAACTGACGGGCGGGACCACGCCCTAGGCGTCGGCAGCGTTCAGGGCCGGGCCCCCGGATTTCCGGGGGCCCGGCCCTTTTCCGTCCCGTGCTTTTCCGTCCCTCGCGCGCAGCCGCGTGCCCGACGCGGGCGCGTACGCGAAAGGCCCGGTCCCGCCGAGATCTTCGGCGGAACCGGGCCTTCGTGCGAGCCTTACGCCTTGCGGAGGCGGAAGGTCAGCTTCAGGGAGTCGTCCGTGAACGGCTGCCCGAATGTGTCGTCCGCCTCACCTTCGGCGAAGTCGGTGGCGAGCACCTCGTCCGCGATGAGGCCCGCGTGCTCGGCCAGGGCCGTGCTCACCGCCGGCTCGGTGGAGGTCCAGCGCAGGGCGATCCGGTCCGCGACGTCCAGGCCGCTGTTCTTGCGGGCCTCCTGGATCAGGCGGATGGCGTCCCGGGCCAGGCCCGCACGGCGCAGCTCGTCCGTCAGCTCCAGGTCCAGGGCGACCGTGGCACCGGAGTCGGACGCCACCGACCAGCCCTCGCGCGGGGTCTCCGTGATGATGACCTCGTCGGGGGCGAGCGTCACCTTCTCGCCGTCGACCTCGACGAAGGCCGTGCCCTCGCGCAGGGCCAGCGACAGCGCGGCCGCGTCGGCCTCGGCGACGGCCTTGGCGACCGCCTGGACGCCCTTGCCGAAACGCTTGCCGAGCGCGCGGAAGTTGGCCTTCGCGGTCGTGTCGACCAGTGAACCGCCGACTTCGGAGAGCGACGCCAGTGCGGAGACGTTCAGCTCCTCCGTGATCTGCGCGCGCAGCTCGGTGCCCAGCGCCTCGAAGCCGGACGCCGCGACCAGCGCGCGCGACAGCGGCTGGCGCGTCTTGACGCCCGACTCGGCGCGCGAGGCACGGCCGAGCTCGACCAGGCGCCGCACGAGGTCCATCTGCCGGGACAGCTCCGGGTCGATGGCGGAGAGGTCCGCCTCGGGCCAGGAGGACAGGTGCACGGACTCCGGGGCGTCCGGGGTCACCGGGACGATCAGGTCCTGCCAGACGCGCTCGGTGATGAACGGTGTCAGCGGGGCCATCAGGCGTGTGACCGTCTCGACGGCCTCGTGCAGGGTGCGCAGGGCCGCCTTGTCGCCCTGCCAGAAGCGGCGACGGGAGCGGCGTACGTACCAGTTGGAGAGGTTGTCCACGAAGCCGGACAGGAGCTTGCCCGCGCGCTGGGTGTCGTAGCCCTCCAGGGCCTGGGTGACCTGGTCGGTGAGCGCGTGCAGTTCGCTGAGCAGCCAGCGGTCCAGGAGCGGGCGGTCGGCGGGCGCCGGGTCGGCGTCGCTCGGGGCCCACTTCGACGTACGGGCGTACAGCGCCTGGAAGGCGACCGTGTTCCAGTACGTGAGGAGGGTCTTGCGGACGACCTCCTGGATGGTGCCGTGGCCCACGCGGCGGGCCGCCCACGGGGAGCCGCCGGCCGCCATGAACCAGCGCACCGCGTCGGCGCCGTGCTGGTCCATGAGCGGGATGGGCTGGAGGATGTTGCCCAGGTGCTTGGACATCTTGCGGCCGTCCTCGGCGAGGATGTGGCCGAGGCAGACCACGTTCTCGTAGGACGACTTGTCGAAGACCAGGGTGCCGATGGCCATCAGCGTGTAGAACCAGCCGCGGGTCTGGTCGATGGCCTCGGAGATGAACTGCGCCGGGTAGCGGCTCTCGAACAGCTCCTTGTTCTTGTACGGGTATCCCCACTGCGCGAACGGCATCGAGCCCGAGTCGTACCAGGCGTCGATGACCTCCGGCACGCGCGTGGCCGTGCCGTCGCACTCGGGGCACGCGAACGTGACCTCGTCGATGAACGGGCGGTGGGGGTCGAGGCCCGACTGGTCGGTGCCGGTCAGCTCGCCCAGTTCCGCGCGCGAGCCGACGCAGGTGAGGTGGCCTTCCTCACAGCGCCAGATGGGCAGCGGGGTGCCCCAGTAGCGGTTGCGGGACAGTGCCCAGTCGACGTTGTTGTTCAGCCAGTCGCCGAACCGGCCGTGCTTGACCGAGTCGGGGAACCAGTTGGTCCGCTCGTTCTGCTGGAGGAGCTTGTCCTTGACGGCCGTGGTGCGGATGTACCAGGACGGCTGCGCGTAGTAGAGCAGGGCCGTGTGGCAGCGCCAGCAGTGCGGGTAGCTGTGCTCGTACGCGATGTGCTTGAAGAGCAGGCCACGGTCGGCGAGGTCCTTGGTGAGGGTCTCGTCCGCCTTCTTGAAGAAGACGCCGCCCACGAGGGGGAGGTCCTCCTCGAAAGTGCCGTCGGGGCGGACCGGGTTGACGACCGGCAGGCCGTAGGCGCGGCACACCTTGAGGTCGTCCTCACCGAAGGCGGGGGACTGGTGGACGAGGCCGGTGCCGTCCTCGGTGGTGACGTACTCGGCGTTGACCACGAAGTGCGCCGGAGCCGGGAACTCCACCAGGTCGAACGGGCGTTGGTAGGTCCAGCGCTCCATCTCGGCGCCGGTGAAGGTCTCGCCCGTGGTCTGCCAGCCCTCGCCGAGGGCCTTCTCGACGAGCGGCTGGGCGACGACCAGCTTCTCGGGATTTTCCGAACCCTTCGTCGCGACGACGTAGGTGACGTCGGGGTGCGCGGCGACAGCGGTGTTGGAGACGAGCGTCCAGGGCGTCGTCGTCCAGACCAGGAGGGCGGCCTCGCCGGCCAGGGGACCGGAGGTGAGCGGGAAACGGACGTAGACGGACGGGTCGACGACCGTCTCGTAGCCCTGCGCCAGCTCGTGGTCGGACAGGCCCGTGCCGCACCGCGGGCACCAGGGGGCGACGCGGTGGTCCTGGACGAGGAGGTCCTTCTTGAAGATCTCCTTCAGGGACCACCAGACCGAGTCGACGTACTCCGGATTCATCGTCCGGTACGCGTCGTCCAGGTCGACCCAGTAGCCCATGCGGGTCGTCAGCTCGGTGAAGGCGTCGGTGTGCCGGGTGACGGACTCGCGGCACTTGGCGTTGAACTCGGCGATGCCGTACGCCTCGATGTCCTTCTTGCCGTTGAAGCCCAGCTCCTTCTCGACGGCGAGCTCCACGGGCAGGCCGTGGCAGTCCCAGCCGGCCTTGCGGGCCACGTGATAGCCCCGCATGGTGCGAAAGCGTGGGAAGACGTCCTTGAAGACCCGGGCCTCGATGTGGTGGGCGCCCGGCATGCCGTTGGCGGTGGGCGGGCCCTCGTAGAACACCCACTCGGGGCGGCCCTCGGACTGCTCCAGGCTCTTGGCGAAGATCTTCTGCTCGTGCCAGAAGTCGAGCACGGCGTGCTCGAGGGCGGGCAGGTCGACCTGGGCGGGCACCTGGCGGTACTGCGGCGGCGTATTCAACGAGCTCCTCCGGCGGATGTGCTGCCTTCCGTCGGAGGGACGAGAGCTGTGTGCGCCTGGTGCGGCGCGCTCCCGCGGTACCACCCTCCTTGGCCCTCCGGGGCGGGGTCCGCGCCGGTGAGCCCCCTCATTGGGGTCGCGATACCGGGTCTACCGACCGGGGCCCGCGGGCCTCGGCTTTCTTCCGGCGGCTCCGGGGTGATCTTCACGGCGCGCTCGCCCCCGGGCTCACACCGTCCCCGGGTCGCTCATGGCCGCGTACGCCGCTACTCGTCCCCATCCACGCTTCTCGCTGCAGCCCAGTGTACGGCGCCCGGGCAGGGGCGGCCGACCGGTTTTCGCGGGCCGTCGCGGGGCGGTCCGCGAAGAGCCGGCGTGACCCGAATGGTCACACGGGGGCGAGTGGATCCCCGCGCGCGCCGGTCGGCGGATTACCCCGCGGGGAGTTGGGCACAACGCTTGCAGACTCGCCGCGCGGGACCGGTGCGGCGGGCGGATCGGGCGGCGTGCCCCGTTGCCGCGGGCCTGGAGTCGATTTATCGTCCCAGCACGATTCGCGTGCAAGATCACAATATGTGAAGGGGCCGCGGCCATGGTGGCGAAGAAGACCGCCGTACAGCAGTCGGCGTCCGGCAGATCCACAGGCGCGGCCGGGGCGACGGCCAAGGATGTGAGCGGCAAGAAGGCGGTGTCCGGCGCTGCGAAGAAGGCGGTGGCCAAGGAGACCGCCGTGAAGAAGGCCGTCGCCAAGAAGGTCACCGCTGAGAAAGCCACGGCCAAGAAGGCGCCCGCCAAGAAAGCCACCGCCAAGAAAGCGGTGGCTAAGAAGGCGAGCGTTAAGAAGATGGCCGCTGAGAAAGTGACCGCTAAGAAGAGCACCGCTAAGGAGACCGGGCCCGGGGAAGCGGCCGGCGAGGAAACGGTTGCCCCCTCGGAGGCGGAGGCCGCACACGAGCCGGTGACGGACCCGCACGCGGTCGCTGAGAGCGCTGCCAAGAAGTCGTCCCCGGCGAGAAGGCCGGCGGCCGGGAAGAAGACCACGGCCAAGAAGAGCCCACTTAAGAAGAGCACGGCCAAGAAGAGCACGGCCAAGAAGACGGTCGCGTCCGCGGCCGAGGATGCGGCTGAGGCCGCGGAGACGACGGGAGCCACGACAGTGGTTGCGAAGAAGACTCCGGGCACGGCGACCGCCGAGGCGCAGTCGACGGCAGTGCCCAAGGCGCGCGGCGTCGCGGCGGGGCCCGGCGGGCTCGCGGTCCGCGCGGGCGAGGACCCCTGGACCCCGGAGGAGGTCGCGGAGGCCCGCGCGGAACTCCAAAGCGAGTCGCTGCGGCTGACCGCGGAGATCGCCGCCTCGGAGAAGGCCCTCGCGGGCCTGATGCGGGACTCCGGCGACGGCGCGGGCGACGACGAGGCCGACACCGGCACGAAGAACATCACCCGCGAGCACGAGATGTCCCTGGCCGCCAACGCGCGCGAGATGCTCGACCAGACCGAGCGCGCCCTGGAACGCCTCGACGCGGGCACGTACGGCCTCTGCGAGAACTGCGGGAACCCGATCGGCAAGGCGCGGATGCAGGCCTTCCCGCGCGCGACCCTGTGCGTGGAGTGCAAGCAGAAGCAGGAACGGCGCTCCTGAGCGTGGGCTGGACGCCTGCCCCCGGATGCGTGTGCCGTACCCTCGTCCCCAGTCAGGTACCTAGGTTGAGGGACTCACGTGGCAGAGGCGGAGCGCATCATCGGTACGCCGGACATCCCTGAGACGGCCGGGGACGAGCCGGAGCGGTCCGGCTCGGTCTCCGACGGGACGGCGGACGCGGGCGAGGGCGGCGACCGGCCCAAGGGCAGGCGCAAGATCGCCGTGCTGTTCGCGGTGGCCGCCTTCGCGTACGCCTGCGACCTGGTCAGCAAGATGATCGTGGTCGCGAAGCTGGAGCACCACGACGCGATCGACGTCCTCGGCGACTGGCTCCGCTTCACCGCGATCCGCAACGCGGGCGCCGCCTTCGGGTTCGGCGAGGCCTTCACGATCATCTTCACGTGCATCGCGGCGGCGGTCATCGTGGTGATCGCCCGGCTCGCCCGCAAGCTCTACAGCCTGCCGTGGGCGATCGCGCTCGGCCTGCTCCTGGGCGGCGCGCTCGGCAACCTCACCGACCGGATCTTCCGCGCGCCCGGCGTCTTCGAGGGCGCGGTGGTCGACTTCATCGCCCCCAAGGGCTTCGCGGTCTTCAACCTCGCGGACTCCGCGATCGTCTGCGGCGGCATCCTGATCGTGCTGCTGTCCTTCCGGGGACTCGACCCGGACGGCACCGTCCACAAGGACTGAGCCCGCTCCGGGGGTCGGGGCGACGGCCCGTGGTGCCGGGGGGCCGGTGGGCTCCTGCATACTCAATGGGTGAGCACGATTCCCGAGATCCGCACCCTGCCCGTGCCGGACGGCCTGGAGGGCGAGCGCGTCGACGCCGCCATCTCGCGCATGTTCGGCTTCTCCCGTACGAAGGCCGCCGAGCTCGCCGCGGCGGGGAAGGTCGCGGTCGACGGCTCGGTGGTCGGCAAGTCCGAGCGGGTGCACGGCGGCGCCTGGCTGGAAGTGGAGATGCCCCAGGCACCCGCTCCGGTGCAGGTCGTGGCCGAGCCCGTGGAGGGCATGGAGATCGTGCACGACGACGACGACATCGTCGTGATCGTCAAGCCGGTCGGCGTCGCCGCGCACCCGAGCCCCGGCTGGACCGGCACCACCGTGATCGGCGGCCTCGCCGCCGCCGGGTACCGCGTCTCGACCTCCGGTGCCGCCGAGCGCCAGGGCATCGTGCACCGCCTGGACGTGGGCACCTCCGGCCTGATGGTGGTCGCCAAGTCGGAGCGGGCCTACACCTCGCTGAAGCGCCAGTTCAAGGAGCGCACGGTCGACAAGCGCTACAACGCGCTGGTCCAGGGCCATCCCGACCCCATGAGCGGCACCATCGACGCCCCCATCGGCCGCCACCCGAACCACGACTACAAGTGGGCGGTCACGGCCGAGGGCAAGCCCTCCGTCACGCACTACGACCTCATCGAGGCCTTCCGGGCCGCCTCCTTGCTCGACATCAAGCTGGAGACGGGCCGCACCCACCAGATCCGCGTGCACATGTCCGCGCACCGCCACCCCTGCGTGGGTGACCTGACGTACGGCGCGGACCCGACGCTCGGCAAGCGGCTCGGCCTCACCCGCCAGTGGCTGCACGCCGTCCGGCTCGGCTTCGAGCACCCGGGCGACGGCCAGTGGGTGGAGTACGAGAGCGGCTACCCCGACGACCTCCAGCAGGCGCTGGACCGGGTGCGGGCGGAGAGTTCGTGACCGGTGTGACGATCCGGGTCGCGCGGGAGGCCGCCGATCTGAAGGCCTGTTTCGCGGTCCGCAAGGCCGTCTTCGTCGCCGAGCAGCAGGTGCCCGAGGAGATCGAGTACGACGCCTACGACGCCGGGGCGGTGCACGTCCTGGCCGTGGACGAGGACGGCGTCCCGCTCGGCACGGGCCGGCTGCTGACCGGCGAGGCGGCGGCCGCCAAGAACGGCGGCGACGCCGGGGTGGGCGCGCTCGGCCGGCTCGCGGTGACGGCGACCGCACGCGGCCTCGGTGTCGGCGCGGCCCTCGTCGGGGCCATCGAGGACGCGGCACGCGCGCGTGGGCTGACGGCGGTCGACCTGCACGCCCAGACCCACGCCGTGGGGTTCTACGAACGCCTGGGGTACGAGGCGTACGGACCGGAGTTCCCCGACGCCGGGATTCCACATAGGGCCATGCGCAAGCCGCTGCGCTGAACGCGTCGGGCGCCGCCGCGTGGCAGGGTTGAGTCTTGATCGTTGGAGTCTCGACCGCCCGGAGGGCGCACCGTGGATCAACTGGCGCTGCTGCTCGTCCTGCTGCTGGGAGCGGTGGTCACCGTCCCCTTGGGGGAGCGGCTCGGCCTGCCCGCGCCCATCCTGATGACGCTGGCGGGGATCGGCATGGCCCTGCTGCCGTTCGTGCCGAACGTCGAGATCCCGCCCGACTACATCCTGCCGCTGATCCTGCCGCCGCTGCTCTACGCCTCCGTGCAGCGCACCTCGTGGCGCCAGTTCGCGGCCAACCGGCGGCCCATCTTCCTGCTCGCCGTGGCGCTGGTCTTCGTGACCACGGCGGCCGTCGCCGCGATGGCGAGCGCCATCGTCCCCGGGCTGCCGATCGCCGCGGCCGTCGCGCTCGGGGCGCTCGTCGCGCCGCCGGACCCCGTCGCCGCGACCGCCGTGGCGGGCTCGCTGGGGCTGCCCCGCAGGCTCGTGTCGATCCTGGAGGGCGAGGGCCTGTTCAACGACGTCACGGCGATCGTGCTCTACCACGTGGCGATCGCGGCGGCGGTGAGCGGGACGTTCTCCTGGCCGTCCGCCGCCGGGCAGCTGGTGCTGTCCGCCGTGGTGGCCGTGCTCGTCGGGCTCGCGCTCGGCTGGGTGACGAACAAGCTCATGGGGCTGCTCGGCGACGCCGTCCTGCAGACCGGCCTGACGCTGCTCGTGCCGTTCGTCAGCTATGTGCTGGCCGAGGAGATGCTCGGCTCCGGGGTGCTGGCCGTCCTGACCACCGCGCTCTACCTCGCGGAGAACGCCGTCGACGCCGACGACGTGCTCGGCCGCATCACCGGGCAGACCTTCTGGCAGATCGTCGACACCCTGGTCACCGGCGCCGCGTTCGGGCTCATCGGCCTGGAGCTGCACAACGTCTTCGGCATCGCGAGCGGCCGCGAGTGGGAGATGTTCGGCTGGGGCGCGGCGGTCGTCGGGGTCGTCGTCGGCGTACGGCTGCTGTGGCTGCTGCCCGCGACCTGGCTCGCCAAGCGCCTGCACAAGCGCCGGGACTACGACGAGGACATCCCGACGACCTGGCGCGAGACCGTCGTCATGTGGTGGGCCGGCATGCGCGGCGTGGCGTCGGTGGCCCTGGCGCTCGCCATCCCGCTCAAGACGGACGACGGGGCTCCGTTCCCGGCCCGCGACGAGATCATCTTCATCGCGTTCTGCGTGATCATGGCGACGCTCGTCGCCCAGGGGCTCACGCTGCCCTGGCTGGTGCGAAGGCTCGGGGTGCGGGCCGACACCGACGCGGAGCGGGAGCTGGAACGGGCGCTCGCGGTGCGCGCCGCCAAGGCCGCCAAGCGCCGCCTGAAGGAGATCGAGGAGGTCGAGGAGCTCCCGGAGGAGATCTCCGAGCGGCTGCTGCGCGGCGCGTTCGACATCGGGGCGAGGATCAGCCCGGACGTGGTCGACGAGGAACGGCGGGAGCGGTACGCCAAGCGCGTGGACCGCATGAAGGCCGTCCAGCGCATCCAGCGCGAGATGATGTCCGCCGCCCGCCACGAGGTCCTCGCCGCGCGCAGCGAGCCCGGCGCCGACCCGGAGGTCGTCGACCGGGTGCTGCACCACCTCGACGTACGCAGCCTGCGCTGACCCCCGCCCGCGCTGCCCGGCGGGTCAGCCGCGGCCGGTCCGCGGCGCCTTCGACGTCAGGTGCAGCGGGCGGTGGCCGTTCGGCGTGGGCTGGGCCGAGGCCGTGGTGATCTTCGGCAGGGCGTACGGGTGGTGTTCCGTCAGCCACTGGATCAGCTGTTCGCGCACGGTGACCCGGACGGTCCAGATGTCGTCGGCATCCTTGGCGGTGACCAGGGCGCGCACCTGGAGGGTGCTCGGTGTCGTGTCGGTCACGGCGAGACCCCAGTCCCGGCCGTCCCAGGCCGCGCAGTCGCGCAGGATGTCCCGGAGCTTGGCGCGCATCTGGTGGACCGGCGCCGAGTGGTCCAGGTGGAAGAAGACCGTGCCGGTCATCTGCGCGCCGCCGCGGGACCAGTTCTCGAACGGCTTCGACGTGAAGTACGACACGGGCATCGTGATCCGGCGCTCGTCCCAGGTGCGTACGGCGAGGAAGGTCAGGGTGATCTCCTCCACGGTGCCCCACTCGCCGTCCACCACGACGGTGTCCCCTATGCGCACCATGTCGCCGAAGGCGATCTGCAGGCCCGCGAAGAGGTTGCCGAGGGTGGACTGGGCGGCGACACCGGCGACGATGCCGAGGATGCCCGCCGAGGCCAGCAGCGAGGTGCCGGCCGCCTGCATGGCGGGGAAGGTGAGCAGCATCGCGGCCACCGCCACGACACCGACGATCGCGGAGACGACGCGCTGGATGAGCGTCACCTGCGTACGGACCCTGCGGACCCGGGCCGGGTCGCGGTGGACCGCGGCGTAGCGGGCGTAGGAGGACTCCACTATCGCCGCGGCGATCCGCACGACCAGCCAGGCCGTGGAGCCGATGAGGATGAGGGACAGGCCGCGCTCGACGGCCGCCGTGTTGTCCTTGGCGATCTCGGCCTGCCCGTAGGAGCCTCTCACCAGGGCGGTCCACAGGACGAGGTGGAAGGGCACCCGGCAGCGGCGCAGCAGGCCCCACAGCGGGGTCTCGTGATGCCGTTCGTCGGCCCTGCGCAAAGCGAAGTCGACCAACCAGCCGACCACCACTGTGAGCACGACCGAGCCGCCGATCACGATCAACGGACGCAGTACGTTCTCCATGCCATCGAGGGTAGGGGCACTCGGTGCCGCCCTCGGCACGGCCCCCGTGACCTCGGCGGGAGGGGGCGGGGACGGATGGCACGATGTCACCATGAACATCATGCTTTTCCACTCGACGTACGGGCTGCGGCCCGCGGTCCACGCGGCGGCGGACCGGCTGCGCGCCGAGGGGCACGAGGTCTGGACACCGGACCTGTTCGGCGGACGCACCTTCGACGACGTCGAGGACGGAAGGGCCTTCCAGGACGAGCTGGGCAAGGACGAACTCCTGAAGCGGGCGATCCTCGCCGCCGCCCCCTACTCCGAGCGGGGCCTGGTGTACGCGGGCTTCTCCCTGGGCGCCGCGACCGCGCAGACCCTCGCGCTCGGCGACGAGAAGGCGCGCGGCCTGCTGCTCCTGCACGGCACGTCCGACATCGCGGAGAACGTGTCCGTGGACGAGCTGCCGGTGCAGCTGCACGTGGCGGAGCCCGACCCGTTCGAGACGGACGACTGGCTCAGCGCCTGGTACCTCCGGATGGGCCGGGCCGGGGCCGACGTGGAGGTCTACCGCTACCCGGGCGCGGGACACCTCTACACCGACCCCGGCCTCGACGACTACGACGCGGCGGCCGCCGAGGACACGTGGCGCACGGCGATCGGCTTCCTGGAAACGCTGTGACGCGGTGACGCACTGACGGGGGGCCGTCGGGGCATCGTTTGCCAGGAAAGACCGTCAGTGGGTCAGCGCACGGGCTCGTACGCCCGCTCGACCCTCTGCGTGCCGCTGCGCGTGCGGTACGAGCGCAGCCAGGACGAGGTCGCCGCGGGGTCGGTGCGGTCGGACAGGGCGTAGTAGTCCATCTGCGAGCGCTCCGCGGTGATGTCCAGGACGCCGTAGCCGTGCGAGTCCATGTCCAGCCACTTCACGTGGCGGTTGGCCGCCTCCAGGGCGAGCGCGGCCGCCCGGGAGACCGTGTGCGGGGCGACGTGGAGCATGTCGTCGATGTTGTCGGAGCTCACCGAGGTGACCACGAACTCCGTGGCCGCGGAGTGGCTCAGGGGGTACGTGGCCGCCTTGACCGGCACGTCGTTCGCCCACGCCATGTGGATGTCACCGGTCAGGAAGACGGTGTTGCGGATGCCGTTGTCGCGCAGGTGACCGATGAGTTCCCTGCGGTCGTCCGTGTAGCCGTCCCACTGGTCGACGTTGACGGCGAGGCCCTCCTGGGGCAGGCCCAGCAGCTTGGCGAGGGGCTTGAGGACGTGCGCCGGCAGGGCGCCGAAGGCCACCGGCGAGATCATCACCGAGGTGCCGACCAGCTTCCAGACGGCGTCCGAGGCCGCGAGGCCCGACTTGAGCCAGTCGAGCTGCGCGCGGCCGGTGAGCGTGCGGTCCGGGTCGTCCACCGCGCCGCTGCCGGCGCTCGCCTGCTCGGAGCGGAAGGAGCGCAGGTCGAGCAGGTGCAGGTCGGCCAGCTTGCCGAAGCGGACGCGGCGGTAGACCGTGCCCTCGGTGGAGGGGCGTACGGGCATCCACTCGAAGTAGGCCTGCTTGGCCGCGGCCATGCGCGCCGCCCAGGGGCCCTCCGTCCCGGCGGAGTGGTTCACCGCGCCGCCCGACCAGGCGTTGTCGGCGAACTCGTGGTCGTCCCAGATCGCGATGACCGGGTGCGTGGCGTGCATCGCCAGCGCGTCGGGGTCGGTCTTGTGCAGGCCGTGCCGGACGCGGTAGTCGGCGAGCGTGACGATCTCGTGCCGGGGTTCGTGCGGGCGTACGACGTTCTCGGCGGCCGGGTACTCGCCGCTGCGGTACTCGTAGAGGTAGTCGCCGAGGTGCAGGACCGCGTCCAGTTCGGTGCGGGCCGCGAGGTGGCGGTAGGCCGAGAAGTAGCCCGCCTCCCAGTTGGCGCAGGACACCACGCCGAACCGGACGCCGTGCGCCGAGGCGTCGTACGCGGGGGTGGTCCTGGTGCGGCCCACGGGGGAGTGGACCTGGGAGGCGTCGCCCGCGGAGAAGCGGAAGTAATAGGTGGTCGCAGGGAGCAAGCCCCTTACATCGGCCTTGACCGTGTGGTCGGACTCCGCCCGCGCCGTGGTGCTGCCGCGGCCGACGACCCTGGAGAAGCCCTTGTCCTCGGCTATCTCCCAACGCACCTCGGTGTCGGGCCCCTTGCCCGACCCGGGCACGGCGTCCGGCGTGGGCGTCACCCGGGTCCACAGCAGGACGCCGTCGGGCAGCGGATCCCCGGAGGCGACGCCGTGGTGGAAGGCCGGCCCGTCCGCGGCGTGCGCGGGGACGGCGGTGAGCGAGGCGCCGAGGGCGGCGGTGGCGGCCGCGGCCTTGACGACGGTACGGCGGCTCGGGGACGGGGCGTCGAGCGGCAGGTGATCTTGGTTTCGACTGGTCACGGGTGATCACGATACTGATCGGTAACCACTTGAGGGGGCGAACCGGCCAGGTTCGCCCCCCTTCCAGCCAGGGCGGGCGCGAAGGCCTGCCGCTACTTCGTGACGCCCGCCTTCTTCAGCGCGGCCTTCCAGGCGTCGTCGGTCTTCGGCGTCTCGACGACCTTGTCGTTGATCTTGATGGTGGGGGTGGACTCCACGCCCTCGGCCGACTGGAAGGAGTCGCTCATCTTCAGGGCCCAGGGGTCGAAGGTGCCCTTCTCGACGGCGCTCTGGAACTTCTTGTTGTTCTTGAGGGCGTCCACGGTGTTCGCCACCTTGATCAGGTACTCGTCCTTGGCGAACTTGTCGGTGGACTCCGAGGGGTGGTACTTCGCGGAGTACAGGGCGGTCTTGTACTCCAGGAACGCCTCGGGGCTGACGTTCAGGGCGGCGCCGAGCGCGCTGAGGGCGTTCTTCGACCCCTCTCCGGAGAGGTTGTTGTCGAGGAACGTCCCGATGGTGAAGGTCAGCTTGTAGTCGCCGTCCTTCATGCCCTTGTCGATCGCGTCGCCGATGGACTGCTCCATGGCGGCGCAACCGGGGCAGCGCGGGTCCTCGTACAGGTGGACCGTGTTCTTGGCGGCGGACTCGCCGATCGTGACCTTGGTGCCGTCCGTGCCCGAGGAGTTCGCCGGGGCGACCACCTTCGCGTCGGCGGCCTCCTCCCACTTCGAGGGCTGGTTGGACTGCATCACGGCGTAGCCGACGCCGCCGGCGATGGCGAGGACCGCGACGATCGAGACACCGACGATCATCGCGCGCTTGCGCTTCTCGCGCTTGCGCTCGGCCTCCTGCTGGAGGCGGATCCGCTCACGGGCGGCGGACTTGGCGGCCTGGCTGTTGCGCTGGCTCATGATCTTTTTCTCCGTGTTGGTGAACTGCGTGGGGGTGCGTCGTGCTCAGGCGAAGACGGCCGAGCACGGCGGCCCCCGCCGCCCCACGCAGTGCACCAGCAGGCGTGTGCGCGGCACATGCGCCCGGCGCTCGGGGCGCGGCAGGCGCAGCTCGGGCGGGCGCGTGGCGCCCACGGAGGCGACCGCGCGCAGCAGCGGCCGGAACGTCGCCCCGGCGACCGCGCGCAGCAGCTGGGCCAACGCCCGCTCGCCGCGCCGCAGCCAGGCCGCCGCCAGCAGACCCACCGCGACGTGCGCTCCGAGCAGCAGCCAGGCGGCGCTCGGCTCGGCGTCGGCGAGCAGCGCCGCGGCGCCGCCGTGGCCGTCGGCGGTCATCCGGGCCAGCGGGGTCCCGACGGGCGTGCCGCCGCACAGCACGTCGAAGCCGACGGAGCGCAGCGGGCCCGCCACCGGGCCGCCCGCCTCGCCGTAGCAGACGTGCTGCCCGGCGGTGAACACCGTGTCGGCGGCCAGCTCCGACGGGATCAGCAGGGCGGCGATCCGCCCGTAACCGCGCTCGCGTCCCGCCAGGGCGTACGCCAGGACGAAGACGGCGGCGGCGATGGCCGCGACGGTGGCCGGCGGCAGGGGGGCCCGGGACAGCAGCACGTGCGACGCGGCGGAGAGCGTCACGACGAGTGCCGTGAACAGCGCCGCGCGCACGGCTCTGAGTCGGGTCCCGGATATGTCCATCGCGGAGGAGTGTGCCACGAGTTCCTGTAGGCGGTCCCTAAAGGGTCCCTAAGAGTTCCGCAGCGGGCCGCGGGGGCTCACAGGCCGGGGATGGCGCCGTTGCGGAACAGGTCGACGAAGATCTGGTGGTCGCCGCGCGCCCGCGCGCCGTAGCTGTGCGCGAAGTCCACGAGCAGGTCCCCGAAGCCGTCCTCGTCGGCCGCGATCGCGGCGTCGATGGCGCGCTCCGTGGAGAAGGGCACCAGCTCCGAGTGGCCGCTCTCGTCGTCCGCCGCGGCGTGCATCGTGGCCGTGGCGCGGCCGAGGTCCGCGACGACCAGGGAGATCTCCTCCAGGTCGTCGATGTCCGACCAGTCCAGGTCGACCGCGTACGGCGACACCTCGGCGACGAGCTGCCCGGCGCCGTCCAGCTCGGTCCAGCCCAGCCACGGGTCGGCGTGCGCCTGCAGGGCGCGCTGGGAGATGACGGTGCGGTGCCCCTCGTGCCGGAAGTAGCCGCGCACCGCCGGGTCCGTGATGTGCCGCGAGACCGCCGGGGTCTGCGCCTGCTTGAGGTAGATCACGACGTCGTTCTCCAGGGCGTCGCTGTTGCCCTCCAGGAGGATGTTGTACGAGGGCAGGCCCGCGGAGCCGATGCCGATGCCGCGCCGGCCCACGACGTCCTTGACGCGGTAGGAGTCGGGGCGGGTCAGCGAGGAGTCCGGGAGCGTCTCCAGATAGCCGTCGAAGGCCGCGAGGACCTTGTAGCGGGTGGCGGCGTCCAGCTCGATGGAGCCGCCGCCGGGCGCGAAGCGGCGCTCGAAGTCGCGGATCTCGGTCATCGAGTCGAGCAGCCCGAACCGGGTCAGGGAACGCGCGTCGCGCAGGGCGTCCAGGAGGGGGCCCTGGGCGGTGTCCAGCGTGAAGGGCGGCACCTCGTCGCTCTTGGCGCCCGTCGCCAGCTCGTGGATCCGCTCGCGGTAGGCCGCGGCGCAGATCCGCACCAGGTCGGAGATCTGCTCGTCGCTGAGCGCCTTGGAGTAGCCGATCAGGGCCAGGGAGGCGGCGAGGCGCTTCAGGTCCCAGGTGAAGGGGCCGACGTAGGCCTCGTCGAAGTCGTTCACGTTGAAGATCAGACGGCCCTGGGCGTCCATGTACGTGCCGAAGTTCTCGGCGTGCAGGTCGCCGTGGATCCACACCCGGCCCGTACGCTCGTCCAGGTACGGCCCGCCGTGCTGCTCGCGCTCCAGGTCGGCGTAGAACAGGCAGGCCGTGCCGCGGTAGAACGCGAAGGCGGAGGAGGCCATCTTCCGGAACTTCACGCGGAAAGCGGCGGGGTCCGCGGCAAGCAGCTCGCCGAACGCGGTGCCGAAGACGGCGAGGATCTGCTCGCCGCGCTCATCGGCCGTGGGCTGCGGGACGGACATCGCGGGGTGCCTCCTGGTGCGGGGTGGGGCGGTGACATTTGGGACAGGTTCCCGACCGGTCCAACGCACGACGGTACCCCCGAGTGCCCGTCGGCTGTCACTGCCGCGGACTAGACTTCCCCGCTGTCCCCCCGGACCGCCCGCAGCCCTTCACCGACCGTTTCCCGGAGGCCTCCCACCGTGACCAAGCCGCCCTTCACGCACCTGCACGTGCACACCCAGTACTCGCTGCTTGACGGTGCCGCGCGGCTCAAGGACATGTTCAACGCGTGCAATGAGATGGGCATGACGCACATCGCCATGTCCGACCACGGCAACCTCCACGGGGCGTACGACTTCTTCCACTCGGCGCAGAAGGCGGGCGTGACACCGATCATCGGGATCGAGGCGTACGTGGCGCCGGAGTCGCGGCGCAACAAGCGGAAGATCCAGTGGGGCCAGCCGCACCAGAAGCGCGACGACGTGTCCGGTTCGGGTGGTTACACCCACAAGACGATCTGGGCGGCGAACAAGACGGGCCTGCACAACCTCTTCCGGCTCTCCTCGGACGCGTACGCGGAGGGCTGGCTCCAGAAGTGGCCGCGCATGGACAAGGAGACGATCTCCCAGTGGTCGGAGGGGTTGATCGCCTCCACCGGCTGCCCCTCGGGCGAGCTGCAGACCAGGCTGCGGCTCGGCCAGTTCGACGAGGCGCTGAAGTCCGCCGCGGAATACCAGGACATCTTCGGCAAGGACCGGTACTTCCTGGAGCTGATGGACCACGGCATCGAGATCGAGCGCCGGGTCCGCGACGGTCTGCTGGAGATCGGCAAGAAGCTCGGCATCCCGCCCCTGGTGACGAACGACTCGCACTACACGTACGCGCACGAGTCGACCGCCCACGACGCCCTGCTGTGCATCCAGACCGGCAAGAACCTCTCGGACCCGGACCGCTTCCGCTTCGACGGCACCGGCTACTACCTGAAGTCGACCGACGAGATGTACGCCATCGACTCCTCGGACGCCTGGCAGGAGGGCTGCCGCAACACGCTCCTGGTCGCCGAGCAGATCGACACCACGGGCATGTTCGAAAAGCGCGACCTGATGCCGAAGTTCGACATCCCCGAGGGCTTCACCGAGGTCACCTGGTTCCAGGAGGAGGTCCGCCGCGGCATGGAGCGCCGCTACCCGGACGGCATCCCCGAGGACCGCCAGAAGCAGGCCGAGTACGAGATGGACATCATCATCCAGATGGGGTTCCCGGGGTACTTCCTGGTCGTCGCGGACTTCATCATGTGGGCCAAGAACAACGGCATCGCGGTGGGCCCCGGCCGAGGCTCCGCGGCCGGCTCGATCGTCGCGTACGCCATGGGCATCACCGACCTCGACCCGATCACGCACGGCCTGATCTTCGAGCGGTTCCTCAACCCCGAGCGCGTCTCCATGCCCGACGTCGACATCGACTTCGACGAGCGCAGGCGCGTCGAGGTGATCAGGTACGTGACGGAGAAGTACGGCGCCGACAAGGTCGCCATGATCGGCACGTACGGAAAGATCAAGGCGAAGAACGCCATCAAGGACTCCGCGCGCGTGCTCGGATATCCGTACGCGATGGGCGACCGCCTGACCAAGGCGATGCCCGCCGACGTCCTCGGCAAGGGCATCGACCTCTCCGGCATCACCGACCCCAAGCACCCGCGCTACAGCGAGGCGGGCGAGATCCGGGGGATGTACGAGAACGAGCCGGACGTGAAGAAGGTCATCGACACCGCCAAGGGCGTCGAGGGCCTGGTCCGGCAAATGGGTGTGCACGCGGCCGGCGTGATCATGTCCAGCGAGCCGATCGTGGACCACGCGCCGATCTGGGTGCGGCACACCGACGGCGTGACGATCACGCAGTGGGACTACCCCCAGTGCGAGTCGCTCGGCCTGCTCAAGATGGACTTCCTGGGCCTGCGCAACCTCACCATCATGGACGACGCCGTCAAGATGGTGAAGGCGAACAAGGGCGTCGAGCTGGAGATGCTCTCCCTGCCGCTCGACGACCCGAAGACCTTCGAACTGCTCTGCCGCGGCGACACGCTCGGCGTCTTCCAGTTCGACGGCGGCCCGATGCGCTCCCTGCTGCGCCAGATGCAGCCCGACAACTTCGAGGACATTTCCGCCGTCTCGGCCCTGTACCGGCCGGGCCCGATGGGCATGAACTCGCACACGAACTACGCCGAGCGCAAGAACGGCCGCCAGGAGATCACGCCGATCCACCCGGAGCTCGAAGAGCCCCTGAAGGAGACGCTGGGCCTGACCTACGGCCTCATCGTGTACCAGGAGCAGGTGCAGAAGGCCGCCCAGATCGTCGCGGGCTACAGCCTCGGCGAGGCCGACATCCTGCGCCGCGTGATGGGCAAGAAGAAGCCCGAGGAGCTGGAGAAGAACTTCGTCCTCTTCCAGGCGGGCGCCCGGAAGAACGGCTACTCCGACGAGGCCATCCAGGCACTGTGGGACGTCCTGGTCCCCTTCGCCGGCTACGCGTTCAACAAGGCGCACTCCTCCGCGTACGGCCTGGTCACCTACTGGACCGCCTACCTGAAGGCGAACTACCCGGCCGAGTACATGGCCGCGCTGCTCACCTCGGTGAAGGACGACAAGGACAAGTCGGCCGTCTATCTGAACGAGTGCCGGCGCATGGGCATCAAGGTGCTCCCGCCGAACGTGAACGAGTCCGTGCACAACTTCGCCGCCCAGGGCGACGACGTGATCCTCTTCGGCCTGGAGGCCGTCCGCAACGTCGGTACGAACGTGGTGGAGTCGATCATCCGCTCGCGCAAGGCGAAGGGGAAGTTCACCTCGTTCCCCGACTACCTCGACAAGGTCGAGGCGGCCGCCTGCAACAAGCGCACCACCGAATCGCTCATCAAGGCGGGCGCGTTCGACACGATGGGGCACACCCGCAAGGGCCTGACCGCCCAGTACGAACCGATGATCGACAACGTCGTGGCGGTCAAGAGGAAGGAAGCCGAGGGCCAGTTCGACCTCTTCGGCGGGATGGGCGACGAGAGCGCCGGCGACGAGCCGGGCTTCGGGCTCGACGTGGAGTTCTCCGAGGACGAGTGGGAGAAGACCTACCTGCTCGCCCAGGAGCGGGAGATGCTCGGCCTGTACGTCTCCGACCACCCGCTCTTCGGCCTGGAGCACGTTCTGTCCGACAAGGCCGACGCGGGCATCGGGCAGCTCACCGGGGGCGACTTCTCCGACGGGTCGGTGGTCACCATCGGCGGCATCATCTCGGGCCTCCAGCGCAAGATGACCAAGCAGGGCAACGCCTGGGCCATCGCCACGGTGGAGGATCTCGCGGGCTCCATCGAGTGCATGTTCTTCCCGGCGACCTACCAGCTGGTGTCGACCCAACTCGTCGAGGACGCGGTCGTCTTCGTCAAGGGGCGCCTCGACAAGCGCGAGGACGTGCCGCGGCTCGTCGCGATGGAGCTCCAGGTCCCCGACCTGTCGAACGCGGGCACCAACGCGCCCGTGGTGATCACCATCCCGACCGTCAAGGTGAGCCCGCCGATGGTGACCCGCCTCGGTGAGGTCCTCAGCCACCACCGCGGCAACAGCGAGGTGCGGATCAAGCTCCAGGGGGCGCAGAAGACCACCGTGCTGCGGCTCGACCGGCACCGCGTGAAGCCGGACCCGGCCCTCTTCGGCGATCTGAAGGTGCTGCTCGGCCCGTCCTGCCTGGCGGGCTGAGCCGGGACTCGGCAGAGCATGAGGGGCGCACCCGCGCGGGTGCGCCCCTCATGTGTGCCTCGCTGTGCGTCAGTTGTGGCCGAAGCGGCGCTGGTGCTTACGGGCAACATCAGCGGGGCTGCCCTGAGCCTGCGTCTCCATCGGCGACTGGGCCTCGACGGCGGCCGACTTGGCCTGCTCCGATGCCCGCTCGGCCGCCGAGGCGCGGTTCTCCTGGCTGCCCTGCTTGCGATTCTTGTTCTTGGCCATGGTGATCTTCCTCCTGAGGGGGACCTGGGGGCCATGACGCGATCAGGTTCACATACGTCGACAAGCCGCGCATTTCGGGCAATTACCGTGTGTAATAAGGCCCGCCTCCGCGAGATGCGCCCATACGCCACGCCGAAGATCGAGTTCCGGCCGTTAACCTCCGCCGGGTCGGGCAGACTCGAAGCGAACCCGAGGCGGCCCCGCACCCGCACCCCTGACTCGTTTCCGTCACAGGGTGTGTTCGTGGGCCATCGAGGGAACGTCCAGGAACCTCCGGGCACTTTTCAGGGACTTCCGCCGAAGGCCGGAGAACCTCCAGGGAAAGAGGGTGGATCGCGTGGACCGCTGCATCGTCCTGGTGGACGCCGGGTATCTGCTGGGTGCCGCCGCGAGTCTCCTCGCGGGGGAACCCTCCAGGTCCCGGATCACCGTCGACCACTCCGCCCTGATCCGGGGGCTGCGCGAACGCGCGGAAGCCGACACCGAGCGCCCGCTGCTGCGCATCTACTGGTTCGACGGGGCGCCCGACCGCGTGCCCCAGCCCGAGCACCGGCGCCTGCGCGTCATGCCGCGCGTCACCGTCCGGCTCGGCGCCCTGACCCGCAGCGACGGGCGATGGGCGCAAAAGGGCGTGGACGCCGCCATGCACGCCGAGCTGACCGAGCTGGCCCGCAACCGCGCCTGCTCCGACATCGTGCTCGTGACCGGCGACGGCGACCTGCTGCCGGGCATGATGGCCGCCAAGGAGCACGGCGTCGCCGTCCACCTGTGGGCCGTCCAGGCCGCCGACGGCGACTACAACCAGTCCGAGGACCTGGTCGCCGAGGCCGACGAGCGGCGCGTGCTCGACCGGGCGTGGATCACCAAGGCCGTACGCCCCAAGGAACTCTCCGGCATCTGCGGCGCCCCGCCGCCCGCGCCGCGCCCCGAGATCGCCGCGATCCTCTCCGCGCCGCTCCCGGAGTCCGCCCTCGCCGCCGCCGCCCAGCGCGCCGAGGAGGAGGCGACCACCACCCCCGCCCCCAACGGCGACACCCCCTCCAACGGCCGGGAACCCGGCGAGCACCGCGGCCCCTCCGGCAAGGGCGTGCCCACCCCCAAGGACCTGGCCGCCCTGCGCGGCCCCGGCACCCAGACCGCGCAGCACCCCACGAACGCGACGCTGCGGTGGTCCTCCGACAAGGGCTGGGTCGAGCGGCCCGGCGGCGCCCCCGAGGGCCCCGAGGCCGCCGCCCTGCCGACCCTCGCCCAGCTGACCACCGCCGAGCAGCGCTGGGCCGACCGCGAGGAGGACATCACCACCGTCGGCGGCGACCCCTACGAGGTCGGACAGGTGTTCGCCCGGCGCTGGACGGCCCGCCTCCCCGAACAGCACAACCTCCAGAAACTGTCCACGATGTACCCGCGCATCCCGCACCGCATCGACGGCGAGCTGCTGCGCTACGCCGCGCGGTTCGGCCTGCTCGCCCACAAGGACGACCAGATCGACGAGCACGACCGGTACGCGATCCGGGCCGGCTTCTGGCGGGAGATCGACGGGCGGACGGCCACCGAGCACGCGCCCGCGGGGGACCGGGCAGGTGACTGATACGGGGCGTACGGGGCGCCCCGGGCGTCATCTCGCCCCGTGGACCCCGTAGGCTCGTCCTTCGTGAGTACGCGCCCGGCACCGGCAGTCCGACAGGGACTCCGTCAGGAACACGGCAGCGACGCCGTCTGCGCGGTGCGCGACCTGGTGAAGACCTACCCCGCGGCCCGTGGCAGGCGCGGCAGGCCCGCGACGCCCGAGGTCCGCGCCAGCGACGGCATCTGCCTCACGGTGCGGCGCGGCGAGATCTTCGGTCTGCTCGGACCCAACGGCGCCGGCAAATCCACCCTCGTACGCCAGCTGACCGGGCTCATGCGGCCCGACAGCGGCGCCGTCGACATCCTCGGGCACGACATCGTGCGCCACCCCGAGCGGGCCGCGCGGATCCTCGCCTACCTCGGGCAGGAGTCCACCGCACTGGACGAGCTGACGGTGTCGCTCGCCGTCGAGACGACCGCGCGGCTGCGCGGGCTCGACGTGCGCCGGGCCCGCGCCGAGCGGGACGCGGTCCTGACGGAGCTGGCGCTCACAGGGCTGGCCTCACGGCCGCTGAAGAAGCTCTCCGGCGGACAGCGGCGGCTCGCCTGCTTCGCCACCGCGCTGGTGGGGGAGCGGCCGCTGCTCGTCCTGGACGAGCCGACCACCGGGATGGACCCCGTCGCGCGGCGTGCCGTGTGGGCGGCGATCGACCGGCGCCGGGCCGAGCGGGGGACGACGGTGCTGCTCGTCACGCACAACGTCATCGAGGCGGAGACCGTCCTCGACCGGGTCGCCGTCCTCGACCGGGGGCGGGTCATCGCCTGCGACACCCCGGCCGGGCTCAAGGAGAAGGTCGCCGACGAGGTGCGGGTGGAGCTGGTGTGGCGGGAGCGAGCGCCGATCGGCGTCCCCGAGGTGGCCGCGCTCCGCTCCCTCGCCGTCGAGACGGGGCGGCGGTGGTCCTTGCGGCTCGCGCCCGATGAGGCTCGGGCGGCTGTCGCGGCGGTTACTGGCGGGGTCGCCTTTGGGGCCTTGGATGACTTCACCGTGGCCACGGCCAGTCTTGAGGACGTCTATCTCGCGTTGGGTGGGAGTGGGCGGGGGCTGGTGAAGGCGTGACGGTGGCTTCGGGTTCTGGTTCGGCTGTGGGTTCTTGTGCGGGTTCGTGGGGGTCTGGCTGTGCCGCCGCTTCGCGGCGGATGTCTCCCACCCACCCACCCGTTTGCCCGGCGTCGGGTCGCCGGGCGGGGGTGGGTCGGGCTGTGCCCGCGTCGGGTCACCGGGCCGGGGTGGGGCGGGTTTTGTCCGCGTCGGGTCACCGGGCGCGGACGGGTCGGATTTTGCCCGCGTCGGGTCGCCGGGCGGGGGTGGGGCGGGTTTTGTCCGCGTCGGGTCACCGGGCCGGGGTGGGGTGGGTTTTGCCCGCGGCGGGTCGCGGGGTAGGGGCCCTTAGGGGCGCGGCTCTGTGTGGGAAGGGTGTTTGGTGAGCGCGGTTCCTCTGGAGGTTGCCGTGCGGGGCGACAGTGCGCACGCGGGGCAGGATGTCGAAGGGTCCGCGGTGCTCGGGCCGCGCGCCCGGCTGCTGCCGGCGCTCGCCGCCGTCTACCGGGCCCAGCTCTCGCGCGCGCGGGTCGCCCGGATGCCGCTGCTCTTCGTGGCGACCTTCCAGTCCATCGGCATCATGATCCTGATGCGCGGCGTCGTCGACGGCGGCGGCGAGGCCCGCGCGGTCGTCGCCGGGTCCTCCGTGCTCGTCGTCGCGTTCGTCGCGCTCAACCTCCTCGCGCAGTACTTCGGCCGGCTCCGGGCCGACGGCGGGCTCGACCACTACGCCACGCTGCCCGTGCCGCCCGCCTCCGTGGTGCTGGGCGCGGCGGCCGCGTACGCCTCCTTCACGGTGCCCGGCACCCTCGTCACGGCGGTCGTCGGATGCGGGCTCTTCGGGCTGCCGCTGACCCACCTGTGGGTGCTCGTCGCGGTGATCCCGCTGGCCGGCGCCGCCCTCGCGGGCCTCGGCGCCGCGCTGGGGCTGCTCGCGCCGCGGCCCGAACTGGCCACCCTCCTCGGCCAGCTGGGCATGTCGGCGGCGCTGCTGCTCGGCGTGCTGCCCGCCGAGCGGATGCCCACGCTGCTCCAGTACGCGCGCGACCTGCTGCCGTCCACGTACGGAGTGGAGGCCTTCGCCCGTACGTTCGATCCAAACCCGGACTGGGCCGTCGTCGCCCTCGATCTGGCGGTCTGCGCGGGGGTCGGCGTCGCCTCGCTCGCGGCCGCCACGTGGGCGTACCGCCGGGCGGCCGTCCGGTGACGCGCCGCACAGGGAGTGCTGGCACGATGTGTGGGTGACCGCACCGCTGACTCCCTCCCAACCGCCGCACGACCGACCCGCGCACGACCCCTGGCAGGTACCCGCGCAGCCGTACGGAGCGCTGCCCCCGTACGGTCACGAGGAGGACGGGCCCGGCATGAAGAAGGAACTGCTGCAGGCCGCGGCGATCATGGTCCTGGTGGCTCTCGGCGGCCTGGTGCTCGGTGCGCTGTGGATCTGGCTGGCGCCGCGCATCCCGCTCATCTCGGACGGCGAGGCGGTGTACCTCAAGGACACCGAGGGCGAGCAGGCGATCGGTGTCGACGGAACGTTCACTCTGCTCTCGCTCGCCTTCGGCGCCGTCAGTGGCGTCGTGGCCTTCCTGGTGCGCAGGAGCGGGGGTGTCCCGATGGTCGCGGGGCTCGCGGTGGGCAGCCTGCTGGGCGCCCTGCTGGCCTGGAAGCTCGGGGGCCTGCTCGGACCCGACACGGACGTCGTCGCGCACGCCAAGGCCGTCGGCAAGGGCGTCGTCTTCAACGCGCCCCTGCAACTCAAGGCCAAGGGCACTCTCCTCACCTGGCCGGTGGCCGCGCTGGCCGTCCACCTCGGCCTCACCGCCCTGTTCGGACCGCGCGACCCGGACCCGTACCCGTACCCGCCGGCCTAGGGCGTGTTGCCTGCCGTGACCGGCCCCGCGCTTCTTCGCGGGACTGTCACGTCGTACGGGCAGGCGGCGGCCTCACGCCCTGCCGATGGGCGCGAGCACCGCTTCCGTGAGCTTCGCCAGGTCGTCCGGCGCCAGCTCGACCTCCAGGCCGCGACGGCCCGCGGAGACATGGATGGTGGCGTGGGCCGACGCCGACTCGTCCAGGACCGTGCGCAGCTTCTTGCGCTGGCCCAGCGGGGAGATGCCGCCCCGCACATAGCCCGTGGTGCGTTCGGCGGCCGCCGGGTCGGCCATCACCGCGCGCTTGCCGTGGACCGCGGCGGCCAGCGCCTTCAGGTCCAGGGAACCCGCGACCGGCACCACGGCCACGGTCAGCTCGCCGTCCACCTCCGCGACCAGGGTCTTGAACACGCGGTCGGGCGGGACGCCCATGGCCTGCGCGGCCTCCTCGCCGTACGAGGTCCGGGCGGGATCGTGCTCGTAGGAGTGCACCGTGAAGGCGGTGCCCGCCGCGGTGAGCGCCACCGTCGCCGGGGTGCCGGCCGCCTGCTTCTTCTGCTTCTTCGCCAAAGGTGCTCGCCTTACCTCGCTCGGCCGTGGATCAGTTGAGGCTGGTCGTCCCGCGCGTCAGCTCCGTCGCGGGCAGCGACGGCAGATTGCGGATGATCGCGGTCTCCGCGCGCAGCAGCCCCAGCTCGTCGCGCAGCCGCGAGGCGGTGTCCGGCGCCTCCAGGAGCCGCTGCTTCGTCGGGGTGTCCAGGACCGCCGCGGCGGCCACCAGGTACGAGACCACGGACGGCTCGTCCGGCAGCTCGGCGCCCGTCGTCAGCGACCGCTCCCGCGCCCCGGCCAGCCGCTTCTGATAGGAGCGGAAGGCGCGCAGGACTCCGTCGGCGAGCGTGCCCGCCCCCTCGCCCAGCTCCTCCGGCACCTCTTCGACCTCGGCGGTCAGGTAGGCCCCGGAAGCCTCGATCGACACGACGCGCACGCGCGTCGTACCGGTGGCCAGCACCTCGAAGCCGCCGTCGGGGCGCTCCCTGATCGTCGCGGCGTCCGCCACGCAGCCGACGGCGTGGAAGGCCTTGAGCGGGTCGTCGCCGAAGCCGGCGGCGGGGCCGTGCTCGGGCAGCGCGGTCTGGTCGGGGAGGCCGGGCGCGCTCGGCGCCACCTCCAGGCCGTCGCGGATGGCGACGACGACGAACTGGCGCGGCTCCTCCTCGGGGGTCTTGAGCAGGTCGCGCATCATGGCGCGATAGCGCTCCTCGAAGACGTTCAGCGGCAGCACGAGGCCGGGGAACAGCACCGAGTTGAGCGGAAAGAGCGGAAGCCGGATGGTCACGACCGGCAAGCCTAATGCTCGTCGGCGCCGGCGCGTCCGCGCGGCGGCCGCAGAGGCGTCGTCGAGGCCACTTCTATCCGCACGCCGTCGCGCAGCTCCAGGAACTGGCCCAGGGGGTCGTCGGCCATCCGGTCCCAGGGGAAGGACGTCGCGTACGGGCCGATCAGGCGCAGCTGCTCCAGGGCGTCCTCCCAGCGTTCCAGGCGGACCAGGACGTAGGTGAGGAGGTTGCGGACCTCGGCGGGCCAGGGGTCGCAGGCCTCGTACTCGCGGGAGAGGCCGATCGCGAGGTCGGCCGCCGCGTCCAGGCGCTCGCGCGGCACTTTCCCCGAGGGGCTGGTGAGATAGGCGAAGGCGGCCCGTGCCGGGAGAACCTGTATCAGCGAGCCGGGCAGCGCGTCCGCGGCGGCGCGCTCGGCGAAGTCGAAGCACTCGCGGTGCGAGCCGTACCAGGCGGCCGACAGGTACTGCAGGGCCGAGGCGTGGCATCCGTAGTGGTACGAGGAGCGGCGCACCGCCTGTGCCCAGAGCTGTTCGAAGACGGTGTGCGGGGCGTGGGTGCCCCGCGCGTGGTCCAGGGCGATCCGCCAGGGCACCGGGTCGCGCGGGGCGGCCTCGGCGGCGGCGGCGAGCAGCGGGCTCATCTCGCGCAGCAGCTCGGCGCGGGCCGGGGACTCCCAGCCGCGCACGACCGCCAGTTCGGCCTTGACGAGCAGGGCGTCCGGGTCGTGCGGGGACGCCTCCAGCCAGTTGTCGAACCACTCCGGGCGGGAGCGGGCGAAGGCGGCGAGCCGGGTGGTGTAGCGGTCGCGGTTCTCCCACTCGGCGGCCTCGCGGCTGGTGGCGAGCAGCTTGGCCGCCGGGCCGTGATCGCCCCGGCCCGCGGCGACGAGCGCGGGGGCCAGCTGCTCGTCGGGCACGTCGAGGAGCACCTCCTCGTCCGGCGGCAGGCCGGCGGCGAGCCGCGGGGTGTGCCGGAGCATGCGGGCGGTCCGGACGAAGGCACGCAGCACCCGTGCCCTCCTTTGCCTCGACCGGCGCCGCTCGCGCGGGGGCCGGTCACCGTCGTGGTCGCTCAATCGGTCGTCATCGGTCGCCCGATTGTTGGTCGCGCAGGAAGGACGGCCACAGCGCGGAGAAGGTTGCCCACGACCGGATAACGGTTCGGCCGCCACCCGCGCCCCGCCGCCCCTCAGTTGCGGCGCAGCAGGCGTGTGGCGCCCGCCGCCACTGTGGTCGCGAGGACCCAGCCGAGCAGGATCAGCGCCGTCGAGAACCACTGCCAGCCGCCGCGCAGCTGCCAGTAGCTGTCCTGGCCCAGGTCGATCACGGGCAGCAGCAGGTCGAGGGAGAAGAGCGCCGGGTTCCAGTGCGGGTGTTCGCCCGGTTTGATCGCCGGGTGGTCGGCGTGCGAGAAGGCCACCGCGCTGACCGCCCACAGCACGGCCATCCACACCGCCGCCCGGCCCGGCCGGTAGCCGTACGCGACCGTCCAGTCCTGCGCGTACCCCCACAGCTTCGCCGCCAGCGGCAGCGTCTCGCGGCGTCGGCGCTGCTTGGCGAGGAGGACCTCGCGGGCGTCGGCGTCCTCGCCGCCGTTGCGCAGGACGGCGGCGAGCTTCTCGTACGGCTCCGGGTTGTACTCGGCGGTCGCGGCCGCTACCCAGCTCAGCCGCAGGGCGAGCGGGAAACTGCCCTGCGGGACGAGGTTCTCATAGGTGAAGCCGCCCATCTGGAGGCCGCCGGGACCGGGCCAGCTCGTCGCCCGGTCGATGAGGTTCACGACCTTGGCGCCGGACAGGACGACCTTGCCGCGCGCCGGCGCCTCGCCGAGGAAGCGCAGCTCGGGCGTCTGCACGCGGCGCAGCGAGATCTCCTGGTCGTTCTGGAGCGTGAAACGGGCCGCCGCGAAGTCGATCGCGTCGCCGAAGCGGCCGTCGTCGAGCCGGATGCCGCCCTCGCACTCGAAGCGCTGCACACGGGTGCCGCGCGCCGGCGTCGTACCGCTCGTCTGCGGCGGATTGCCGACCGCCGCCGGGGTTAAGTAGAGCGTTCGTTCCACGGTGAGCTGGGGGGCGTTGAGCGCGTACCGCCCGTACTGGTTGATCAGCCGGCTGCCGCGCAGGCTCAGCGAGACGCCGACCTTCGCGCCGCGCATGCTCAGCTCGCCGTGCGACTCCATCATCTCGGCCTGGAGGTCCTGCCCGACGGTGAGCCCGTCGCCGGTGATGGAGCGGCTGCGCCGGTCGCGGTAGACCACCACCTGGTTCAGGAGCAGGTCCGTGCCGATCTGGGCGTCCGTGAGCCGGATGCCGTTGTGGACCCGGCAGCGCGGCAGGTGCAGGTCGCCCTCCGTGTGCAGCCGGGCCGCCTCCAGGCGCGGGATCGAGCAGTCTACGAGCCGCAGCGTCGCGAAGCGGGTCTCCGGCAGGAGCACCTCCTTCTCGAAGCGGCAGTGCTTCAACTCCGTGTACGGCACGACGGTCCCGCCCGCGAGATCGAGCACGTCGGTGATCTGCACGCCCGCCAGCTTCAGCGAGGAGACGCGGCCCGCGAGCGCGGGCGGCCCGTCCAGCAGCAGCCAGCACACGATGCGCGCCCGGACGCTGCGCTCGGGACCCCAGGGGTGGCCGCCGTGCGGATCGTCCACCGCGGCGTCACCGGACCTGAGGTCGTACACACTGCCGTTGCGGAAGGCCTGCCACATGCCGATCTCCGCGGCGGTCAGCCCGTCCGGCGGGTCACCGGCACCGGCGTCGTCGACCACTGCTGTCTTCCTCCCCGTCGCGGCGCGCCCATGCCTCGCGCACCTGCCTCGTACACCTGTTTCATGCCCGCTCCGTGACCGGCTGAACGCCTGGGGTGAACGGGCCACGCGAGATCTATATCAGCCAGTGATACGGGCGACCGACGTCGAAAGAAGGTCTGAGAGAATTGGCCATGTGATCTCTCGAATCGATCTGCGCGGCGACGCCCTCACGGAATTTCCGTCGGGGTCCGCCCTTCGCGCCCTGCTGCCCCGTGCCGACTTCGACGTCGCGGCCGCCCTGGAGAAGGTGCGGCCCATCTGCGAAGACGTGCATCATCGCGGCGACGCGGCGCTGATCGAGTACGCGGAGAAATTCGACGGCGTCCGGCTCGACCGGGTGCGGGTGCCCGCCGCCGCCCTCCAGGAGGCCCTGGCCGGTCTCGACCCCGTCGTGCGCGAGGCCCTGGAGGAGTCGATCCGCCGCGCCCGCGCCGTCCACCGCGAGCAGCGCCGCGCCCCGCACACCGTGCGGGTCGCGCCCGGCGGCAAGGTCACCGAGAAGTGGGTGCCGGTCGAGCGCGTCGGGCTCTACGCCCCCGGCGGCCGCTCCGTCTACCCCTCCTCCGTGATCATGAACGCCGTTCCGGCGCAGGAGGCGGGCGTCGCGTCGATGGCCCTCGCCTCGCCGCCCCAGGCCGACTTCGGCGGGCTCCCGCACCCCACGATCCTCGCCGCCTGCGCGCTCCTCGGCATCGACGAGGTGTACGCGGTCGGCGGCGCCCAGGCCGTCGCGATGTTCGCCTACGGCACCGAGACGTGCGCCCCGGCCAACATGGTCACCGGCCCCGGCAACATCTGGGTCGCCGCCGCCAAGCGCTACTTCACCGGCCGCATCGGCATCGACACCGAGGCCGGCCCGACCGAGATCGCGGTCCTCGCCGACGACACCGCCGACCCGGCGCACGTCGCGTCCGACCTGATCAGCCAGGCCGAGCACGACCCGCTCGCCGCCGCCGTCCTCGTCACGGACTCCGTGGCGTTCGCGGACGCCGTCGAGAAGGAGCTGGCGCCGCAGATCGCCGCCACCAAGCACGTCGAGGACCGGATCGTGCCCGCGCTCCAGGGCCGCCAGTCCGCGATCGTGCTGGTCGACGGCCTGGAAGAGGGCCTGCGGGTCGTCGACGCGTACGGCGCCGAGCACCTGGAGATCCAGACCGCCGACGCCGCCGCCGTCGCCGACCGCGTGCGGAACGCGGGCGCGATCTTCGTCGGCCCCTGGGCGCCCGTCTCCCTCGGCGACTACTGCGCGGGCTCCAACCACGTCCTGCCCACCGGCGGCTGCGCCTGCCACTCCTCGGGCCTGTCCGTCCAGTCGTTCCTGCGCGGCATCCACGTCGTGGACTACACCCGCGAGGCGCTGGCCGAGGTCGCCCACCACGTGGTGACACTTGCCGAGGCGGAGGACCTGCCGGCGCACGGCGCGGCGATCAAGGCAAGGTTCGGATGGCAGGTGCCGGGCCAGTGAGCGACGTACGCATCGACGACCTGCCCGTCCGCGACGAGCTGCGCGGCAAGTCCCCCTACGGGGCGCCCCAGCTCGACGTACCGGTGCGCCTGAACACCAACGAGAACCCCTACCCGCTGCCCGAGCCGCTCGTCGAGCGCATCGCCGAGCGGGTCCGCGAGGCCGCCCGCGACCTCAACCGCTACCCCGACCGGGACGCGGTCGAGCTGCGCACCGAACTCGCGCGCTACCTCACCCGCACCACCGGCCACGAGGTCGCCCTCGCCAACGTCTGGGCGGCCAACGGCTCCAACGAGGTCATCCAGCAGCTCCTGCAGACCTTCGGCGGCCCCGGCAGGACGGCCATCGGCTTCGAGCCCTCGTACTCGATGCACGGCCTGATCGCGCGCGGCACCGGCACCACCTGGCTCTCGGGCCCCCGCCACGAGGACTTCACGGTCGACGTGGCGGCGGCCACCGAGGCCATCGCCGAGCACCGGCCGGACGTCGTCTTCGTGACGACGCCCAACAACCCCACCGGCACCGCCGTGCCAGCCGACACGGTCCTCGCCCTCTACGAGGCCGCGCAGGCCGCCAAGCCGTCCATGGTCGTCGTGGACGAGGCGTACGTGGAATTCAGCCACGGCGATTCGCTGCTCCCGCTGATCGACGGACGGCCGAACCTCGTCGTCTCGCGGACCATGTCCAAGGCCTTCGGCGCGGCCGGACTGCGCCTCGGCTACCTCGCCGCCCACCCCGCGGTGGTCGACGCCGTGCAGCTGGTGCGCCTGCCGTACCACCTGTCGGCCGTCACCCAGGCCACCGCGCTCGCCGCCCTGGAGCACACCGACACGCTCCTGAAGTACGTGGAGCAGCTCAAGGCCGAACGCGACCGCCTCGTCACCGAGCTGCGCGCGCTGGGCTACGAGGTGACCGACTCCGACGCCAACTTCGTCCAGTTCGGACGGTTCCCCGACGCCCACGAGGTGTGGCAGCGGATCCTCGACCGGGGCGTCCTGGTCCGGGACAACGGCGTACCGGGGTGGCTGCGGGTCACCGCGGGAACCCCGGCCGAAAACGACGCGTTCCTCGATGCGGTACGCGAACTCAAGAAGGAGCACGGCGCATGAGCCGCGTAGGACGGGTCGAACGGACCACCAAGGAGACGTCGGTCGTCGTGGAGATCGACCTCGACGGCACCGGAAAGGTCGACGTGTCGACCGGGGTCGGATTCTACGACCACATGCTCGACCAGCTCGGCCGGCACGGCCTGTTCGACCTCACGGTCAAGACCGAGGGCGACCTGCACATCGACTCCCACCACACCATCGAGGACACCGCGCTCGCGCTCGGCGCCGCCTTCAAGCAGGCCCTCGGCGACAAGGTGGGCATCTACCGCTTCGGCAACTGCACGGTCCCGCTGGACGAGTCGCTCGCCCAGGTGACGGTCGACCTCTCCGGGCGCCCCTACCTCGTGCACACCGAGCCCGAGAAGATGGCGCCGATGATCGGCGAGTACGACACGACGATGACCCGGCACATCCTGGAGTCCTTCGTCGCGCAGGCGCAGATCGCCCTGCACGTCCACGTGCCGTACGGGCGCAACGCCCACCACATCGTGGAGTGCCAGTTCAAGGCCCTCGCCCGGGCCCTGCGGTACGCGTCCGAGCGGGACCCGCGCGCGGCCGGCATCCTGCCCTCCACGAAGGGCGCGCTGTAACCCATGACCGGCCTCAACACCATCCTCATCGTCGTCGGTCTCTTCCTGATCGGCGGCGTCATCTCCTTCGTCAAGCAGGGGATGCCCAAGAGCCTGATCACGCTGCTGTCCATCGCCGCGGTGATGTGTCTGGCGGCGGGCGTCCTGCGACTCGACTACTGGAACTGACGGGAGGCGTACGACAGATGAGCACTCCCAAGAAGGTCGTCGTCTTCGACTACGGCTTCGGCAACGTCCGCTCCGCCGAGCGCGCCCTCGCGCGCGCGGGGGCCGACGTCGAGATCACCCGCGACTACGACCGGGCCATGAACGCCGACGGCCTGCTCGTGCCCGGCGTCGGCGCCTTCGCGGCCTGCATGCGGGGCCTGCGGGACGCGCGCGGCGACTGGATCGTCGGGCGGCGCCTCGCCGGTGGCCGCCCCGTGATGGGCATCTGCGTGGGCATGCAGATCCTCTTCGAACGCGGCATCGAGCACGGCGTGGAGACCGAGGGCCTGGACGAGTGGCCCGGCACGGTCGAGCCGCTGAAGGCCGAGATCGTCCCGCACATGGGCTGGAACACCGTCGAGACCCCGGCGGGCTCCACGCTCTTCAAGGGCCTGGACGACGACGCCCGCTTCTACTTCGTGCACTCCTACGCCGTGCACCACTGGTCTTTCGAAGTCGCGAACCCGGCGATGCGCGCCCCGCACGTCACCTGGTCCACGCACGGCGAGCCCTTCGTGGCGGCCGTGGAGAACGGCGCCCTGTGCGCCACGCAGTTCCACCCCGAGAAGTCCGGCGACGCCGGCGCCCAGCTCCTCACCAACTGGATCGGAACCCTGTGAGCATCCTCGAACTCCTTCCCGCCGTCGACGTCCGTGACGGCCAGGCCGTACGCCTCGTCCACGGCGAGTCCGGCTCGGAGACCTCCTACGGCTCCCCGCTGGAGGCCGCCCTCGCCTGGCAGCGGTCGGGCGCCGAGTGGCTGCACCTGGTCGACCTGGACGCCGCGTTCGGCACGGGTGACAACCGGGACCTGATCGCCGAGGTCGCGGGGAGCCTCGCGGGCGACGGCATCAAGGTGGAGCTGTCCGGCGGCATCCGCGACGACGCCTCGCTGGCCGCCGCCCTCGCCACCGGCTGCACCCGCGTCAACCTCGGCACCGCCGCCCTGGAGACCCCCGAGTGGGTCGCCAAGGTCATCGCCGAGCACGGCGACAAGATCGCGGTCGGCCTCGACGTACGCGGCACGACGCTGCGCGGCCGCGGCTGGACCCGCGACGGCGGCGACCTCTACGAGACGCTGGCGCGCCTGGACTCCGAGGGCTGCGCGCGCTACGTGGTCACCGACATCGCCAAGGACGGCACGCTCCAGGGCCCCAACCTGGAGCTGCTGCGCGACGTGTGCGCGGCCACGGACCGCCCGGTGGTCGCCTCCGGCGGTGTGAGCAGCCTGGACGACCTGCGCGCGATCTCCGAGCTCGTCCCGCTCGGCGTCGAGGGCGCGATCGTCGGCAAGGCGCTGTACGCGAAGGCGTTCACGCTGGAAGAGGCGCTCGCCGCGGTGGCGTCGTCATGAGCGACGTCGTACGCCGCGTCGGCTCGGGCGGCCCGTGGGAAGAGGCCATCGGCTACTCGCGTGCCGTCGCGCTGCCGAACGGTCTCGTCCTGGTCTCCGGCTGCACGTCCGTGGTGGACGGCGTGATCGAGGCCGGCACCCCCTACGAGCAGACCCGCAACGCCTTCCAGGTCGCCTTCGACGCCCTCGGGCAGCTCGGCCTCGGCCGGGAGCACGTCGTGCGCACCCGCATGTACCTCACGCACGCGCGCGACGTGGAGGACGTGGGCCGTGCCCACAAGGAACTCTTCGACGCGGTCCGCCCGGCCGCCTCGATGCTGATCGTCTCCGGGTTCGTCGACCCGAGCCTGGTCGTGGAGGTCGAGGTGGAGGCGTACGCCCCCACGACCGGGGGAGAGGCGCGGTGACCCTCTCCGTACGCGTGATCCCCTGCCTCGACGTGGACAACGGCCGCGTCGTCAAGGGCGTCAACTTCCAGAACCTGCGCGACGCGGGCGACCCCGTCGAGATGGCCAAGGTGTACGACGCCGAGGGCGCCGACGAGCTGACCTTCCTGGACATCACCGCCTCCTCCGGCAACCGCGAGACGACCTACGACGTGGTCCGCCGCACCGCCGAGCAGGTCTTCATCCCGCTCACGGTCGGCGGCGGTGTGCGCACCGCCGAGGACGTCGACAAGCTGCTGCGCGCCGGCGCGGACAAGGTCGGCGTGAACACCGCCGCGATCGCCCGCCCCGACCTGATCCGCGAGATCGCCGAGCGGTTCGGCCGGCAGGTGCTCGTCCTGTCCGTGGACGCGCGCCGTACCCCGTCCGGCTCCTTCGAGGTGACGACGCACGGCGGCCGCGAGTCGGCCGGCATCGACGCCGTCGAATGGGCGCATCAGGCCGCCGAGTTGGGCGCGGGCGAGATCCTGCTCAACTCGATGGACGCCGACGGCACCAAGGACGGCTACGACATCGAGATGATCGAGGCCGTACGCAAGCACGTCACGGTGCCGGTCATCGCCTCGGGCGGCGCGGGCCGCCTGGAGCACTTCCCCCCGGCCATCGCGGCGGGCGCGGACGCGGTCCTCGCGGCGTCGGTCTTCCACTTCGGCGACCTGCGGATCGGCGAGGTCAAGGAGACCTTGCGGGAGGCCGGACACCCGGTGCGCTAGCGCGGACGCCAAGGCCCCAGGGCGAGCTGCGAAAGAAAAGTTGCGCAATATAAATTGCGCAACTTTTCTTTCGTACCTACGGTGACGTCATGGACGACGCTCAGCAGCCCTCGCCCCGCCCTGCCCGCCGCATCACCGACGTCGGCACGCTCAAGGCCTTCGGCCACCCCCTGCGGATGAAGCTGTACGGCGCCGTGCGGGTGGCCGGACCCGCGACTGCCTCGCAGCTCGCCGCGCAGGTCGACGAGGCCGTCTCGCTCGTCAGCTACCACCTGCGCAAGCTCGCCGAGCACGGCCTGATCGAGGAGGCCGAGGCGCGCAGCGCGGACGCGCGGGAGCGCTGGTGGCAGGCCGCGCAGGACACCCTGAGCTTCCGGCACGAGGACTTCAAGGACACCCCCGAGGGCGTGGCCACGCACACGGCCGTCGTCCGCGGCCTGATCGCCCACCGCAACGAGCAGTACGAGACCTACCTCGACCAGCAGGCGGCCTGGGGCGAGCGGTGGCGCGGGGCAGCGGACCAGTCGGACTTCCTGGCCCGGCTCAACCCGGCCGAACTCACCGCCCTCACCGCGGAGATCCACGCCCTGATCAAGACGTACGAGGAGCGGGGCAAGGCCGCCGAGGCGGCGGGCGACACCGAGGACCGCGAGAACGTCGCCGTCCACCTCGCCGGCTTCCCGTTCCGGATCTGAGGGGCCGCCCCATGACCACCACCGGCTTACGCCCGGCCCCCGCCGGCGTCGGGCGCCCCGCCCACCGCGACGGCAACGTCCTGCGCTGGCTGGGCGCCTACACCGCCTCGATGGTCGGCGACAGCGTCTACTTCGTGGCCCTGTCCTGGGCGGCCACCCGCACCGGCAGCCCCGCGCAGGCGGGCCTGGTCCTCGCCGTGGGAGCCGTGCCGCGCGCCGTCCTCATGCTCGGCGGCGGGGTCGTCGCCGACCGGTTCGGGCCGCGCCGCGTCGTCATCGCCAGCGACACCGTCCGGTGCCTGGTGATCCTGGGCGTGGCCGCGCTGCTGCTCCTCACCGTCCCCGGCATCTGGGCCCTGACCCTGGTCGCCCTGGTGTTCGGCGCCGTGGACGCGCTGTTCCTGCCGAGCGTCGGCACACTGCCGGCCCGCATCACCGCGCCGGGGCAGCTCGCCCGGGTGCAGGGCATGCGCGGGGTCGCGGCCCGCGTCGCCACGGTGGCCGGCGGCCCGCTGGGCGGCCTCGCGGTCGCCACGAGCGGCTCATCGGCGGCGTTCGGGGCGGCCGGCCTGCTCTTCGCGGTGTCCCTCGCGCTGCTGCTCGCCGTACGGGTGGGGGAGTTGCCCGGGGACGGGACGCGGGACCCGCAGCCCGGCGGACGGTTCGGGGGCGCGGGAAAGGAGTTGGGCGACGGCCTGCGCTACATCCGGGGCCACCGGGTCCTCGCCCCGCTGATGCTGGTGACCGCGGTCATCGAGCTGGGCTTCGCGGGGCCCGCGAACATCGGGCTCGTGCTGCTCGCCGAGGAGCGCGGCTGGGGCGCCTCCGGGCAGGGCTGGATCCTCGCCGGCTTCGGCGCCGGCGCCGGACTCGCCTCACTGCTGCTCGCCGTGCGGGGCCGCGTGCCCCGCGCCGGAACCGTGCTGCCCCTCGCGGCCCTGCCGGGCACGGCCGCCCTCGCCGCGCTCGGCCTCGTGCCCTCGGTGGCGGGCGCCCTCGTGGCCGCGGTCCTCCTGGGGCTGCTGATCGGACTGAGCGGCGCCCTGTGCGGGGCGCTGGCCCAGACCGTCACCGACCCCGCCTACCTGGGCCGCGTCACCGCGGTGGGCAGCCTCTTCACCCTCGGGATCGCCCCGCTCGCCTACCCCGCGGTGGGCGCCGCGATCGGGGCGTGGGGCGTCGAGGCCGTGTTCGCCGGCTGCGCGGCGCTCAGCGCGGCCGGGGGCGTGCTCGGCCTCTGCTCACGCCCCCTGCGCCGCGCCGAACTCCCGCGCTGAGACGGCTTCCTCAGCGTCCCGGCTGCTTCCTCAGAGCCCCAGCTGCTTGGTCTCGTGCAGGGCGCCGATCGCGTTCTTGTCGCCGTCCAGGGACACGTCGGCGACGTCCTGGCGGCCGTACGCGAACAGCAGCAGCTCGGACGGTTCGCCCGTCGCCGTCACCACCGGGGTGCCCCGGTGGGCCACCGCCGTCTGGCCGTTCGGGCGGCGGAGCACCAGGCCCACCGGGGCCTTGCGGCCCAGCAGCCGGGCCGTGCGCTCCAGCCGGGACCACAGGGCGTCCGAGAAGACCGGGTCGAGGTCACGCGGGCTCCAGCCCGGCCGCGCGCGGCGCACGTCCTCGGCGTGGACGTAGAACTCGACGGCGTTCGACGCCTCGTCCACCTGCTTGAGGTTGAAGGGCGAGAACCGCGGCGGCCCCGTTCTGATCAGCTGGATCAGCTCCTCGTACGGCTTGGCGGCGAACTCGGCCTGCACCCGCTCCAGGCGCCCCGCCAGCTGCTTGATGAGCAGCCCGCCCGCGGCGTCCGCGCGGCGCTCGCGCACCACCACGTGGGCCGCGAGGTCCCGGGTCCGCCAGCCCTCGCAGAGGGTCGGCGCCTCGGGGCCCTCCGCCTCCAACAGGTCGGCGAGGAGAAGTCGTTCACGCTTCGCATGGGTCGACATACCGGCAAGCCTACGGCCCTCCCCCCGGTCCGGACAGTGGACGCCCACCGGACCGGCCGCCCCGGCGCGGCACAATGGGCGCATGACCAGCGTGCCCCCGCCCAGCAGCGGCCTCGACCCGGAGATCGCCGCGCGCCTCAAGCGCAGCCCAGACGGCCTCCTGCCCGCCATCGCCCAGCAGTACGACACCGGTGAGGTGCTGATGCTCGGCTGGATGGACGATGAGGCGCTGCACCGCACCCTCACCACCGGGCGCTGCACCTACTGGTCGCGCAGCCGCCAGGAGTACTGGGTCAAGGGCGACACCTCCGGACACGTCCAGCACGTCAAGGAGGTCGCCCTGGACTGCGACGCGGACACCGTCCTCGTCCAGGTCGACCAGGTCGGCGCCGCCTGCCACACGGGCACCCGCACCTGCTTCGACTCCGACGTGCTGCCGCTGGCCGGCGCAGCGGCCCGCGGTCAGTAGGGTCTGCTGCCATGGACCTGGAGACCTTCCGCAAGCTCGCGAGCGACCGCCGCGTGATCCCCGTCAGCCGCAGGCTCCTCGCGGACGGCGACACCCCCGTCGGCCTCTACCGCAAGCTCGCCGCCGAACGCCCCGGCACCTTCCTCCTGGAGTCGGCGGAGAACGGCCGCAGCTGGTCCCGCTACTCCTTCGTGGGCGTCCGCAGCGCCGCCACCCTCACCGTCCGCGACGGGCAGGCCCACTGGCTGGGCACCCCGCCCGTCGGCGTGCCCACCGACGGCGACCCGCTCGCCGCCCTGCGCGCCACCATCGAGACCCTGCACACCCCCGGCGACCTGGTCGCCGACACCGGCCTGCCGCCCTTCACCGGCGGCATGGTCGGCTACCTCGGCTACGACATCGTGCGCCGCCTGGAGAAGATCGGCCCCGGCGAGCGCGACGACCTGCGCCTGCCCGAGCTGACCATGCTGCTCACCAGCGACCTCGCCGTGCTCGACCACTGGGACGGCTCGGTCCTCCTGATCGCCAACGCGATCAACCACAACGACCTCGACACCGGCGTCGACGAGGCCCACGCCGACGCCGTCGCCCGCCTCGACGCGATGGAGGCCGACCTCTCGCGCCCCGTCGCCCAGCCCCCGGCCGCGCTGCCGGCCTCCGAGCTGCCCGCGTACACCGCGCTGTGGGGCGGCGAGCAGTACCAGGAGGCCGTCGAGGACATCAAGGAGCGCATCCGGGCCGGCGAGGCCTTCCAGGTCGTGCCCTCCCAGCGCTTCGAAACGCCGTGCACGGCAAGCGCGTTGGACGTGTACCGGGTCCTGCGGGCCACCAACCCCTCGCCGTACATGTACCTCCTGCGCCTCGACGGGTTCGACGTCGTCGGCTCCAGCCCCGAGGCCCTCGTCAAGGTCGAGGACGGGCGCGCCATGGTCCACCCCATCGCCGGCACCCGCCACCGCGGCGCCACCCCGCGGGAGGACCAGGCGCTCGCCGACGAACTGCTCGCCGACCCCAAGGAGCGCGCCGAGCACCTCATGCTCGTCGACCTCGGCCGCAACGACCTGGGCCGCGTCTGCGAGCCGGGCTCCGTCGAGGTCGTCGACTTCATGTCCATCGAGAAGTACTCCCACGTCATGCACATCGTCTCGACGGTCACGGGACAGGTCGCCGAAGGACGCACCGCCTTCGACGTGCTCACCGCCTGCTTCCCCGCCGGGACCCTCTCCGGCGCGCCCAAGCCGCGCGCCATGCAGATCATCGACGAGCTGGAGCCCTCCCGGCGCGGCCTGTACGGCGGCTGCGTCGGCTACCTCGACTTCGCGGGCGACTCCGACACCGCCATCGCCATCCGCACCGCCCTGCTGCGCGACGGCACGGCGTACGTGCAGGCCGGAGCCGGCGTCGTCGCCGATTCCGACCCCGTCGCCGAGGACACCGAGTGCCGCAACAAGGCCGCCGCCGTGCTGCGCGCCATCCACACCGCCAACCGCCTGCACGCCCCCGCGAGCCGTGAGGGATAGTGGGCAGGTGACTTCCGCAGTACCACCGCCCTCTTCCGAGACTCCTCCCGAGCCCGCCGGACCCGCCGAGACCCCGGCACAGCGCGGCAGCAGGCGCAGCATCGCCGCCGCGCTGCTGCTCGGCGCCCTCGGCGCGGCGCTCGCCCTGCTCGCCTCCCGCCAGACCTGGGCCCGCGGCACCGCGTCGGTGGCGGGCGGCGAGCTGCCCCTGAGCGTCACGGGCAGCGACGTCACCGGCGTGCCCGCGGCCCTCGCGATAGTGGGCCTCGCCGCGCTCGTCGCCGTCTTCGCGGTCCGCCGCGCCGGCCGCGCCCTGGTCTCCGTGCTGCTCACGCTCAGCGGCGCGGGCATCGTGGCCGCCGCCCTGCTCGGCGCGGGCGACCGCGACGCGCTCGACGAGAAGGCCGCCACCGCGTCCGGCGACGCCGCCGCCACCATCGGCGACCTCGGCCACACCGGATGGCCGTACGCCGCGGCCGCCGCCGGCGTGCTGATCCTGCTCGCCGGGCTGCTCGCCCTCACCTACGGCCGCTCCTGGCCCGCGATGTCGGGCCGCTACGAACGCGACGGCTCGCCGAGCCCCCGCAAGGCCCGCCGGGCCCCCGATCCCGAGCGGCCCGAGGAACTGTGGAAGGCCCTGGACCGCGGCGAGGACCCGACGCGCGAAGCGTGACCCCGCGCTCACCCCTTACGCGCGGGTACGGGACAATGACGGCGAGCGTCCGACTCGCGGTGGGCCTGGCGCCCACCACCACGCATACAGCAACGAGGAGCAAGTCATGGCGGGTAGCCACGGACACACCCCGGCCGCCTGGACCGGTGTCATCATCGCCTTCATCGGTTTCTGCGTCGCGGGTGCCTTCATGGTGATGGCCAACGTGCCCGGGTTCTGGGCCGGCATGGCCCTCATCGCGCTCGGCGCCATCGTCGGTGGCGCCATGCGCGCCGCGGGTCTGGGCTCGAACAAGCGCCCGCAGCGCGAGGTCGTGCGGTCCGAGAGCTGACGTGTGTCGTACGGTCCGCCGTACGACGCCCGGTACGGAAAAGAGGCGGTCCGGCAGCAGCCGGAGCCGCCTCTTCTCGCGTGCGCCCACCGGGCGGCCGGCCCCCGCGCCGGGCACAATGCACGGATGAGCGCCGAAACCGACAGCGCGGGAACCGCCCGCAAGGGCGCGCCCGCCGTCCTGGGCCGCCTCCTGGTGCCCGCCGGTCTGCTCGCCTGCGTCAGCGGCGCCTTCGCCTACGTCGGCGCCGTCGACCCCAACGAACCGGGCCACTACCCCGTCTGCCCCCTGCTGCGCCTGACCGGCCTGTACTGCCCCGGCTGCGGCGGGCTGCGCAGCGCCCACGCCGTCGTCCACGGCGACCTCGCCACGGCGCTCGGCGCCAACGCGCTCGCCGTCGTCGCCTTCGCGCTCTTCGCGTGCGGGTGGGCCGTGTGGGTGGTCAACGCGGTGCGCGGACGGCCGCCGCGGATCGCGCTCGGCCCGGCGCACCTGTGGGCGCTCGGCGCGGTGGTCACGCTCTTCACCCTCGTGCGCAATCTGCCGTTCGGGTCATGGCTGCGTCCCTAGAACCCGCAGGCCACGCGGGTGACGCCTGTCCAGGTCGTGGGACGGGCGTCAACCGGATGCGGGGGCTTCGCCCTCCTGCGGATACCATCGCAGTGACCAGCTTGAACGTCAGCTTCAACCGTCAGGGAAGGGGACCGCTCGCGTGAGTGTGCTCGACGAGATCATCGACGGAGTCCGTGCCGACCTCGCGGAGCGGCAGGCGCGCGTCAGCCTCGACGAGCTCAAGGAACGCGCGGCGAAGGCCCCCGCGGCGAAGGACGGCGCGGCCGCCCTGCGCGGTGACGGCGTGAAGGTCATCTGCGAGGTCAAGCGCTCCAGCCCCTCCAAGGGCGCGCTCGCCGCGATCGCCGACCCCGCCGGGCTCGCCGCCGACTACGAGGCGGGCGGCGCCGCCGTCATCTCCGTGCTCACCGAGGAGCGCCGCTTCGGCGGCTCGCTCGCCGACCTGGAGGCCGTCCGCGCCAAGGTCGACATCCCGGTGCTGCGCAAGGACTTCATCGTCACCTCGTACCAGCTGTGGGAGGCCCGGGCGTACGGCGCCGACCTCGCGCTGCTGATCGTGGCCGCCCTGGACCAGCCCGCCCTGGAGTCCCTCATCGAGCGCGCCGAGTCGATCGGCCTCACGCCGATCGTCGAGGTGCACGACGAGGACGAGGCCGAGCGCGCCGTGGACGCGGGCGCCCGCGTCGTGGGCGTCAACGCCCGCGACCTGAAGACGCTCAAGGTCGACCGCACGGTGTTCGAGCGGATCGCCCCCGAGCTGCCGGACAGCGTCGTCAAGATCGCCGAGTCGGGTGTGCGCGGCCCGCACGACCTGATCGCGTACGCCAACGCGGGCGCCGACGCGGTGCTCGTGGGCGAGTCCCTGGTCACCGGCCGCGACCCGAAGGCCGCGGTCTCCGACCTGGTCGCCGCCGGCGCCCACCCCGCGCTGCGGCACGGACGGAGCTGACCCCTCCCGATGCCGATCTCCGCCCGTCTGGCCCCCGGCTGCCGCCCCCGCGGCTGCCGGGCCCCCGCACGCCGTGTGCGGGGCAGGCGCGTGCGCTACCACATCGGCTCGGAGCCGGGCCAGATCCCCGGGATGCGATGGCGACGCGGCGCCTTGGACGCCGCGAGCTGAAACGCCCCTGAAAGGGGCGCGGGGAACCGCGCGAGCAGCCCACGACGGGCCGCAGTCGCGCTGAGTCCTGGAACGGCAGCGGCGACAAGGCGTACGCGAGACAGACGCCAACCCACGCCTCAGCGAGGAATCAGCCATGCCCAGCGAGTTCTTCATCCCGGACCCCGAGGGTCAAGTCCCGAGCGCCGAAGGCTACTTCGGCGCGTTCGGCGGCAAGTTCATCCCGGAGGCCCTGGTGGCCGCCGTGGACGAGGTCGCCGTCGAGTACGACAAGGCCAAGAGCGACCCCGCCTTCGCCGCGGAGCTCGACGACCTCCTGGTCAACTACACCGGCAGGCCCAGCAGCCTCACCGAGGTCCCCCGCTTCGCGAAGCACGCCGGGGGCGCCCGCGTCTTCCTCAAGCGCGAGGACCTCAACCACACCGGCTCGCACAAGATCAACAACGTGCTCGGCCAGGCCCTGCTCACCAAGCGGATGGGCAAGACCCGCGTCATCGCGGAGACCGGTGCCGGCCAGCACGGCGTCGCCACGGCCACCGCCTGCGCGCTCTTCGGCCTCGACTGCACCATCTACATGGGCGAGATCGACACCGAGCGCCAGGCCCTGAACGTGGCCCGCATGCGCATGCTCGGCGCCGAGGTCGTCGCCGTGAAGTCCGGCAGCCGCACGCTGAAGGACGCCATCAACGAGGCGTTCCGCGACTGGGTCGCCAACGTCGACCGCACCCACTACCTCTTCGGCACCGTCGCGGGCCCGCACCCCTTCCCCGCCATGGTCCGCGACTTCCACCGCGTCATCGGCGTCGAGGCCAGGCGGCAGATCCTGGAGCGCGCGGGACGGCTGCCCGACGCCGCCGTCGCCTGCGTGGGCGGCGGCTCCAACGCCATCGGCCTCTTCCACGCCTTCATCCCCGACGCCGGTGTACGCCTCGTCGGCTGCGAGCCCGCCGGGCACGGCGTCGACACGGGTGAGCACGCGGCCACCCTGACCGCGGGCGAGCCGGGCATCCTGCACGGCTCCCGCTCCTACGTCCTGCAGGACGAGGAGGGCCAGATCACCGAGCCGTACTCGATCTCGGCGGGCCTGGACTACCCGGGCATCGGCCCCGAGCACGCCTACCTCAAGGACAGCGGCCGCGGCGAGTACCGCGCGGTCACCGACGACGCGGCCATGCAGGCGCTGCGGCTGCTCTCCCGCACCGAGGGCATCATCCCGGCCATCGAGAGCGCCCACGCGCTCGCCGGGGCGCTCGACGTCGGCAAGGAGCTGGGCGAGGACGGGCTGATCGTCGTCAACCTCTCCGGGCGCGGCGACAAGGACATGGACACCGCCGCGCGCTACTTCGACCTGTACGACACGGACGCCGCGGTCGAGGCCGACGCGGCGGCCACCGCGGAGATCGAGGGAGACGCCAAGTGAGCGGCAACATCCGACTGCTGAACGACACCCTGGCGGCCGCGAGGGCCGAGGGCCGCTCCGCGCTCATCGCCTATCTGCCCGCCGGTTTCCCCACGGTCGACGGCGCCATCGAGGCGGTCAAGGCGGTCTTCGACGGCGGTGCCGACGTCGTCGAGGTCGGCCTGCCGCACAGCGACCCGGTGCTGGACGGCCCGGTCATCCAGACCGCCGACGACATCGCCCTGCGCGGCGGCCTGAAGATCCGCGACGTCATGCGCACCGTCCGCGAGGCCCACGAGGCGACCGGCAAGCCGGTGCTCGTCATGACGTACTGGAACCCCATCGACCGCTACGGCGTCGAGCGCTTCACCGCCGAACTCGCCGAGGCGGGCGGCGCCGGCTGCATCCTGCCCGACCTGCCCGTCCAGGAGTCCGCGCTGTGGCGCGAGCACGCCGACAAGCACGACCTCGCCACCGTCTTCGTCGTCGCGCCGAGCAGCAAGGACGAGCGGCTCGCCACCATCACGGCGGCGGGCTCCGGCTTCGTCTACGCGGCGTCGCTGATGGGCGTCACCGGCACCCGCGCCTCCGTCGGCGAACAGGCGCAGGACCTGGTGCGGCGCACCAAGGCCACCACCGACCTGCCGGTCTGCGTGGGGCTCGGCGTCTCCGACGCCCGGCAGGCCGCCGAGGTCGCGGGCTTCGCCGACGGGGTGATCGTCGGCTCCGCGTTCGTGCAGCGGATGCTGGACGCCGCGGACGGGCCCGCCGGACTCGCCGCCGTGCGCGCGCTCGCGGCCGAGCTGGCCGACGGGGTGCGCGGCAAGGCGTAACTCGTACGGGTGGACCTGGACCGGGGAGGCGCGCTCGCGCCTCCCCGGTTCGTTGGCGGGGTGTGAGTGAGAAGAACCGTGAGGCAAAGCGATCGGCCCGTGAGCGGCTGACGGAAGAGCGAGAGCGGCAGAAGGCCCGCGACAAGCGGCGCCGGGCGCTGATCGTGGGCGCCGCCGTGGTCGGCGTCCTCGGCCTCGCCGCCGTGGTCGGCCTGCTCGCCGCCGGGTCCGGGGACGACGAGAAGGACACATCGGGGCCGGTGGCCGTCCCCAAGGGGGCGACCGGTCAGGACGAGCTGACGCTCCCGCTCGGCAAGGCGGACGCGAAGTCCACCCTCACCATCTGGGAGGACTTCCGCTGCCCGGCCTGCAAGGGCTTCGAGGACGCCTACCGCTCGACGGTCCACGACCTGGCCGACCAGGGCAAGCTCAAGGTGGAGTACCACCTGGCCACGCTCATCGACGGGAACATGGGCGGCAGCGGCTCCCTGCGCGCGGCCAACGCCGCGGCGTGCGCCCAGGACGCGGGCAGGTTCCCGGCCTACCACGACGTGTTGTTCAAGAACCAGCCCGCCGAGACGGACGACGCCTTCGCCAAGAACGACAAGCTGATCGAGCTCGCCGGTCAGGTGGACGGCCTGGTCACGGACACCTTCAAGAAGTGCGTGGAGGACGGCGCCCACGACAAGTGGGTCACCAAGTCGAACAAGGCCTTCCGGGACGCGAAGCTCCAGGGCACCCCCACCGTGCTGCTCAACGGCAAGAACATCTTCAGCGACCAGCGGAACCCCCTCACCCCGCAGAAGCTGCGCCGACTGGTGCAGGACGCCGACAAGGGCTGAGGAGAGGGCCGCGAGGCCCGTTATGGAGCCGTAGCCGGGCTGGTTGCCGTCGCCACCGCCCGGCACGGTAGCGTCGGACCTGCCATGGACCTTGCCTACATCCCCAGTCCCTCGCGCGGGGTGGTCGAACTCGGCCCCATTCCGCTGCGCGGCTACGCGTTCTGCATCATCATCGGCGTCTTCGTGGCCGTCTGGCTCGGCAACAAGCGGTGGGTCGCCCGCGGGGGCCGGCCCGGCACCGTCGCCGACATCGCCGTGTGGGCCGTGCCGTTCGGCCTCGTCGGCGGTCGCCTCTACCACGTGATCACGGACTACCAGCTGTACTTCAGCGAGGGCCGTAACTGGGTGGACGCCTTCAAGATCTGGGAAGGCGGCCTCGGCATCTGGGGCGCGATCGCGCTCGGCGCGGTCGGCGCGTGGATCGGCTGCCGCCGCCGGGGCATCCCGCTGCCGGCCTGGGCCGACACGCTGGCCCCCGGCATCGCCCTGGCCCAGGCCATCGGCCGCTGGGGCAACTGGTTCAACCAGGAGCTGTACGGCAAGGCCACGGACGTGCCGTGGGCGCTGAAGATCACCTCGGCGGAGGACGGCCGGCTCCCCGGCACCTACCACCCCACCTTCCTGTACGAGTCCCTGTGGTGCGTCGGCGTCGCCCTCCTGGTCATCTGGGCCGACCGCCGCTTCCGGCTCGGGCACGGCAGGGCGTTCGCGCTGTACGTCGCCTCGTACTGCGCCGGGCGCGGCTGGATCGAGTACATGCGGGTCGACGACGCGCACCACATCCTCGGTCTGCGGCTGAACGTCTGGACCGCGATCGTGGTCTTCGTGCTGGCCGTGATCTATTTCGTGCTGTCGGCGAAGAAGCGCCCCGGGCGCGAGGCGGTCGTGGAACCCGACGGTGCCAGTGACAGTGGCAGTGGCGGCGACGGTGAGCCCGTGAAGCTCACCAAGGACTCGGCAGAGGCCGAGGGCACCGAGGAGGCCGCCGATAAGGACCCGGCGAAGAAGGACTCGGCGAAGAAGGATTCCGAGGCCGCCGAGAAGAGCTGAGGCCGCACCGCCCGTACGTTCGTTCCCCGAGGGGCCGCCGGATCACCCGATCCGGCGGCCCCTCGCTCTTGGGTCGGCGAGGGCGTCGCGCCAGGGCCCGGCCGCCCCCGCCGAACCGCGTTTGCGCAGGTAAGTACGGCCTTCCTTGCTGGCGAGAGATTTATTTCGGGCGTACTTTCGACTTCGTCCAAGCATTGAGGGGGTCCACACCATGGCGATCATCGAGACCGAAGCGACGCTGCACGAGGCGCACCGCGACAACCACACCCACCGTGATGTCAACGGCGGCTGGCTGCGTCCCGCCGTCTTCGGCGCGATGGACGGACTGGTGTCCAACCTCGCGCTGATGACGGGTGTCGCGGGCGGCTCGGTCGCGCAGCAGACCATCGTCATCACCGGCCTCGCGGGGCTCGCCGCCGGAGCCTTCTCCATGGCGGCGGGGGAGTACACCTCGGTCGCCTCGCAGCGCGAGCTGGTCCAGGCCGAACTGGACATCGAGCGGCGGGAGTTGCGCAAGCACCCCAAGGACGAGGAGCGCGAGCTGGCCGAGCTGTACGAGTCGCGCGGCGTCGAGCCCCGGCTGGCCCGCGAGGTCGCCCGGCAGCTCTCCAGGGACCCCGAGCAGGCCCTGGAGATCCACGCCCGCGAGGAGCTGGGCATCGACCCCGGCGACCTGCCCTCGCCGACCGTGGCCGCCGTGTCCTCCTTCGGCTCGTTCGCGCTGGGCGCCCTGCTCCCCGTCCTGCCCTACCTGCTCGGCGCCACCGTGCTGTGGCCCGCGCTGCTGCTCGCGCTCATCGGCCTCTTCGCCTGCGGCGCGGTGGTCGCCAAGGTCACCGCGCGCTCCTGGTGGTTCAGCGGTCTGCGCCAGCTCGCGCTCGGCGGCGCGGCGGCCGGTGTGACGTACGCCCTGGGCAGTCTGTTCGGTACGGCCGTAGGATGAGCCCTCGCAGGCCTATACGGGACCTTGCATAAGTAGCCGTTACTCGGCGGTTTCGGATCGATGACCACCGGGCATGAGCCGTAAGCGCTGCGGGCAACGAAGCCGGCGGCGCTCTGGGCCTTCGGCCATGGATCTGACCGTAGAGGCCCCATCCGGCCGCTCCCACCTTCGCGAGCGGTGTCCACATGGTGGAACGAACTATCCGCTTTTCGAGAAGCGTTCCATCATGTAACCTGCACGAAATTTCGCCAGGGCCAACGTCGTCCCTCGCCCTTTGTAGTTGCCTCGACGACGACGGGAGTGCCGATGCGTACCCACGCCTGGTCGCCCATGGACGGTCGCCCCGCCCCCCAGGGGATGTACGACCCCCGTAACGAACACGACGCCTGCGGTGTCGGTTTCGTGGCCACCTTGACCGGTGTTGCCAGCCATGAGCTGGTCGAACAGGCGCTGACGGTACTGCGCAACCTCGAACACCGCGGCGCCACCGGCTCCGAGCCCGACTCGGGCGACGGCGCCGGAATCCTGCTCCAGGTGCCTGACGCGTTCCTGCGCGAGGTGGCCGGATTCGAACTGCCCGAGGCCGGCGCCTACGCCGTCGGCATCGCGTTCCTGCCCGTCGACACCGCCGGCACCACCGACGCGGCCGTCTCGCAGATCGAGACGATCGCCGCCGAGGAGGGCCTGACCGTCCTCGGCTGGCGCGACGTGCCCGTCGCCCCCGAGCTGCTCGGCGCCACCGCCCGCTCCACGATGCCGGTCTTCCGGCAGGTCTTCGTCGCCGACGGCGAGAGCACCGGCCTGGCACTGGACCGCAAGTCCTTCCTGCTGCGCAAGCGCGCCGAGCGCGAGGCCGGGACCTACTTCCCCTCGCTCTCCGCCCGCACCATCGTCTACAAGGGCATGCTGACCACCGGCCAGCTGGAGCCGTTCTTCCCCGACCTGTCCGACCGCCGCTTCGCCACGGCCGTCGCGCTCGTCCACTCCCGCTTCTCCACGAACACGTTCCCGAGCTGGCCGCTCGCCCACCCGTACCGCTTCGTGGCGCACAACGGCGAGATCAACACCGTCAAGGGCAACCGCAACTGGATGCGGGCCCGCGAGTCGCAGCTCGCCTCCGACCTCTTCGGCACCCGGAAGCCGGACCGCGTCTTCCCCATCTGCACGCCGGACGCCTCCGACTCCGCGTCCTTCGACGAGGTCCTGGAGCTGTTGCACCTCGGCGGCCGCTCCCTGCCGCACTCCGTCCTGATGATGATCCCGGAGGCCTGGGAGAACCACGCCTCCATGGACCCGGCCCGGCGCGCCTTCTACCAGTACCACTCCACGATGATGGAGCCCTGGGACGGCCCGGCCTGCGTCACCTTCACCGACGGCACCCAGGTCGGCGCGGTCCTCGACCGCAACGGCCTGCGCCCCGGCCGCTACTGGGTCACCGACGACGGCCTCGTCGTCCTCGGCTCCGAGGTCGGCGTCCTCGACATCGACCCGGCCAAGGTCGTCCGCAAGGGCCGCCTCCAGCCCGGCCGGATGTTCCTCGTCGACACCGCCGAGCACCGCATCGTCGAGGACGACGAGATCAAGGCCGCCCTCGCCGCCGAGAACCCGTACCAGGAGTGGCTGGAAACCGGCGAGATCGAGCTGTCCGACCTGCCCGAGCGCGAGCACATCGTGCACACGCACGCTTCGGTCACGCGCCGCCAGCAGACCTTCGGCTACACCGAGGAAGAGCTGCGGATCATCCTCGCGCCGATGGCCAAGACCGGCGGCGAGCCGCTCGGCTCCATGGGCACGGACACCCCCATCGCGGCCCTGTCCGAGCGCCCGCGCCTCATCTTCGACTACTTCACCCAGCTGTTCGCGCAGGTCACCAACCCGCCGCTGGACGCCATCCGCGAAGAGCTGGTCACCTCGCTGCACAGCAGCCTGGGCCCCCAGGGCAACCTCCTGGAGCCGACCGCCGCCTCCTGTCGAAGCGTCACCCTGCCCTTCCCGGTGATCGACAACGACGAGCTGGCCAAGCTCATCCACATCAACGCCGACGGCGACATGCCCGGCATGACGGCCGCGACGCTCTCCGGCCTCTACCGGGTGGGCGGCGGCGGCGACGCCCTCGCCGCCCGCATCGACGAGATCTGCGCCGAGGCCGACGCCGCCATCGAGGCCGGCGCCCGCCTGATCGTGCTCTCCGACCGGCACTCCGACGCCGAGCACGCGCCGATCCCCTCGCTGCTGCTCACCTCGGCCGTCCACCACCACCTCATCCGCACCAAGCAGCGCACCCAGGTGGGCCTGCTGGTCGAGGCGGGCGACGTCCGCGAGGTCCACCACGTGGCCCTCCTCATCGGCTACGGCGCCGCGGCCGTCAACCCCTACCTCGCGATGGAGTCCGTCGAGGACCTCGTCCGCGCCGGCACGTTCCTGCCCGGCATCGAGCCCGAGCAGGCCATCCGCAACCTCATCCACGCCCTCGGCAAGGGCGTCCTGAAGGTCATGTCCAAGATGGGCATCTCCACCGTCGCCTCCTACCGCGGCGCCCAGGTCTTCGAGGCCATCGGCCTGGACCAGGCCTTCGTGGAGCGGTACTTCAGCGGGACGACGACGAAGCTCGGCGGCGCCGGTCTCGACGTCATCGCCCAGGAGGTCGCCGCCCGGCACGCCAAGGCCTACCCGGCCTCCGGCGTCCCCTCGGCGCACCGCGCGCTGGACATCGGCGGCGAGTACCAGTGGCGCCGCGAGGGCGAGCCGCACCTGTTCGACCCCGAGACGGTCTTCCGCCTCCAGCACTCCACGCGCAGCCGCCGCTACGACATCTTCAAGCAGTACACGGGCCGCGTGAACGAGCAGTCCGAGCGGCTCATGACGCTGCGCGGCCTCTTCGGCTTCAAGTCCGACCGGCCCTCGATCCCCATCGACGAGGTCGAGCCGGCCTCCGAGATCGTCAAGCGGTTCTCCACCGGCGCCATGTCGTACGGCTCGATCTCCCGCGAGGCGCACGAGACCCTCGCCATCGCCATGAACCAGCTGGGCGGCAAGTCCAACACCGGTGAGGGCGGCGAGGACGCGGACCGCCTGTACGACCCGGCGCGCCGCTCGGCCATCAAGCAGGTCGCCTCCGGCCGCTTCGGCGTGACCTCCGAGTACCTCGTCAACGCCGACGACATCCAGATCAAGATGGCCCAGGGCGCCAAGCCCGGCGAGGGCGGCCAGCTGCCCGGCCACAAGGTCTACCCGTGGGTCGCCAAGACGCGTCACTCGACGCCCGGCGTCGGCCTCATCTCGCCGCCGCCGCACCACGACATCTACTCCATCGAGGACCTCGCCCAGCTCATCCACGACCTGAAGAACGCCAACCCGCGGGCCCGCATCCACGTGAAGCTGGTCTCCGAGGTCGGCGTCGGCACGGTCGCCGCGGGTGTCTCCAAGGCCCACGCGGACGTCGTCCTCATCTCCGGCCACGACGGCGGCACCGGCGCCTCCCCGCTGACCTCCCTCAAGCACGCGGGCGGTCCCTGGGAGCTGGGCCTCGCCGAGACCCAGCAGACCCTGCTGCTCAACGGGCTGCGCGACCGCATCGTCGTCCAGACCGACGGCCAGCTGAAGACCGGCCGCGACGTGATCATCGCCGCGCTGCTCGGCGCCGAGGAGTTCGGTTTCGCGACCGCCCCGCTCGTCGTCTCCGGCTGCGTCATGATGCGCGTCTGCCACCTGGACACCTGCCCCGTCGGCATCGCCACGCAGAACCCGGCGCTGCGCGAGCGCTTCTCCGGCAAGGCCGAGTACGTGGTGAACTTCTTCGAGTTCATCGCCGAGGAGGTCCGCGAACTCCTCGCCGAGCTGGGCTTCCGCTCCATCGAGGAGGCCGTCGGCCACGCCGAGCTGCTCGACACCGACCGGGCCGTCAAGCACTGGAAGGCGCAGGGCCTGGACCTCCAGCCGCTCTTCCACGTGCCCTCGCTGCCCGAGGGCGCCGTCCGGCACCAGATCGCGGTCCAGGACCACGGCCTGGCGAAGGCCCTCGACAACGAGCTGATCAGGCTCTCCGCCGACGCGCTCGCCGCCCCCAGCGCCACCGACGCGCAGCCCGTGCGCGCCCAGGTCGCCATCCGCAACATCAACCGCACGGTCGGCACCATGCTCGGCCACGAGGTGACGAAGAAGTTCGGCGGCGCGGGCCTGCCCGACGACACCATCGACATCACCTTCACCGGCTCGGCGGGCCAGTCGTTCGGCGCGTTCGTGCCGCGCGGTGTCACCCTGCGCCTGGAGGGCGACGCCAACGACTACGTCGGCAAGGGCCTGTCCGGCGGGCGCATCGTGGTCCGCCCGGACCGGGGCGCCGACCACCTCGCCGAGTACTCCACCATCGCCGGCAACACCATCGCGTACGGCGCGACCGGCGGCGAGCTGTTCCTGCGGGGCCGCACCGGTGAGCGCTTCTGCGTGCGCAACTCGGGCGCGACCGTGGTCTCCGAGGGCGTGGGCGACCACGGCTGCGAGTACATGACCGGCGGCCACGCGGTGATCCTCGGCGAGACCGGGCGCAACTTCGCGGCCGGCATGTCCGGCGGTGTCGCGTACGTCATCGACCTGGACCGGGACAACGTCAACGCGGGCAACCTGGGCGCCGTCGAGGAGCTGTCCGACGCCGACAAGCAGTGGCTGCACGACGTGGTGCGCCGCCACCAGGAGGAGACGGGTTCGACCGTCGCCGGGAAGCTGCTCGCCGAGTGGGACGTGGCGGTGGAGCGCTTCAGCAAGATCATCCCCAGCACGTACAAGGCAGTGCTCGCCGCCAAGGACGCCGCCGAGCGAGCCGGTCTCTCCGAGACCGAGATCACCGAGAAGATGATGGAGGCGGCGACCAATGGCTGATCCCAAGGGCTTTTTGAACCACGGCCGTGAGGTCGCCAGGACCCGCCCGGTCGAGGAGCGCGTCCGCGACTGGAACGAGGTCTACGTCCCCGGTTCGCTCCTGCCGATCATCTCCAAGCAGGCCTCGCGCTGCATGGACTGCGGCATCCCCTTCTGCCACAACGGCTGTCCGCTCGGCAACCTCATCCCCGAGTGGAACGACTACGCCTACCGCGAGGACTGGTCGGCCGCGCAGGAGCGCCTGCACGCCACGAACAACTTCCCGGAGTTCACCGGCCGCCTGTGCCCGGCCCCGTGCGAGTCGGCGTGCGTGCTCGGCATCAACCAGCCGCCCGTCACCATCAAGAACGTCGAGGTCTCGATCATCGACCAGGCGTGGGACCGCGGCGACGTCGCGCCCCAGGCCCCCGAGCGCCTCTCCGGCAAGACGGTCGCGGTCATCGGCTCGGGCCCCGCGGGCCTGGCCGCCGCCCAGCAGCTGACCCGGGCCGGCCACACGGTCGCCGTCTACGAGCGTGCCGACCGCATCGGCGGCCTGCTGCGCTACGGCATCCCCGAGTTCAAGATGGAGAAGCGGCACATCAACCGCCGCATCGAGCAGATGCGCGCGGAGGGCACCAAGTTCCGCACCGGCGTGGAGATCGGCCGGGACATCGACGCGATGAAGCTGCGCAAGCGCTACGACGCCGTCGTCATCGCCGCCGGCGCCACCATCTCGCGCGACCTGCCCGTCCCGGGCCGCGACCTGAACGGCATCCATTTCGCGATGGAGTACCTGCCGCTCGCCAACAAGGTGCAGGAGGGCGACTTCGTGGCGCCCCCCATCACCGCCGAGGGCAAGCACGTCGTCGTCATCGGCGGCGGCGACACGGGCGCGGACTGCGTGGGCACCGCCCACCGCCAGGGCGCGGCCTCGGTCACCCAGCTGGAGATCATGCCGAGGCCCGGCGAGGACCGCGCGCCGCACCAGCCGTGGCCGACCTTCCCCATGCTGTACAAGGTCACCTCCGCGCACGAGGAGGGCGGCGAGCGGGTCTACTCCGTCTCGACCACGCACTTCGAGGGCGACGAGGACGGCAACGTCCAGTTCCTCCACCTGGTGGAGGTCGAGTTCGTCGACGGCAAGCTGACCCAGAAGCCGGGCACCGAGCGCAAGATCCCCGCCCAGCTCGTCACCCTCGCGATGGGCTTCACCGGCACCGACCGCGAGAACGGCCTGGTCGACCAGTTCGCCCTGGAGCTGGACGAGCGCGGCAACGTGGCGCGCGACGCCGACTTCCAGACCAACGTCCCCGGCGTCTTCGTCGCCGGTGACGCCGGCCGGGGCCAGTCGCTCATCGTCTGGGCCATCGCGGAGGGCCGTTCGGCGGCCCGCGGCGTCGACCGCTTCCTCACCGGTGCGAGTGATCTTCCGGCCCCGATCCGCCCGACGGACCGCGCCTTGATGGCGTAACCCCAACCCCCATACGTCCCGTACAACGGCGTACGGAACTGAAGCGGCGCCCGCCTTGTCCCCGACCGGACCAGGGCGGGCGCCGTGGCGTTGTACGGGACGCGTGTGTTGCATGGTGCGCAATGGCACGTGCGCATGTTGCGTCACCCGCAACCGTCATTACGGTTCGGCCGCTTATCCCAATGGGTCTAGACCGCCTCCGCGGTGTGTGACCACAATCGCTCCCACCAATCGCAACCTTGGAGGGGGCCGGCATGAAGCGACGTGTCATCGCGGCTGTTTCTATCGCCATGAGTCTCGGACTGACCGCCACGGCGTGCGGCGGCGATGACGGCGACGAGGGCGGCAAGGCCACCGACGGCAAGGGCAAGACCCTCACCGTATGGATCATGGAGGGGACCAACCCCGACGCCCGGCCGTTCTTCGACGAGGCGGGCAAGGCCTTCGAGAAGAAGACCGGCGCCAAGATCAAGGTCGAGTACCAGCAGTGGGCCACCGCCCAGAAGAAGTTCACCACCGCCATCGAGGGCGGCGAGGACCAGGTGCCCGACGTGGCGGAGGTCGGCACGACCTGGGTGCCGCAGTTCGCGAAGACGGATGCGCTCGTGGACGTCACCGACGAGGTGAAGAAGTCCGGCCTCGGCGACGACCTCGTCGCCGGCCTCAAGGACGCGGGCACGCTCGACGGCAAGCAGTACGGCATGCCCTGGTACGCGGGCGTCCGCTCGATCGTCTACCGCAAGGACCTCTTCGCCAAGCACCACATCAAGCCCCCGACCACGTGGGACGAGCTGCGCACGGCCGCGAGGACGCTCAAGGAGAAGGAGCCGAACCTGGTCGCCTTCCCGGTGGCCGGCGGCGCGGAGATGTTCGCCACCCCCTTCGTGTGGGGCGCGGGCGGCGAACTGGCCACCGGGTCGGGCAGTTCGTGGAAGTCCGGCATCAACTCGCCCGAGGCCGTCAAGGGCATCGAGTTCTACACCGGCCTCGCCACCAAGGACAAGGTCTCCCCGGCCAAGGTCAACACCTGGACGGAGAAGGAGGTCGGCGAGGCCTGGAACAAGAGCCAGATCGGCATGTCCATCGGCGGCAACTGGACCCCCAAGGCGATCATCGACAAGAACCCGTCGCTCAAGGGCAAGCTCGGCGCCGTGCCGATCCCCGGGCGGGACGGCGGCATGAGCAAGTCCTTCCTCGGCGGCTCCTACCTGTCCACGTTCAACACGGACAAGAAGGAGCTGGCCTGGGAGTTCGTCAAGATGCTGACCACCGGTGAGTTCGCCGCCAAGTGGGCCGAGCAGACGAACTACTTCCCCGGCCAGAACTCCGAGCTGAAGAAGATCGCCGCCAAGAAGGACCCGCTGGTCGAGCCGTTCGCCCGGCAGATGCTGGAGGCCGGCGCCACGGTCCCCAAGACCACGGCCTACGGCGAGATCCAGGCCTCCAAGGTCATCCCCGGCATGGTCCAGTCGATCCTCACCGGCAAGGCGTCCGTCCAGGAAGCCGCGGACAAGGCGGCCAAGGACATGGACGCGATCTTCGCCAAGGACAAGTGACGAGGGCGGCTCCGGCACCGTGAAAGGCACGACTGTGAAGGACGAGGCGCGACTGTGAAGGACGCGACTGTCGTGAAGGACACGCTCGTCGGCGGCGGACCGAAGGCACCGGTCCGCCGCGACGCCCCGCGGCCCGGCGGCGACGCCGAGGGCGCCCGCCGCCGCAAGCGCCTGACCACCCTCACCCGCCCCTGGCTCCTGCTCGCCCCCGCCCTCGTGGTCCTCGCCGGCCTGCTGCTGTGGCCGCTGGTCCAGGTCGGCAAGCTCTCCCTGCAGGACTACGAGGTCAAGTTCGGCGGCGGAACGGGCACGTTCACCGGCTTCGACCACTACAGCGACCTGCTGGGCAGCGACCTGCTGTGGCAGACCGTCCTGCCCAACACCGTCTTCTTCGCCGTCGCCTGCGTCGGGCTGACCGTAGCCCTCGGCACGCTCGTGGCGCTGCTCCTCAACCGCCTCGGGCCGACCTGGCGGCTGATCTGCTCGATCGCGATCCTCGCCGCCTGGGCCATGCCCGCGGTGACGGGCACGTATGTGTGGATCTGGCTCTTCCAGCCGCAGGACGGCATGGTCAGCCAGCTCGCGGGCGCCGCCGGCCTCATCGACCCGGAGACAACCAACTGGTTCACCGAGCGCGGCCCGTTCTACGCCATCGCCACCCTCAACGTCATCCACCACGGCTTCCCGTTCGTCGCCATCACCGTCCTCGCGGGACTCATGACGATCCCCAAGGAGCTGTACGAGGCGGGGGAGCTGGACGGCGCGAACGCCTGGCAGCGGTTCTGGAACATCACGGTGCCGACCATCAAGCCGGTCTTCCTCGTGGTGACCATCCTCTCCACCATCTGGGACTTCAAGGTCTTCACCCAGGTCTACCTGATGCCGGGCGGCGACGGCTCCAACCCGGAGGTCTACAACCTCGGGGTCTACTCCTACATCGAGGCCTTCGCCAAGAACGACTACGGCGCGGGCGCCGCAGCCGCGGTGCTGCTGACCGTACTGCTCCTGATCATCACCGTCGTCTACATCCGCACGCTGTTCCGGCAGGGGGAGGAGGACCTGTGACGGCCCGCCACCGCACCACCCTCGCGAGCCGCGTCGGCCTGCCGGCCGCCGTCGTCGCGCTCCTCGTCTTCACGTTCTTCCCCGTCTACTGGATGATCTCCACGGCGCTCGACCCGAAGGCGCTCACCCGCGGCTCGGACGTCCTGCCGAGCGGCATCAGCCTCGAACACTTCGCGTTCGTCTTCGACAAGGGCGACTTCGGTACGTACCTGCTGAACTCGGCGCTCGTCGGGCTCGCCACGATCGTCGCCGCCGGAGTGCTCTCGCTCTTCGCGGCCATCGCGGTGGCGCGCTTCAAGTTCCGCTTCCGCACCTCCGTACTGATCATGATCCTGATCGTGCAGATGGTGCCGCTGGAGGCCCTCGTCATCCCGCTGTTCATCCAGATGCGGGACTACGACATGCTCAACTCCCTGCTCGGGCTGAGCATCGTCTACATCGCCCTCTCGCTGCCCTTCGCGATCTGGACGCTGCGCGGCTTCGTCGCCACCGTGCCCAAGGAGGTCGAGGAGGCCGCGTACATCGACGGGGCGTCCTGGCCGCGGATGTTCTGGTCGGTGCTGCTGCCGCTGGTCGCGCCGGGCCTGGTCGCCACCTCGATCTTCGCCTTCATCACGGCGTGGAACGAGTTCGTCTTCGCCTACACCTTCATGAAGGGCAGCGACAAGTACACGGCGGCCGTCGGCATCTACCAGTTCTTCGGGGAGAACTCGACGTCCTGGGGTCCGGTCATGGCCAGCTCCACGCTGGTCACGGTGCCGGTGATGATCTTCTTCGTGGTCGTGCACCGGAAGCTGGGCTCGGGCCTGGCGGCGGGCGCGGTCAAGGGCTGAGGCCCCGGGAACAACCGCTCCGCCGGGCGTGTTAAAGTTATGTGTTGCAGTTTTGGTACCCATGACTTTATGTACGCCTGACGGGAATGCTCCGAGGGCGCGTAATTGTTTTACCGGTTCTCTCCGGTATGGGGTCATTGCAGCGCTGGAGATCGCAATTCCGTGATTCTCCATACTCTGCCCCTGTTGAGGAGATTGACATGGCAACCGGCACCGTTAAGTGGTTCAACTCGGAAAAGGGCTTCGGCTTCATCGAGCAGGACGGCGGCGGCCCCGACGTCTTCGCCCACTACTCGAACATCGCGTCCTCCGGCTTCCGTGAGCTCGTGGAGGGCCAGAAGGTCTCCTTCGAGGTCACCCAGGGCCAGAAGGGCCTCCAGGCCGAGAACATCGTTCCTGCCTGATCGTCGCAGCGCGCGAACCTCAGAGCCGAGGCCCGCACCGGAAGGTGCGGGCCTCGGCTTGCGCTGTCATCGGGCCCTACGGGCCCAGAGCCGCACCGAAGGCTCAGAGGTCCGGAAAAGTCCAGCGACCAGGAAGGCATCACTGCATGAACAACTCCGACCGCCCCGCACGCCCCGCCCGCAAGCGTTCCGCGAGCCCCGCGGGCAAGGGCAGGCCGAACGGCCAGGCCGGCGGCTCCGCGAGGGGCCAGGCCGGCGGCTCGGCCAGGGCTCAGGCGAAGGGCTCCGCGCACGCGGCGAAGAAGCCCGCGAGCCGTAAGCCGAAGCCGGCCCAGGGCGGCGAGTTCGCGCTGCCGGAGAGCATCACCCCGGCCCTGCCCGCCGTCGAGGCCTTCGGCGACCTGGACATGCCCGAGGCCCTCCTGAAGACGCTGGCCGCCCAGGGCGTCACCGCCCCCTTCCCGATCCAGGCGGCCACCCTGCCCAACTCCCTGGCGGGCCGTGACATCCTCGGCCGCGGGCGCACCGGCTCCGGCAAGACCCTCGCCTTCGGCCTCGCCCTGCTGGCCCGCACCGCCGGGCACCGCGCCGAGTCGAAGTCGCCGCTCGCCATGGTCCTGGTGCCCACGCGCGAGCTGGCCCAGCAGGTGACGGACGCCCTCACGCCGTACGCCACCTCGGTGAACCTCCGCATGGCCACCGTCGTCGGCGGCATGTCGATCACCAAGCAGTCGGGCACGCTCCGCCGCGGCGCCGAAGTGCTCGTCGCGACCCCCGGCCGCCTCAAGGACCTCATCGAGCGCGGCGACTGCGACCTGTCGCGGGTGCGCACGACCGTCCTCGACGAGGCCGACCAGATGGCCGACATGGGCTTCATGCCGCAGGTCACCGCGCTGCTCAAGCAGGTCGAGCGGGGCGGCCAGACCATGCTGTTCTCCGCGACGCTGGACAAGAACATCGACCGGCTCGTCCGGATGTTCCTCAGCGACCCCGTCGTGCACTCCGTCGACCCCTCCGCGGGCGCCGTCACGACGATGGAGCACCACGTGCTCTACGTCGCCGACGAGACGGACAAGAAGGCCGTCGCCATGCGGATCGCCGCCCGCGAGGGCCGCGTGATCATGTTCCTGGACACCAAGCGCGCCGTGGACCGCTTCACCAAGCGGCTCCTCGCCAACGGCGTACGCGCCTCCGGCCTGCACGGCGGCCGCTCCCAGCCGCAGCGCAACCGCACGCTCGACCAGTTCAAGACCGGGCAGGTCACCGCGCTGGTCGCCACGAACGTCGCGGCGCGCGGCATCCACGTCGACGACCTCGACCTCGTCGTCAACATCGACCCGCCCGCCGATCACAAGGACTACCTCCACCGGGGCGGGCGTACCGCGCGGGCCGGGGAGTCCGGCAGCGTCGTCACGCTCGTGCTGCCCGAGGAGAAGCGGGACATGACGCGGCTGATGTCCGACGCGGAGATCAGCCCGCGGACGGCCCGGATCAGCTCCTCCGACGAGGAACTGGTGCGGATCACCGGGGCGCGGGAGCCTTCCGGGGTGCCCGTCGTCATCGAGACGCCCGCTCCGCAGCAGCCGGCGGGTGGCACTTCGCAGCGGCGTCGGCGGCCCCGTAGCGGGGGCGGCGGAGGCGGTGCCGGTGCCGGTGCTGGTGCGGCTGCGGCTTCCGGGCAGGGGCGGCGTCGGGCGCCTCGGCGGGCCGGGGGCGGGGCCCAAGGGGGGCGTCGTAGCGCCGCGTAATCTCTCGGCTTCCCGCCGTGGGGGGTTTCCCGCCGCTCCGCGGCGGGTTTCTCCCACCCACCCACCCGTTTGCCCCGGGTGGACCACGCCGGGTAGGGCGGGAGTGCCACCCCACCTCGTCCGTCCGCGCACCGTCCCACCGCCGTACCGTACGAAGTCCGACAAGGAGACGTTCGATGAAGTCGGAGCGTGATCCGCTCGTGCTGGACCTGCTCGGGGACGATCAGGACGGCCGTGCCGGGCTCCGCGCCGAGTGCGGCGACTGCTTCGGGCTCTGCTGCGTGGCCCTCGCCTTCTCCGCGTCCTCCGACTTCGCCGTCGACAAGGACGCGGGCAAGCCCTGCACCAACCTCCAGGCGGACTTCCGCTGCGGCATCCACCGCGAGCTGCGCGGCAAGGGCTTCCGGGGCTGCACCGTGTACGACTGCTTCGGCGCCGGGCAGCACGTCTCGCAGGGCACCTTCGGCGGCCGCGACTGGCGCGCGGAGCCCGCCACCGCCCGGCAGATGTTCGAGGTGTTCCCGATCATGCGGCAACTCCACGAACTGCTCTGGTACTTGGCCGAGGCGCGCACGCTGCCGCGGGCCGAGCCGATCCGCCCCGACCTGGAGAAGGCCCTCGCCAGGACCGAGGAGCTCACCCGGGGCAGCGCCGAAGCCGTCGCCGCCACCGATGTCGCCGCCCACCGCGAGGACGTCAACGTCCTTCTCCTGCGCACCAGTGAACTCGTACGCAAGGGCGTCGGCGGCAAGAAGAAGAACCGGCGAGGGGCGGACCTCTTCGGCGCCCGGCTCAAGGGCGCCGACCTCAGGGGCGCCACCCTGCGCGGCGCCTGCCTGATCGCCGCCGACCTGCGCGACGCGGACCTGCGCACCGCCGACCTGATCGGCGCCGATCTGCGCGACGCGGACCTGCGGGGCGCCGACCTCACCGGCGCCCTGTTCCTCACGCAGTCGCAGGTGAACGCGGCCGGGGGCGACGAGCGCACCAAGCTCCCCGGCGCCCTGGCCCGCCCCGGCCACTGGTCGGACACGCCCTAGCCGCGCGTCTCAGGCGTCGCACTCCAGGACGGTGCGGCACAGAGTGCACCGGGCCCGGACCCGGCCCCGCGCCGGGACGCGGATCCGCTGGAAGCACGTGGGGCAGGGGAAGGACACCCGCAGCGCGCCGGGCCCGTCGGGCGTGAACGCGTACGCCGCCCCGGCCGCCCGCACGCCGTGCTCACGCGCGTGCCGCCGGTCCTTCGCGTACCGCCGCCTGTCCGCCCAGCCCGCAGCCGCCAGCGGTGGCTGCCGCTCGTCGCGGCGGGCCCGGGCGAGGCCCTTGGTGTACGCCGTGTACGCCTGCGCGCTGGTGAACCACGTCTCCGGCGCCTCGCCGAACGCCAGCGCCCGCTTGGCGAGGACGTAGCCGAACTCCTCGGGGGTCAGGTAGCCGAGCTTCTGCGAGGAGGCGCCGTCCTCGCGGTAGGCGTCCAGGAGCAGCCAGCCCGCGCCCAGATAGGTGGCGGCGGTGTCGGTGAGGATCTCGTTGTCGCGCGTGCCGGGGAAGGACAGGCCGAGGCGGTGCAGGTACACGTGCGCGACCTCGTGGGCGAGTGCCGCGCCGATGTCCCGCCGGTGCGTGCGGAAGCGGTCGTTGAGTTCGAGGAAGTACTCGGGGCCGGCGGTCAGTTCGACGTTCGCCGCGTGGGTCATCTCGCGGAAGCCGACGATCATCCGGGCGTCGGGCAGGCGGAAGTGCCGCACCATCTCGCGGGCCACCCGCTGCACGCCCGGATACAGGTCGTCCTGGTCGCCGAGGGCCACGTCGGCGGGGGTGACGCTGGTGTCGAAGGCGTGGACGGTGTCGTACGACAGGCGTTTGTGGAGTGCGGTGACGGCGGCGCGCACGGTCTCCAGGTGGGGGTAGCCGTGTACGACAGGACCGCCGCCGACCGTCACGCCCGCACCCCCTGACGCCACCCGCCGGGTACCCCGACTCGCCCTCACTGTACGGGTGTTGGGGCCCACGGCCCAGGGCGGGCGGGGGCTTCGCGCGCCGCCTCCTGGCCGGAAACAGCCCCTTGTACTCAGCGGACGCCGATCTCCATAATCCGGGACAACGCTTTTGGCGGGCTCATGCCATCCGTGTGGTCGATGGGAGCCCATGGCGTGCACCGCCCCCCACGAAACCCCACGAAGGGAAGTCCGTTGAAGACCAAGCCGCGTGGAGTCAAGAGAGCCGCCACCCTCGGTGGAATCGCGCTCGCCGCCCTCAGCCTGCAGCCCGTGGCCGCCTCGGCCGCTCCCGAGCCGGGCCCCCGGCCGAGCGAGAGCGTCGTCGGCGGCACCACCGCCAAGCAGGGCGAGTTCCCGTTCATGGTCCGGCTGTCGATGGGCTGTGGCGGCGCTCTGTACGCCAAGGACATCGTGCTGACCGCCGCCCACTGCGTGGACGGCTCCGGCGCCAACACCAGCATCACCGCCACCGCGGGCGTCGTCGACCTGCGCAGCACCTCCGCGATCAAGGTCAAGTCCACCAAGGTCCTCCAGGCCCCCGGCTACAACGGCAAGGGCAAGGACTGGGCGCTCATCAAGCTGGCCAAGCCGATCGACCTGCCCACGCTGAAGATCGCCAAGGACACCCGGTACAACAACGGCAACTTCACCGTCGCGGGCTGGGGCGCCGCCCGGGAAGGCGGCGCCCAGCAGCGCTACCTCCTCAAGGCGACCGTCCCCTTCGTCAGCGACGCCGACTGCAAGGCCGCGTACGGCGCCGAACTCACCCCCGGCGAGGAGATCTGCGCCGGCTACCTCGCCCAGGGCGGCGTCGACACCTGCCAGGGCGACTCGGGCGGCCCCATGTTCCGCAAGGACGAGACCGGTGCCTACGTCCAGGTCGGCATCGTCAGCTGGGGCAACGGCTGCGCGCGGCCGAACTTCCCCGGTGTCTACACCGAGGTCTCCACCTTCGCCGCGAACATAGAGAGCGCGGCCGCGGGTCTGTGACCTTCCGCCGCACCGACATGCGGGGCGTCCACCACGGGCGCCCCGCACGTACGTAAGTCCAAGTCCTCTCCCTCCTCAGTCCATGGGCTTGTCCACCCCGCCCGGCGCATCGTGATCGGCACCGATTCCGACCCATGACAGGGGTGCCGCATGCCGCCGTCGGACACGTCAGGCCCGAGCCGCCGAGCCGTCGTCGCCACCGGGGCGCTCGCGGGGGTGGGAGCCGCACTCGCCCCGGGCGCCGCTGCCTTCGCCGCCGGGCCGCCCGCCGCCGAAGTGGTCCTGCGCTCCGACCACCTGGACGTGCGCGTCGCCCGCGACTTCCCCTGTGTCGTCTCCTACACCGACCGCGCCAGCGGCGCCGTCCTGTACGGCCGGGCCGACGCCGTCACCGCCGTCCTCATCGACGAGAGCGAGCACACCCCTCAGGTCACCGCGTCGGTGGGCCGATCCCGCGTCTCCTACACGCTCGCCCTCGCCGGCGGCACCCGGATCGACGTAGAGATCGCCGTCGAGGGACACCGGGTCCACTGGCGCGTCACGCGGATCGCGGACACCGACGCCCTGCGGGTGGGCACCCTGCGGATCCCCGGCCTCGCCCTGCTGTCCGTGCGCGACGACCAGCCTGGCGCCGCCCTCCTCGCCGCCCAGGTGCGGCTCGACCGGGCCGGGAGCGGCGACACCCTGGTCCGGCCGGCCCGGGACACGCCCGCCCGAGCGCCCGGCGGATGCGCGTACGCCGTCGTCGCGCACGACCGGCTCGGCGGGGCCGTCGAGACCAACACCTGCTACGACAGGCCGACCTCGGCGGCGGGCACCACCTGGGAGAACGGCCGCCTGTGGCACGAGACGGCGCACGTCGACGGCCGCGTGGAGGCCCGGCTGACGCCGGGGCAGTGGACCCACCGCGCCGCCACCGCGCCCCTGGACGCCACCGAGCCCCTGCCGTACGCCACCGTCGTGATCACCGGCGACCGCAACGGCGACGGGGTGGTCGACTGGCAGGATGCCGCGATCGCCTTCCGCGACATCATGGTGACGCCGCTCGGCGCCGACGAGCAGCACCTGCGGGTCGTCCCGCACATCCCGTTCAACTTCGCCTCCCAGGCCACCAACCCGTTCCTGGCCACCCTCGACGAGGTCAAGCGGATCCACCTCGCCACCGACGGGCTGCGCCAGTACACGCTCCTCAAGGGCTACCAGTCCGAGGGCCACGACTCCGCCCACCCCGACTACGCCGGCCACTACAACACCCGCGCCGGCGGCCTGGACGACCTCAACACCCTGGTCCGCGAGGGCAGGAAGTGGAACAGCGACTTCGGTGTGCACGTCAACGCCACCGAGTCCTACCCCGTGGCCCACGCCTTCTCCGAGAAGCTGGTCGACAAGAACGACGAGCAGTGGGACTGGCTCGACCAGAGCTACCGCATCGACCAGCGCCGCGACCTGGTCTCCGGGGACATCGTCAAGCGCTTCGCCGACCTGCGCGCCCAGACCGACGAGGGCCTGAACACCCTGTACATCGACGTGTTCCGCGAGTCCGGCTGGACCTCCGACCGCCTCCAGCGGGCGCTGCGCGCACAGGGCTGGACGCTCACCACCGAGTGGGGCCACGGCCTCGAACGCTCCGCCGTCTGGTCGCACTGGGCCGCCGAGACCGACTACGGCGGCGACACCTCACGCGGCATCAACTCCCGCCTGATCCGCTTCGTGCGCAACCACCAGAAGGACGTCTTCGCCGACAAGTGGCCCACCCTCCTCGGCATCGCCCGCATGGGCAACTTCGAGGGCTGGGTCGGCAAGACCGACTGGCACGCCTTCCACGACCTGATCTGGACCCACTCGCTGCCCGCCAAGTACCTCCAGGCGTACCCCATCAAGACCTGGGACGACCACGAGATCACCTTCTTCGGCCCCACGCGGACGACCGTCTCCGACGCCGACGAGGGAAAACGGCGCATCACCACCGACGGGCACCTCGTCTACGACGACGGCCGCTACCTGCTGCCCTGGGAGCCCCGCGAGGCCACGGACCCCGCCAAGCTGTACCACTACAACCCGGACGGCGGGACCGGCACATGGCACCTCCCGCGCTCCTGGGCGAGCCGCTCCCGCGTCGCCCTGTACCGGCTCACCGACCAGGGCCGCGTCTTCGAGTCGTACGTCCCCGTGACGGACGGAGAAGTCACCCTCCGGGCCGAGCCGAAGCAGCCCTACGTCCTCTACCGCGAACGGGCGGCGGCCCCGCCGGACCCCAAGTGGGGCCAGGGCACACCCCTGTACGACCCGGGCTTCCACTCCGGCTCCCTCACGGGCCGGCGGGTCACCGGGCCCGCCACCGTGCGGCGCAGCGCCCTCGGCGACCACGAACTGGTCATCGGCGCGGGCGCCGAGGCCCGGGTCACCCAGCGCCTGGCCCGGCTGCGGGCCGGGACCTACGCGGCCTCCGTGCAGGTCGAGGTCGGTGAGCGAGCGGGGGAGCGGCGCAAGGCCTCCCTGGAGGTCCGCACCGCCGACGGCGTCGTCGCCGCCAACTTCACCGAGACCTCCACCGCGGGCAACTTCGTCGCCGCCGACCGCAAGCACGGCACCCGCTTCCAGCGCATGTTCACCTTCTTCACCGTCCCCGAGGGCGGCGGCACCGCCGAGCTGACCCTGCGCGCGGAGGCGGGCCGGGCCCGGGTGCGCTTCGACAACGTACGTGTCGTGGCGGCCCGGCGCCCCGCCGAGCGGCCCCGCGCCACCCTCGTCCACGAGGACTTCGAACACGTCCCGCAGGGCTGGGGCCCGTTCGTGAAGGGCGACGCGGGCGGCGTCACCGACCCGCGCACCCACATCGCCCGGCGCCACGCGCCCTATACGCAGCGCGGCTGGAACGGCAAGGCGATCGACGACGTCATCGACGGCACCGAATCCCTGAAGTCGCGCGGCGAGAACACCGGCCTCGTCTACCGCACCGTGCCCCACACCGTCCGCTTCGCCCCCGGAAAGCGTTACCGCGTCACCTTCCGCTACGAGAACGAGAAGGCGGGCCAGTACGCCTGGATCACCGCCGTCGACACACCGGCACCCCGCGAGACCGACCGCGAGGACCTCCCCGTCGCCACCGCGCCCACCACCCTCACCTACGAGTTCACCGCCCCCGCCGAGGGGGAGGCCTGGGTCGGCCTGCGCAAGACCGGCGACGACGGCACGGCGGAGTTCGTCCTGGACGCCTTCGAGGTGACCGAGGTCTGAGCGGGGGCGGAGCTCTGAGGGGCCCGGCCGGGGCGGGCGGCTCAGGACAGGGTGATCTCCGACCCGTCCGCCCCCTCCAGCTCCAGCACCCACACCTCGTTGGCGCCCTCGCGCAGCACGGGGCCCGGCACGTACAGCGACCGCTGCGGGCCGATCGACCAGTAGCGGCCCAGGTTGAAGCCGTTGATCCACGCGAACCCCCGGGTCCAGCCCGGGAGTTCCAGGGACGCGTCGCCGGGGCCGGTGACCTCGACCGTGCCCCGGTACAGGCCGGGGCGGCCCTCCCCGGCGCCCGAGACGGGAACCGCCCCCACCGCCGACGGCACGTCGAACGCGTCGAGCCGCAGGCCCCGCGCCCGCACTCCGTGCAGATACTGCCGCTCGTGCAGGATGCCGCCCGTGATCCCCTTGCTCTCGCCCAGGCGCGGCCCGTAGTTGACCCGGCCGAGGGACTCCACCCACAGCTCCACGCGCGCGTGCCCCGCCACGGGCCCGGCGAGGACCGGCTCCTCCTCGCTCAGGACACCGGCGCGCTCCCCGTCCACGTACACCACCGCGAGATCGCGCAGCCCCCGCACGCCCAACGGATACGGCTCGCGCGGCCCCGGCACCGTCACGGTGTAGCGCACCAGGCCCCGGTCCACGTCCAGCTCTTCGAAGGTGGGCGGTACGGCATGGTCCGTCTCCGGGGTGCCGAGGTGGTCCAGGACCGTGTCGAGCGACGACCAGTCCGTCAGGGCCGCGGCGGCGGGGGAGCCGAGGACCGGCGGGGGCGGCGGCGGCTCGGGCAAGGGCTCGGCCGCGTAGCGCGCGAGGACCTCCCGGAAGCGCCGGAACTTCTCCGTCGGCCGGCCCCGCTCGTCGATCGGCGCGTCATAGTCGTACGACGTGACGTCCGGCTCCAGCGGCCCGTCGTGCAGCGCGCCGCCACCCCGGTTGGCCCCCGCCCAGCCCGCGAAGCTCGTGCCCCCGTGCGCCATGTACAGGTTCACCGACGCCCCGCACTCCAGGATCTCCCGCAGCGTCGCCACGGCGTCGTCCACCTCCCGCACGACGGGGTCCGCGCCCCAGTGGTCGAACCAGCCGCACCAGAACTCCATGCACATCAGCGGGCCCGTCGGGCGGTGCGCGCGCAGCCTCGCGAAGCCGGAGCGCGCCCGGGAGCCGAAGTTCACCGTCGCCGGCACCCCGGGGAGCGAGCCGCCGGTCAGCATGTGGTCCTCGGGGCCGTCCGAGGTGAACAGCGGGACCGTGACGCCCTCCGAGCGCAGCACAGCGGCGAGGCGGCGCAGATACACCTGGTCCGAGCCGTAGCTGCCGTACTCGTTCTCGACCTGCACCATGATCACCGGGCCGCCGCCGGGACCCCCGTACTGACGCGGCACGACCTGCGCGAGAAGCCGGTGGAACCACCGCTCCACCGGCCCCAGATACGCCTCGTCCCGGGTCCGCACCCGGGCCCCGAGGGGACCCGTCAGCCAGTGCGGCAGACCGCCGTTCTCCCACTCCGCGCAGATGTACGGACCCGGCCGCACGATCGCCCACAGGCCCGCCTCCCGCACCGCGTCCAGGAAGCGGCCGACCGCCTCGACGTCGCGGAACGCGCCAGGACGCGGCTCGTGCAGGTTCCACGGGACGTACGTCTCCACGCAGTTGAGCCCCATCGCCCGCAGCATCGCGAGGCGGTGCCCCCACTGCTCCTCGTGCACCCGGAAGTAGTGCAGCGCGCCCGACAGCAGCCGCACCGGCCGCCCGTCCACCTCGAAACAGTCCTCGCCGACCCCGAACCCGTCCACCGTGTCCTCCCCCTCACCCGACGCCCGACCACGATCACCTCTGGCGGGCGGCGGGGTCCATGGACAAAGATCGGGTCCGGTTGGACGCAGCGAGACACCCCGGCCGGGCCCCGGACCCGGCCCGCACCGGAAGGGGCACGCGGATGTACCACACGTGGATGCGGTATTTCACTCCCAGCCCGGCCCACCACCGACTCGGCCTCGTCTGCCTCGGCGTCGGCCTCCAGCACGGCCTCCTGCCCACCGTCGGCCCCCGCACCCTCGACCACCACGTGGCCGTCGTCATCAGCGCGGGCGGCGGCTGGTTCCGCGGCCCCGACGGCAGCCGCACGACGGTCACCGCGCCCGCCCTGATCTGGCTCACCCCCGGCGTACGCCACCACTACGGGCCCGACGCCGGCACCGGCTGGGACGAGTGCTTCGTCGACTTCACCGGCCCCGCCACCACCACGTACACCGAACTCGGCTACATCGAGCCCACCCGCCCCGTCGTCCCGCTCTCCGACGCCGCGGGCGCCCGCGCCGCCGTCGGCCGCATCGCCCGCGCCGCCCGCCGCGGCAACCCCCTCCTCGAAGTCGAGACGGGCGCCGCCGTCCACGAACTCCTCGTCGCCCTGCGCCGCGCCCGCGCCGACATCGCCCCCGACGGCGACCCCGTCCTGCAGGCCCTCGCCCGCGACGCCTTCCGGCCCCTGTCGGTCGCCGAACACGCCGCACGCCACGGCATGACCCCCGCCGAACTGCGCACCGCCGTGCGCCGCGGCGCCGGCTGCAGCCCCAAGGACTACCTCCTCGGCATCCGCCTCGGCCGCGCCAAGGAACTCCTCGCCGCCACCGAACTGCCCGTCGCCGCCGTCGCCCGCCGCGTCGGCTACGACGACCCCGCCTACTTCTCCCGCCTCTTCACCCGCCGCGTCGGCACCGCCCCCATACGCTTCCGCCGCCAGCAGGGCCGCACCGTCCCCGGCGGCTGGTCCCAGCAGATCCCGGACCCCGACCACCCGCCGATGCTGCGCTCCTCTCCGGCCGAGGACGCCGAAGAGGCAACGTAGGCTCGTGGCCCATGAACACCAGTCACACCAGCGACGCGAACGACCCGAGCGGCCAGCGGGGCGCGCAGCCGGACGGACAGCCGGGCGGACAGCCGGGCGGACAGCCGGACGGACAGATGGTCGGACAGCCGGGCGGACACCAGACGGGCGCGCAGGCGCAGGGGCAGGGGCAGGCGCACGCGGGCGCGAACGCCGGCGCGGACGAGGCCGTGCGCACCGAACTGTCCCGGCTGCGCGACAGCATCGACAACATCGACGCCGCCGTCGTCCACATGCTCGCCGAGCGCTTCAAGTGCACCCAGCAGGTAGGCCACCTCAAGGCCAACCACCACCTGCCGCCCGCCGACCCGGCCCGCGAGGCCCGCCAGATCGCCCGCCTGCGCCAGCTCGCCGAGAACGCCAAACTCGACCCCGCCTTCGCCGAGAAGCTGCTCACATTCATCATCGCCGAGGTGATCCGCCACCACGAGACGATCGCCAAGTCCTCCTGAGACACCCCCCGCCGGCACGGCGCACACGGCCCTGACCTTCACCGATGCCCCCGCCATCGGGCAGCATGGGCCCATGCCCGCACTGACGCGCGACGAAGCGCAGACCCGAGCCCAGCTCATCGACGTCCACCGGTACACCGTCGAGCTCGACCTGAGCCGGGCGGCCGACGCCACCGGCGACACCTTCGACTCGCGCACCGTCATCCGGTTCAGCGCCCGCGCCGACGGCGCCACCTTCGTCGAGCTCAAGCCCGCCGAGCTGCGCTCCGCCACCCTCGACGGACGGCCCCTCGACCCGGCGGCCCTGACCGAGGGCCGCCTCCCTCTCGAGAATCTCACCGCCGGCGAGCACGAGCTGCGCGTGGACGCCGCGATGCGCTACTCCCGCACCGGCGAGGGCATGCACCGCTTCACCGACCCCAGCGACGGTCTGACGTACACCTACAGCCAGCTGTTCATGGAGGACGTGCAGCGCGTCTTCGCCGCCTTCGACCAGCCCGACCTGAAGGCCGTCTTCGAGGTGAGCGTCACCGCCCCCGAGGAGTGGACCGTCCTCGCCAACGGCATCACCGAACACCTCGGCGGCGGCACCTGGCGCGCGGCCGCCACCCCGCGCATCCCCACCTACCTCGTCGCCGTCGCCGCGGGCCCCTACCACTCCGTGCGCACCGAGCACCGCGGGCTGCCCTTCGGCATCCACTGCCGCCGCTCCCTCGCCCCCTTCCTGGACGCCGACGCCGAGGAGATCCTCGACATCACCCGGGCCTGCTTCGACCGCTACCACGAGAAGTTCGAGGAGCCCTACCCCTTCGACTCCTACGACCAGGCGTTCGTCCCCGAGTTCAACACGGGCGCGATGGAGAACCCCGGCCTCGTCACCTTCCGCGACGAGTTCGTCTTCCGCTCCGCCGTCACCGACACCGAGCGGCAGACCCGCGCCATGGTCATCGCCCACGAGATGGCCCACATGTGGTTCGGCGACCTCGTCACCCTCGCCTGGTGGGACGACATCTGGCTCAACGAGTCCTTCGCCGAGTACATGGGCTTCCAGACCACCGCCGAGGCCACCCGCTTCAAGGACCCGTGGACCGACTTCGCCGTCGCCCGCAAATCCTGGGGGTACGACGCCGACCAGCGCCCCTCCACCCACCCCGTCGCCCCCGCCCCCGACGCCGTGCCCGACACCGCCTCCGCGATGCTCAACTTCGACGGCATCTCCTACGCCAAGGGGGCGAGCGCCCTGCGCCAGCTCGTCGCCTGGCTCGGCGAGAAGGACTTCCTCGCCGGCATCAACACCCACTTCGCGCGCCACAAGTTCGCCAACGCCACCCTCGCCGACTTCATCGACTCCCTCGCCCACGCCACCGACCGGGACGTCCACGCCTGGGCCGAGGCCTGGCTGCGCACCACCGGCGTCGACACCCTCACCTCCAAGGTCGTCCACGCCGGACGCGAATGGACCCTCACCCTCGACCGCGACGCGGGCCCCGGCGCCCACGGTGAAGGGCGCCCCCACCGCGTCGTCGTCGGCGTCTACGACCGCGACCTCTCCGGCGGCCCCGGCCTCGTCCTGCGCGAGCGCTACGAGACCGACATCCCCTCCGCCGAACCCGCCGCGCCCCGCGACGGCGGCCGCCCCGCATTGATCGTCCCCAACGACCAGGACCTCACCTACGCCAAGATCCGCCTCGACGACACCTCCCGGGACACCGCCCTGCGCGACCTGTCCGGGGTCCCCGACGCGCTGACCCGCGCCGTGCTGTGGAACACCCTGCGCGACCTGGTCCGCGACGGCGAACTCGACGGCGGCGCCTACCTGGCGGCGGCCCGCGCCCACCTCCCCGAGGAGAGCGACCTCGCCGTCGTCCAGGGCGTCCTCGCCTTCGCCACCGCCCATGTCCTCGCCCGCTACACCCGCCCCCAGGACCGGCCCGCCGCCCTCACCACCCTCGGCGAACTCTGCCGCGACCTGATCCGGCGCACCGAGGACGGCTCCCACCCGGGGCTGCGCCTGACCGCCGTCCGCACCGCCGTCGACGTCATCACCCAGCCGGGCCCCCTCCAGGCCTGGCTGGACGAGGGCACCGTGCCCGGCGGCCCCGAACTCGACCCGGAACTGCGCTGGCGCGTCCTCGCCCGGCTCGCCGCCCTCGACGCGACCGACGAGGCGGCCATCGCCGCCGAGCTGGCGCGGGACCCGAGCGCCACCGGCCAGGAGGGCGCCGCCCGCTGCCGGGCCGCGCTGCCGGACGCCGCCGCCAAGCGCGCCGCCTGGGAGGCCATGTTCTGCTCCGACGAGCTGTCCAACCACCTCCTCAAGGCCACCGCCCAGGGCTTCTGGCAGCCCGAACAGGCCGAGCTGGTACGGGAGTACGTCCCGCGCTACTACGAGGACGCCGTCGCCGTCGCCGCCCGGCGCGGCCCCGCCGTCGCCGAGGTGGTGGGCCAGTGGGCCTTCCCCGCCCTGTTCGTCGAGGCCGAGACCCTGCGCCTGGGCGAGCGCTGCCTGCGCGACGCGGACCCCGTCCCCGCCCTGCGCCGCAAACTCACCGACCAACTGGACGACCTCGCGCGGGCCCTGCGCGTCCGCCAGGGGCCGCCCCAGTCCTGACGCGGGTCTGCGGGCGGGGCCTGACGCGGGTCTACGGGCGGGGCCTGACGCGGGTCTACGGGTGCGGGCCTGACGCGTGGCATCCGTCCGGGCTCTGGACGAGCCCGGGCGGGGCGTGACAGCGCGGACGCCGCCTAGCACCCCGTCCCGCGCCACCACGTCCTCTCCGCACGGCAGTACCACTTTCGGGTTCGGTTCGCCGAAGTATGCGCTCGTGCCGCCCAAGTGGCGTACAGGCTGGTGATCCCGTACGCGCACACCCGAAGGACACGCCATGAGCAGCCCGCCTCCCCTCGCCGGGGGCGCCCAAGGCCCCGACGCCCTGCGGCCGTTGCTCGCGGCCACGCTCGACGCCCTGCGCGACGGCGCGGCCGCCCGCAACGGCCCGCTGCCCGCCGGCGGCCCCGCGGCCGTCACCGACCGCCTGCGCGCCGCCGCCGAACCCCTCCTGCCCGAGCGGGGCACCGGCCCCGAAACGGCCCTGCGCACCCTCGTCCACGCACTCGCCGAAGGCGCCGCCGACCCCGCCGACCCCCTGTGCGCCGCCCATCTGCACTGCCCGCCGCTCGCCGTCGCCACCGCCGCCGACCTGGCCGCCTCCGCGCTCAACCCCTCCATGGACTCCTGGGACCAGGCACCCGCCGCCTCCGCCCTCGAAGCACTCGTCACCCGCGCCCTCGCCGCCCTCGTCCACCCCGAGGCCGACGCCCTCATCACCACCGGCGGCACCGAGTCCAACCAGCTCGCCCTCCTCCTCGCCCGCGAGACCCGCGCCCCCACCGGCTCCGGCGGCCCCCCGCGCCTGGTCGTCGGCGCGAACGCCCACCACTCCCTCGCCCGCGCCGCCTGGCTCCTCGGCCTGCCCGCACCGGTCACCGTCCCCGCCCCCACCGGCACCCTCGACCCCACGGCACTCGGCCACACCCTCACCGGCCTCACCGCCGCCGGGCACACCGTCCTCGTCGCCGCCACCGCCGGCACCACCGACGCCGGACTCATCGACCCCCTCGACACCATCGCCGACCTGTGCGCGACCCACGGCGCCCGCCTGCACGTCGACGCCGCCTACGGCGCCGGACTCCTGTTCAGCGACAGCCGCCGCACCCTCCTGCGCGGCATCGAACGCGCCCACACCGTCACCCTCGACCTGCACAAACTCGGCTGGCAGCCCGCCGCCGCCGGACTGCTCGCCGTCCGCGACCCCCGCGACCTCGCCGCCCTCACCCACCGCGCCGACTACCTCAACGCCGACGACGACACCGACGCGGGCCTGCCCGACCTCCTCGGCCGCTCCCTGCGCACCACACGGCGCCCCGACGTCCTGAAGATCGCCGTCACCCTCAAGGCCCTCGGCCGCCACGGCATCGGCGCCCTCGTCGACCAGGTCTGCGACCAGGCGCGGCGGTTCGCCGACCTCGTCCGGGCCCACCCCCGCTTCCAGCTGTACGACACACCCGCCATCAGCACCGTCCTGTTCCGCCCCCGCGACGCCGACGACACCGACATCGCCCACCTGCGCAGGAAGCTGCTCACCGACGGCACCGCCGTCCTCGGCCGCGCCGACCTCGGCGGCCGCAGATGGCTCAAGGCCACCCTCCTCAACCCGCACACCCGGGCCGACGACCTCGCCGCGCTCCTCGACCTCGCCACCCCCGCACCCGAACGCCCGGAAGGAACCACCCCCCGATGACCGCCACCCCCGAACCCGCACGCACCACCCCCGAAGACCCCCGCGACCTCGTCGGCATCGGCATCGGCCCCTTCAACCTCTCCCTCGCCGCCCTCGCCCAGCCCCTCGGCGAACTCGACACCGCCTTCTACGACCAGCGGCCCGACTTCCACTGGCACCCCGGCCTCCTCATCGACGGCGCCACCCTCCAAGTCCCCTTCCTCGCCGACCTCGTCACCCTCGCCGACCCCGCGAGCCCCTGGACCTTCCTCAACTACCTCAAGACACGCGAACGCCTCTTCCCCTTCTACTTCGCCGAGCGCTTCCACATCCGCCGCGCCGAATACGACGCCTACTGCCGCTGGGTCAGCGACAACCTCACCGGACTCCACTTCGGCCACCAGGTCGACGCCGTGCGCTGGAACCCCGAACACGACCTCTTCGAGGTCGACTACACCCAGCTCGACGCCGACGGCGAAGCCGAGGCCCTCGGCCGCACCCACACCAGGAACATCGCCCTCGGCGTCGGCACCGCCCCCTACGTCCCCGACCCCCTCAAACCCCTCGCCGAAGCCCCCGCCGTCCCCGTCATCCACTCCGCCCACTACCTCGACCACCGCGAACGCCTGCTCGCCGCCGAACACATCACCGTCATCGGCTCCGGCCAGTCAGGCGCCGAGATCTTCCTCGACCTGCTGCGCGCCCGCCCCACCGGACACGAGAAGATCCACTGGCTCGCCCGCACCGAGGCCTTCGCCCCCATGGAGTACTCCAAGCTCGGCCTCGAACACTTCACCCCCGACTACACCCGCTACTTCCACGCCCTGCCCGAAGCCGTCCGCGACGGCCTCGTCCCCCACCAGTGGCAACTGCACAAGGGCATCGACGCCGACACCATCGCCGCCATCCACGACGAGCTGTACCAGCGCACCCTGCACGGCGGCTGGCCCGACGCCGTCCTGACCCCCGGCGTCCGCGTGCGCACCGCCGGACGCGTCGCCACCACCCGCGTCGAACTCCACCTCGAACACCTCCAGCAAGGCACCCGCTCCCGCCTCACCACCGACGCCGTCGTCCTCGCCACCGGCTACCGCGAACGCCCCCTCGACCAGCTCCTCGCCGGCCTCGACCCCTACATCCGCAAGGACTCCTCCGCCCGCCCCCGCGTCGACGAGCAGTACCGCCTCGTCCTCGACCCCTCCATCACCGGCACCGGCAGCAACATCTACGTACAGAACGCCGAACGCCACACCCACGGCGTCGGCGCCCCCGACCTCGGCCTCGCCGCCTGGCGCAGCGCCACCATCCTCAACAGCCTCACCGGCAAGAACCCCTACCCGCTGCCCCGGCGCACCGCCTTCACCAGCTTCGGCCTCCACACCCCCGAGGACCGCTCCCACCCGGCCGGCCGCGACCAGGAACAGCGCTCACCCCTCGTACCCCTCAAGAACTGACCCCCGGCCGCCGCACATTGGCCGAGAAAACTACCCCACGACGAAATACCCGCCCCTCCCGGCCCGTTCAGACGATCATGACCATCGACTCGCAGGCCTCCTGGACCGCAGCCTTCCGCTCCGCCGTCGTCAGCCCCCACGAGAGCCTCGACCTCTTCGAGCCGCGCTCCTTCGCCGCGCAGACCCTCCGCCAGGTCATCCGCCTCGACGGCGGCGGCAGCGCCCTGCGCGTGCGCCTGAGCAACCGCTACGGCAAGGAACCCCTCCGCGTCGGCGGCGCCCACCTCGCCATACGCACCCAAGACAGCGCCATCGACCCCGACAGCGACACCCCCCTGCGCCTCGACGGCGCGACGGACTTCACCGTCCCCGCCGGCGAGGAAGTCATCACCGACCCCCTCGAACGGCCCGTCGCCGCCGGCGACGAACTGGCGATCACCCTCTGGCTCCCCGAGCACACCGGCCCCGCCACCTACTCCGCCGTCCCCCTGCGCACCGGCTACGCCGTCCCCGGCAACGCCCTCACCGCACCCACCCTCGCCGGCACCGAAGGCCTGGAGGAACTCGCCACCCGGCACTTCCTCACCGGCGCCGACGTCCTCGCCCCCGCCGGCACCGCCGTCGCGGTCGCCTTCGGCGACTCCTGGTTCGAGGGCGCCGGCACCACGACCGACACCGACCACCGCTTCCCCGACCTGCTCAACCGGCGCCTGCGCGACGCCGGCCGCCGCGGCTGGGTCGTCAACCAGGGCATCTCCGCCAACCGCCTGCTCACCGACGAGATCGGCGAACACGCCCTGGCCCGCCTCCAACGGGACGCCCTCGACGTGCCCGGCGTCACCCACGTACTGATCCACTTCGGCCTCAACGACCTCGGCCTGCCCGGCCAGGAGGCCTATCCGGCCACCGCGCCCATCCCCACGGCCGCCGACCTCATCACGGGCCTCACCGCACTCGCCGACCGCATCCACGCCGCCGGCCTCACCGCCGTCGCCACCACCGTCGGCCCCTACAAGGACACCGTGTACGAGGGCTACTCCACCCCCGAAGGCGTCGCCGTCGCCCGCGAGGTCAACGACTGGATCCGCGGCGCCGACAGCCCCTTCGACAGCTACGCCGACTTCGCCGCCGCCGTCGCGGACCCGGCCGACCCCGACCGCATCCGCGACGACTACGACTGCGGCGACGGCCTGCACGTCAACGACGCGGGCGCCCAGGCCCTCGCCGACTCCGTCGACCTCGCCGCCCTGGACCTCTAGAACACCGGCACCCCCTCAGAACACCGGCACCCCGTCCCGGGTCAGCCGCCAGTCCACCGACGCGAACTGGCCCGGGTCGATCGTCCCCTTCGCCTTCACCCAGCCGATGATCGTGTTCCGGATCTCCTCCGAATTCGCCCACACCTGCTTCGCGCCCGCCACGTGCGGGAAATTGCCGCCGCCGCTCGCCCGGTAATTGTTCACCGCCAGCACGAACTGGGCCCGCGGATCGATGTCCTTGCCCTCGAACGACAACTTCACGATGCGGGAGCCCACCGGCTTCGCGACGTCGATCTCGTACGTCACCCCGTACACCGCGTCATAGTTGTAATCCGGAATCTTGTCGGCATTCGTCAGCTTCGCCGGATCCACCGGCGCCCCCGCCGGCGTCTGCACGTAATAGCGCGCGGAGAACTCCAGATAGTCCTTGAGCTGAGCACCCGTGAGCAGCCGCGCCTCCAGCGTGTTCTCGAACGGATACAGCCCCGCCGCGTCCTTGATCGTCACCTCGCCCGCCGGAATCCGCGCCGTCCGCGAGAAACACGACGCCTGCGACAGCACCGGCAGCGCCCCGTACGCCCCGCCCCGCAGCGCCTGCGTCACCGTCTCCCGCTGCACCTCATTGATCAGATCGATGATCGGCACGTCCTTGTACGGGCCCTCGGCCGTGCTCATCGCCGCCGTCGAGGTGCCGATGACCTGATTGACGTAGGCGACGACCTTCCTGTGCTCGTCGGCCAGCAGCCCCGTGATCTTCCTGTCCTCGGCCGCTGTGTTGGAGTTCAGGACCTTCGCGCCGACCTTCGCCACCGTCCACCGGCCCTTGGCCCACACCAGATCGAAGTCGAACAGCGTCAGCCGCTGCCCCCACTTCAGCGGCTCCGACAGCACGACCTTCTTGCCGGTCGCCTTGTTCTCCACGAAGTACTCGGGGATCTCCGTGTGCGCGTGTCCCACCAGGATCGCGTCGATCCCCGGCACCTGCTCGGCCACGAGCCCCGCCGCGTTCTCCACGTACGGCAGCTGATCACCGTACGACGACGTGCCACTGGAACCGGAGTGCGCCGACACGATCACCACGTCCGCGCCCATCGAGCGCAGCCTCGGCACCCACTTCGCGGCCTGCTCCTCAAGGCCCGGGAACGTCATCTTCCCCTGCACATTCGCCTTGTCCCAGATCGCGATCCCCGGATTGGTCAGCCCGAGCACCGCCACCTTCACATCACGGCCGTGCGGGGTCCGCAGCCGCTTCATGAAATAGGGCGCAAAAGCGGGCCGCTGCGTCTTCGCGTCCAGCGCGTTCGCCCCGAGCAGCGGAAAGTCGCACTGCTCCTCGAACTTGCGCAGCACCGGAATCCCGTAATTGAACTCGTGGTTGCCGAGCGCCGCCGCGTCGTACCCGATCGCGTTCATCGCCTGCGCCATCGGATGCACCGGGCCGCGCGCGGCGGTGATCGGATCCACCTTCGCGTAGTAGTACGACAGCTGCGTGCCCTGAATGGTGTCGCCCGCGTCGATGAGCAGCGTGTTGTGGCGGCCCTTCGCCGCACGGACCTCGTTCACCAGCGTCGAGATCTTCGCGAGGCCCACGTCGTTGTGGTCCTTGTCGTCGAACTCCTTGTCCGTGAAGTAGTCCCAGTTGAAGACATTGCCGTGCAGGTCCGTCGTGCCCAGCACCGTGAAGGAGTACCGCTTCTCCCGCCGACCGGTCTCCCCCTTCGCCTGCGCGGCGGACGGCGCCACGGCCGCCCCGGTCAGGGCCACACCCGCGCCGGTGACGGCGGACGTGCCCAGGAACTTCCTGCGGTTCAGCGGCATTTCTGTACTCCTCGGTCGACCGTGGTAACGCGCGTAGATTCTGACCCCGCGAGCCACACCCGCAACAGACCCCACAGGTTGCGATCCGGTGACTGTCCGGTGCCCCCGCCTGCTGGGAGAGTGGCCGCATGGAAACCACACCGCCCCCGCACACCCCCTACGGCACCCCCGACGCCCCCCGCGTCGCCGTCCGCGGCGAAGCCCACCTCGAAGTCGACCCCGAGATCGCCCGCATCGGCATCACCCTCACCGCCCGCGGCACCGACCGCCGCGACGCCCTGAACGACCTCACCCAACGCAACACCACCGCCCTCGACCTCATCAAGACCTACGGCGACGCCGTCGAGAAACTGGAGACCGGCGCCTTCTCCATCACCCCCGAACTCACCAGACACGGCCGCGGCGAACGCATCCGCGCCTACCACGGCCGCGTCCACCTCACCGCCGAACTCACCGACTTCACCGCCCTCGGCGAACTCACCACCCGCCTCGCCGACCTCGACCTCACCCACGTCGAAGGCCCCTGGTGGGCCCTGCGCCCCGACTCGCCCACCCACGGCACGGCCCGCCGGCAGGCCGTCCACGAAGCCGTCCAACGCGCCCGCGAGTACGCCGAAGCGCTCGGCACCCGCCTCGCCGCCCTCGTCGAACTCGCCGACATCGGCGCGGAGAACACCCCCCTCCCCGGCTACGGCGGCGCCCCCGCCGGCGCCATGCGCTCCATCGCCTACGGCGGCGCCGCCGACTTCACCCCCGAAGCCGCGCCCCTCGACCTCGAACCGCAACGCCAGCACGTCTACGCACAGGTCAACGCCCGCTTCACCATGGTCCCGCCCGAACTGGGAGCCTGAGGCACCGCCCGCCCCCGTAAACCGCTCATCGGAGCGAACGCCCGCACACTTCAACGCTTGTCAACACCCCTTCACCCAAAGGTTGTTGAGTAGTCACGCCCGACCAATTCCCTACTCGCCGGTAAGCCCTAGGCTCGAACCATGCGCCGAGCGAAAATCGTCTGCACCCTGGGTCCCGCCACCGACTCGTACGAGCAGATCAAAGCCCTGGTCCACGCCGGAATGGACGTGGCCCGCTTCAACCTCAGCCACGGCACCCACGCCGCACACGAGGAGCGCTACCAGCGCGTGCGCAAGGCCTCTGAGGAGAGCGGCCGCAGCATCGGCATCCTCGCCGACCTTCAAGGTCCGAAGATCCGCCTCGGCCGCTTCCGCGAAGGCCCCGTACTCCTTGAACGCGGCGACACCTTCACCATCACCGTCGAAGAGGACGTCCAGGGCGACCGCCAGCACTGCGGCACCACCTACGGCGGCCTCGCCCAGGACGTCACCACCGGCGAACGCATCCTCGTCGACGACGGCAAGGTCACCCTCGAGGTCACCGCCGTCGACGGCCCCCGCGTCACCACCACCGTCGTCGAAGGCGGCATGGTCTCCGACCACAAGGGCCTCAACCTCCCCGGCGTCGCCGTCTCCGTCCCCGCCCTGTCCGACAAGGACGAGGAAGACCTCCGCTGGGCCCTGCGCACCGGATGCGACGTCATCGCCCTCTCCTTCGTCCGCAGCGGACGCGACATCGAGGACGTCCACCGCATCATGGACGAAGAGGGCCGCCGCCTCCCCGTCATCGCCAAGATCGAGAAGCCGCAGGCGGTCGACAACATCGAGGACATCGTCGCCGCCTTCGACGGCATCATGGTCGCCCGCGGCGACCTCGGCGTCGAAATGCCCCTCGAACAGGTCCCGATCGTCCAAAAGCGCGCCGTCAAACTCGCCAAGCGCAACGCCAAGCCGGTCATCGTCGCCACCCAGATGCTCGACTCGATGATCGACAACTCCCGGCCCACGCGCGCCGAGGCGTCCGACGTCGCCAACGCCGTCATCGACGGCACCGACGCCGTCATGCTCTCCGGCGAGACCAGCGTCGGCAAATACCCCGTCGAGACGGTCCGCACCATGGGCCGCATCGTCGAGGCGGCGGAGGAGGACATCCTCGCCAAGGGCCTGCCGCCCCTCACCGAGCGGAACAAGCCCCGCACCCAGGGCGGCGCCGTCGCCCGCGCCGCCGCCGAGATGGGCGACTTCCTCGGCGCCAAGTTCCTCGTCGCCTTCACCCAGTCCGGCGACACCGTCCGCCGCCTCTCCCGCTACCGCTCGCCCATCCCGCTCCTCGCCTTCACCCCCGACACGGCGACGCGCTCCCAGCTGAACCTCACCTGGGGCGTGGAGACCTTCCTCGGCCCGCACGTCGACTCCACCGACGCGATGGTCGAACAGGTCGACGAGCTGCTCCTGAAGATCGGCCGCTGCGAGAAGGGCGACGTCGTCGTCATCACGGCGGGCTCCCCACCCGGCGTCTCCGGCTCCACCAACCTGGTCCGGGTCCACCGCATCGGCGAGAGCGACGACCACGAATAGCAAAAACGGAGATCCACTGAACGTGGATCTCCGTTTTCCGGATGTGCCGGGTGCGGGATTCGAACCCGCAAGCCCTCTCGGGCAGAGGTGTTTGAGACCTCCGTGTATACCGTTCCACCAACCCGGCCAGGCGCTGCCGGAAGTGTACCGGGTGACCGCGTCCCGTCGCAGCTAGGTACCCTGCTAGGGCAGCGCACCTGCCATAACGAGGAGCCCCCCGTGACCGCCCCCGAGTCGCCCCAGCCCGTAGACGACGTGTCCGACGACGACAAGTCGCACGTGCCTCCGCTGACGACCCGCGTCGTCATCGCCGAGGACGAGGCCCTGATCCGGCTCGACCTCAAAGAGATGCTGGAGGAAGAGGGGTACAGCGTCGTGGGCGAGGCCGGTGACGGCGAGAAGGCCGTCGAGCTGGCCCGCGAGCACCGGCCGGACCTCGTGATCCTGGACGTGAAGATGCCCGTCCTCGACGGCATCTCCGCGGCCGAGAAGATCGCCGAGGAGTCCATCGCCCCGGTGCTGATGCTGACCGCGTTCTCGCAGCGCGACCTCGTCGAGCGGGCGAGGGACGCGGGCGCGATGGCGTACCTGGTGAAGCCGTTCAGCAAGAGCGACGTCGTGCCGGCGATCGAGATGGCCGTCTCGCGCTTCGCGGAGCTGAAGACGCTGGAGAAGGAGGTCGCCGACCTCTCCCAGCGGCTGGAGACGCGGAAGCTGGTGGATCGGGCGAAGTCGATCCTCCAGACGGAGTACGGCCTGACCGAGCCCGCCGCGTTCCGCTGGATCCAGAAGACGTCGATGGACCGCAGGCTCTCGATGCAGCAGGTCGCGGAGGCGGTCATCGAGGACGCCGAGGAGAAGAAGGCGGCGAAGGGCTAGCCCGCAGCGGCGGACGCACGAAAGTGCGCACGTATGAAGGTGTGAAGGTGTGAGGAGAGGCCCGCGCCCCGGATCGGGGGTGCGGGCCTCTCCTCGTGGATCTCCCCCCACGGGGGAGGGGAGGCCGGGGTCAGTCTTCGCCCAGGTAGGCCTTTCGTACGGACTCGTCGTGCAGGAGGTCGGCGCCTGTGCCGGACAGGACGATCTTTCCGACCTCCATGACGTGGCCCTCGTCGGCGAGGGAGAGCGCGGCCTGCGCGTTCTGCTCGACGAGGAGGATCGTCGTGCCGCCGGCCTTGAGCTCGGCGATGGTCGCCATGATCTTCTGCATCATGATCGGCGAGAGGCCCATGGAGGGCTCGTCGAGCATGAGGAGTTTCGGCTGGGACATGAGGGCGCGCCCCATGGCGAGCATTTGCTGTTCGCCGCCCGAGAGGGTGCCCGCGGCCTGCTTCCGGCGTTCCCCGAGGATGGGGAAGAGGTCGTAGGCGCGGGCGATGTCCTTTTCGATGCCCGGTTTGTCGGAGCGGAGGTAGGCGCCGAGGCGGAGATTGTTCTCGATGGTCATGCGGGGGAAAATGTGCCGGCCCTCGGGGGAGTGGGCGAGGCCCAGGGAGACGATTTGGTCCGCCCGGTATTTCCGCAGTGTTTTACCGTCGAATTTGATGGTGCCGCCGACCGGCTTGAGCAGTCCGGAGAGCGTGCGCAGCGTCGTGGTCTTTCCGGCGCCGTTGGTGCCGATGAGGGTGACGACTTTGCCGGCCTCGACGGTGAAGGAGATGCCTTTGACGGCTTCGATCTTGCCGTAGGCGACGCGGAGGTCCTCGACCTCAAGGAGTGCGGTCATCAGTTGTTCTCCTCGAAGGGTTCGCCGAGGTAGGCGGCGATGACGCGGTCGTCCTGGCGGACCGTTTCGCTGCTTCCTTCGATGAGTTTCTCGCCCTGCACGAGGACGGCTACGCGGTCGCAGAGGTTGAAGATGAAGCGCATGTCGTGCTCGATGACGAGGACGGCGATGCCCATGTCGCGGATGGCGAAGACGAGCTCTTCGGTCGCGCGGGTCTCCTGGGGGTTCATGCCGGCGGTGGGCTCGTCCAGGAGGAGCAGGCCGGGTTCGCTGGCCAGGGCCCGCGCGATCTCCAGCTTGCGCTGCTCGCCGTAGGGGAGGTTGCGCGAGAGGTGTTCGGCCTTGTCGGCGAGGCCGACGAAGTCGAGGAGTTCCATGGCGCGGGCCTTGGAGGCGGCTTCGGCCCGGTGGAAGCCGGGGCCGCGCAGGAGCGCCGACCAGAGGCCTTCCTTCGTACGGGTGTGCCGGCCGACGAGGACGTTCTCCAGGACGGTCATGTTGGCGAAGAGCCGGATGTTCTGGAAGGTGCGGGCGATGCCGGCGGCGGTGACCTTGAAGGACTTGGCGGGCAGGACCCGGCCCTGGTAGCGGACCTCGCCCTCGGTGGGGACGTAGAGGCCGGTGAGGCAGTTGAAGAAGGTGGTCTTGCCGGCGCCGTTGGGGCCGATGAGGCCGACGATCTCGCCGCTGTTGACGGTGAGGTCGACGGAGCGTACGGCGGTGAGGCCGCCGAAGCGCATGGTGACGCCGCGGGCGTCGAGGACGGTCCGGCCGGCCGGGGTGTCGGGGGCCTGGCCCTTTTCGGTGGTGTCGGTGGTCATGGGTCAGGCCCCTGTCTTGCTGAGGACTGCGGGCGGCGGCGTCTCGCCGGGCGCGAGTTCGGCTTCGTGGAACTCGAGTTGGCGGCGGCGGTTGGGGATGAGGCCTTCGGGGCGGAAGCGCATGAGGAGCACGAGGGCGAGGCCGAAGGCGAAGAGCTGGTAGTCGCCGAGGAAGGCGAGCTTGTTGGGGATGAGGTAGAGCAGGGCCGCGCCGACCAGGGGTCCGCTGATGGTGCCCATGCCGCCGAGGACGACGGCGGCGAGCAGGAAGGCGGAGTTGGGCGGCACGGTGTTGGCGAACTGGTACTGCTCGGGGGTGACGGTGTAGGTCACGTGGGCCTGGACGGTGCCGGCGAGGCCGGCGAGCGAGGCGCCGAGGGCGAAGGCGATGAGCTTGACGCGGAAGCCGTTGATGCCCATGGCGAGGGCGGCGGTCTCGTCCTCGCGGATGGCGACCCAGGCCCGTCCGATGCGGGAGTCGCCGCTGCGCCGGAAGACGAGGACGACGACGAGGGTGATGAGCAGCATCAGGAAGAAGTAGTTGGCGAAGCGGCCGATGGTGAAGCCGCCGATGCTGTGTTCCAGGCCGAGGTCGAAGCCGAGGATCTTCAGGTTCGGGATGGAGGAGATGCCGTTGGACCCGTTGGTGATGTCGGGTCCGGAGGCGCCGTCGCTGTTCATGGCGACGATGCGGAAGATCTCTCCGAAGCCGAGGGTGACGATGGCGAGGTAGTCGCCGCGCAGCCGCAGGGTGGGGGCGCCGATGAGGACGCCGAAGACGAGGGAGGCGGCGGCGCCGACGAGGATCGCTCCCCAGAAGGGGAGGTGGATGCCGAAGGGGGAGCTGGGGGCTCCGGAGACCATGGAGGCGGCGTAGGCGCCGACGCCGAGGAAGGCGACGTATCCGAGGTCGAGGAGGCCGGCGAGGCCGACGACGATGTTCAGGCCGAGGGCGACGGTGGCGAAGATGAGGATGTAGACGCCGATGGTGGCGTACTGGTCGTCGTTCTGCGTGAACGGGAAGGCGGCGGCGGCGAGGAACGCGCCGATCAGGGTGACGTTGCGGTGGCGTGCGGTGTACACGGAGACCTGGGCGACGAGGCCGGCCTTGGTGAGGGCGGCGAAGCCGAGGGCGACCGAGAGGAGGAAGCCGATGAAGAGTTCGTCGTACTCGGTGCCGATGCCGTAGGTGAAGACCAGGAGGCCGGTGGCGAGGGCGGCGACGATGACCAGGATCTCGAGGTACGAGGGGAGCTTGCGCGGGGTGGGGGGCGCTTCGGCGGCGAAGGCTCCCTTGGCGATGGTCAGGCCGTTGCGCAGGCGGTGCTTGAACTGGACCCAGCCGGTGTCCTCGGGGTCGACCGGGTAGGTCTGGGGCCGTTCGAAGGGCAGGGCGAGGGCGCCGGTGAGGGCGGTGAGGGTGGCGAGGGCCGCGATCCAGCCGCCGGGTTCGAGGTTGGCGAGTCCGCCGAGCTTGGTGCTGATGGCGAGGACCGTGTACCAGGCGGTGGTGAAGGCGGCGAGGGCCGCGTATTTGAGGGCGGCGTCGGCGTTGCCGGGGGTGAGGGCGCGGACGCCCTTGATCCCGTAGGAGGCGAGGCCGATGAGGGTGGTGAGGGCGCCCGTGATGAGGACGAGCCACTGGAGGCCGCCGGGGTAGCCGTAGACGGTGAGGTCGCCGGGGAAGGCGGCGGTCCACGTCCAGGCGAGGAAGGCGGAGACGACGGTGAGGGCGCCGCCGCCGGTGGCCATGGCGCGGGCGGGTCCGGCGGGCAGCGGGATGAGGCCCGTGGGGGCGTTCTCCTCGCGGGGGCGGGGGGCACCGGCCGCTGTGGTCTGTGTGGTCATGGTGGTCACGCCCTGTCCGCGACACGCTCGCCGAGCAGGCCCTGGGGTCTGACGAGGAGGACGACGATGAGGAGTACGAACGCCCAGACGTCGGCCCAGGACTGGCCGCCGAGCTTGTCCATTCCGGGGATGTTGTTCATGTAGGCGGTGGCGAGGGCTTCGGCGACGCCGAGGACGAGTCCGCCGATCATGGCGCCGTAGATGTTGCCGATGCCGCCGAGGACGGCGGCGGTGAAGGCCTTGAGGCCCCACAGGAAGCCCATGCGGAAGTTGACCTCGCCGTAGCGGAAGCCGTAGGCGACGGCGGCGATGCCGGCGAAGGCGGCGCCGAGGGCGAAGGCGACGACGATGACGCGGTCGGTGTTGACGCCCATGAGTTTGGCGGTGTCGGGGTCCTGGGCGGTGGCCTGCATGCCGCGGCCGACGCGGGTCTTCATGACGAACCAGCCGAGGGCGAACATGCAGATCGGTGCGGCGGCGACGAGGAAGAGGTCGCCGGGCTGGATGGTGACGCTGCCGAGGTGGATGGAGTCGCCGGGGATCTCGGGGAACGTGCGGGAGGATTTGGCGTTCGGGTACCAGGCCCAGACGGCTTGCTGGAGGGCGAGGGAGAGGCCGATGGCGGTGATGAGCGGGGCGAGCCGCGGGGCGCCGCGCAGGGGCCGGTAGGCGAAGCGTTCGGCTCCGATGGCGATGGTGGTGGAGACGATGACGGCGCCCAGGAGCATGAGGGGGATGGCCACCCACATGGTCGTGGAGCCGGGGAGCCAGAGCCAGACGGTGAGGGCGCCGAAGCCGCCGACCATGAAGATCTCGCCGTGGGCGAAGTTGATGAGCTGGACGATGCCGTAGACCATTGTGTAGCCGATGGCGATCAGGCCGTACATGGATCCCAGTAGCAGGCCGTTGACCAGCTGTTGCGGCAGTTCGTGCACCGCAGGTCCTCCGAGTCTTTCGAAAGCGACGGGTACGGCACCGCTGCGACGGTCGTCGTCGCGGCGTCGGATGCGACGCCGCGCGGGGCGCTGTCGGGCAGCGCTCCGCGCGGCGGTGTCGTGCTGCGGGGGTGGGTCAGCCGGTGTAGGTGCCGGACTCGACGGGCTTCCAGCCCTTGGCCGGGTCGGCGGTGTCCTTGACCTGGTAGACCGTGAGCTGCTTGTTGGTGGCGTCGCCGTACTCGTCGAAGGCGACCTTGCCGGTCACGCCGTCGAAGGAGACGTCCTGCATGGCGTCGACGATCTTGGCGCGGGCGTCGGAGGGCAGCTTGCCGTCGTTGTCCTCGACGACCTTCTTGACGGCCTCGATGATGGCCCAGGCGCTGTCGTAGGAGTAGCCGCCGTAGGCCTCGTAGGCCTCCTTGTAGCCGGCCTTCTTGTAGTTGGCGATGAACTCCTTGGCGGAGGGCAGCTGCTCGACGGGCTGGCCGACGGAGGTGGCGTAGTCGCCCTTGCCGTCCTTGCCGGCGAGCTTGATGTAGTCGGCGCTGTAGAGGCCGTCGCCGCCGACGAGCGGGATCTTGGCCCCGGCCTTCTTCATCTGCTTGCTGAGCGGGCCGGCGGCCGGGTACTCGCCGCCGTAGTAGACGACGTCGGCGTTCGAGTTCTTGATCTTGGTGGCGACGGCGCCGAAGTCCTTGGTGTCCGGGTTGACGTGCTCGGTGCCGGCGACCTTGCCGCCGAGCTTGGTGAACTCGTCCTTGAAGGTGGCGGCGAGGCCGGCGCCGTAGGTCTTCTTGTCGTCGATGACGTAGACCCGCTTCTTCTTGGCCTTGTTGTACAGGTACTGCGCCGCGAAGGGACCCTGGATGGCGTCCGTGGTGGCGGTGCGGAAGTAGGCCTTGTACGGGCGGACCTTCTTGCCGCCGTTCCAGTCCTGGCCCTGGGTCATGGCCGGGTTGGTGTTGGCGGGGGAGACCTGGACGAGTTTGGCGTCGTCGAAGACCTTCTGCATGGACTCGCCGACGGAGGAGTTCAGCGGGCCGACGGCGCCGAGGAGCTCCTTGTTGGCGACGAACTTGGTGGCGTTCGTCTGGCCGGACGAGGGCTGGCCCTGGTCGTCCGCGGACTGCACCTTGAAGGTGATGCCATCGACGTAGTCCTTGGCGTTGGCCTGCTTGGCGGCGAGCTCGACGGAGTTGCGGATGCCGAGGCCCAGCGCGGAGAGGTCACCGGTCAGCGGCGCGTCGACGCCGATGACCACGGTGGTGCCGCCGCCTTCGGCGCTCTCCTTGTCCTTGTCGTCGCGCGAGCCACAGGCGGTCAGGGTCAGAGCCCCGGCGGTGAGTGCAGCGGTGATGGCTATGAGCGAACGTTGACGCACGATCAGTCCTTTCCCCTGGCACGGCTGTCCCTTGCTGGAACGCCGAGTCGAGCGCGGAACCGAACTGACGGGAATCCGGTGGGCGCGGTGACTGGCCGTGACTCTAAGGGCGCCTTTGTGCCCAGTGGAGTGGTCGGACCAAGGCTGTGACGCTCTTGTTATGCCACGGAGTATTCCGGGCTGGAACGCAGGGGGCGGTTGAGGACGAATACGACCCTGTTCGGTGGATCTCGGCGTATCCACATGGTGAGAATCTCCAGGACAGGCGGCAGGAGCGTAAAGGTGTTTGGCTCATGACGTGCGTGTTCGCGGGCATGCGGCGCTCAGCGCGCCGGAAAGGTCATTGGCGTATTCCGGACCCAGGATGTAACTCTGCCGCTGCTTTGCCCGCGCATTACGCAGCGTCACCTCCAGGAAAGGGAGCCTGACATTCCGTGGCACTTCTCCGCATTCGCGAATGTGCACCGTGATGATCAACTTCCGGGGTGTTCCCGTTTTCACCGTGAATGGGGTGCCGGGCGATGTGCGTACCGAAAGCGCCGCCGAGGGCTGGGCGACCCTCAGCAGGGAGACCGGGGGCCCGGACCACTGGGTGACCCGGACGGCGAAGGTGAAGGCCCGCTCACCGGCCCGGGGGCGGGACATCTCGTCGGTGTACGTCACCGACACGCTCTGCGACGGCCAGGGCGGGGGCGGGGCGGGCGGCGGCTGCGGACGCGTCACGTAGAGGCCGGTCCCGGCCCCGACGAGGAGCACGGCCGCGGTGGCGGCGAACGCCCGGCGGCGGTTGCGGCGCCGGCGCGGATCGGGCGGCGCCGGCTCGCGGGCGACCGTCTCGTGGTCGTAGGTGTCCTCGCCCGGCTCGACCGGGCCGATGGCGTTCACGTCCACGGCCCGCCGCTCGGCCCGCCGTCGCGGTGGCGCTCGGCACACCGCTTCCGCGCCTGCCGGTCGATCAACTTCCGTCCGGCGGCGGCGGATTGCCGTCGGCGCTCGGCGCGGGCGGCGTCCAGGACGTCGCGCAGGATCGCGTACTGCCCGTTCGACAGGCCCATCGACTGGTAGTCGCCGTAACCCCCCGAGCTGCTCGGGCCGCCCGAGCCGTCCGCGGCGTAGAGCTGCCGGGCCCACTCGGTGACGAGCGCGGTGCATAACGCGGCGGGGGAGGTGGCGCCGGGGGAGGGGCCGCCGCCGACGGAACTGGTGGTGCTCCCGGCGCTCCCCGTGCTCCCTGCGCCTTCCGCGGCGGGGCCGCCGCAGCCCGTGCCGAGGGTCAACGGGAGCGCGAGGGCGAGCGCGCTGAGCCGCATCCGGTGCCGCATGCGCCGACGCTAGACCGCGGCCCGCGCCCGCGCCAGACCGCCGCCGCGCCCACCGCGCACATCCCGACGGCCCGTGCGGGCCCGCCCGTCGGGGGAATCAGCCGTCGGCGCCGGCCGGCTCCGGCGTGCCCTCGGTGGGGACGTCCCGCAGCATGCAGGTCAGCCGCGCGCTGCACACCCGCCTGCCCTGCTCGTCGCTGATCACGATCTCGTACGTGGCCGTGGAGCGGCCGCGGTGCACGGGCGTCGCCACGCCGGTGACCAGACCGGAGCGGGCACCGCGGTGGTGCGTGCAGTTCAGGTCGACGCCGACGGCGAGCTTCTTGCTGCCGCCGTGCAGCATCGCGCCGACCGAGCCGAGGGTCTCGGCGAGGACCGCGGAGGCGCCGCCGTGCAGCAGGCCGTACGGCTGGGTGTTGCCCTCGACCGGCATGGTGGCGACGACCCGCTCCGCCGAGGCCTCCAGGATCTGGACGCCCATGCGGGTGCCGAGGTGGCCCGCCGAGAACAGGGAGGGCAGGTCGACACCGAGCGAGGCGTACTCGTCGATGATCTCCTGCGGGAACTTCACGCTGTGCTGCTCACCCATGGGGCCCGGCTCCGTTCGTTCGTCGACACCCGGTGTCGCTCGACTGCTGTTGCTCGACCTGTCGCTGAGCGAACGCTCAGTCGAGCGCCGATTGTTCCAGGCGTACGACGACGGACTTGCTGGCAGGGGTGTTGCTGGTGTCGGCGGTGGCGTCCAGCGGCACCAGGACGTTGGTCTCGGGGTAGTAGGCGGCGGCGCACCCGCGGGCCGTCGGGTAGTGCACGACGCGGAAGCCGGGGGCGCGGCGCTCCACGCCGTCCTGCCACTCGCCGACCAGGTCGGCGTACGTCCCGTCGGCGAAGCCCAGCCTCCCGGCGTCCTCGGGGTTGACCAGGACGACGCGGCGGCCGTTCTTGATGCCGCGGTAGCGGTCGTCCAGGCCGTAGATGGTGGTGTTGTACTGGTCGTGGGAGCGCAGGGTCTGCAGCAGCAGCCGCCCCTCGGGCAGGGCCGGATACTCGACGGGCGCGGCCGTGAAGTTGGCCTTGCCGGTGGCGGTGGGGAAGCGGCGCTCGTCGCGCGGGGCGTGCGGCAGGGCGAAGCCGCCGGGGTGCGCCACGCGCGCGTTGAAGTCCTCGAAGCCGGGGATGACGCGGGCGATGCGGTCGCGGACGGCGGCGTAGTCCCTCTCGAACTCCTCCCAGGGGGTGCGCGAGCCGGGGCCGAGGACGCGGCGCGCGAGGCGGCACACGATGGCGGGCTCGGACAGCAGCTGCTCGCTCGCGGGCTCCAGGCGGCCCCGGGAGGCGTGCACCATGCCCATGGAGTCCTCGACGGTGACGAACTGCTCGCCGCCGGCCTGCACATCGCGCTCGGTGCGCCCGAGGGTGGGCAGGATCAGGGCGCGCGCGCCGGTGACGGCGTGCGAGCGGTTCAGCTTGGTGGAGACGTGCACGGTCAGGCGCGCCTTGCGCATGGCCGCCTCGGTGACCTCGGTGTCGGGGGAGGCCGACACGAAGTTGCCGCCCATGGCGAAGAACACCTTCGCCTCGCCGTCGCGCAGGGCGCGGATGGCGCGCACGACGTCCAGGCCGTGCCGGCGGGGCGGCGCGAAGCCGAACTCCTTCTCCAGGGCGTCGAGGAAGGCGGGCGCGGGCCGCTCGAAGATGCCCATCGTGCGGTCGCCCTGCACGTTCGAGTGGCCGCGCACGGGGCAGACGCCGGCGCCGGGGCGGCCGATGTTGCCGCGCAGCAGAAGGAAGTTGACGACCTCGCGGATGGTCGGCACGGAGTGCTTGTGCTGGGTCAGGCCCATCGCCCAGCACACGACGGTGCGCTTCGAGGCGAGGACCATGGCGAGGGCCTCTTCGATGCGGGCCCGGTCCAGGCCGGTGGCCCGGAGGGTGTCGTCCCAGTCGGCGTCGCGAGCGGCGGCGGCGAACTCCTCGTACCCGTGGGTGTGTTCGCGTACGAACGTCTCGTCGACCGCGCCCTCGGTCTGGAGGATCAGCTTGTTCAGGAGGCGGAAGAGGGCCTGGTCGCCGCCGAGGCGGATCTGCAGGAAGAGGTCGGTGAGGGCGGTGCCCTTGAGCATGCCCTGGGGGGTCTGCGGGTTCTTGAAGCGCTCCATGCCCGCTTCGGGCAGCGGATTGACCGTCATGATCCTCGCGCCGTTGTTCTTCGCCTTCTCCAGGGCGGAGAGCATGCGCGGGTGGTTCGTGCCCGGGTTCTGCCCGGCGACGATGATCAGGTCCGACTGGTACAGGTCCTCCAGGAGGACGCTGCCCTTGCCGACGCCGATCGTCTCGGTCAGCGCGGAGCCGGACGACTCATGGCACATGTTCGAACAGTCGGGGAGGTTGTTCGTGCCCAGCTCGCGGGCGAAGAGCTGGTAGAGGAACGCCGCTTCGTTGCTGGTGCGGCCCGAGGTGTAGAACACGGACTCGTCGGGGCTCTCCAGGGCCGCCAGCTCCTCGGCGACGATGTCGAAGGCCCGCTCCCAGCTGACAGGCTCGTAGCGCTCGGCGCCCTCCGCCAGATACATGGGGTGGGTGAGGCGGCCCTGCTGTCCCAGCCAGTAGCCACTGCGGGTGGCGAGGTCGGCGACGGGGTGCGCGGCGAAGAAGTCGGGCGTCACGCGGCGCAGCGTGGCCTCCTCGGCGACCGCCTTCGCGCCGTTCTCGCAGAACTCCGCCTTGTGGCGGTGCTCCGGCTCGGGCCAGGCGCAGCCGGGGCAGTCGAAGCCGTCCTTCTGATTGACCCGCAGCAGGGTCAGCGCGGTGCGGCGCACCCCCATCTGCTGCTGTGCCATCCGCAGCGTGTGACCGATGGCGGGCAGCCCCGCCGCCGCGTGCCGGGCCTCGGCGACCTGCGGCGCGTCCTGGACCGGATCGCCCTTGGGCGGCTTGCTTGCCATGGTCGGCTCCCCTTCGAGCACGTACGTGAGCTACGTCATCGATCCTCCCACGCGCCGGTGACAATGCCCGGCCGTGGGCCGGGACGGGGCGGGACTGTCGGTGCGGCGTGGCAGGATCGGGGGCGTGGCAGAAACAGCATCGAAGAAGAAGTCCGAGTCCGCGGCGACCCAGGCCGGCGGGGCGGGAGGCGAGCAGCGCCCGCGCCTGCTCCTCATGGACGGGCACTCCCTGGCCTACCGGGCGTTCTTCGCGCTGCCCGCGGAGAATTTCACGACCGCGACGGGCCAGCCGACGAACGCGATCTACGGCTTCGCCTCGATGCTGGCGAACACCCTGCGTGACGAGGCGCCCACGCACTTCGCGGTGGCGTTCGACGTCTCCCGCAAGACGTGGCGCTCCCAGGAGTTCCCGGACTACAAGGCGAACCGCTCCAAGACCCCGGACGAGTTCAAGGGCCAGGTCGAGCTGATCGGTGAGCTGCTCGACGCGATGCACGCGGTGCGCTTCGCCGTCGACGGCTTCGAGGCGGACGACGTCATCGCCACGCTCGCCACGCAGGCGGAGGCGGCCGGCTTCGACGTGCTGATCGTCACGGGTGACCGCGACTCCTTCCAGCTGATCACCGACCACGTGACGGTGCTCTATCCGACGAAGGGCGTCTCGGAGCTGACGCGTTTCACGCCGGAGAAGGTCACGGAGAAGTACGGCCTCACCCCCGCCCAGTACCCCGACTTCGCGGCGCTGCGCGGCGACCCGTCGGACAACCTCCCGGGCATCCCCGGCGTAGGCGAGAAGACCGCCGCGAAGTGGATCAACCAGTTCGGTTCGTTCGCCGACCTGGTCGAGCGCGCCGACGAGGTCAAGGGCAAGGCCGGGCAGAACTTCCGCGATCACCTGGAGTCGGTCAAGCTCAACCGCCGCCTCACGGAGATGGTCCGCGACGTCGAGCTGCCCAAGACGGTCGCCGACCTGGCGCGCGCTCCCTACGACCGCACGGCGCTCGCCATGGTCCTGGACACCCTGGAGATCCGTAACCCCTCGCTGCGCGAGCGGCTCCTCGCCGTCGACCCGGGAGCCGAGGAGGCCGAGCAGGCCCCGGCGGCACCCGGCGTCGAGCTGGACGGCGCGGTGCTCGGCGCGGGCGAGCTGGCCCCCTGGCTCGCCGAGCACGGCAAGGCGGTCCTCGGCATGGCCACGGTCGACACCTGGCGGCTCGGTTCGGGCACCGTCACCGAGATCGCGCTCGCCGCGGCCGGCGGAGCGGCCGCCTGGTTCGACCCGACCACCCTGGACGAGGCCGACGAGAACGCGTTCGCGGCGTGGATCGCCGACGCCGACAAGCCGAAGGTCCTGCACAACGCCAAGTCCGTGATGCGGGTCTTCCCCGAGCACGGCTGGAGCGTGGCCGGCGTCACCATGGACACCGCCCTGGCCGCGTACCTGGTCAAGCCGGGCCGCCGCTCCTTCGCCCTGGACGCGCTCTCCCTGGAGTACCTGGGCCGCGAGCTGGCGCCCGCCTCCGCCGGGGACGGCCAGCTCGCCTTCGGCACGGAGGAGGACGACCGGGCCGAGGCCGACCACCTGATGTCGCAGGCCCGCACCGTCCTCGACCTGGGCGCCGCCTTCGGCGAGAAGCTCCAGGAGGTCGGCGCGAGCGACCTGTTGACGGACGTCGAACTGCCGACGTCCACGCTCCTGGCCCGCCTGGAGCGGCACGGCATCGCGGCCGACCGCGCCCATCTGGAGGCGATGGAGCAGCAGTTCGCGGGCGCCGTGCAGCAGGCCGTGAAGGAGGCGCACGCGGCGGCGGGCCACGAGTTCAACCTCGGCTCGCCCAAGCAGCTCCAGGAGGTCCTCTTCGGCGAGCTGAACCTCCCCAAGACGAAGAAGACCAAGACCGGCTACACCACGGACGCCGACGCGCTGGCCTGGCTCGCCGCCCAGACGGAGAACGAACTGCCCGTCATCATGCTCCGCCACCGCGAGCAGGCGAAGCTGCGCGTCACCGTCGAGGGCCTGATCAAGTCGATCGCCGCGGACGGCCGCATCCACACCACGTTCAACCAGACGGTGGCCGCCACGGGCCGGCTCTCCTCGACCGACCCCAACCTCCAGAACATCCCGGTCCGCACCGACGAGGGCCGGGCGATCCGCCGCGGGTTCGTCGTCGGCGAGGGCTTCGAGTCGCTGATGACGGCGGACTACAGCCAGATCGAGCTGCGCGTGATGGCGCACCTCTCCGAGGACGAGGGCCTCCTGGAGGCGTTCACCTCCGGCGAGGACCTGCACACCACCGTCGCCTCGCAGGTCTTCTCCGTGGCGCGCGACGCCGTGGACGCGGAGATGCGGCGCAAGATCAAGGCGATGTCGTACGGCCTGGCCTACGGCCTGTCCGCGTTCGGCCTCTCCCAGCAGCTGAACATCGACGCGGGTGAGGCGCGGGCCCTGATGGACACGTACTTCGAGCGGTTCGGCGGGGTGCGGGACTATCTGCGCCGCGCGGTCGACGAGGCGCGTGCCACGGGGTACACGGAGACGATGCTGGGCCGCCGGCGTTACCTCCCCGACCTCAACAGCGACAACCGCCAGCGCCGCGAGATGGCCGAGCGGATGGCGCTGAACGCCCCGATCCAGGGCACGGCCGCCGACATCGTCAAGATCGCCATGCTGAACGTGCACCGCGCGCTGACCGAGGCGGGGCTCGACTCCCGGATGCTGCTCCAGGTCCACGACGAAATCGTCCTGGAGATCGCTCCGGGGGAGCGGGCGAAGGTGGAGGAGCTGGTCCGCCGGGAGATGGCCGGCGCGGTGGCCTTGCGGGCCCCGCTGGACGTCTCGGTAGGCGTGGGCCCGAACTGGGAATCCGCCGCGCACTAGCCCTCCCGGGCCGGGGATCGGTGTTCGTGCGGCTGGGTGGGGGCTAGCCGCGCAGTTCCCCGCGCCCCTTGGGGGGGCTGGGGGCTTCCCCTTCGTGCGGGTCGGACGTGGCTGGTCGCGCAGTTCCTCGCGCCCCTGACCCGGGGTCGGGGGAGCGCCCTGAAGGGGCGCGGGGAACGGCGCGAGCAACCACAACGCAGCCGCAGAGGACACCGCAAGGCCACGGCCCCGGACGGTGCGCCCCGCCCCAGGGCGACTTCGAGGGGCCGGACGCCCGGCCGGAGGCCCCTGGCGTAACAGCCCTGTCGCGGCCTGTTGGCCAACCGGTAAAAACCGGGCACGAACAGGTGCCCGGGCACCGCAAGTTGTCGTAGTGTCGCCAGAGCCATCCCGCCGGGGAGCACGCGCGTACGAAAGCGACCGCGTACGGAGGCGGAGACGGCTCGCAACAGGCTGCATAAGCTGCATAAGGGGAGGGGTGGCTCGGTCATGGCGCCGGTAATCGGCAGGCGACTGCGCAGAGGGGCGGTGACCAGCGCGGTGGCCGCGGCGGCCGTCGCGGCGCTGGCCGCATCGCAGGCCCCGGGCGTGACGGACGTACCGCGCGACGGGCAGACAGCGGGGGCGTCGGACACCCCGCCCGCGGGTGAGTCCGCCACCGGCGACTCGCCGTACTACACCGATCTGCCGTCCCTCAAGAGCCCCGTACCGCCGTTCGCCCCCAACGGCGGCGACAAGGACGTGGAGGCGGGCCTGCCGGCCACCGTCCTGGACGCCTACAAAAAGGCCGAGTCGGCGCTGGCCGAGACCAGACCCGGCTGCAACCTCCCCTGGCAACTGCTCGCCGCCATCGGCAAGGTCGAGTCGGGCCAGGCCCGCGGCGGCCGCGTCGACGCGAACGGCACGACGCTCAAGCCGATCCTCGGCCCGGTCCTGAACGGCAACGGCTTCGCGAAGATCACCGACACGGACCAGGGCGCCTACGACGGCGACCGCACGCACGACCGCGCGGTCGGCCCGATGCAGTTCATCCCCTCGACGTGGGCCACCTCGGGGCAGGACGGCAACAACGACGGCGAGAAGGACCCCAACAACATCTACGACGCGGCGCTCGCCGCCGGCCACTACCTCTGCGGCACGGGCCGTGACCTCGCGGTCGAGGACGACCTCCACCAGGCGATCCTCAGCTACAACCACTCCACGGAGTACCTGAACACGGTCCTGTCGTGGCTGGAGTACTACCGCCAGGGCACCCACGAGGTCCCCGACGGCAAGGGCGTCCTGCCGGACGACCGCAGCGACGGCCGCGGCCCGGGTCTCAACCCGGTCCTGACGCCCGGCAGCACCGGTTCCGGCAAGGACCCGTCCGGCAACAGGGACATGACGGGCACCTACCGGCCCGGCAACGGCGACAAGCCGGACAACGGCGGTGGCGGCAGGCCGGGTAACGGCGGCCACAAGCCCGACCCCGAGCCCCCCACGCCCACCGAGCGGGTCGCCCGCCTGAAGGACGCCGGCACCGGCACGCTGGCCGCGACGGCCGGCGAGACCTTCGCCCAGCGCGTCCAGGTGCGCGCGGAGGCCAAGTCGGGCTCGGCCGTCGCCAAGGTCAAGGTGAAGTTCAGGATCGCCGGTGACACGGACGCCCGCTTCGACGGCGGCGCGAGGAGCGTCGTCGTGACGACGTCCGCCACCGGCCGCGCCACCGCCCCGGTCATCAAGGCGGGCGAGAAGACAGGCCAGTTCACCGTGCGCGCCACCGTCGTGGGCCGCACGCTGACCGGCCTGGACTTCGGCGCGAAGGTCACCGAGCGCCAGGCGGACGCGCTGGCCAGGATCGGCGACGAGCCGCTGGTCTGCGAGCAGGGCAAGGAGTTCGCCGACCGGGTCGCGGTCAAGGCCACGTACAAGGGCCGGGCCGCCGCCGGTGTCGTGGCCGGCGCCACCCTGGTCAAGTCCGCGACGGACACGACGGCCAACGACAAGGGCCCCTACTTCAAGGACGCGAACGGCAATCCGCTCCGCACCCTCAAGGGCCTGAAGACCGACGCGAACGGCCGGCTGACCCTGCCGAGACTGTACGCGGGCGACGCGGAAGGCACGTATCTGCTGCGCGTCGTCACGGTCGGCGGGGCCACCCTCACCGTCGAGCTGAAGGTGACCGCCGCGGCCACCACGCCGACAACCCCGACCACCCCGACGACCCCTACCACCCCCGCGACCCCCACCACCCCGGCCACGCCGAGCACTCCGGCCGCCTGACCGGCCCCGGAGCCCTCCAGGGCTCCCCAGGACCGCCCCCGCGCCAACCATGGCGCGGGGGCGGTCCCCTGTCGTGCGCCGCGACGGTGCGCGGCGGGCGGCCCGATCGCCCGTCGCGCGACGTGTTCTCATCTCGCCCGCGCGTTGCTACCGTGCCCGACCTGACGGCCTATCAGTTCCGGCCGCCGCCGAGCGACCCGAAAGGCCCCGCATGCGCGCCCTCATCGCCGCCGCCGCAGGTCTCGCCGTCGCGCTCGCCCTCGTCCTGACGATCACCGCGATCGGCGCCCCGTCCGGCGAGACGTCGCCCGAGCCGCTGCTCACCACCGTCCCCGCACACCCATAGACGTAGGGAGGCCGCCGCGATGCGCCGCAAGGCCAGCCTCGTCCTGCTCGCCCTCGCCGTGTTCTGCGCGGCCATGTCCCCGCTCGTGCGCTGGTACGCCTTCCCGCGCCTGGCGAAGATCCCGCCGAACCAGTACCAGGAAGCCGTCCTGGAGGCGCGGAACCCCACCCTCATCGACTACGGCTCGATGAAGGCCGAGAAGGTCGACAAAGTGACCATCGTGCAGACCCTCAAGGGCAACGTGGAGGCCTCGGAGAAGATCGAGAAGAGCACCGACCGCGACGTCGTCGTCTGGGACGCGCTCTCCTACGTCCAGGACTCCGACGGCAAGATGGTCTCCAAGATCCCCGAGCGCTACATCTTCGACGCGCACAGCCAGCAACCGGTGCACGCCCCCGGCGAATCCGTCGACGGGGACCCCGTCCAGCGCGAGGGCATCGAGTTCAAGTGGCCCTTCCTGACGGAGAAACGGGACTACGCGTACTTCGACGCGCAGGCCCGCGTCACCCGACCCATCCACTACAAAGGAGAACGGACCTTCCGGGGCGTGCGGGTCTACTACTTCGAGCAGACCATCCCCTGGACGAAGGTCCCCTTCCCCAAGACGATGCCGGTCAAGGGCATCACCCCCGAGGCCCTCGCCGAAACCGGCACCACCCGCTGGTACACCACGGTCCGCAGGTTCTGGGTCGAGCCGACCACCGGGGCCCCCGTCTACGGCGAGGAGATCCAGAAGAACGAACTGCGCGGCGGCTCGCTCCTCGGCGGACGCGACAGGCTCACGGTCTTCGCCGGGCACGTGAAGATGCGCGAGGACTACGTCGAGAGCACCGTCGACCAGGTCAGGTCCCAGCGCGTCCTGGTCCTCCTGCTGACCTCCTACCTCCCCTGGGGCTTCCTCGCCCTCGGCCTCCTCCTGCTCGCGCTCTCCCTGTGGCTGGAAGCACGCGGGCGCAGGCCGGGCACCCCGCGCCCGACAGCGGCGAGCGACCCCGACCCGCGGCCCAACACGCCCTGAGTACCTGGGCCCCACGCCTCAGGCGTTCCGGGCGTCCGCGTCCCGGCGCGCCTGGCGAGCCTTGGTGTAGCGGGTCGGCTCGGCCGCCGCCGGGTCCTCCGGCCACGGATGCTTCGGATAGCGGCCGCGCAGCTCCGCCCGCACCGCGCGGTAGCCCTCGCGCCAGAAGGAGGCGAGATCGGCCGTGACGGCGGCCGGGCGCCCCGCCGGGGACAGCAGATGGACGAGCACCGGCACCCGGCCGCCCGCGATCCGCGGGGTCTCGGCCAGCCCGAACATCTCCTGCAGCTTCACCGCCAGCACGGGCCGGTCCGGGTCGGAGTAGTCGAGCCGGATCCGGGACCCGCTCGGCACCTCGAGGCGCTCCGGCGCCAGCTCGTCGAGACGGGCCGCCTCGCCGGTCGCCCACGGCAGCAGCCGCGAGAGCGCCTGCCCGGCGTCGATCCGGCCCAGATCGGACCGGCGCCGCGCCTTGGACAGCTCGGGTTCCAGCCACTCGTCCACGCGCGCGTGCAGGGCGTCCTCGGCCACGTCGGGCCAGGGCGCACCGAGGTGCCGGTGCAGGAACGCCAGCCGCTCCCGCAGCTCCTGGGCGCCCCGGGACCACTTCAGCAGCCCGGTGCCCTCCTCGCGCAGCCCGGCGAGCAGTCCTTCTCGTACGAGGTCGGGGTCCGGGTTCCGCAGGGGCCGCACCACCAGTTCCAGCGCCCCCAGGCGCTCCACGTGCCGCGCCACCAGATCGCCGCCGGACCAGGCCACCTCGTCCCGCTCCGAGTGCAGCGGCGCGGCGGCGGCGCGTGCCGTCTCCTCGTCGATCTGCGCGCCCAGCAGCACGCGCGCGTGCCCGGCGTCCACGGGCCGGTCGGCCACGGCCACGGCGATCCACTCGGCCCCCGCGAGCGACGAGCCCGGCCGCAGCTCGGCGCGGGTGCCGTTGGCCATGAGGCAGACCCCGCCGCCCACCGCCCGGGCCACCCGCTCGGGGAACGCCAGGGCCGCGACGATCCCGGCCGCCTTCTCGTCGGACACGCCCCCGGCCTCCGGAGCGCTCCGCCCGGCGGAGGCCTCCGCCGCCGAGGCCAGGCGCCGCGTCTCGGTGCGCCAGCGCGCCGCGTACCCGTCGCCGCCTTGCCGCGCGGAGCGCCACGCGGCGGTGAGGTCGTCGCCGTACTCGCGGGGCGGCTCCTCGCTCAGGAGGGCCACGACCTCGGCGGCCCGCCGCGCGCCCACCCGCGGCACCGCGTCCAGCAGCGCCCGCGCCAGCCGGGGATGCAGGCCCACCCGCGTCATCCGTGTGCCCCGTGCGCTCACCCGGCCCGTGGCCCCGTCCACCGCGCCGACCGCCGTCAGGACCTCGCGCGCCGCCGCCATCGCGCCACCCGGCGGAGGATCGAGGAGGGCGAGCCCGGAGGCGTCCGGATCGCCCCAGCACGCCACCTGTAGGGCGAACGCGGCGAGGTCCGCCAGCTTGATCTCCGGAGCGGGGAAGCGGGGCAGCCGCCGGTCCTCGGCCTCCGTCCAGCACCGGTAGACGGCCCCCGGCGCCTCACGCCCGGCCCGGCCCGCCCGCTGCCGCCCCGCGGCCTGCGAGGCCCGCACGGTCGCCAGCGCGCTCAGCCCGCGCGCGTGGTCGACCCGCGGCTCGCGCGCGAGGCCCGCGTCCACGACCACCCGCACCCCGGGCACCGTCAACGACGACTCGGCCACGGACGTGGCGAGCACGACCCGCCGCCCCGCCGACCCGGCGAGGACCGCGTCCTGCACGGCGGCCGGCGCCCGCCCGTGCACCTGGAGCACCTCCACGTCCCCGAGGGTGCCCAACTGCCCGGCCACGCGTGCGATCTCCCCGACGCCGGGCAGGAAGCACAGGACGTCCCCGTCCCGTTCGGCCAGCGCCCGCCGCACCACCGACGCCACATGCGTGAGCAGCGCCGGGTCGACCCGCATCCCGTGCGGCGGCCGCACCGGCCGGGCGGGCGGCGCCCACACGACCTCCACGGGGTGCGCGGTCCCGCGCGCCTCCACCACCGGCGCGTCCCCGAGGACCCGCGCCCACCCCTCGGCGTCGGTCGTCGCGGACGCGGCCACCAGCCGCAGCTCGGGCCGCAGGGCCGCCCGCACGTCCACCAGGAAGGCGGCGACGGTGTCCGCGTCGAGGTGCCGCTCATGGCACTCGTCCAGGATCACCACGTCCACGCCGGCCAGCTCCTGGTCCCGCTGCAACCGCTGGAGCAGGACACCGGTCGTGACGACCTCCACGCGCGCGCGTGGGCCCACCACCCGCTCCCCGCGCACCGTGTAGCCGACGCTCTGCCCCACCTTCTCGCCGAGCAGCCACGCCATCCGCCGGGCGGCGGCCCGCGCGGCGATGCGCCGCGGCTCGGCGACGACGACCCGGCGTACGCCCTCGAAGGCGCCCGGCACGTCGATCAGGCCCGCGAGCGCCAGTGGCACCAGCGTCGTCTTGCCCGTGCCGGGCGGTGCGCACAGCACGGCGCTGCCCGGCCCCTCCAGGGCGGAGGAGAGGCGGGGCAGCGCGTCGCGTACGGGCAGGTCCAGGGCGGCGGGGCCGGCGGGGTCGTGGATCACCCGCTCAGTCTCGTACGCAGACGTAGATGGCCGTCCCCGGGATCAGGTTTCCGCGCAGCGGGGACCAGCCGCCCCACTCCTGGGTGTTCCAGGCGGGCCACTGCGGCTCCACGATGTCCACGAGGCGGAAACCGCCCGCCACGATGTCCCGCACCCGGTCGCCGATCGTCCTGTGGTGCTCCACGTAGACGGCGTTGCCCTCCTCGTCCTGCTCCACATAGGGAGTGCGGTCGAAGTAGGAGGCCGCCACGGTGAGCCCCTCCGGGCCGGGCTCGTCCGGGAACGCCCAGCGGATGGGGTGGGTCGCGGAGAAGACGAAACGGCCGCCGGGCCGCAGCACCCGGTGCACCTCCTTGAGGACCAGCACCGGGTCGGCGACGAACGGCATCGCTCCGTAGGCGGAGCAGGCCAGGTCGAAGGAGGCGTCCTTGAAGGGCAGCACTCCCGCGTCGGCCTGTACGAGCGGCACCGAGCCGCCGATCCGCAGCGCGTGCTGGAGCTGGCGGTGCGAGAGGTCGAGGGCGACGGGCCGCGCGCCCTGCGACACGAGCCAGCGCGAGCACTGGGCGGCGCCGGCGCCGATCTCCAGGACGTCCTTGTCCTTGAGGTCCTCCGGCGGACCGAGCAGCTCGGCCTCCACCTCGTCGAGTCCCTCGGGTCCCCACACGAAGCGGTCGTCCCCGAGGAAGGTGCCGTGCTCGTTCTGGTACTCGTCGGCGTTCCGGTCCCACCAGGAGCGGTTGGCGCGACTGCTCTCCGTGACATTCGCGTCACGGCGGGTGGCCTCGGGTTCGGGCAGCTCGGACTCTTGGATGATCGGCTCCATCGTCGTAATCTTCCGTATCCCGCGTCGCGTCTCGTCGCGAAGGGGGCGCCGTGCGGCCGCTGTGGCCTCAGGCGACAGGTTTTGTGCCGGGTATGCGGCGTTCCGCCCCGGGTGTACGCCTTCGCGCATTGACCCTGTCCGGCCGCCCCCGTATGCTACAAGTTGCGCTGCGAGCCTGCGCTCCTCAGACCTAGCAGGCTGCGCTCGCGTCTGTTGTATGTCCCCTCGGTTGTCGAGGCGCCTTCCCTTGCCGGAAGCCGCGCTTCCTTGGCTGTCCGGCTTCTGCAGAGCGAAATCGGCTCCCGGCGTTGCAGTACCTACGACTTCAATGTCCGTACCGGAGCCCTAACCCACATGACGAGCAGCACCGAGACCACCGCCACCACCCCGCAGGTAGCGGTCAACGACATCGGTAACGAGGAAGCCTTCCTCGCCGCGATCGACGAGACGATCAAGTACTTCAACGACGGCGACATCGTCGACGGCGTCATCGTGAAGGTCGACCGGGACGAGGTCCTGCTCGACATCGGTTACAAGACCGAAGGCGTTATCCCGAGCCGCGAGCTCTCGATCAAGCACGACGTCGACCCGAACGAGGTCGTCAAGGTCGGCGACGAGATCGAGGCCCTTGTTCTCCAGAAGGAGGACAAGGAAGGCCGTCTCATCCTGTCCAAGAAGCGCGCTCAGTACGAGCGTGCCTGGGGCACGATCGAGAAGATCAAGGAAGAGGACGGGATCGTCACCGGTACCGTCATCGAGGTCGTCAAGGGTGGTCTCATCCTCGACATCGGCCTCCGTGGCTTCCTGCCGGCCTCCCTGGTCGAGATGCGTCGCGTCCGCGACCTCCAGCCCTACGTGGGCAAGGAGCTCGAGGCCAAGATCATCGAGCTGGACAAGAACCGCAACAACGTGGTCCTGTCCCGCCGTGCCTGGCTGGAGCAGACCCAGAGCGAGGTCCGCCAGACCTTCCTCACGACCCTGCAGAAGGGCCAGGTCCGCTCCGGCGTCGTCTCCTCGATCGTCAACTTCGGTGCGTTCGTGGACCTCGGCGGCGTCGACGGTCTCGTCCACGTCTCCGAGCTCTCCTGGAAGCACATCGACCACCCCTCCGAGGTCGTCGAGGTCGGTCAGGAAGTCACCGTCGAGGTTCTCGACGTGGACATGGACCGCGAGCGTGTCTCCCTGTCGCTCAAGGCGACGCAGGAAGACCCGTGGCAGCAGTTCGCCCGTACGCACCAGATCGGGCAGGTCGTTCCCGGTAAGGTCACCAAGCTCGTTCCGTTCGGTGCGTTCGTGCGCGTCGACGAGGGCATCGAGGGCCTGGTCCACATCTCCGAGCTGGCCGAGCGCCACGTGGAGATCCCGGAGCAGGTCGTCCAGGTCAACGACGAGATCTTCGTCAAGGTCATCGACATCGACCTCGAGCGTCGCCGGATCTCGCTGTCGCTGAAGCAGGCCAACGAGTCCTTCGGCGCCGACCCGTCGGCCGTCGAGTTCGACCCGACCCTGTACGGCATGGCCGCGTCCTACGACGACCAGGGCAACTACATCTACCCCGAGGGCTTCGACCCCGAGACCAACGACTGGCTCGAGGGCTACGAGACCCAGCGCGAGGCCTGGGAGACCCAGTACGCCGAGGCGCAGCAGCGCTTCGAGCAGCACCAGGCTCAGGTCATCAAGTCCCGCGAGGCCGACGCCCAGGCCGAGGCCGAGGGTGCGGCGGCTCCGGCCGGCGCCGCTCCGGCCGCGTCCAGCGGTGGCGGCGGCGGTTCGTACTCCTCGGAGTCGGACGACAACTCCGGCGCGCTGGCTTCGGACGAGGCGCTCGCCGCGCTGCGTGAGAAGCTCGCCGGCGGCCAGAGCTGAGGCTCGCCTCTAGGCGGTAGTAGCTGAACACTGCGGGCCCGCACTCCTTCGGGAGTGCGGGCCCGCAGTGCTGTACGGCGGGTGCCGGCAGTGCCCCTGACGGGCGCTCCTGTGCAGGAGTTTGAACGCGGGAATGCCCGTGGCCCTGTGTGCGTTCTCCGTTACGAACACGAGGAGGAGCGGTCACAGTGCTTGATCCGCAGGGTTTGTACGCATGGGAGCCGAAGGGCCTCGCCGTCGTCGACATGGCGCTCGCCCAGGAGTCGGCCGGACTGGTCATGCTCTACCACTTCGACGGATACATCGATGCGGGCGAGACCGGCGAGCAGATCGTCGAGCGGCTCACGGACAGCCTCCCCGGGCAGGTGGTGGCCCGGTTCGACCACGACCGGCTCGTGGACTACCGCGCCCGCCGCCCCCTGCTCACCTTCCGCCGCGACCGCTGGACGGACTACGAGGTGCCGACGCTCGACGTCCGCCTCGTCCAGGACGCCACCGGCGCGCCCTTCCTGCTGCTGTCGGGCCCCGAGCCGGACGTCGAGTGGGAGCGCTTCGCGGCCGCCGTGCAGCAGATCGTGGAACGGCTCGGCGTGCGCCTCTCGGTGAACTTCCACGGCATCCCCATGGGCGTGCCGCACACCCGCCCCGTCGGCCTGACCCCGCACGGCAACCGCACGGACCTGGTCCCGGGCCACCGCAGCCCGTTCGACGAGGCGCAGGTGCCGGGCAGCGCGGCCTCCCTGGTCGAGTACCGCCTGCTGGAGGCCGGTCACGACGTGCTGGGTGTGGCCGCGCACGTGCCGCACTACATCGCGCGCTCCGCCTACCCCGACGCGGCGCTCACGGTCCTGGAGGCGATCACCGCCGCCACCGGCCTGGTGCTGCCCGGTGTCGCGCACGGCCTGCGCACCGAGGCGCACCGCACGCAGACCGAGATCGACCGGCAGATCCAGGAGGGCGACGAGGAGCTGGTCGCCCTCATCCAGGGCCTCGAGCACCAGTACGACGCGGCTGCGGGCGCCCAGGAGCGTGGGAATATGCTCGCCGAACCGGCCGACATCCCGTCCGCCGACGAGATCGGCCGTGAATTCGAACGCTTTCTCGCCGAGCGGGAGGGCGACGCGTAGGTGCGGGCCCTAAGCTGCCGGTCATGCTGAAAGTGGGTCTGACCGGCGGAATCGGCGCCGGCAAGAGTGAAGTCTCGCGGCTGCTCGTCGCGTCCGGTGCGGTGCTGATCGACGCCGACAAGATTGCGCGCGAGGTCGTGGCGCCCGGCACGCCCGGCCTGGCGGCCGTGGTCGAGGCCTTCGGACGCGGGATCCTCGCGCCGGACGGCTCCCTGGACCGGCCCGCGCTCGGCGCGCTCGTCTTCGCCGATCCGCAGAAGCTGGCCGTCCTCAATTCGATCGTGCATCCCCTGGTCGGCGCCCGCTCCGCCGAGCTGGAACGCTCCGCGCCGCCGGACGCGGTCGTCGTCCACGACGTGCCGCTGCTCACGGAGAACGGCCTCGCGCCGCTGTACGACGTCGTGGTCGTGGTGGACGCGAGCCCCGAGACGCAGCTGGACCGCCTCGTGCGGCTGCGCGGCATGAGCGAGGAGGACGCCCGTGCGCGCATGGCAGCGCAGGCCACCCGGGAGAAGCGGCTGGAGATCGCGGACGTCGTGATCGACAACGACGGCCCGCTGGAGGGGCTGCGGGAGCGCGTCGACGCGGTCTGGGCGGACCTCGTGCGCAGGGCACGGGCGTAGGGCCGTAGAACGTACCGCTCTGCCGGGGTGTCCGCACGGCCCCTGCCCGGGGTGTCCGCGCGGCCGCCCCGGCGCGGAATAGGGGCGGCTGCGGCGGGCGTTGAGACAGGGATGCGAGGGAAGGAGCCCAGCGTGCCCGACACGACCCCCGAGACCCATGTCATCGACTTCCGCGCGGCGGAGCAGCTCCTGGCCGCCCGGGACCCCCGGGGCGCGGTGAAGCTGCTCGACACGGTCATCGCCGCCCACCCGGAGAACACGGCGGCCCGGCTGCTGCGGGCGCGCGCCTTCTTCGCCGCCGCGCAGCTGCGCGCCGCCGAGCTGGAGTTCAGCATCGTGCTGGAGCGCGAGCCGGACAACGCCTTCGCGCACTTCGCCCTGGCCCGCACCTATGAGCGCGGCGCCCGCCCCGATCAGGCGCGGCGCCACTTCCGTCTGGCGGCGGCCCTGGACCCCCAGCCCGACTATCTGGCGGCGGCCCGCTTCGAGGAGCGGGGCTGACCGGCCTCGCGGAGCGGCCTGGGGGGACCTTCCGGTCCGGCCGCCCGCGCCCGTCGGCCGGGTCAGGAAGCGTCCGGCGGGTCGTACGGGGGGATGTCGCGGCCCGGCTGGTAGTGCGGGCCCTGGCGGATGCGGTGCACCACCCAGGTCAGGTCGGCCGCGACCACCACCAGCAGCACCCCGCACGCCACCGTCCAGCCGGCCCGCCCGGCCAGCGCGAAGGCGACCGTTCCGAAGGCGGCCCACACCAGGCCCCATACGCTGAACCAGAAACGCATCCGCAGGGGACTGCGTGCGGTCGAGGGTTCACTGCCCGTGCGCATCATGAGCGTCATCTCCTCCTCCCAGGATAAGGACGGGGGACGAGGGACGAAGGGCGAGGGACGGAGGGCGAGGGACGGAGGGCGAGGGACGGAGGGCGAGGGACTGGAACGGGCGGCGGCACGGGTTGATCGACATTTTCGCGAAAGTCCGTGCGAGAGCGATGAGTTCCCGGTGGGTGGCCTGTCTATACCGGTGACAGCAGCACAGCGCGGCGGCCCGCGGCCTTTCGGGGCGCCGGCCCGCCCGACCGCTCACCGAGGAGACCCCATGGCCGCCATCGCCACCGCCGCCCCCGCCGTCCGTACCGCTCCCCGGGGTCGCGCCGCCCGCATCACGCTGCGCACCCTGCAAGTGGTCCTCGGCGGGTTCTTCGCCGTGGCGAGCGGCGTGCCCAAGCTGATCGCGCACCCCACCGCCGTCGAGGGCTTCGACAAGCTCGGCTGGGGCGCGCCCGGCATGTACACCATCGGCGCCCTCGAACTGCTCGGCGGCGTCGCGCTCCTGCTCCCGCTGCTGTCCTCGCTCGCCGCGACGGCGTTCATCGGCCTGATGGTCGGCGCGTTCATCGTGACGGTGACGGCGTTCGGCGGGGAGAACGCGGCCACGCCGCTGGTCCTGATCGTGCCGCTCGCCTGGATCGCGTGGGCGCGGCGCGAGGAGACGACGAAGCTGGTCACCCGGCTCCGCGCCTGAAGGTGCCGGCCCTCGCGCCTGAGAAGGGCCCACCGGGCCCGCGCTGTCGGCCCACCGGGCCTGCGCTGTCGGCCCACCGGGCCTGCGCTGTCGGCCCACCGGGCCTGCGCTGTCGGCCCACCGGGCCTGCGCTGTCGGCCCACCGGGCCCGCGCTGTCGGCCCACCGGGCCTGCGCTGTCGGCCCACCTCACCCGAGCTGTCAGCCCTCCAGGCCCGAGCTGTCAGCCCTCCACGCCCCGCAGGCGCTCCATCTCGCGGCGGTCCCGCTTCGTGGGGCGGCCCGCGCCCCGGTCGCGGATGCCGGCCGGGGCGACGGCCTCGCGCGGCGGGGGCGGCGGGCTGTTGTCCACGTACGCCTCGGCGGCGACGGGCGCGCCCACGCGCTTGCGGATGAGGCGCTTGACCACGACGACCCGCTCCCGGCCGCCCGCCTGCCGCAGCCGTACCTCGTCGCCCACGCGCACGCCGTACGCGGGCTTGACGCGGTCACCGTTGACCCGCACATGGCCGCCCTTGCAGGCGGCGGCGCCCATCGAGCGCGTCTTGACGAGGCGGACCGACCAGATCCAGCTGTCGACGCGCACCGTGCCCCCGCCCGCCGGCGTCTCCTTCGCGCGGGCGCCCGACTCTCCCGCCTGGGCGCTCGTCGCCGTGGCGCTGCCCGCACCGGCGTCGTCGGGCGTGCGGTCCGTGCCGCCTCCTGAAGTCTCCGAAGCCATGCCCCGACCTTAGTCCGGCTTCCGCGCACCATGGCCGGCTCCCGGCGAGCCGTCCGGAAACCGCTGAGCACCGCCGTCGATAATCCGGACCAACAGCGACAAAACGGTCCGGATGTGTCGTACGACTCCCAGGGGTGCTGCCCATGCCGTCCTTCGAAGCCAAGACGCCGGTCGGCGGGGACCCGGCCGAAGGCCCCTCGGGGAGGCGCGGGCGGCGGAAGTTCACCTTCCCCAGCGCGCTGACCGTCCTCGCCGTCGTCACCGTCGCCGTGTGGCTGCTCGCCTTCCTCGTCCCGTCCGGGCAGTACGACCGGGGCGACTCCGGCGCCCCCGTACAGGGCACCTATCACCGGGTGGGCTCCGGGCAGTCCTTCGTCGACCGCCTGAACGACCTGTTCCTCTCTCCCGTCAACGGCCTCTACGGCATCCAGGACGAGAAGACCTCGCTGGTCGCGCCGGACAACGCCGGCTCGCTGTACGGCAGCGCGGGCGTGTTCCTCTTCGTGCTCGCCATCGGCGCCTTCATCACCGTCGTGTTCGCGACCGGGGCGCTGGACCGCGGCATCGGCCGGCTCGCGCACCGGCTGCGCGAGCGCGGGGCGCTGCTCATCGCCGGCGTGATGGTCGTCTTCTCCGTCCTCGGCACCGTCGAGGGCTTCGCCGAGGAGACGCTCGGCTTCTACGGGCTGATCGTGCCGCTGATGCTCGCCCTCGGCTACGACCGGATGACCGCCGTCGGCGTCATCATCCTCGGCGCGGGCGTCGGAGTCCTGTGCTCGACGGTGAACCCCTTCGCCACGGGCGTCGCCTCCTCCGCCGCCGACATCTCCCTCGGTGACGGCATTGTGCTGCGCTGCGCCATGTGGCTCGTCCTGACCGGCGTCACGGTCGCGTACGTCATCCGTTACGCGCGGCGCGTCCAGCGCGACCCGGAGCGGTCCCTGTCCGGCTTCCTGCCCGGCGACCACGACGCCCGCGACCGCGAGCGGGGCACCGCCGGCACGGCCGAGGTGCCGCGGCTGACCGGGCTGCACAAGGCCGTGCTCGTCGTCACCGCGCTCGTGTTCGCCTTCATGATCTTCTCGGTGGTGCCCTGGTCGAGCGCGCTCACCGGCGACGCGGACGCCACCCCGTACGGATTCGAACTGGGCTGGTCCTTCCCCCAGTTGGCGGCCCTGTTCCTGTGTGCGGCCGTCCTCGTCGGGCTCGTCGCGCGGATGGGGGAGCAGCGGCTCAGCTCGACGATCGTCCAGGGCGCGGCCGACTTCGTCTCGCCCGCCCTGGTCATCCTGCTGGCCCGCGGCGTCACGACGATCATGAACAACTCGAAGATCACGGACACCGTGCTGCACTCCATCGAGGGCATGGTCAAGGGCACCTCGTCCGGGCTGTTCGCGGTCATCGTCTTCCTCGTGAACCTGCCGCTGGCCTTCCTGATCCCCTCCACCTCCGGTCACGCCACGCTGGCCATGCCGATCCTCGCCCCGCTCGCCGACTTCGCCGGCGTCCCCCGCGCCGTCGTCGTCACGGCCTGGCAGTCGGCCAGCGGCTGGATGAACCTGTGGGTGCCGACGACCGCGGTGACCATCGGCGGCGTCGCGCTCGCGAAGGTCGGCTACGACCGGTACCTGCGGTTCGTGTGGCCGCTGCTCGCCGTACTGGCCGTACTGATCTGCGGATTCCTGGCGTTGGGGGCCGCACTGTCCTGACCCTGCGTACGTCCGGCACTGGGGGCGCCGTGACTTGCCCGTACGTACGTTACGTACGGTGGAGGGCATGGACGGCCTGAGCGAACTGGACGAGCGGATCACCGGCTGCCGCGCCTGCCCCCGCCTCGTCGACTGGCGCGAGGAGGTCGCGCGCACCAAACGCGCCGCCTTCGCGGACTGGACGTACTGGGGCCGCCCGGTGCCCGGCTTCGGTCCGCACGACGCCTCGCTCCTGATCATCGGCCTCGCGCCCGCCGCGCACGGCGCCAACCGCACGGGCCGGATGTTCACCGGTGACCGCTCGGGCGAGTTCCTCTACCCGGCGCTGTACGACGTCGGCCTGGCCTCGCGCCCCACCGCCGAGAGCGCCGACGACGGCCTGACGCTGCACGGCACCCGCATCACCTCGCCCGTGCACTGCGCGCCGCCCGAGAACAAGCCCACCACGCAGGAGCGCGACACCTGCCGCCCCTGGCTGGTGAGCGAGCTGAAGCTGCTCGCGCCGACGCTCAAGGCGGTCGTCGTCCTCGGCGGCTTCGGCTGGCAGGCCGCGCTGCCCGCCTTCACGGCGGCGGGCTGGGAGGTGCCGCGGCCCCGGCCGGCGTTCGGCCACGGGGCGCACGTCGTCCTGCCCGGCGGCCCCACCGGGGAGGGCCTCGACCTGTTCGGCTGCTTCCACGTCAGCCAGCGCAACACCTTCACGGGCAGGCTCACGCCCGCGATGCTGCGCGACGTGCTGCGCACGGCCGCCGTCGAGGCGGGGCTGCACCCGGATGGCCCAGCACAGTGAGCCGTGCCGGGTGGGGATTCCTAGCGTGAGGACGTGGACGAGACTCTCGCGGCCAAGCCCTCACCGGCCGCCTACCGCAACCTCGCCGTGGCGACCGTCGGTTTCACGCTCACCTTCTGGGCGTGGGACCTCGTGGCGCCGCTCGGCAGCGACTTCAAGGACCGCCTCGCGCTGAGTTCCTTCGAGCAGTCGCTGCTGGTCGCCGTGCCGGTGATCGTCGGTTCGCTGGGCCGCGTGCCGGTCGGCGCCCTCACCGACCGCTACGGGGCCCGGCTGATGTTCCCGCTCGTCTCGGCGCTGACCATCGTGCCGGTCCTGCTGATCATCCCCGCCCGGAACAGCTACCTCGCGATGCTCGGCGTCGGCTTCCTGCTGGGCCTCGGCGGGACGACGTTCGCCATCGGCATCCCGCTCGTCAACTCCTGGTTCCCGCCCGCCCGCAGGGGCTTCGCGCTCGGCGTCTTCGGCATGGGCATGGGCGGCGTGGCGCTCTCCGGCTACTTCACGCCGCGCATCGCCGAGCACGGCGACAACCTGCCCTTCGTCGTCGTGGCGATCGCCTTGGCCGCCTTCGCGGTGCTCGCCGCTCTGCTCATCACCGACCGCCCTGACCGGCCCGTGCCCACCAGCGCGCTCACCACCCGGCTCGGGCAGGCCAGCAGGCTGCGGGTCACCTGGGAGCTGTCGGCGCTGTACGCCATCGGCTTCGGCGGCATCGTCGCCTTCGGGGTGTACCTGCCGACGTATCTGAAGACCTGGTACGACCTCTCGCCCACCGACGCAGGGACCAAGGCGGCCGGGTTCGCGCTCGTCACCGTCGTCTTCCGGCCCGTCGGCGGCTGGCTCTCCGACCGGATCCACCCGGCCACCGTCACCTCGGTCGCCCTCGCCGTGGTCGCGCTCTTCGCCGTCGTCCAGGCCTTCGACCCGAAGCTGTACCCGATCGGCACGATCTGCTTCCTCGTCATGGCCGCCGGGCTCGGCACCGCGAGCGGCAGCGTCTTCGCGCTCGTCTCCCAGGTCACCCCGCAACCGCAGGTCGGCTCCGTCACCGGCATCGTCGGCGCCGTGGGCGGCCTCGGCGGCTTCCTCCCACCGCTGGTCATGGGCGCCATCTACAGCGCCAAGGACTCGTACTCCATCGGCTTCATGCTGCTGTCCGACCTCGCGCTCGCCGGGTGCGTCTACGCCTACGGGCGGATGCGCAACACGAAGGCGCTCTGACACGCCCTAGGGTGCCGCGATGGGCCTCTATCCGGACCTCGAACCCTACGACCACGGCATGCTCGACGTCGGCGACGGCAACCACGTGTACTGGGAGACCTGCGGCGATCCGCTCGGCAAACCGGCGGTGGTGCTGCACGGCGGGCCCGGCTCCGGCTGCACGCCGTTCTTCCGCAGGTACTTCGACCCCGACGCCTACCGGATCGTGCTGCTCGACCAGCGGGGCAGCGGCCGCTCCACGCCGCACGCGAGCGACCCGGCGACGGACATGAGCGTCAACACCACCCCCCACCTGATCGCCGACCTCGAACTGCTGCGGCGGCAGTTGGGCATCGAGCGGTGGCTGGTGTGGGGGGTGTCGTTCGGGTCGGTGCTCGGACTGCGGTACGCGCAGACGCACCCGGACCGGGTCTCGGAGCTGATCCTCACCGGGCTCGCCACGGGCAGCCGCGCCGAGGTCGCCCTCCTGACGCGGGGCCTCGGCAAGATCTTCCCCGAGGCGTGGCGGGCCTTTCGCGGGGGTGCGCCGGAAAAGGACCGGGACGGGGACCTCGCCGCCGCCTACAACCGGCTCCTGGAGTCGCCGGATCCGGCGGTGCGGGCCGCCGCGGCGCGGTCCTGGACGGACTGGGAGACGGCGTGCGTGCCGGCGCCGCCGCGTTCCGTGCCCCGCTATGAGGACGCGGCCTTCCGGGCCGGTTTCGCCCGGACCGTCACGCACTACTTCGCCCACGACCACTGGCTGGGCGGCGACGGGATCGTGCTGCGCGACGCCGCCTCCCTGCGGGGCACCCCCGGCGTGATCGTCCAGGGCACCCTGGACTTCGGCAACCTCCTCGGCACCCCGTGGCGGCTCCAGCGGGCCTGGCCGGAGGCGGAGTTGGTCCTCGTGGACGAAGCGGGCCACAACGCGGGGGCGCGCGGGATCGCGGCGGAACTGACGAGGGCGGCGGACCGATTCCGCCCGAACTGACGCCCCCACCGACGAGCCCTCCGGGCCCGCGACCAGCCCCGGCCGGCCGAAGACTTAGCCGGCCGGCCCAACCGGCCCACGGACCGCCAGGCCGAGGAGCCCGCCAGTCCACCGGCCCAGGGGCCGACAGGGGCCAGGCCGACGAGTCCGCCGGCCGACGTGCCCGCCGGCCCATGGGCTCACCGGCCCAGGGGCCCACCGGCCCAGGGGCCCACCGGCCGACGTGCCGCGCCAGGCCGACGAGTCCACCGGCCGACGTGCCCGCCAGCCCACTGGCTCACCGGCCCAGGGACCCACCGGCCCACCGTCCCGCCAGCCCAGGGGCCGACAGGCGCCAGGCCGACGAGCGCACCGGCCAACGTGCCCGCCAGCCCACGGGCTCAGCCCACCAGCCCACGGGCTCACCGGCCGACGTGCCCGCCGGCCCACCAGCCCGCCAGCCCAGGGACCCACCGGCCCAGGGACCCACCGGCCCGCCGGCCCACCAGCCCAGGGGCCGACAGGGGCCAGGCCGATGTGCCCGCCAGCCCACGGGTGGGCCAGCCCACGAGCCCACTGGCCCACCGGCCAACGGGCCGACGAGCCCACCGGCCGACCGGCCCACCGGCCCACCGGCCCGCTGGCCGGGCGAGGGACGTCAGTCCGGCGGCCGGGTTAGGCGAGCCGGTCTGGGGCGGGCGGCGTGTTGGACACGCCGCCGGGAGAGTGGTTTTTTCGGGTTCCGGAGGGGGTTCGGCCGTGGCCGGGGGCGGGGCGCCCGCAGACTCCGGGGAACCGCGCCGGGCAGGTCCGGCGCCGACCGCCCGGAGCCGCCCGGTGACCCTGCCGTCCTCTCGCCGCGCACGCCCCCGATTCCCGCTCTCCCGACTGATCGTCGCCGCCGCCCTCCTCCTCGGCGCGGCCGCCACCGGTGGCACGGCGGCGGGTGCCCCGCCCGGGGCGGCACCCGTCTTCTGGGTCGACCCGACCAGTTACGCCGCCCGGCAGGCCGCCCAGTGGCGCGCGGCCGGACGCCTCGACGACGCCCTGCTCATCGACCGCATCGCGACGCGGCCCCAGGCCGTGTGGCCGGGCGAGGAGGCGCCCGGCGCCGTCGTACGGGCCCACGCGCAGGCGGCGGCCATCACGGGGCACACCCCCGTCTTCGTCGCCTATTTCATCCCGCAGCGCGACTGCGGCGCCTACTCCAAGGGCGGCGCCCGCGACGCGGCCCATTACCGCGGGTGGATCGAGGAGTTCGCCTCGGGCCTCGGCACCTCGGAGGCGTACGTCATCGTGGAACCGGACGCCGTCGCCCACATGGTGGCGGGCTGCCCCGGGGCGGACGCCGCCGAGCGCTACGAACTGCTCGCCCACGCCGTACGACGCCTCAAGAGCCGCCCGCACACCAAGGTGTACCTCGACGCGGGCAACGCCGGCTGGATCCCCGAGGCGCAGCGCCTGGTCGCCCCGCTGCGCAGCGCCGGCATCGACGAGGCCGACGGCTTCGCTCTGAACGTCTCCAACTTCCACACCAACGAGGTCAGCGCGGAGTACGGGCACCGGGTCGCCGCGGCGCTCGGCGGGGGCAAGCACTTCGTCGTCGACAGCAGCCGCAACGGCAACGGCCCCTACACCGGCACCGAGGCCTGGTGCAATCCGCCGGACCGCGCGCTCGGCACCCCGCCCACCACCGCGACCGGCGACCCCGCCCTCGACGCGTACCTGTGGATCAAACGCCCCGGCGAGTCCGACGGCACCTGCCGGGGCGGCCCACAGGCCGGCCAGTGGTGGCCGGAGTACGCGCTGGGCCTCGCCCGCCGGGCGCGAAGTTAGGGCGTGTGGTGAAAGTAGCGTCGTCCGCCCGCAGGGCGGGCCTGGCGGCGTCTGGTGCGTGCGCTCGCAAGGCGGAGGGTCGCCCCGATACTGGTGGTATCGGGGTGATCCCGACAACGCGGCGAGGGTGCGTGCCAGGCGTCGCCAGGCAGACGGGACTTTCACCACACGCCCTAGGGGCGCCAGACGCAGCGGATGTCCGGCTCATGTTCCTCGTTGGCCGAGCCGTCCGTGCGTTCCTCCTCGGTGAAGCCATGGCGGGCGTAGAACCGCCGGGCCGGGGCGTTGATCTCGAACGTCCACAGCCAGAGCCCCTCGGGGCTGCGGTCCTTGGCCAGTTCCACGAACCGGTCGCCGATGCCCTGCCCCCGCCACTCGGGGGCGAGGTAGAGCTGGCTCAGCTCGTCCCCGTCGAGGACCATCATGCCGACGGCCTCGCCCGCCGACCGGGCGAGCCAGGTGCCGCCGCCCGGCACGACGACGTACTCGAAGAACTGCCGCACCTCGGCGTCGGAGTGCGCCCGCCGCACGGTCGGCAGCGCCGCGTCGTAGGAGCGCAGGTAGACGTCGGTGACGGCGGCGGCGTCGGAAGCGGTGGCCGGGCGCAGGTCGATCGGGGTGGTCATGGAGCGATCATGTGCGAACCCGGGGGCGCGCCGCATCCCCTTTTGCCCGCGCCCCCGAGGGGCGCCCACCGCACCGGTTGCCCGCGCCCCCGGGGACGTCCACCCCACCGGCGCCACGCCGGCTCAGCGCACCGCCGCCGGTGAGCTCCCGCCCGGCACCAGCAGCGCGGCCTTCCCCGAGCCGTCGGCCGGCGCCGACCAGATGTCCGACTTCCGTCCCCCCTCGCCCGGCAGCGCGTACGCGAGGGTGTGGTCGTCCAGCCAGGCGGCCTGGTCATCGACGCTCCGCCGCTCGGCGACCGGATGTTCGCGCAGCGTACGGAGATCGAGGACGTACAGCCGCCACGGGTGTGAAGTCCCCTTCCGTACGCGCTTCTTGAAGGCGAGGCGGGTGTTGTCGGGGGAGAGGGAGGGGCACTCGACGTTCTCGCGCAGCGCGGTGGCCGCCCACTTCCGCATGTCGCCCCGCACGAGGTAGGTGCGGCCCTTGGTCGAGACGGTCGCGTAGAAGCGGTTGTCGTCCTCGGCGAAGGTCACGCCCCAGTAGTTGACGTCGGGGGCGTGGTAGCGGCGGCCGCGCAGGGTCAGGGGGATCTCCTCCATGTTCTTGACGAGGTAGCCGGTGCGGGTGTCCAGGATCGAGGTGCGGGTGGAGAAGGAGGAGCCCGCGTAGGAGTCGCCGGTGGCGAACATCGTCCAGGACAGCATCCGGCCCGACGCGGAGACGCGGGCCCGGTTGGGGATGCCGGTCAGCGCGATGCGGCGCTTCTCGCGCAGCCGTGCGTCGAGGACGACCGCGTACGCCTTGGGCGGTATCCCGGAGCGGCGTTGCAGGCACAGGCCGGTGCGGGCGGCGGCGTAGAACCGTTCGCAGGACGGGCCACCGGTGGTGCGGGCGTCCTTGCGGGCCGCCGCGCCGGACACGGGGAGCCGGGCGACGCGGCCCGCGCCCGCCTCGGTGCTCCGGAAGTAGAGCTGCCCCGTGTCCAGGCCGAACGCCGACGTGGTGTCGGCCGACCGGGCGCGCTGCGCCGCATGCAGGGTGTACGCGACGGCGACGCCCACGAGGACGGCGGCGACCACGGTGACCGCGACGATCCGGGAGCGCGGCGAGCGCCGGGTGAGGGGAGCGGACACGGTCATGAGGGCCTTTCCGTACGAGGGAGCAGCACGGCCGCGCCCGCGAGCGCCACCGCCAGGGCGACGACCGCGCAGGTCAGCGCCGGCCCGACGCCCCACAGCGTCCAGGCCGCGCCGAATCCGGCGGCGGCGGCCAGCCGGGCGAGGGCCTGCCCGGTCTGGAGCACGGCCATCCCGCAGGCCCGGCGCTCACCCGGCACGAACGGTGCCGCCAGGGCCATGAGGACGCCGTCGGTGGCGGCGTAGAAGACGCCGAGGAGGAGCAGTACGCCGACGAGGAGCAGCCGCCCGTCGGTGGGTGCGAGCAGCAGGACGTACCCGCCGAGGAGCGCCACGTGCCCGGCGAGGAAGGGCACGCGGCGCCCGACGCGGTCGGCGAGCCGCCCCGCCGGTACGGCGAGCAGCAGATAGACCGCGGCGGCACCCAGCGGGAGCAGCGGGAACCACGACACGGCGAAGTCGAGCCGCCGCTGAAGGAGCAGATAGAGGAACGCGTCACCGATGGTGGCCGCGCCGAGCAGCGAGGCGGCGAACAGGACGCGCCGGAAGGCCGGGACGCGGAGCAGGTCGACCACCTTGGCGCGCGGCGGAGTCGGGCCGGCCCCTTTTCGGGGGTTCACCGGCCCCGAGGCCGCCTGCTTCCGTTGCCCCGGCACGAACTCCCGGTGGCCGGGCGCGAATTCCCGGTGGCCAGGCGCGAATTCCCGGTGGCCGGGCACGAACGCGACCAGCGTCAGCACCCCCAGCAGCCCGAAGCAGAAGCTGACGACGAACACGGCGTCGTACGCGTCAGCGGTCGCCCACAGCAGGGCGAACGCGGCCAGCGGCCCGAGCAGGGCGCCCGTGGTGTCCATCGCCCGGTGCACGCCGAAGGCGCGGCCGAGCGCGTCGGGCGGGCTGCTCAGCGAGATGAGCGCGTCGCGCGGCGCGGTCCGCACGCCCTTGCCGATCCGGTCGGCGGCGAGCGCCGCGCCGATGCCGGCGGTGGCACCGCCCGCGAGGAGCAGGCCGAGCCGGGAGAGCGCGGAGAGTGCGTAGCCGCTCCCGGCGACGAGCTTGTGGCGTCCGCCCCGGTCGGCGGCGTACCCGCCGGCCAGGCGCACGAGCGCGGTCACGCCGTTGTAGAGGCCGTCGAGGAAGCCGAACTGCAGTGGGGAGAGGCCGAGCTGGAGGACGAAGTAGAGCGGCAGGACGGCGGTGACCATCTCGGAGGAGATGTCCGTGACCAGGCTGACCGCGCCGAGCGCGAGGACGGGTCCGGCGACGCGGCCGCGCCGGGCCCCGGATTTCTCCGAGGCCTTGGCGACCGCGTCGGTGGTGGCCAGGTACATGGCGCTCGTCTTCTCAGCGGCAGGCGTACGAAGGGCTGGTGTCCTTCGTCGAGCCGTCCGCGGCGACGAGGTTCCAGGAGAACCCGGTGTCGGTGAAGTTCAGCTTGACGACACCGAAGGTCTTGGTGATCCGCTTCTGGCTGTTGGGCTGCACCTCCTCGATGTCGTACGGGTGGGCGCCGCCCATGCCGCCGAGCAGCTCCACGATGCCGTTCGGATCCGCCTTGCCGTCCGCGTTCTGCGGCGCGAACCGCTCGTAGTGGTGGTCGTGGCCGTTGAGCACCAGCTCGGCCTTGTGCTGCTGCAGCAGCTTCCACACCGGGCGGCCCACGGGGTCGTTGCCGTGCTCGCCGGAGGAGAAGAGCGGGTGGTGCCAGTACGCGGCCACGCACTTCCTGGAGTTGGCGGCGAGGTCGTCCTTGAGCCAGTCGATCTGGTCCTCGTCGTCGAAGCTGTTGGAGTCGAGGGCGATGAAGTGCCAGTTGTCCTGGTCGAAGCTGTAGTAGCTCTTGCCGTCGGGGTAGGCGATGGACCCGAAGTAGGACTTGTAGCCCTTGAGCGGGCCGGCCGGGTCGTACGTCTCGTGGTTGCCCGGGACGGGGCGGGTCCTGCTCTTGAAGGCGCCCCAGGTCTTGTCGTAGTAGTTCTTGTAGTCCTTCAGGCGCGCGTCGTCGTACTGGTTGTCGCCCATGGTCATCACGAAGGACGGGTTGATCTGCTTGACCAGGGCCGCCGTCTTGGGGTGCTTGCAGCTGCTGCTGCTCGCGGTGCACTGCTCGGCGATGTCACCGGCGGCGACCGCGGTGAAGCCGGCGCGGGGCCCGGCGCCGGGGGAGGCGGCCGTGGCGGCGTCGGCCTCGGCCTGCCCGGCCGGGGACCAGAGCAGCACGCCGCCGACGAGGGCGAGCGAGGCTCCCATGGCGACGGGGATGCCCCAACGTGCCCTGTGCGAGCGGGAGTTGGGCGTGCGGGTGGGGGTGACGCGGGGGGTGGACGACATGTCCGTCTCCTCGGTTGGCGTGGGGGTGCCGGGCCGTCTCGGGGAATCCTGGCGATCGGACATGTGCGCGTCAATAACATGGACGGCAATTGTTAGGAAACTTTCCTTCCAGTGCGGGGAGGGAGTGCTTGAGCGGCTTTCCAGGGGCGTCGGGCTGCGCCGGACGGGTGGCCCGAGGGACGTCCGGTCGGGTTGTCAGTGGTCTCGCCTAGGGTGGCGAAAGCAGGGGATCGGTGGCGTGAGCAGGGGCTGAGGGAGGTGGCGGCGATGACGGCGGAGACGGTGCGGGTGGCGACGGCGATGACGCCCGACCAGGCCTCCCTCGTGCGCACCTGCGCGGCGGTCTTCCTCCCGGCGGAAGCACCGAGGGAGGGCCGAGTCGCGTTCTGGAGGCCGGACGGAGGAGAGCTGCCGGGGGGCGGCGAGGGGGACGGCGGGTTTGGGGCGGGGGCGTTTGGCGCCGGGGCGCCCGGCGCCGGGCGGGGTGGTTTTGGCGCGGGTGGGTCCGGTGCTGGGTCGGACGGTCTCGGTGCGGGGGCGTCCAGTGGCCGGCGGGGTGGCCTTGGCGCGGGCGCGGCTGGTGTCGGGCGGGGCGGGTCGGGTGCCGGGGTGTCTGGCGTCGGGCGGGACGGTTCTGGCGCGGGTGGGTCCGGTGCTGGGTCGGACGGTCCCGGTGCGGGGGTGTCCCGTGGCGGGCGGGATGGTCTTGGCGCGGGCGCGGCTGGCGCCGGGCGGGGCGTGGTGGGCGCCGGGGTGTCCGAGGCTCGGCGGGGTGAGCTTGTTGTGGCTCGGCGGCACGGCAAAGGTGCCCGTTCCCGGACCGTGTCCGCGTTGTTCCTGCCGGTGGGGGAGGCCGTGCCGCTTCTGTTGCGTGCCGCTCACCCGCACCCGGCCGCCGCCTGTTGGGCCGCGGCCGCCCGGCACGCGCTGCACCTGGCCGCGCGCGGTCGACTGCTGCCCGGCCTCACCGCGGGCGACCTCGACGCGTGGCGGGCGGGCCCGCTGGACGAGGCCGATGTGACGCACCTGCGTGCCATCGCCGCGGCCCTGCCCGCCGAGGGGCACGCCGTGCCGTTGCCGGGCGCCGGCCCGCTGCTGCTGCCGGAGCCGTTCGCCCTGGTCAGGGCCTTCGTGGACGCGGTGGTGGACGCCCTGCCCCGCACGCCCGCGGCCGCGTACGCGGTCGGCGCACCCTTCGCGGCGCGCGAGCCGCAGCGCCTGTCGGGCGCCCGGGAGTGGGCGGCGGAGGTCGCGGCCGGCATGGACGCCGGGGTCCGGGTGTCCTTGCGGCTGGACCTGCGGGCGCACGAGGTGTTCGACCGGGGGGATGACGAGCCGAGCCCCGACGCGGAGGCGTTGCCGGGCGCCGAGGCCCAAGAGGCCCAAGGGGTCCAAGGGGCCGGAAGAGGCCGCTCCGGTGCGCAAGGGTCGCCCGGGGGCGAGGGAGGCGACGCCCGCCAAGGCGTGCCGCGCGCGGCGGTGGCCAGCCCCGCGGCCGCCGTCGTCCAGGTGCACAGCCTCGCCGACCCCTCACTGGTGACCGACGTGCCCGGACTCTGGGCGGAAGCCGCCGGCCACTTCGGCCCGCGGGCCAGGGTCGACACCCTGCTCGCCCTGCGCCGCGCCGCCCGCGTGTGGCCGCCGCTCGCCCGCCTCCTGGAGCGGCCGCGCCCCGACGTGCTGCCGCTGAGCGAGGAGGAGCTGTACGACCTGCTGGGCGCCGCGGCCGGCCGGCTCGGCGCGGCGGGGGTGGCCGTGCACTGGCCGAGGGAGCTGACCCGCGGCCTCACCGCGACGGCGGTCGTCCGCCCCGCGCCCGGCACCGCCGCCGACAACTTCGACTTCTTCAAGACGGAGCAACTGCTCCAGTTCCGCTGGCAGCTGGCGTTCGGCGACCAGCCGGCCGAGCCGCTGACCGAGGCGGAGCTCGACCTGCTGGCGGAGGCGCACCGCCCCGTCGTCCGCCTGCGCGACCAGTGGGTCCTGGTCGACCCCGAACTCGTACGCAAGGCACGCAAGCGCGACCTCGGCCTGCTCGACCCGGTGGACGCCCTGTCCGTCGCCCTCACCGGCACGGCGGAGGTCGACGGCGAACAGGTGCCCGCCGTGCCCATCGGCGCCCTGGCGCGGCTGCGCGAGCGGGTGACGGACGACCTCGACGCCCTCGACCAGCCGCCCGGCCTGCACGCGACCCTGCGCGACTACCAGCTGCGGGGCCTGGCCTGGCTGGACCGCATGACCTCGCTCGGCCTCGGCGGCTGCCTCGCCGACGACATGGGCCTCGGCAAGACGATCACGCTGATCGCCCTCCACCTCCACCGGGCACACCCCGCCCCGACGCTCGTGGTCTGCCCCGCGTCGCTGCTCGGCAACTGGCAGCGCGAGATCGAACGCTTCGCGCCGGGCGTGCCGGTGCGCCGCTTCCACGGCCCCGGCCGCAGCCTCGCCGGACTGACCGGCGGCTTCGTGCTCACCACGTACGCCACCATGCGCACGAGCGCGCCCGAGCTGGCCGCCCGGCCCTGGGGCCTGGTCGTCGCCGACGAGGCGCAGCACGTCAAGAACCCCCACGCGGCGACGGCGAAGGCGCTGCGCACCATCCCCTCCCCGGCCCGCGTCGCGCTCACCGGCACCCCCGTGGAGAACAACCTCTCCGAGCTGTGGGCCCTGCTCGACTGGACGACCCCCGGGCTCCTCGGCCCCCTGAAGGCGTTCCGCGCCCGGCACGCGCGCCTGGTGGAGGGCGGCGAGCGGGCGGAGAACGACGAGGCGCTGGCCCGCCTCTCCCGCCTGGTCCGCCCCTTCCTCCTGCGCCGCAAGAAGTCGGACCCCGGGATCGCCCCGGAACTGCCCCCGAAGACCGAGACCGACCACCCGGTCACCCTCACCCGCGAACAGACCTCGCTCTACGAAGCGGTGGTGCGCGAGACGCTGGCCCGCATCGAGGCCTCCGACGGCATGGCCCGCCGGGGCCTGGTGATGAAGCTGCTGATGGCGCTGAAGCAGATCTGCAACCACCCGGCGCAGTATCTGAAGGACGGCGCGCTCACCACGCGGTCGGGGCGACCCCGCTCCGGCAAGCTGGAGCTGCTCGACGAGCTCCTCGACACGATCCTCACGGAGTCGGAGAGCGCCGGCGCCGTCCTGGTCTTCACGCAGTACGTGGAGATGGCCCGCCTCCTGGAGAGGCACCTGACGTCCCGGGGCATCGCGAACCAACTCCTGCACGGCGGTACGCCGGTCGCGCGCCGCGAGGAGATGGTGGACCGCTTCCAGTCGGGCGAGGTCCCCGTCTTCCTCCTGTCGCTGAAGGCGGCCGGCACCGGCCTCAACCTCACCCGCGCGGGACACGTCATCCACTACGACCGCTGGTGGAACCCGGCCGTCGAGGAACAGGCCACCGACCGCGCGTACCGCATCGGGCAGACCCGGCCGGTCCAGGTGCACCGCCTGATCACGGAGGGCACGGTCGAGGACCGCGTCGCCGAACTCCTCGCGGCGAAGAAGGCGTTGGCGGACGCGGTACTCGGCGAGGGCGGCGAATCCGCGCTCACCGAGCTGTCCGACGCGGAACTGTCCGACCTGGTGGCCCTGCGGAGGACGACGTGAACGGACGTGTTCCCCGGGGCGGCGGCCTCGGCCGGGCGAGCGGGATGAGCGAGACGAGCCGCATGGGCAGCGGCCGCGTCTTCCCCGCCCTGCCCGCGCACCCCGACCCCCACGCGCCCTTCGCCACGTCGTGGTGGGGGAACGCGTGGATCGACGCGCTGGAGGAGAGCGCCCTGGACCGGGCCCGTCTGGTCCGCGGCCGTGCGTACGCCCGCCAGGGAGCGGTCGACACGATCACCGTCGCGCCGGGCCGCATCGTGGCGTACGTCCACGGCAGCCGCCCCCGCCCCTACCGCGCCGAGATCCGCCTGCGGACGATGCTCCCCGCCCACTGGGACCGCTTCCTGGACGCGGTGGCCACGGACCCCGCGCACATCGCGGCGCTGCTCGACAAGGACATGCCGCACGCGCTGGCCGAGGCGGCGGACCGCGCGGACGTCCCGCTCCTGCCGGGCGCCCGCGAGCTGGCCCCGTCCTGCACCTGCCCGGACCGGGGGCACCCCTGCAAGCACGCCGCCGCCCTCGCCTATCAGACGGCCCGTCTCCTGGACGCCGACCCCTTCGTCCTGATGCTGCTGCGCGGCGGCGAGGAGCAGGACCTCCTGGACGAGCTGTCCCGCCGCAACGCGCGCATGGCGGCGGCGGAACAACAGTCGACCCTCGCCACCCCCGCCTTCATCACGCCCGACTCCGGGCCCACCGCCTCGGGGTCTGCTGCCTGCGGGTCCACCGCCCGCGGGTCCACCGTGCCCGGGTCAACCGCCCCCGGATCCACGGCCCTCGGGTCCACTGCCTCGGGGGCTACCGCCCCCGCGTCACCCGCCCCCGGGTCCACCGCCCTCAGGTCCACTGCTCCCGGGTCAACCGCCCCCGGATCTACGGCCCTCGGGTCCACTGCTTCGGGAGCCACTGCCCCCGCGTCACCCGCCCCCGGGTCCACCGCCCTCAGGTCCACCGCGCCCGGGCCCACTGCCCCGGGGTCCACCGAGCCCGGATCCACCGCCCCCGGATCCACCGGCCCCGGGTCCACCGCCCCCGGATCCACCGCGTCCCGCTCCGTCACCACCCCGTCGGCCGACTCCACGCCCGTCGCCTCCGGGGCCGGGGAGGCAGGCCTCCTCGTACCCCTGCCCGGCATCCCGGCCCGGGACGCGCTGGCCGCGGAGTACCGCCCGGCGCCCCCGCCCCCGCTGCCGCCCCCGCCGCACCCGGGCGAGCCTCCGGTGCTGCCCTCCCTCCCCGGCGCGCCGGACGCGGCGTCGCTGGAGTTCCTGATCACGGACGCGGCGGCCCGGGCCCTCGCCTTCCTCACCGCGGGCACGGACCCCTTCACGGCCGCCTCCCCCTGGCACGACGCGGTCCGCCTCGCGGCCTCCCATCCCGGTCTCACGGGCCGCCGCACCTTCAGCCGCCAATTCGCCGCACTGGCCCGCTCGGTGGGCAGCACCCCGGCCGACCTCTCCCGGGCGGCGGCGGCCTGGCGGCAGGGCGGCGAGGAGGGCCTGGCGGTCCTGGAAACCCCCTGGGACCCCCCGGCGGGCCCCTTCGACCGCGCCCGGGGCGCCCTGGCCGAGGCGGACCTCCCCCGGATGACGATCCACCACAACACCCTGACGAACCAGGACGCCTCCCTCCAGCTCCGCTACGGTCACGACGGCCGCTGGTACCCCTACCGCAGCGACCCGGGCGCGGACGACTGGTGGCCGGAGGGAGAGGCGGACAGGGACGTGGTGGGGGCGCTCACGGCGGTGCTCGGGAGCTGAGGGCGTCTCAGGCGGCCAGGTGCGCCAGGAGGTCGCCGGGCGTCGGATAGGGGCGTTCGAGGGGGAGGAGCCGCGCGGCCGCGGTGAGGTCGCCGTCGCGTACGAGGGCGTGGATCGCGTGGGCGCGGTCGGTGACGTCCGTGATCGACACCGTCCACTCGTCCGCGTAACGGCGGGCCGCCTCGCCCGCCAGGCCCAGCTGCAGGGAGCGGTGGGGGAGCGGGGCGAGGCGCAGGTCGCGCTCCGGGTCCCATTGGACGCGGGCGGGAGACTCGCGCAGGGCGCGTTTCCAGGCGGCTTGGTCGGGGTGCACGTCGGGCGCGTAGTGGGAGAGGCACGCGTGGCGCAGCGCCCAGTCGAAGCCCTCGCGCGTGATCTCGACGGCCAGAACCGTCTGCTGACCCTCCTTCAGGGCCCAGCCGCAGCGGTACATCATCCAGAGGAAGGACGGCTTGATCCACGTCATGCGGTCCCGTTTCCAGGCGGCGGGGAAGCGGCCGGTGCGGGCAGCGGGGAGGCCGATCGAGGGGTCGTACGCCTGGTAGACGGTGAGGGTCGAGTCGGTGTGCAGGGCGCGGATCTGGTGCGTCATGGCAGCCCAGCCTGGCGGTACGGCCGGCAATCCGCCAGCGAATTGCGCCCCGCCCCAAGCCCGCCCCGCCCCAAAGCCCGCCCGGCCGAGAAGCCCGCCCGGCCGAGAAGCCTGCCCGGCCGAGGGGCCAGTCCGGTCGAGGGTTCGTCCCCGGCCCAGGGTCCGCCCCGGCCGAGAGGCCTGCCCGGCCCAGGGTCCGCCCCGGCCGAGAGGCCTGCCCGGCCCAGGGTCCGCCCCGGCCGAGAGGCCTGCCCGGCCCAGAGGCCTGCCCGGCCCAAGCCTGCCCGGCCCAAGCCTGCCCGGCCGAGAATTGTGCCCGGCCCAGTGGCCTGCCTGGCCCAGTGGCCCGCCGGGCCGAGAGGCCTGCCGGGCCGAGAGGCCTGCTCGGTCCAGAGGCCTGCCGGGCCGAGAGGCCTGCCGGGCCCAGAGGGCCGCCCGGCCCAGAGGCCTGCCCGGCCCAGCAGCCCGCCCCGCCCCAAAGCCCCCCGCCCAAAAGCCCCGCTCAGAAGTCCGCCCGGGTTCGCTCGTCGAGCCGTGCGACCGAGTCCTGCGCGAACGCCTTCTCGTAATCGCTGCGGATCTCCTCGATCAAGGCGTCCCGCTCGCGGGCCTCGCCCGTCGGGTACAGCAGGATCAGTTCGTACGAGCGTTCGCGCTCGATCCTGCCGTGGGAGTCGCGCCACTGCCCGCGCCCGTCCTGGATGGTCAGTCCGTCGGGAAAGCCCGGCGTGACCTCTTTGTCGACGAAGGCCATGAACTGCTTGTCGGTGACCGCCGGTCCGCCGTCGGGGCGCTCCGTGCCGAAGAACAGCCGGGTCTCGGTGAAGGGCTTGCCCCGCGCGACCGTCGACGTGGCGGCCGCCGCCGAGGAGGACGGCCGTGACCCGCCGTCCAGCGAGGCGTACGCCGCCGGCGCGCCGACCGCCAGGGCCGCCGTCACGGCGCCGGCCACGGCGAGTCGGGTACGGGTGAGGCGGGAGAGACGGGTTGCGGCCATGAAGCGGTCCCTTTCGGCGGCGGGCGAGGACGTCACCCCGGTGAACGCCCCCTGTCGGCCGCACACCGTAGCGGACTCGCCCGCCGGGCCCCGGGCGCTACGCCGCGAGGCCCGCCAGCACCGCCCGGCGAGTGACGCGGCGAGAGCGCGAAGCCGCGTCCCGCTCGGCCCGGGGCGCCCGAAGCCGTAAGACGCCGTCTTCCCACACGTCACCCGACTCCCCTACGGTGCCCCTCACTTGACGGAAGCGGTACGTGAGGGGGCGGTGGGCGTGGCGGTGCGCGGCAAAGTGGTGGGGCTGCTGGTGGGAGCCGTCGCCGCCTGGAGCGTCCTCGGGGGCGGCACGGGCACCGCGGTCGGCGCCGAGGACCCCGCGCCGGACTCCGCGTACGCGGCCACGACCGGCGTCGGCCTGCACAACGCGTACGAGAAGGCGAAGTACCCCTACTTCGCCGACGCCCTCGACTCGGGCGCGGCGATGCTCGAACTGGACGTCTGGACCAACGTGTTCGGCGGTGGCTGGCGGGTCTCGCACAGCAACCCGGTCGGCAACGACAACAACTGCGAGAACGCCCAGAACCCCGGCGAACTGCGCACCAAGTCCCGCAACCAGAGCCTCGCCGGCTGCCTGCGGGACATACGGGCCTGGCACGACGCCCACCCCGGCCACCGGCCCCTCCTGGTGAAGGTCGAACTGAAGGACGGCTTCCAGGGCAGGTACGGGCGCGGCCCCGCCGACCTCGACGCGCTCCTGACGAGCGTGCTCGGTGACGCCGTGTACCGGCCGGGCCGGCTCGCCGCCGGACACGCCACCCTCGACGACGCCGTGCGGGACAAGGGCTGGCCGAGCCGCGCCGAGCTGGCCGGGAAGTTCGTGGTCGAGCTGATCCCCGGCACCGTCGAGCAGGGCAATCCCGCCGACACCCTGTGGACCGACCGCGAGTACGCCACCCATCTGCGCGACCTCGCCGCGGCGGGCCGCCTTGACCGGGCCGCCGCCTTCCCCGCCGTGCTGGGCGCGCAGGCGGGCGATCCACGCGGGCGGTACGCGGACGCGTCGATCCGGCCGTGGTTCGTGGTGTTCGACGGGGACGCCGCCGCGTACGCGGGCGGGGGCATCGACACGCGGTGGTACGCCGACCGGCGCTATCTCGTCGTCATGACCGACGCCCACAACGTGGCCCCCGCCATCGACGGGACCCGCCCCACCGAGGCACAGGCCCAGGAGCGGGTCGCCCTGCTGGCCCGCCGGCACGCCAGCATCGTGTCGGCCGACTGGTACCCGCTGCCGGGGGTCCTCTCGACGGTCCTGCCGCGCGGCTGAACCGGGCCGCACAGGTCGGTCGTACGACACCCGGCTGACCTGCGGCGCAAGGGAGTCCGCAACTTTTTCCCGTGTTTCCCGCCGCCGGGCGATGAGTTCCGCGCACCCCGCCGGTCCACCCTTCGCCGAAGTACGCGCCCGAAGGGTGGAGGAGACACACCATGGGACTTCCGGACGTCGTCACACGCGAGGAGTGGCTCGTCGCACGTGCGCGGTTGCTGGCCAGGGAGAAGGCCGCCACCCGCGCGCGCGACGCGCTCAACGCCGCGCGCCGCGAACTGCCGATGGTGGAGGTCGACAAGGAGTACTACTTCGACGGCTCCGACGGGAAGGCGACCCTGCTCGACCTCTTCGACGGCCGCGAGCAGCTGATCGTCTATCACTTCATGTTCGCCCCGGAGTGGGACGCGGGCTGCCGCAGCTGTTCCGCGTTCCTCGACCAGATCGGGCACCTCTCGCATCTACGGGCCCGGGGCACGAACTTCGTCGCCGTCTCCCGCGCGCCGTACACCGCGCTGCTCACCTTCAAGGCGCGCATGGGCTGGACGGTGCCCTGGTATTCGACCAACGGCGGCGACTTCAACCACGACTTCCAGGCGTCCTTCGACGAGGAGCCGTACGACGTGCCCGCGATCAACTGCTTCCTGCGCGACGGCGACCGGATCCACCACACGTACGCGACGTTCGCCCGGGGTCTGGACGGCATCGGCTCCACGACCAGCCTCCTGGACCTCACCGCGCTCGGCCGCCAGGAGGAGTGGGAGGAGCCGAAGGGGCGCTCGTCGGCGCTCGGCGCCCCGGCGGGCAGCGCCCGGGTGCGCTACCACGACGAGTACGAGGACTGAGGTCCCCGGCCCCCGGCAGGACTGAGGGGCGCGGCCCCGGCAGAAGCCCGGGAGAACCCCGGGAGAACCCTGGAAACGCCTCGACTCGGTGTCGGTTCGGTTACGTCGCGAGCCCTTGGGGGCCCGACGCGCGTTCTCCACAGCAGAACCGGACGAACCGCACGGGGGACAGGCATGAACACGAACGTGAACGCGGACAGGGTGAACCGGCGCGTGGTGCTGCGGAGGTTTCCCGCGGGCGGGCCCCGCGGCTCGTGGCCCGCGGAGGACTTCGCCCACGCCCGCCGCCAGGAGGGGCAGCGGGCGGAGGTCGTGATGGACCTCGCCTCGGACGCCTTCCTGGTGATCGTGCGCGAGCCCGGGGAGGCCCGCGCGGCACGGGCGTGACCCGCGTCACAGGGCGCGCCGGAGCCGGCTTCCGCTCAGCGCGGCGGGACGGCCCCCGTCCGTGACCACCCCGGCGTCGTCCCCGTCGCCCGGCACAGCGCCAGGTACAGCGGGATCGGCGGGGTGTAGGGGACGTCGCCCTCCGGCCGGTTGATCAGGACGGGGGGCCGGTGCCCGCCGTCCCGTACGACCGCGCCCGCGGAGTAGGCGACCGGCGCGGGCCACTCCATGGCGACGTCGGAGTCCGCGGGAACGATCCACCACCAGCGCGGCCCGTCCTCGTACACGCACCCCACGCGGGGCAGTCGGGACATCAGGCGGGGGCCGAGGGACGCGGGGACGGCCACCGCGTCGCAGCCGAGCGGTTCGGTCATCCCCGCCGGCAGGTCGAGCCGCACGGGCGGCGGTGGCAGATCCCCGGCGTGCCTACGCCGCCGGGAGAGACGGACCAAGGTGTTCAGTTCCAACGGCCGCACCGTACCCGCGCTCACATGCCCCCCGCCCGCATCACTGCCACGCTCGACTCACCCGTTTCCCCGCGCACGCGTTCCCGCACGCGCCGGCGCCGCTGGTCCGGCCGCGCCGTCACTCGGTCCACGCGCACACGCCGTGCGCGCCGTCACTCGGTCCACGCGCACACGCCGTGCGCGCCGTCACTCGGTCCGCGCGCACACGCCGTGCGCGCCGCTTACCAGGTTCACGCGTACGTGCCCGCACGCGCCGCTACTCGGTCCATACCTACGCGTTGTCGTACGCGCCGTTGCTCGGTCCGCGCGCACGCGTTGTCGTACGCGCCCTACCACCGCGGTCTACGCGGACACCGACACCTGTGCCGCCGCCGTCCGCCGCAACTCCGCCCACACCGTTCGCCCGATCCCGGGCCCCGCGTCGTGGACGCCCCACGCACTGCTCACCGCGTCGACGAGAAGCAATCCCCTCCCGTGCTCCTCGTCGGCCCCCCTGTGCACCGGGCGCGGCATCCCTGAACCGCAGCCTTCGTCACGCACGGCTATTCGCAGCTTCTCCGTGTCCGCGCATATCTCGCAGATGATCCGCCGGCTCGCGGTGTGCACCACGGCATTGGTGACCAGTTCGGAGAGGACGAGTGCCGCCGCGTCGCAGGCGTCGTCGTCCCGCACCGCCCACTCGCCGAGCCGCGTGAGCATCAGCCGTCTGGCCTGAGCTACGGAGCCGGGTCGTGGGACGAGAGCGAAACTGACGCAGACCTCGGCAACGCTCACAGGCGGATGCTCGGTGAGAACACCAAGACGGCCTTCGGCGGCTTCGGTTCCTAACGGCGCGGGCGGAGTCACGCTCTCCACTATCGCCCCGCCCCGAACACCTTGGCAAGACCCACTCTGAAAAGTGCACAGTGGCGTGTCCCTCCGAGACGGCGCATGGCACACTGCTGACAACAACTCTCGGCGGGGTGTGAGTTGGCAAGCGGAGTCGGGTGGAGGTAGGAGACGTGAGCGAACCGCGGTCCGCGCCGACCGTCGGCCAGGTCGTTCTCGGTCGTCGCCTGCAGGACCTGCGCGAGAGCGCCGGCCTGAAACGCGAGGAGGCGGCGAAGGTCCTGCGCGTCGCCCCCGCCACCGTGCGCCGCATGGAGACGGCCGAGGTCGCGCTGAAGATCCCGTACCTCCAGCTGCTCCTCAAGGCCTACGGCGTCCCCGACGACGAGGCCGAATCCTTCGTGGCCCTCGCCGAGGAGGCCAACAAGCCGGGCTGGTGGCAGCGGTTCCACGACATCCTGCCGGGCTGGTTCAGCATGTACGTCAGCCTGGAGGGCGCCGCCAGCCTCATCAGGTCCTACGAGCCGCACTTCGTGCCCGGCCTGCTCCAGACCGAGGAGTACGCGCGCGGCGTGATGCGCTCCGGCGCCATCGGCCAGACCCGGCCCGCCGACATCGAGCGGTACGTGGCGCTGCGCATGGAGCGTCAGGCGCTGCTGACCCGCGAGGACGCGCCCCGGCTGTGGGTGGTGATGGACGAGACCGCGCTGCGCAGGCCGGTGGGTGGCCCCGAGGTGATGCGCGAGCAGCTCGACCGGCTGCTCGAAGCGACCGAGATGCCCCATGTGACCTTGCAGGTCGCGCCGTTCGCGGCGGGCCCGCACCCCGGAACGTACGGACCGTTCGTGCTCTTCCGCTTCGCCATGGCGGAGCTGCCCGACATGGTCTACAGCGAGTACCTGACCGGCGCCGTCTACCTGGACGCGCGCAAAGAGGTGGCAACCCACCTGGAGGTCATGGACCGCATGGCGGCGCAGGCCGCCACGGCACAACGCACGAAGGACATCCTCCGGGACGTCCGCAAGGAGCTGTGACATGGACCGACACCGAGCCGGAAGCCGCCCAGCCGGTCCGCGATCCCCCGGAGCCCGCGACGACTCGCGCACCGAGTCGCGCGGGGAGTCCCGCATCTACAACGGCATGCCCGCCCGCGACCTCGGCAACGACGGCTGGCACAAGCCGTGGAGCGGCGGCAACGGCGGCAACTGCCTGGAGGCCATGAAGCTGGCCGACGGCAGGGTGGCGGTGCGCCAGTCCGCCGACCCCGACGGCCCCGCGCTCATCTACACGCACGGGGAGATCAACGCGTTCATCCAGGGAGCGAAGGCGGGCGAGGCGGACTTCCTGCTCTCCTGACCCGTGCCTTCCTGACCCGCGCTCTCCTGCCCCCGCTCCCGCCCGTCCACCCCTCCGCCGCCGACGTCTGGAGTACGCATGACGGACCCGTCGTACATCGACACCAGCAAGCCGCACCCCGCACGGATGTACGACTGGTTCCTGGGCGGCAAGGACAACTACCCGGTCGACGAGGAGATGGGCCGTCAGCTCGTCGCCCTGGACGGGCGGGTCCTGACGACGGCGCGGGCCAACCGCGCGTTCATGCAGCGCGCCACGCGCTGGCTCGCAGGACAGGGCGTACGGCAGTTCCTCGACATCGGCACGGGCATACCGACCGAGCCGAACCTCCATCAGATCGCCCAGGGCATCGCCCCCGAGACCCGCGTCGTCTACTGCGACAACGACCCCATCGTCCTCGCCCACGCCGAGGCGCTGCTCCGCTCCACGCCGCAGGGCGTCACCGAGTACATCCAGGCGGACTTCCGCGAGCCCGGGAAGATCCTGGAAGAGGCCTCGCGGACCCTGGACCTCGACCGGCCCGTCGCCCTGTCGCTCGTCGCGCTGCTGCACTTCATCTCGGACGAGGACGGCGCCTACGACCTGGTCGAACGGCTGATGCGGGCCCTGCCCGCCGGCAGCCACCTGCTGCTGTCGCACGGCACGGGCGACTTCACCCCGGACACCGCGCGGCAGGCCGCGGAGCTCTACAAGGCGCGCGGCATGACGCTCGCCCTGCGCACCCGCGCCGAGGTGGAGCGCTTCTTCGAGGGGTACGAGATGGTGGACCCCGGAGTGACGGTCATCGACCGGTGGAAGCCGGAACTGGGCGAGTGGGCACCGGACACCGGCCAGGGCCCCACGCCCGGATACGGGGCGGTGGGCCGCAAGGTCTGAGGCGGGGCGGGTTCACGTCAGGGCGAGCAGGAAGCACGCCGACGCCGCGAGGGAGGCGATGCCGCGGACGTGGTTCCAGGCGGTCCACTCGCGGACGTAAGCACGCCAGTACGCCGCGCCCACCTCGCTGTCGGGGTCCACCTCGGCGAGGGCCTCGTTGCGCGGGACATGCGCGACGACGGTCACGCCGAACGACCCGAACAGATGCAGCGCGCACCCGAGCAGCAGCTCGGCGGTGCCGTCCTGCGGCCAGAGCACGAACGTCACGACGGCGAGCACCGCGCAGAGCCCCGTCGCCCCCAGGAACAGGGCCATGAACGCCGGCCCGACGGCGGTCACGTTGATCGCGTTCATCGCGGCGATGCCCCGCGCCGGGGGCAGCGCGGCCAGCCCCTTCATCACGAAGGTCGAGAACGCGGCGAAGACCCCGGCGACGAGGCCGCAGGCGAGCGCCCCGAGCACGGTGAGGACGAAATACGGTCCGTCGATCATGGCAACTCCCGCGGTGAGTAGGGCCGTTACATGGGACGGCGGGCCGCGAGCGATCCTCCACGGCGCCCCGTGTCACCACAAGTCAATTGCGCGGGCCGCCCCGGATCGTCCAAAAGCACCGCCGGGGGCTGACGGCATCATGGGTCCGTGCGACTCGAACCGATCACCTGGGAACGCCTGGCCGACACCCTCGCCGACCGCCTGCTCGACCTGAAACCGGCCGACGGGAGCCCCTGGCCCCGCGTCGCCGTGGACGGGGCGCCCGCGAGCGGCACCGGCGAACTGGCGCGGCGGGTGGGCGACGCGCTGCGCCTGCGCGGCCGGACCTCGCTCGTGGTCGCCGAGGAGGGGTTCCTGCGGCCCGCCTCGGTGCGGCTGGAGTACGGGCGCCGCGACGTGGAGGCGTACTACAGCGGGTGGTTCGACACCGGCGCCCTGTGGCGCGAGGTGCTCGGGCCGCTGGATCCGGACGGCACCGGCCGTGTGCTGCCCGACCTCTGGGACCCGGTGACCGACCGGGCGACCCGCAGCGCCTACGTCGAACTGCCGCCCACCGGCGTACTGTTGCTGCACGGCCCGCTGCTGCTCGGCCACTGGTTCCCGTTCGACCTGACGGTGCACGTACGTCTCTCGGCGGGCGCCCTGCGGCGGCGCACGCCGGAGGGGGACCGGTGGACGCTTCCGGCCTTCGAGCGGTACGAGGAGGAGGCGGACCCCGCCGCCACGGCCGACGTGGTGGTGCGGGCCGACGACCCGCTCCATCCGGCGTGGAGCGGCTGACCCCGACCAGTTCCCCGAAACCCCTATCTATATGCACGTGCATATAGATAGGGTGTGATCATGACGCCGAACCCCAAGGTGAGCCCCCGTCCCGTCGCCCTAGGCGAATCCGTCCGCGCTCTGCTCGACGCCAAGAACTTCGCCAGCGTCGCCACGCTCGGCCCCGGCGGCGCGCCGCACAACTCCGTGGTGTGGATCAAGCGGGACGGCGACGCCGTGCTGTTCTCCGCCACCGCCGGCCGCCAGAAGGTCCGCAACCTCGAACGCGACCCGCGGATCAGCATCTCGGTCTACGACCTCGCGAACCCCTACTCCTCGGCCGAGATCCGCGGCGTCGCCGAGATCCTGCCGGACGAGGGCAAGCGGCTCCCGCACGAGCTGTCGCACAAGTACCTGGGCGTCGATCCGCCGGCCGAGAAGGACGACGAGATCCGGGTCATCGTCCGGGTGATCCCCCACAAGATCCTGACGTTCACGCCCTAGGGTCCCCGCCCGGCTCTCCGGATGCGGGGCGTCGAGGGCCCCGGGAGAATGAAGGGCGCCGGGACCATCGGCGCGCTCGCGCCGCTCCGGACACCGCCCGGCACGGGAGGCAGCGATGACCACCGCCGGAGACATCATGCACCGGGGCGCCCAGTGGATCCCCGAGCACGAGACCCTGGACCGCGCCGCCCAGCTGATGCGCCGACTCGACGTGGGTGCGCTGCCCATCGCCGACGAGAGCGAACGGCTCTGCGGCATCCTCACCGACCGCGACATCGTGATCGGCTGCGTGGCCATGGGGCACGACCCCTCGCAGGTGACCGCCGGCTCCCTGGCCAAGGGCACCCCGCGCTGGATCGACTCGGGCGCCGACGTCGACGAGGTCCTGCGGGAGATGCAGGGCCATCAGATCCGCCGCCTGCCGGTGATCGAGAACAAGCGGCTCGTCGGCATGATCAGCGAGGCCGACCTGGCCAAGCACCTCAACGAGGACCAGCTCGCGGGCTGGGTCGAGAGCGTGTACGCCAAGGGCTGACCGGCCGGCCCCCGCTCCGGATCGACCGCCTGGAGTCAGGCCCGGCCGGCGGACGGGGTCACAGCCAGCCGCTGCGCCGGAACCCCCGGTACAGCGCCAGGCAGGCCGTCGCGACCAGGCTCATGATCAGCGGATAGCCGAACCGCCAGTGCAGTTCCGGCATGTGATCGAAGTTCATGCCGTACATGCCGCAGACCATCGTCGGCACCGCGACGACCGCCGCCCAAGCGGTGATCTTCCGCATGTCCTCGTTCTGCGCGACGGACACCTGGGCCAGGTGCGCCTGGAGGATCGAGTTGAGCAACTCGTCGAAGGCGGCGATCTGCTCGGTGGCCCGCTTCAGATGGTCGTCCACGTCCCGGAAGTACGCCTGTATCTCCGGGGCGATGACCCGCATCGGCTGGGTGGCGAGCACCTGGAGCGGGCGGCCCAGCGGCACCACCGCCCGCTTCAGCTCCAGCAGTTCGCGCTTGAGCTGGTAGATGCGGCCGGGGTCGAGCCGCTCGCCGTCCGGGGCGAAGACGGCCATCTCGACCTGGTCTATGTCCGACTGCACCGCGTCCGTCGCCGCGAGGTAGTCGTCCACGACCTGGTCCGCGATCGCGTGCAGCACCGCGGCCGGACCCTGCGCCAGCTGCTCGGGGGAGGCCTCCAGCTCCTCGCGCAGCGGGCCGAGCGAGCCGTGCCGGCCGTGCCGGACCGTGATGACGAAGTCGCGGCCGACGAAGACCATGATCTCGCCGGTGTCCACGACCTCGCTGGTCGCGGTCAGCTCGGTGTGCTCCACGTAGCAGACGGTCTTGAAGACGGCGAACAGCGTGTGGTCGTACCGCTCCACCTTGGGGCGCTGGTGCGCGTGCACCGCGTCCTCCACGGCGAGCGGATGCAGGTCGAAGAGGTCGGCGACGCCCGCGAACTCCTGCTCCGTCGGCTCGTGCAGCCCCAGCCAGACGAAGCCGTCGTCGGACTTGCGGACGGCCTCCACGGACTCGACCAGGTCCCGGCCCGCGGTCCTGCGCACTCCCTTGCGGTACGTCACGCAGTTCACCACCGAGGAGCCCAGCGGGGAGCGGGCCGGGTGGCTCAGGTCGACGCGCGCGCCGCGCCGGGCCAGGCGGGCCACTCTGCGCAGGCCGCCGACCTTCCGCAGACCTCCGGCCTTGCCCAGGCTCCCGACCTTCCGCAGGTTGCCTGTCATCGACATGTGGGGCTCCTCGCGCTGATGACGTGACGTGCCAGTCTGCCAGGGTGGTCGCCGACTCTGCCGGTGCCTGTGGGAACGGAGCATTCCACTCCGGAATGTCCGGTTCCGCCTACCGGGAGCAAGCGTGAAAATAGTGATAATTCGGTCATGACGCGAATCGACGGCCACCTCCTCGACCCTCGGCAGCTCCCCGACCCCCGTCAGCTCTCCGACGCCCGCCAGGCCCAGGCGAAGCAGGACTTCGCCGCCCACGCCGCCCTCTTCGACCGCACGACGTTCGGGCACATCGAACGCCTCGGCATCGGACCCGGCTGGCGCTGCTGGGAGGTGGGCGCGGGCGGCACGTCGGTGATCTCATGGCTCGCCAAGCGGGTCGGCCCCACCGGCAGGGTTCTCGCGACGGACATCGACATCTCCTGGCAGACCCGGGCCGCGCGCTCACCTCTCGCGGTGCGCACGCACGACGTCGCCGCCGACCCGCCGCCCATCGAATCCTTCGACCTGGTGCACGCCCGGCTCGTCCTGGCCGACGTCGCCGACCAGGAGCACGCCCTGAAGTCGATGCTCAGGGCGCTGCGGCCCGGCGGCAGACTCCTGATCGAGGAGGCCGACCCCGCGCTCCAGCCGCTGGCCTGCCCCGACGAGTACGGCCCCGCGCAGGAGACGGCCAACCGGCTGCGCCACGCCGTGCGCACGCTGCTGGCCGGGCGCGGCGCCGACCTCGCGTACGGCCGCCGGCTGCCCCGCCTGCTGCGCGAGGCCGGCCTGCGCCAGGTGGAGTCCGACGCGTACTTCCCGCTGGCCTCGCCGGCCTGCGCGGCCCTGGAGACCGCGACGCTCCAGCAGCTCCGCCCCGATCTGATCGCGGCGGGCCTGGCGACCCCGGACGACATCGACGGCCACCTGTCCGACATCGCCACACAGACGTTGGACGTGGCGACCCCGCCGCTGATCTCGGCGTGGGGCAGAAAGCAGTAACCCGCGCAAAGCCCCACCCCGCGCCTCCAGGGGCGCGGGGGCCCACCCCTCGCGGGGCGCGGGGAGTTTATGCGCGTAAGGGGGGGGCGGCTGGCGCAGGCGTATGTCGAGCCGTGAGGCGGCGCAAGGGGCGCGGGGGGCCGACTGGCGGAGGGGCGTGAAGCAGCGATGCGCGTGGCGGCCGCCGCGGAGGGCTGACTTGCGCGGGGGCGTGGGGCGGCGGCGCGGATTACGGCCGGCGCGGGGGCCGTCGGTGCTCGGGCGCCATGACGCACGCGCTCCTCAGGCCGGGCGTCCTCCGATCCTCTGTACCGCCTCGCCGCCCGCCCGGCAGCCTTCCGTCGCTGCCTCCAGGAGCCCCGCCCCCGCCAGCCGCGAGGCGAGAAACGCCCCGGTGAAGGCGTCACCCGCGCCCGTCGTGTCCCGCACCCGCGCGGGCACCGCGGCAACCCGCCCGACCAGTTCGCCGCCCCGGGCCACCACCGCCCCCTCGGCGCCCGAGGTGACCGCCACCACGGGAAACCGGCGGCTGAGCGCCACCGCCGCGTCCGCCGCATCGGGGAGCCCGGTGAGCAGGACCGCCTCGTCCCGGCTGGGCAGCAGCACGGTGACCCCTTCCGCCGCCGCGAGGAACCGCTCCACGCCCAGCTCCCCGAGGAACCACGCCGACGCCGGATCGACGCTCACCGGCACGCCACGCGCGCGTGCCGAAGCCAGCGCCGCCCCGGCCGCCGCCCGACTAGACCCGGCGAAGAACAGATAGCCGGACAGATGCAGCCACGCCACGCCGTCGAGCAGCTCGGGCGACCAGTCGGCGGGGGAGAGCCGCAGCGCGGCCCCGCTGTCCGTGAGGAACGTCCGCTCGGCACCCGCGTCCTCGTCCACCAGGCAGATCACCGTCCCGGTCGGCGCCCGCGGGTCGACGACGAGCCGGGGCCACACCCCCGCGCGCGTGAGGGCCGCCTCGTGCCACGCGGCGGAGTCGGCACCCACCCGGCCGAGCAGGCGCACGTCGGGCCCACCCCAACGCGCCGCCCAACACGCCGCATTGGCCCCCGCGCCGCCCGGCACGGTCCGGATGGCGGCGGCCGTGTCGGTGCCCGGCACCGGCGGCGTACGGTGCCGGGCGACGATGTCCGTGACGACGTCCCCGACGATGAGCAGACCCTGGGCCGAGCGCGGCGCCACCCGGACCTCAGCGCCCGGCCCAGGCCGCGGCGACCCGCCCCGCGAGCCGTACGTTGCCCCGGACCGCCGCGAGGTTGGCCTCCAGCGACGCCCCTCGGGTCCGACGCGTCAACTGGTCCAGCAGGAACGGCGTGATCGCCTGCCCCGTGATCCCCCGCTCCTCGCAGTCCCGCAGCGCTTCGTCCAGCACGCGCGCGTGGAGCGCGGGATCGAGCTGCTCCTCGGACGGCACAGGGTTCGCCACGATCAGCGCCGCGTCGGGCCCACCGAGCGCGTCCTGCGCCCCCATCACGTCGGCGACCTCCTCGGGACTGTCCAGGGTCCAGTCCACGCCGTGCCCGGAGTCGACGAGGTAGAAGCCGGGGAAACGGTTCGTCCGGTACCCGGCGACCGCGACCCCCAGCGTCTCCAGGCGCTCCAGCGTCGCCCCCACGTCCAGGATCGACTTCACGCCCGCGCACACCACCGTGACCCTGGTGCGGGTGAGCAGCCCCAGGTCCGCCGACTCGTCCTGCGTCACCGTCCACCCCCGGTGCACGCCCCCGAGCCCGCCGGTCGCGAACACCCGCACGCCCGCGCGCGCGGCGAGTGACGCCGTCGCCGACACCGTGGTCGCCCCGCTCGCCCCCGTCGCCACGGCGAGCGGCAGATCGCGGTGGCCCAGCTTGCGGATGCCGTCCCCGCGCGCGACCCGCTCCAACTGCCCCGCGTCCAGGCCGACGTGGGGCCTGCCGTCCAGGACGGCGATGGTCGCGGGGACGGCGCCCTCCTCGCGCACGGCCGCCTCGAGCTCCTTCGCCACCTGGAGGTTGCGCGGCCGCGGCAGGCCGTGCGCGATGATCGTGGACTCCAGGGCCACCACGGCGCGTCGCCGGGCGACGGCCGCCCGCACCTCGTCGGACACCACCAACACGGGCCTGCCTCCTGCCAGTCGGGTCTCCCCTCATCCCTGGCGGGCGGCGGGCCCCGCCAAACCCCCTTGCGGGACACCGCGCGGGACAGCAGCCTTGGGGCATGGCAAATAACACGACCCGTCTCGACCACATCGTCCTGTGGGTGCGCGACCCTCTGGCGGCAGTCGATTTCTACGAGAAGACGGTGGGCCTGGAGCCCCTGCGCGTCGAGCAGTTCACGGCCGGCAAGGCGGCCTTCCCGTCCGTACGGGTCAATGAGGAGACCATCTTCGACCTCGCCCCGCTGACGTTCGCGGAACGCATGAGCGTCCTTCCGGACGCCGAGAAGAGCGCGGGCCACCCCGTCAATCACGTCTGTCTGGCGTTCCCGAAGGCCGACTTCGAGGCGCTGCGCGCCCGCCTGGAGGAGAACGGCACGCCGGTGTCGGACTTCTCGCACGACTCCTTCGGCGCTCTCGGCAAGGCCCCGAGCAGCTTCTACTTCCGTGATCCGGACGGGAACATCTTCGAGGCCCGCCACTACGACGAGAGCTGACGTCCGCCGGGGCCCCACGCGGGCCCCGTTCGGGTCCCGTCCGAGCGCCCGGCTAGGGTGACCGGCCATGACCACGAATGATCAGAGTGTCGCGTCTTTTGCCGTCCATATTCCGGATGTGGAACTGGAGGCCGAGCCGCTCGATCCGGAACAGATCGTTTCCGGTTCCCCCGAGGTGACCGGCAAGGTGCTGTGGGAGTCCGCCGACGGCAAGCAGCTGCGCGGCATCTGGCAGATCACGCCGGGCGTGGTCACCGACACCGAGGCGAACGAACTCTTCGTGGTCGTCAGCGGCCGCGCCACCGTCGAGGTCGAGGGCGGCGACACGCTGGAGATCGGCCCCGGTGACGCGGCCGTACTGCGCGAGGGCGACCGGACGACCTGGACGGTGCACGAGACGCTGCGCAAGGCGTACCACATCACGCTGCCCTGACCGCTGCCCTCGGCCTGACCCTGCCCCTGACACCGACCCCGAGCCCCCCGGCCCGCGGACCTGTCACGCCTTCCCGGGCGACACCGCCCTGCGGACGGTGAGCGCGGCCATCGGCAGCAGGACGCAGACCCCGACGAGGGTGAGCCAGCCGTAGCTCGCCCGGGCGACGATCAGGCCCGCGAGCGCACCGCCGACGCCGGCCGCCGCGTTCATCGTCAGGTCCGACAGGCCCTGCACCGCGGCCCGGGCCGGCTGTGCCACCGAGTCGGTGAGCAGCGCGGAACCGGAGACCAGGCCCGCGGACCAGCCGAGGCCGAGCAGGAAGAGGCCGGCGGCGGTCTGGCCGTGACTGGGCCCCGCCGTCCCGGCCAGGAGCGCCGCGCAGCACAGCAGCCCCACCGCCAGGCCGATCACGGACAGCCGGCCGAACCGGTCGGCGAGCCAGCCCATCACCGGCGAGAACGCGTACATGCCCGCGATGTGGCCGCTGATCACCAGGCCGACCAGTTGCAGGCTCGCCCCGTGGTGCCCCAGGTCGACCGGGGTCATCACCATGATGGAGACCATCACCGTGTGCGACACGGTCACCGTCACCAGCGCGAGCCGGGCCATCGGCGAGGCGGCCACCGCGGCGACACCGGCCCGCAGCGAGCGGCTCTGCGCGTTCTCGTCCTCCCGCGGGGCCAGGGCGCGGGCGGTGAGCAGCGGATCGGGGCGCAGCAGCACCGCCACCACCAGCGCGGCGACGGCGAAGATCCCGGCGGCGAAGAGGAACGGCCCGGCCTCCTCGGGGATGGCGGTGCCGGAGAAGGCGCGGCTCGTGGGCGCGGCGATGTTCGGGCCGAGCACCGAGCCGATGGTCGTGGCCCAGATGACGAGCGAGATGGCGCGGCCCCGCCGCTCGGGCTCGGCCAGGTCGGCCGCGGCGAACCGGGCCTGCAGATTGGCCAGCGAGCCAGCGCCGAACGCGGCCATGCCGAGCAGCAGCAGCGCGAAACTCCCGACGACCGAGGCCAGCACCACGAGCCCCGCGCCGCACGCGCCGATCACATACGCGAGGACGAGCCCCGCACGCCGTCCGCGGGAGGTCATCAGCGCGGCGAGGGGCAGCGAGAGCAGGGCCGTGCCGGCCACGGACGCGGTGGGCGCGAGGCCCGACAGCGCCTCCGTCCCGCTCACCTCGGTGGCGAGCACCGGAGCCAGCGCGATGCCGATCGGTATCCCGAGCCCGCCCAGTATCTGACTGGTCATCAGCACTGCGGTCGTGCGGCGTCGCAAGGCGGGCAGCGACTCCGGCGCGGGTATGTCAGGGGCGTCGACGGTGTTGGTCACTGACGCAGTGTGCCAGGGGCGCGAGGGACACGGAACAGGGTTACGTCGGCACGGCACCGCGCGAGCATCCCCGCGGTCCCTCTGCGCGGACCCGCGAAATCACCCCCGCCACGGCGTCAGGCCACTGGCTGCGGAAGGCCCCCCGCCATGGCCTCAGAACAGCGGCTGAGGCAGGCCCCTGCCAGGGACTCAGAACAGCGGCTGCGGCAGGACCCCCTCCAGCGCGAGCAGTCGCCGCTTGGTCTCCAGGCCTCCGCCGAAGCCGCCGATGCCCCCGTCGCTCTCCACCACGCGGTGGCACGGCACCACGACCGGCAGGGGATTGCAGCCCATCGCGACGCCCACGGCCTGTGCCGCGCCCGGCTGGCCGACGCGACGGGCCAGGTCTCCGTAGCCCACCACCGACCCGTACGGGACGCCGGCGGCGAGCTCCCGCAGCACCTGGCGGTTGAAGCCGGAGATCAGCGACCAGTCCAGCGGCAGCTCGAAGTCGCGCCGCTCGCCCGCGAAGTAGGCCGCGAGCTGGCGTATCGGCTCGGCGAGCAAGGGGGAGTCCGGCGCGTGGAGCGGCTCGGCGCCCAGCCGGGTGCCCAGCCGCTCCAGGGTCCTGTCCCGCACGTCGTCCGTGGCGTGGAAGGCCACCATGACGAGCCCCTCACCGGTCGCGGTGAGCAGCAGGGGGCCGATGTCGCTGCCGACGACGGCCCACACGGCCTGACGCTGGTCCTCGTTCATGCCGACCACCGTACGACCGCCCACTGACAACGCGTCCGCCTAGCGGTGCCTCAGTCGTCCTCCAGCGCCCTGCGGACGACGTCGGGCGCGTTGCTGATGATCCCGTCCACACCGAAGCTCGCGGCGCGCACCGCGCCGGCGGTGTCGTTGACGGTCCAGGTGAAGATCTCCAGGGGCTTGCCGTGCGGGCCCTTGAGCGCGTGGATCGCGGCGACGTAGGGAGCGGAGATGGAGGTGTGCGTCGAATTGATCTGGTCGGAGAACTTCGCGTACGCGGGCAGGTCGGCGACCGACGGGGTGCCGAGGAAGCCCGTCTTCACGTCGGGCCGCAGCGCGTGCACGGTCCGCACGCTGTCGGCGCTGAAGCTCTGGACGACGAGCTTGCTCTTGACGTGGTGCTTGTCGAGCCAGCCCGTGTCGCGCAGCACCTGGAGGCCCTGCTTCTCGATGCCCGGGTAGAGCTCGGGCTTCTTGAACTCGAAGACGAGCTTCTGGTGGTTGTGCGAGACCCGGCGCATGTACTGCTTGAGGGTCGGCACCCGCTCACCCGCGTACTTCGGGCTGAACCAGCTGCCCGCGTCGAGTCGCGCGATCTCCGCGGCGGTGAAGTCCGCGACCTTCCACGGCGCGCGGCCGGGGAAGACCTCCTCGACGTTCGTCGTCCGCTTCAGGTTGTCGTCGTGCATGATCACGAGTTCGCCGTCCTTGGTGCGCTGGACGTCGTTCTCCACCCAGCGGAATCCCATGTCGCGGGCCTTGTCGATGGCCGCCAGGGTGTTCTCCGGGGCGTAGGCGGAGGCCCCGCGGTGCGCCACGACCAGCGGTCTGTCGTGGTCGGCCGTGCGCACCGCCGCAGGAGTGCGGGCGGAGGCGGGAGCGGCGGGGACGGCGAGCGCACCGGCCCCCAGGAGGGCGGCGGTGGTGACAGCGGCAGCGCGTGCGTACACGGGTACTCCTCGCGTCGTGAGATCGCGGACCGGTCGAGAGTGACAGTCCACGGCCAACGGAAAACAGGTGCAGGATGGCCACACGTTGAACGGAGTCGCCGAAGTCGAGGACCCCGCGCGCGGGTGACGCGATTGTTTGCCGGAAAATCGGTCGGGCGTCCCGGAGTGAGCTTTACTCTCAGCCTCAGCCGACGGTCTCTCAGCCGGCCGACGGCAGAGGGCAAATGGGGCGATCAAGGGCATTTGGTCACCATAGGTGGAAGGGCTACCGCGCATGCAGGGCACGGTCGACGGGTTCAGCTACGGAGTCGTCACACCTGTGGTGGCCTACGTCATGGCCTGCCTCGGGGGAGCGCTCGGCCTGCGCTGCACCACCAGATCGCTGCTCCTCGCCCACTCCTGGCGGCCCGGCTGGCTGGCGCTCGGCTCGGCCGCGATCGGCTCCGGGATCTGGACCATGCACTTCGTGGCGATGATGGGCTTCACCGTCGAGGAGGCGCCCATCCACTACGACAAGGCGCTGACCTTCGCGAGTCTCGCCGTGGCCATCCTCATGGTCGGCATCGGCATCTTCATCGTCGGCTACCGGGGCGCCACCGGCACCGCCCTGTTCACCGGCGGGACGATCACGGGCCTTGGCGTGGCGTCGATGCACTACCTGGGAATGGCCGGTATGCGTCTTCGCGGGACGCTGGAGTACAACACCCTCACGGTCGCCGCGTCCGTGGTGATCGCCATGGTCGCCGCCACCACCGCGCTCTGGGCGGCCGCACAGGTCAGGGGTTTCCTGTGGAGCCTCGGTGCCAGCCTCGTCATGGGCCTGGCGGTGAGCGGCATGCACTACACCGGAATGGCCGCCCTCAGCGTCCATCTGCACGGCCCGGGCGCCGAGCCCGCCGGTGCCTCGCCCGCCGAGATCCTCGCGCCGATGATGATCGGCCCCCTCGCCTTCCTGCTCCTGGCGGGCGTCATCGTGATGTGCGACCCGCTGATGGTGATGGGCGGCCACCAGGACCCCAGGAACCGCGCGCAGACCGGCCGGCCCGCTCCTCCCGGCGGCGCGGCCCGTCCCCGCCACCCGGCCCGCTCGTACCCCGACCGGCGCCCGGGCCTCCGGCGCGTCCCCGCACCCCGCCGCGGCAGCCGACGGCCCGGCTCGCGCACGCCGCAGAACTGGTGAGGAAGCACCGCTGAGCGGCCGATCCGGCCCGGTTGTCAGTGCTGGGTCGTACGGTGGATTCCATGCGGCCCGTATCCAAGATCGAACGCACGGTGGCACCTTTCGAGGTCGTCAGTCCGTACCAGCCAAGCGGCGACCAGCCGGCGGCCATCGCCGAGCTGGAGCGGCGCATCCGCGCAGGTGAGAAGGATGTCGTCCTCCTCGGCGCGACCGGCACCGGCAAGTCGGCCACCACCGCGTGGATGATCGAGAAGCTCCAGCGCCCCACGCTCGTGATGGCGCCGAACAAAACGCTGGCCGCCCAGCTGGCGAACGAGTTCCGCGAGCTGCTGCCGAACAACGCCGTCGAGTACTTCGTCTCGTACTACGACTACTACCAGCCCGAGGCCTACGTCCCTCAGTCGGACACCTACATCGAGAAGGACTCCTCGATCAACGAGGAGGTGGAGCGGCTGCGCCACTCCGCGACGAACTCCCTGCTGACCCGCCGCGACGTGATCGTGGTCGCCTCCGTCTCCTGCATCTACGGCCTCGGCACCCCGCAGGAGTACGTCGACCGCATGGTCCCGCTCAAGGTGGGCGACGAGATCGACCGCGACCAGCTGCTGCGCCGCTTCGTCGACATCCAGTACACCCGCAACGACCTGGCGTTCACCCGCGGCACCTTCCGGGTCCGCGGCGACACCATCGAGATCTTCCCGGTCTACGAGGAGCTGGCCGTCCGCATCGAGATGTTCGGTGACGAGATCGAGGCGCTCTCCACCCTCCACCCCCTCACCGGCGAGGTCATCAGCGACGACGACCACCTGTACGTCTTCCCCGCCTCGCACTACGTGGCGGGACCGGAGCGCCTGGAGAAGGCGGTCACCGGCATCGAGAAGGAGCTGACCGAGCGCCTGGCCGAGCTGGAGAAGCAGGGCAAGATGCTGGAGGCGCAGCGTCTGCGCATGCGCACCACGTACGACCTGGAGATGCTCCGCCAGATCGGCTCCTGCTCCGGCGTGGAGAACTACTCCATGCACTTCGACGACCGCGCCCCCGGCACCGCCCCCAACACCCTCCTGGACTACTTCCCCGAGGATTTCCTCCTCGTCCTGGACGAGTCGCACGTCACGGTCCCCCAGATCGGCGCGATGTACGAGGGCGACGCCTCCCGCAAGCGCACCCTGGTCGACCACGGCTTCCGGCTGCCCTCCGCCATGGACAACCGCCCGCTGAAGTGGGAGGAGTTCCTCGGCCGCATCGGCCAGACCGTCTACCTGTCGGCCACCCCGGGCAAGTACGAGCTGTCGCGCGGCGACGGCTTCGTGGAGCAGATCATCCGCCCCACCGGCCTGATCGACCCCGAGGTCGTCGTCAAGCCCACCGAGGGGCAGATCGACGACCTGGTGCACGAGATCCGCACCCGTACCGAGAAGGACGAGCGCGTCCTGGTCACCACGCTCACCAAGAAGATGGCCGAGGACCTCACCGACTACTTCCTGGAACTGGGCATCCAGGTCCGCTATCTGCACAGCGACGTCGACACCCTGCGCCGCGTCGAGCTGCTGCGCGAGCTGCGCGCCGGTGAGTACGACGTCCTGGTCGGCATCAACCTCCTGCGCGAGGGCCTCGACCTGCCCGAGGTCTCCCTGGTGGCGATCCTCGACGCGGACAAGGAGGGCTTCCTGCGCTCGGGCACCTCCCTGATCCAGACCATCGGCCGCGCGGCGCGCAACGTCTCGGGCCAGGTCCACATGTACGCCGACAAGATCACCCCGGCGATGGAGAAGGCCATCGACGAGACCAACCGCCGCCGGGAGAAGCAGATCGCGTACAACAAGGAGCGGGGCATCGACCCGCAGCCGCTGCGCAAGAAGATCAACGACATCGTGTCGGCGATCGCGCGCGAGGAGGTCGACACCGAACAGCTGCTCGGCTCCGACTACCGCAAGCCGAAGGCGGGCAAGGGCGCCAAGGCGCCGGTGCCCGCGCTCGGCGGCGAGGCGGCCAAGGCCGGCAAGGCCGCCACCTCCGCCAAGGCCAAGGGCAAGAAGGGCGCACAGGTCCCGACCGACCGCCCCGCGGCCGAGCTGGCCGAGCAGATCGAGGAGATGACCGCACGCATGCGCGCGGCCGCCGCCGACCTGCAGTTCGAGATCGCCGCACGACTGCGCGACGAGGTGTCGGAGATGAAGAAGGAGCTGCGGCAGATGAAGGAGGCCGGCCAGGCCTAGCGGGCCCGGAAGCACGGCTGGGGGAGGGGGGAGCGGCCCGTCGGCCGCTCTGTTGCAGGACCGCCACAATGTGCGGCCCGCGAGGCACCGCGGCGACCCGCACTGCATAGGCTGCCGGGCAACCGCGAGAGGCGGTTGCCCAGGCAGTTCGAGAGGGGACAGCGCGTGACGGTCAACATGACCAAGGGTCAGGCCATCAGCCTGCAGAAGGACGACGGGGGCGCCCTGTCCGCGGTGCGCATGGGACTCGGGTGGCAGGCGGCCCCGCGCCGCGGCCTGTTCGGCACCCGCACCCGCGAAATCGACCTGGACGCCTCGGCCGTCCTCTTCGCCGACAAGCAGCCGGTCGACGTCGTGTTCTTCAACCACCTGGTCAGCCAGGACGGCTCGGTGCGCCACACCGGCGACAACCTCGTCGGCGGTGTCGGCAAGGGCGGGGACGACGAGGCGGTCCTGGTCGACCTCCAGCGGGTCCCCGTCCACATCGACCAGATCGTCTTCACGGTGAACTCCTTCACCGGCCAGACCTTCCAGGAGGTGCAGAACGCGTTCTGCCGCCTGGTCGACGAGACCAACGGCCAGGAGCTGGCCCGCTACACCCTCGACGGCGGCGGCCAGTACACCGCCCAGATCATGGCGAAGGTCCACCGCGCGGGCGCGGGCTGGCAGATGACGGCCCTCGGCAACCCCGCCAACGGCCGCACCTTCCAGGACCTGATGCCCTCGATGCTGCCGCACCTGTAGCCGTTGCCGCACTTGTAGACACGCGGCGGCGCTCCGGGGCGCCGGCCGCGGCACGTCCGTACGTACGAGGGGGAACGAACGCGATGACGGCCGAGCTGGTGCGGGGGCAGAACCACCCGCTGCCCGGGTCCCGCCTGGAGATCCGCGTCTCGGCCGGCAGGCCGGTCGTGGCGGGGGCCACCCTCAGCGACGCCCACGGCAAGGTGCGCGGCGTGGAGTGGGTGGCCCACCCCGGCTCGCCCGCCCTGCCGGGCCTCCAGGTGTCCCGGCAGGCCGCCGCCGACCACCGCCTCGCCGTGGACCTCGACGCCCTGCCGGACGCCGTCCACCGGGTCGACGTCCTGCTGGCGCTGCCTCTCGGTGTCGCCGGTCCGGCCACCTTCCGTGGCCTCGCCGCCCCCTTCGTCGCCGTCACCGGCCTCGACGGCACCGAGATCGCCGGCTTCACCCTCACCGGCCTCGACGCCGAGTCCGCCGTCATCGCCCTGGAGCTGTACCGCCGCCAGGGCGCCTGGAAGGTCCGCGCCGTCGGCCAGGGGTACGCGGGCGGCCTCGCCGAGATGCTCGCCGACCAGGGCCTGCCCGAGGCCCGCGAACTGGCGGCCGCCATCGACGACACCGTGGCCCAAGGCCTGGCCCGCTCCGTGCCCCCGCCCCCGCCCCACCTCACCGAAGACCCCCGCACAGGCCCCACGGCCCAGGCCCACCAGGGCACGGCCCACCCCGCCCATCAGGACCCGGCCCGGCGGGACCCGACGCACCAGGACCCGAGACACCAGAACCTGGCTCGCCAGGATCCGGCCCACCAAGACCCAGCTCCCCAGAGCCCGGCCTACCACGGCCTTCAGGGCCCGGCCCGCCAGGCTCAAGCCCACCAGGACCCAGCCCGCCAGGCCCAGGCTCCCCAACACCCAGCTCACCAGGGCCCCGCCCATCACGGCCACCAGGGTCCGGCCCACCCGGACCACGCCCCCCAAGGCCCGGCCCAAGGGCCCTCCGCCCCGCCTCCCCGGCGGCCGGCCGGCGAAAGCCCCGCAGCCCCCGCCACCGCGGGCGACAGGGCGGCAGGTGGCGGCCCCGTCGACTACACGCACCCGGGCCGCCGGGCCACCGCGCCCCCGGTACCGCCTCCCGCCAACCCTCCCGCCGAGCCGGGTCGGCCCGCGCAGCCCGTCGCGGGTGACGCCACCGGCTGGTCCATGGACGAGCGGCTCTACAACCAGGTATGGGGCATGTTCGAGGACCTGGCCCGCACCACGGCGGCCTACCGAAGCGCCGTTGATTTCGCCGACTCCCGCAGGGAGCAGGAGCTGGACAAGGTCCTCGACGACCCCCGCAGCCGCATCGGCGGCGCCGGTGGCGCCGCCCGCGAGCGCGCCCGCGCCCGGCACGCCGACCTCGTCGGCCGGGCCAGGGCGGCCCTCGACCGCGACCTCGCCCAGCTCACCGCCGAGGCCGACGTCGTCGAACCCGCCCTGCCCCCGGCGTTCGCCGCGTGGAGCAGCCCCGTCTGGCACGCCTACCGCGCGCCCATGGAGGTCCCGATGGCCCTGCGCCTCGGCGACCTCCACCTCCCCGAGCGCCCCGGCCTGCGCATCCCGATGCTGGTGCGGCTGCCGCTGGAGCGCGGTCTGTGGATCGACAGCGGCAAGGCCCTCACCAACCACCGCACCGACCCCGTGGAGCTGCGCCGCCTGGCCATGGACACCGCGGTCGTGCACGCCGCGCGGCTGCTCGCGGTCCACCCGCCGCGCGAGTTCCAGGTGCACGTCATCGACCCGGCGGGCGCCGCGACGGCCGCCCTCGCCCCGCTGGTCACGGCCGATGTCCTCGCCGGGCCCCCGGCGTCCGGCGCGGCCGGTGTCACCGAGGTCCTCGCCCGGCTCACCCGGCGCGTCGACCTGGTGCAGATGGCGATCCGCGGCGGCGCCGCCGACGCGCTGCCCCCGGACCTGGACACGGCCGAGCAGCTGTTGATCGTCAACGACTTCCCCCACGGCTTCGACGACCGCGCCGTGACCCGGCTGCGCTACCTCGCGGACGAGGGCCCGGCCGTCGGGGTCCACCTCATGATGGTCGCCGACCGCGAGGACGCCGCCGAGTACGGCCCGCTGCTCGACCCGCTGTGGCGCGCCCTCCTGCGCCTGACACCGGTGCCCGACGACCACCTCGCCGATCCCTGGGTCGGCCACACCTGGACGTACGACCCACCGGTCCTCCCGCCCGGCGGCCAGACCCTTCGAGAGCTCCTGGCCCGGGTCGCCACGGCCCGCCGCACCGGCGGCCGGTGAGGGCGCGGCCCGCCCCGCGAAGAGCGGCGCGGCCGTAGCGGTAAAGCGACTTTAGGCCCCCGCCGAACTGGGCTTTTGGCTTTTGTTTGCCATCGTCTTTACCAATCCTTGGTGTTTCGCGTACTCTGGTGTCAGCGGAGGGGAGTACTCCCGACTGCGACGTACCCGTCAATACGGACCGCCATCGGTCCCGGGGCGTCGGCCCGAGGCGCGGCGGTGCCCGCCCCGGGTGGAAGAGACCTCCGGCAGCGACGACGCTGATCAGTAGCCGTACGACGCCGGAGGCGCAGTGGACGTTTCAATGACCGTGTGGGTAGCGACCGTTCTAGGGCTGTGTGCCCTGATCGCGGTCGACTTCCTCATCGGGCGCAAGCCCCATGACGTGTCGATCAAGGAAGCCGGAATCTGGACGGTCGTCTGGATCGTCCTCGCGGCGCTCTTCGGCGTCGGCCTGCTGGTCGCCGGGGAGAGCCAGGCGTCCGGCGAGTTCTTCGCGGGCTTCATCACCGAGAAGTCCCTCTCCGTGGACAACCTCTTCGTCTTCATCCTGATCATGGCGAAGTTCTCGGTGCCCTCCCACCTCCAGCAGCGCGTGCTGCTGTTCGGCGTGCTGATAGCCCTGGTCCTGCGCGCGATCTTCATCGCCGCCGGCGCCGCGGTCATCGCCAACTTCTCCTGGGTCTTCTACATCTTCGGCGCGTTCCTGATCTACACCGCCTGGAAGCTCATCCAGGAGGCGCGCTCCGACGACGAGGAAGAGGAGTTCGAGGAGAACCGCCTGCTGAAGTCCGTCGAGAAGAAGTTCGGCGTCTCGGACCGGTACGAGGGCACGAAGCTGTTCATCCGCAGGAACGGCAAGAAGATCATGACGCCCCTCATGGTCGTCATGCTCGCCATCGGCACCACCGACGTGCTCTTCGCGATGGACTCCATCCCGGCGATCTTCGGCCTCACCCAGGACCCGTACATCGTCTTCACTGCCAACGCCTTCGCCCTGATGGGTCTGCGGCAGCTGTACTTCCTCATCGGCGGACTGCTCAGGAAGCTGGTCCACCTCAGCTACGGCCTGTCGGTGATCCTCGGCTTCATCGGCGTGAAGCTCGTCCTGCACGCCCTGCACGAGTCCGGGGTGCACGTCCCCGAGATCTCCATCCCGCTCTCGCTCTCCGTGATCTGCGGCGTCCTGGTGATCACCACGATCACCAGCCTCATCGCCTCCAGGAAGCAGGAGCGGAAGGCGGCGGCCGAGGCCGCGGCCGCGGGGGAGACCCAGAAGGACAGCATCGAGGCCTGACCGCCCGACCGTCCCCTCATCTGCCCACCCCTCACCTGCCCGCCCCCGCACCCGACCGACCCGCCCCAGGGGGCGGCACCGAGTAGCGACACCCGAGCGCCCGGAGGAGCATCGAACCATGGTCACTCGGCTCCGGGCGCTCGTCATGCGGTGGACGACCGTGGTCCCGTTCCTCGCGGTCGTCCTCCTCGCCCTCACCTGGGGGCGCGACCTGCCCGGCGTGGTCGTCGCCGTGGTGACACTGGTCCTCGCGGGAGCGGTGCTCTCCGCCGTGCACCACGCCGAGGTGATCGCCCACCGCGTCGGCGAACCCTTCGGCTCGCTCGTCCTCGCCATCGCGGTGACGATCATCGAGGTGGCGCTGATCGTCACCCTCATGGCCGACGGCGGCGACAAGAGCTCCACACTCGCCCGCGACACCGTCTTCGCCGCCGTGATGATCACCTGCAACGGCATCGTGGGGCTCTGCCTCCTGGTCGGAGCGCTGCGCCACCGCGTCGCCGTCTTCAACCCCGAGGGCACCGGCGCCGCCCTCGCGACCGTCGCCACCCTGGCCACCCTCTGCCTGGTCCTGCCGACGTTCACCACCACCAAGCAGGGCCCGGAGTTCTCCACCAGCCAGCTCACCTTCGCCGCCGTCGCCGCGCTCGTCCTGTACGGGCTGTTCGTCACCACCCAGACCGTGCGCCACCGCGACTACTTCCTGCCCCTCACCAAACAGGGCAAGGTCATCGACGCCGACAGCCACGCCGAGGGGCCCTCCTCGCGGCAGGCGCTGGTCAGCCTGGGGCTGCTCGCGCTGGCGCTCATCGGCGTGGTGGGGCTCGCCAAGAGCGTCTCGCCGACGATCGAGTCGGGCGTGGCGAGCGCCGGCATGCCGCACGCGGTGGTCGGCGTGATCATCGCCCTGCTCGTGCTGCTCCCCGAGACCATCGCGGCCGTGCGCGCCACCCGCCGCGACCGCGTGCAGACCAGCCTCAACCTCGCCCTCGGCTCGGCCATGGCCAGCATCGGCCTGACCATCCCGGCCGTCGCGGTCGCCTCCGTGTGGCTGTCCGGGCCGCTCGTCCTCGGCCTGGGCGCGACCCATATGGTGCTGCTCGCCCTCACGGTCATCGTCGGCACGCTCACGGTCGTCCCGGGCCGCGCCACCCCGCTCCAGGGCGGCGTCCACCTGGTGCTGTTCGCCGCGTACCTGGAGCTGGCGGTCACGCCGTAGGGCCCGGCCCCCCGTTGGGCGCCGGTCGCCGAACGGTCGCCTCAGTACGTCACCGTGACGCGCCGCGCCGGCCCGTCGACCCGTACGAACCCTCCGTAGGGGATCACCACCTGCGGGTCGGTGTGTCCGAGGTCCACGTCGAAGACCGCCATGGTCCGCGGCGCGTACAGGTCGAGCGCCCGCAGCACGGCCTCCCGCTGCTCATGCGCGTAGGCCGCCTTCGCCTCGGCGTCCTGGGGGTTGGCGAAGGACCAGGCCTTGGCCCGCCCCATCAGGAGGGCGGGGAAGCGGTGCAGCAAACCGCGCTCGCCCATGTTGCGCAGGATGCGGAACACCCGCTCGGCACTGATCAGTTCCTCGCAGGTCTCCAGGAACAGCACGCAGCCGTCGTACGCCGACAGGTCCCGCGAGACCTCTTGGTCCGCCATCAGGAGCCAGGAGAGGATCTCCAGCTCACCGCCCCAGGAGCGGCCCTCCACGACGTGCTCGGGGCGGTGCCAGTACCAGCCGTCACCGGGCTCGGTCGGCGGTTCCTCGACGAAGTGGGCGGGGTCCTCCCAGGGCAGGTCGACGTCGCGGTAGCGCTCGGCGGGGGACAGTTCGTAGGGCCCGGACGTGAAGAGCGCGGCGCGCAGCGAACGCTCCGTCAGGGGCGCCATCGCGCCCGGCCGGCCGAGCTCGCACATCACGGACGCGCCGTGGTAGCCGACGATGCCGCACTGCCAGAGGAAGGCCAGCAGATTGGTGTTGTCGCTGTAGCCGAAGAAGGGCTTCGGGTGCGCGCGGATCAACTCGCGGTCCAGGTGCGGCAGTACGGTGATCTGGTCGTCGCCGCCGATGCTCGCGACCAGGGCCTTGACGGACGGGTCGGCGAACGCCGCGTGGATGTCGTCGGCCCGCTGCCGGGGCGTGGCGCCCATCTTGCGCGTCGAGGGGTACTCCACCGGTTCGAGGCCGAACTCCTCGCGCAGCCGTTTCAGGCCCAGTTCAAAGGGGAGGGGGAAGAGCTCCGGCAGGCCGCTGGACGGCGAGATCACGGCGACGCGGTCACCGGGCGCGGGCTTGGGCGGATACAGCGGCTCGATGGTCATACGCAGCAGCGTAGGGGCGCGATCCCCGGGGGCGCACGCGAGTTGCCGCACGCCACCGGCGTGATAGACCTCCTCCATGACCCTCGGTACCCGCAGCCTCGCCACCGCCCCGATCATGATCCTGAACGGCCCGAACCTGAACCTCCTCGGGCAGCGCCAGCCCGAGATCTACGGCTCCGACACCCTCGCCGACGTCGAGGCCCTGTGTGCCGAGGCGGCGGCCGCGCACGGCGGCACGGTGGACCTGCGGCAGAGCAACCACGAGGGCGAGCTGGTCGACTGGATCCACGAGGCGCGCGAGCACCACGCGGGTATCGTCATCAACCCCGCTGCCTACTCCCACACGTCCGTCGCGATCCTGGACGCCCTCAACACCTGCGACGGGCTGCCGGTGGTGGAGGTGCACATCTCCAACATCCACCAGCGCGAGGCGTTCCGGCACCACAGCTACGTCTCGCAGCGCGCCGACGGTGTCATCGCCGGGTGCGGGGTGCAGGGGTACGCGTTCGCCGTGCAGCGGGTGGCGGCGCTGGTGGCCGCCGGCGCGTGACGCGTCCCCCCGTCCCCCCGGTTCACCCTCCTCGTCTCACCAGCCCCGCGCGCGCCACTCGGCGAGATGGGGCCGCTCGGCGCCCAGCGTCGTGTCGTCGCCGTGGCCGGGGTAGACCCACGTCTCGTCGGGGAGCGCCCCGAAGATCTTCGTCTCGACGTCGTCCATGAGGCTCGTGAACGCCTCCGGGTCCTTCCACGTGTTGCCGACACCGCCCGGGAAGAGGCAGTCGCCGGTGAACACGTGCGGGTGGCCGTGCGGGTCGTCGTAGACGAGCGCGATCGAGCCCGGGGTGTGGCCCACCAGGTGGCGGGCGGTCAGCTCGACGCGGCCGACCCGGATGGTGTCGCCGTCGTCCACCGCCACGTCCGTCGGCACGGGGATGCCCTCGACGTCCTCGCGGCCCGCGTACGTCCGCGCGCGGGTCGCCGTGACGACGGCTTCGAGCGCCTGCCAGTGGTCGCCGTGCTGGTGCGTGGTGACGACGGACGCGATGCCGTCGTCACCGATCAGCGTCAGCAGCGTCTCGGCGTCGTTGGCCGCGTCGATCAAGAGCTGTTCGCCGGTGGCCCGGCACCGCAGCAGGTACGCGTTGTTGTCCATCGGTCCGACCGCGACCTTCGAAATCATCAGGTCCGGCAGCTCGTGCACATCCGCGGGCCCGCCGACCTTCACCGCTCCGCTGTACGTCATGTCCGTCAGCCTATAGCGGGGGCAGGGCGGGCAGGAGGCCCGCTTCGGCCGTCAAGGCGGAGCCGTCGCGGCGGCCGGAGAGCCAGCCGACCAGGTCCGGCGCCGGGCCGCTGACGGTGATGGTGGCGTCGTCCGGAGCGCCCTTGCGACCGGTGCTCCACGCGCGCGTGCCGTCCGAGACGCGGGTGGGCGGCACGTCGGGGTTCCCCGAGAAGCGTGCCGTCAGGAACGAGATCTCCCGCTGGACGAACTCCGCCGGCAGGTCCTCCAGCTCGTACCCGACGCCGAGGTCGACGTGGTGCAGCTCGACCTCGACCCAGCGCCGGAACGGCACGCGGGAGGCGGAGTCCGTCACGCCGTTGCGCAGGGTGACGGTGCGGGACCAGTCGGCGGGGACGGCGGCCTCGGCCTCGAAGCGGGCCGCGCTCTCCCGCAGGTCGGCGAGGTGTGCGGCCGGCGCCCTCGGGGCGTCCCGCTCGATGTCCGCGTCCCGGGCCTCGGCGCTCGGATACATGGGCCGGCCGGCGAGGACGTTCACCAGCGCGTCGGCGTTCCGGGCCAGGTGGGCGAGGACATGGCCGCGGGTCCAGCCCGGCAGCCGTGACGGGCCGGCGGTCGAATCGTTGTTCAGTTCCGCGGCTGCGGTGAGCAGCCGCTCGGTCGCGTCACGTACAGACGCCAGGTCGCGCACATGATCAATCATGGGGCCGACGATAGCTGTGTCACACGTCCGGGTGAAGGTGTCCAGGTCACCCCGGTAATCGAATGTGCGTGCTATATGGTCGGACGTGGCATCGGGCATTCTTGACGGTCCGGATGTGTTCCACAGGTGAACCGGGGAACCAGCCCGGCGTTGTCAGTGGCTCGCCCTAGTCTGTGAAAGACGGGGTTTCGTCCCTGTCACTTCTCTCTAGAAAGGTGCGGACCGGCGTGGCCGACCGTCTCATCGTCCGTGGCGCGCGCGAGCACAATCTCAAGAACGTCTCGCTCGACCTCCCGCGTGACTCCCTCATCGTGTTCACCGGACTCTCCGGGTCGGGCAAGTCCTCGCTCGCGTTCGACACGATCTTCGCCGAGGGCCAGCGGCGGTACGTCGAGTCGCTGTCCTCGTACGCCCGGCAGTTCCTCGGGCAGATGGACAAGCCCGACGTCGACTTCATCGAGGGCCTCTCGCCCGCGGTCTCCATCGACCAGAAGTCGACCTCGCGCAACCCGCGCTCGACGGTCGGCACCATCACCGAGGTCTACGACTACCTGCGCCTGCTCTTCGCGCGCATCGGCAAGCCGCACTGCCCCGAGTGCGGCAGGCCCATCACCCGCCAGTCGCCGCAGGCCATCGTCGACAAGGTCCTGGAACTGCCCGAGGGCAGCCGCTTCCAGGTGCTGTCCCCGCTGGTGCGCGAGCGCAAGGGCGAGTTCGTCGACCTCTTCGCCGACCTCCAGACCAAGGGGTACTCCCGCGCGCGGGTCGACGGCCGGACGATCCAGCTCTCCGAGCCGCCCACGCTGAAGAAGCAGGAGAAGCACACCATCGAGGTGGTCATCGACCGCCTCACGGTGAAGGACTCCGCCAAGCGCCGCCTGACCGACTCCGTGGAGACCGCCCTCGGCCTCTCCTCGGGCATGGTCGTGCTCGACTTCGTCGACCTGCCCGAGGACGACCCCGAGCGCGAGCGCATGTACTCGGAGCACCTCTACTGCCCCTACGACGACCTGTCGTTCGAGGAGCTGGAGCCCCGCTCCTTCTCCTTCAACTCGCCCTTCGGCGCCTGCCCCGACTGCACGGGCATCGGTACGCGCATGGAGGTCGACCCCGAGCTGATCGTCCCGGACGAGGACAAGTCGCTCGACGAGGGCGCCATCCACCCCTGGTCGCACGGCCACACCAAGGACTATTTCGCCCGGCTGGTGGGCGCCCTCTCCGACGCCCTCGGCTTCTCCACCGACATGCCCTGGGCCGGCCTGCCGCAGCGCGCCAAGAAGGCCCTGCTGTACGGCCACAAGACGCAGATCGAGGTGCGCTACCGCAACAGGTACGGCCGCGAGCGGGTCTACACCACGGCCTTCGAGGGCGCCGTCCCCTTCGTCAAGCGCCGCCACAGCGAGGCCGAGAGCGACGCCAGCCGCGAGCGCTTCGAGGGCTACATGCGCGAGGTGCCCTGCCCCACCTGTGAGGGCACGCGCCTCAAGCCGATCGTCCTCGCGGTCACGGTCATGGGGAAGTCCATCGCCGAGGTCTCCGCGATGTCCATCAGCGACTGCGCGGACTTCCTCGCCGAGCTGACGCTGGGCGCCCGCGACAAGAAGATCGCCGAGCGCGTCCTGAAGGAGGTCAACGAACGGCTGCGCTTCCTGGTCGACGTCGGCCTGGACTACCTCTCGCTGAACCGCGCGGCCGGCACCCTCTCCGGAGGCGAGGCCCAGCGCATCCGCCTGGCCACCCAGATCGGCTCCGGCCTGGTCGGCGTGCTCTACGTCCTGGACGAGCCGTCCATCGGCCTCCACCAGCGCGACAACCACCGGCTCATCGAGACCCTCGTACGCCTGCGCGACATGGGCAACACGCTCATCGTCGTCGAGCACGACGAGGACACCATCAAGGTCGCCGACTGGGTGGTCGACATCGGCCCCGGCGCGGGCGAGCACGGCGGCAAGGTCGTGCACAGCGGTTCCATGAAGGAGCTGCTCGCCAACGACAAGTCGATCACCGGGCAGTACCTCTCGGGCAAGAAGTCCATCCCGGTCCCGGACGTGCGCCGCCCCGCCGACCCGGCCCGGCAGCTCACCGTGCACGGTGCCCGGGAGAACAACCTCCAGGACATCGACGTCTCCTTCCCGCTCGGCGTCCTCACGGCCGTCACGGGCGTCTCGGGCTCCGGCAAGTCGACGTTGGTCAACGACATCCTCTACACGCACCTGGCCAGGGAGCTGAACGGCGCCCGCTCCGTTCCCGGCCGCCACACGCGCGTGGACGGCGACGACCTCGTGGACAAGGTCGTGCACGTCGACCAGTCGCCCATCGGCCGCACCCCCCGGTCGAACCCGGCGACGTACACCGGCGTCTTCGACCACGTCCGCAAGCTGTTCGCGGAGACCACGGAGGCGAAGGTGCGGGGCTATCTCCCCGGGCGCTTCTCCTTCAACGTCAAGGGCGGCCGCTGCGAGAACTGCTCCGGTGACGGCACCATCAAGATCGAGATGAACTTCCTGCCGGACGTGTACGTCCCGTGCGAGGTCTGCCACGGCGCGCGCTACAACCGCGAGACGCTGGACGTGCACTACAAGGGCAAGTCCATCGCCGAGGTCCTCGACATGCCGATCGAGGAGGCGCTCGGCTTCTTCGAGGCCGTGCCCGCCATTGCCCGGCACCTGCGGACGCTCACCGACGTCGGCCTCGGGTACGTGCGCCTCGGCCAGTCCGCCCCCACGCTCTCCGGAGGCGAGGCCCAGCGCGTGAAGCTGGCCTCCGAGCTCCAGAAGCGGTCCACGGGCCGGACCGTGTACGTCCTGGACGAGCCGACCACCGGTCTGCACTTCGAGGACATCAGCAAGCTGATCACGGTCCTGTCCGGGCTCGTCGACAAGGGCAACACGGTCATCGTCATCGAGCACAACCTCGACGTCATCAAGACCGCGGACTGGGTCGTCGACATGGGCCCCGAGGGGGGTAACGGTGGCGGCCTGGTCGTCGCCGAGGGCACGCCCGAGGAGGTCGCGGGCGTGACGACGAGCCACACCGGCAAGTTCCTGCGGGACATCATCCCGCCGGACCGGATCAGCGACGCGCTGCCCTCGCAGGGGCGGGCGCGGGCCAAGAAGGCCCCGGCGAAGAAGCCGGCCGCGAAGCGGGCGGTGGCGGCGAGCGCCACGGCCACGAAGAAGACGGCCACGGTCAGGACGGGCGCCCCCGCGAAGAAGGCCGGCGCCGCGAAGAAGGTGGCCGCCGAGAAGGCTGCCCCCGCGAAGAAGGCTGCCTCCGCGAAGAAGGCCGCGCCTGCGAAGAAGGCGGCCGTCGCCAAGAAGACGGCCGCCAAGAAGACGACGCGGGCCCGCAAGGCCTGACCGGCGTCACCGGCCGCAAGGCCTGACCGGCGTCACCGGTCGACCGAAGCGCCCCGCCCCCACGTCCGGGGGCGGGGCGCTTCGCCGTGTGGCGCAGGGGGTGGCGCGTCCTTGTGGGGGCGGCCCTGGCCGTGGTCGGCTGGAGGACATGTCCGTACGCAGTGAACGCACCGGCCCCGTCACCACCATCGTGCTCTCCCGGCCCGCGGTGCGGAACGCCGTCGACGGGCCGACCGCCCACGCCCTGGCCGACGCCTTCCGCGCCTTCGACGCCGACCCCGAAGCGTCCGTCGCCGTCCTGTGGGGCGAGGGCGGGACCTTCTGCGCGGGTGCGGACCTGAAGGCCATCGGGACGCCCGAGGGCAACGACGTGACGGCGGACGGGGACGGCCCCATGGGCCCCACCCGGATGCGGCTGGGCAAGCCGGTGATCGCGGCGATCTCCGGTCACGCCGTCGCGGGCGGCCTCGAACTCGCCCTCTGGTGCGATCTGCGGGTCGCCGAGGAGGACGCCGTCCTCGGGGTCTTCTGCCGCCGCTGGGGCGTCCCCCTCATCGACGGCGGAACGGTGCGGCTGCCCCGGCTGATCGGCGAGAGCCGTGCCATGGACCTGATCCTCACGGGCCGCCCGGTGGGCGCGGCGGAGGCGCTCGGCATGGGCCTGGTCAACCGCACGGTCCCCACCGGCACCTCGCGCGCCGCCGCCGAACGCCTCGCCGCCGAGATCGCCGCTTTCCCGCAGACCTGCCTGCGGCACGACCGGCTCTCCCTCCTCGAACAGGGCGGCCTGCCCGAGCGGGAAGCGATGGCGGGAGAGTCGCGCCACGGCCGGCACTCCCTCGCGGAGGCCACGGAGGGCGCCGCCCGCTTCACGGCGGGCGCGGGACGCCACGGCACGTTCCCGGAGGGGTGAGCACCCTGGGGGCAGGGCGCGCGGCCCCGGCCCTCCCCGGGGGGGGGACTGGATGGGCAGCCCGTATGCGACCCGGGCGCACTGGCCCGAGGGGAACCGGATGGGCTGCCCTGAGCAACCGGCCGCATTGCCCGAGCGGACCCCGATAGGCAGCCCCGAGGGGACCCGGGCAGGCAGCCCCGTGTCCGACCCGGGCGCGTTGCCCCGAGCGGGCGGGAAGGGCAGCCCCGAGGGGATCCGCTTGGGCAGAGCCCCGAGCGGGCCCCGACAAGCAGGCCCGAGGGGACCCGGGCACGCTGCTCCGAGGGGACCCGGATGGGCAGCGCCCCGAGCGGACCCCGACAGGCCGCCCCGACGGTCAGCGAAGCTCCGCCGCATACGGGGGTTCCGCGCCCGGTCGTGAGCAGGTGATCGCCGCCGCGCGCGCGGCGAAGCGCAGCACGTCGCGCCAGCCGGCGGCGCCCAATCCGGCCGAGGCCTCCGCCGAGAGCGCGTCGCGCGCCGCGAGGCCGTGCAGCAGCGCCGCGTTGACGGTGTCGCCCGCGCCGATGGTGTCCACCACGTCGACCCGTTCGCCGGGCACCCGCAGTTCCATGCCGTCCCGCGTGTACAGCCACAGGCCCTCGCCGCCCCGGGTGACCACCACGGCAGAGGGCCCGGCGGCCAGCCACTCCTCGGGCCCGCCGCCGAGCCAGTCGGCGTCCTCCTGCGACAGCTTGAGCAGCGAGACCGACGGCAGCCAGCTCCGGAACCGCGCCCGGTAGGCGTCCGCGTCGGGGATCAGCGCCGCCCGCACATTGGGGTCGAGCGCCGTGAACACCCCGCGCCCCGCCGCCCGCCGCAGCAGCTCCTCGTACGCGCTCGCGCCCGGCTCCAGAACGAGCGAACAGGTGCCGAACGACATCGCGCGCACGCCCTCGGGAAGGTGCTCCGGAGCGCTGAAGAGCCGGTCGGCCGTGCCCTCGACGTAGAAGGAGTACCCGGCCGAGCCGTCCGCGCCGATCGAGGCGACGGCGAGCGTCGTCGGCTCCGGGCCGCGCTGGACGCAGGAGAGGTCGACACCGGCCGCCCGCAACCCGTCCAGCAGGGCCTCGCCGAAGGCGTCCCGCGACACGCGCGAGCAGAAGGCGACGGGGGAGCCGAGGCGACCGAGTGCCACGGCGGTGTTGTACGGGCCGCCGCCCAGGCGCGGCGCGAGCACGGGGAGCCCGGCCCCCGCCTCCCGTCCCTCGGGCACGAGGTCGATCAGGGCCTCTCCGGCGACGACTATCACGGGCGGTTCCTCTCGGGCGCTGCCTGGGCTCGGTCCTGGGCGGGACGCCGGGCCGCACGTCGCGCGGCCGGGCGTCCCGCCCAGGCTAGGCCGTCCGCGACCGCCGGGCCGTGCGCGGGCAGCGGACGCGGGCCCCTGCGTACCCCACCCGGTCCGCCGCTCTGCCGCCGGTATGGTCTGATCCGTCACCGATGCCCCTGACCTGTGGAGACACCATGCCCGGCACGCCCCCCGCCCGCCGCACCGTGCTGCGGGCCGCCGCTCTCGCCCCCGCCGTCGGGCTCGGCCTCACCGCCTGCTCGGCCGGCGACGAAGGCTCGAACCGGTCGGCGCCGACCGCGCCGGTGGACCTCGGGAACTCCGACGACGTGCAGGTGGGCGCCTCGAAGCTGTACACGGACCAGAACGTGGTCGTCAGTCGGATCTCCGACGACCAGTACAAGGCGTACAGCACGATCTGCACCCATGCCCGCTGCCCGATCAACACGCTGGAGGGGCACAAGCTCATCTGCCAGTGCCACGGCAGCCAGTTCGACGCCACGAACGGCGCGGTGCTGCACGAGCCGGCGGACGAGCCGCTGCGCGAGCTGCCCGTGAAGGTGCGGAACGGCAAGCTCATCGCGGGCCCGGAGAAGAAGGCCTGACCGCCCCCGCCGCCTCGCCCTCAGCCGCACCCCCGCCGGGGGCCCCGGTCACTGCCAGTCCCAGGCGATCCCCAGCAGCCCCGCCCGCACCTGCGGCTCCACCAGGTGCACCGAGCGGTGGCTGCCGCTCAGGGTCAGTTCCTGCCGGCCGCCGCGCGGGGCGGCCGCCGACTGCTGGGCGAAGCGGTGGCAGCGTACGGGCAGGGCGCCGGCGTCGAAGCGGATCTGGAGCGCGTACTGCCCGCCCGCGTAGGTGAAGCCGCGCACGTACTCGGTGGCCGTTCCCGCCGTGCCGTCCTCGAAGCCGTAGCCGAACAGATGGGTCTCGCCCGCCCGCAGCCGCGCGTCGAAGAGCAGCTCCGCGACCAGCACCCCCGCCCCCGCGTGCCACCGCACCCGTCCCGTCCGGCAGTTCTCCAGGGCCCGCACCCGTATGCGCTCGGGCGCGCAGCCGGGGTCGCCGTAGTAGATCGCCACATAGCGGTCCACGCCGTCCTGGTGCGCGCGTACGGCGTGCTGCGACTCGCGGCCGAGCAGCTCGCGGCGCGCGCCGATCCGCACCCGCTCGTGGTGGCCGATGGTGTGCAGCCCCCCGTCGACCGGGGAGCCGAGCTCGGCGAGGAGTCCGCGCAGCACGTCGGAGGCCTCGACCAGGGAGCGGTACGAACGGGCGGAGGGCCGTTCGGCGTCGGAGCGTTCGAAGGGGTGGTCAAGGAGCCGGAGCAGTGACTCCTCGGGGAGCTGGAGGATCTCCTCCAGGGCCCGCACGGCGCGCAGTGACTCGGCGCGCTGGGGGCGCCGGGCGCCCTGCTGCCAGTAGCTCAGGCTGGTCACGCCGACGGTGATGCCGTACTGGGCCAGATGGTGGCGCACCCGCTGCAACGGCAGCCGCCGGGTGGCGATCGCGGTGCGCAGCGCGATGTGGAAGGGCCCGGTGCGCAAGGCGGCCGTCAGCTCCGCCGGATCACCGTCCGCCGCCCGCCCCGCCTCGGGCCGACCCCGAGCGCCACCGCTCTCGTACGCCCGCGCCGCCCCATGCGCCCGCGCCACCTCGCTCGCCCGCCCCGCCTCGTTCGTCCGCGCCACGTCGTTCGAGCGTGCGCCCTGTGCGAGCCGTGCGTCGTACCGCATGAGGGCCCCTTCCTTGTGAACGTTCACTTCCGCCGCCACGGCGTTCGGGCCGGTCACGGCGGGCCACCAGGTCGGCGCGCGGCGTGCGTTCACATCTGTGGGCCGCCGTTCACGGCCCAAGTAATTCCGCATTGAAGCGTGTTGACCTGCACCCGACAACACTCGATGCTCAATCGCAAGCGTCCGGACGCGCTCCTCCACACCCCACATCCCGCTCGGGAGGAACGCGATGCGCTCACCGATCAACAAGAGCGGCGGCACAGGCAGACGCAGACGTCTGTCCGCGCTCGCCCTCGTCACCGCGGCTCTCTTCGCCGCGCCCACGGCCACCGCGACGGCGGCCCCCGCCCCCGCCTCCGTCCAGCAGGCGAGCGGGGGCCGGAGCGCCGCCGACGCCTCCGTCCTCGCCGCCAAGCGCCTGAACATCACCATGCAGGCGCAGCAGAAGACCAACTGGTGCTGGGCGGCGGGCGGCAACACCATCGCGACCTTCCTGGGCCGCAACTACAGCCAGAACCAGTTCTGCAACGCGGCCTTCGGACGCAGCCAGAACACCGAGTGCCCCAACAACCAGGCCACGCTCGGCAACGTCCAGAGCGGTCTGCGCTGGGCGGGCATCAACCCCGGCTCGTACGTCACCGGCTGGCTCCGCTACTCCACCGTGCAGTCCGAGATCAACGCCGGGCGCCCGGTCGAGACCCGCATCCAGTGGGCGAACGGCGGCGGCCACATGCACGTGGTCTACGGCTACGACGACGCCGACAGCTGGGTCTACTGGGGCGACCCGTGGCCCTCCAGCGACCGCTACAACTGGGCCTCGCACGCCTGGTACGTCGACAACGACACCTTCTCCTGGACCCACTCGCTCTACCGGATCGGGGCGTGAGAGCGATGACCCGTCACCTCCCGCGCCGCCTGGCCAGGACCGCGCTCGCCGGTTCGGCCGTCACCCTCCTCCTGGGCCTCGCGGTCCCCGCGGCCTCCGCCGCACCGGACCCCTCGGCCCCCGCCGCGCCCTCCACGGCCTCCCGCGAGGCCGCGCACGAGGCGGCGAAGGCGCCGAAGACCCTGGAGACGCTCTCCCGCTTCTTCGCCCGGGAAGGAGCGGTCACCAAGGCCGCCGCCCACCCGCGCGTCCAGGGCGGGGCCGTGCCCGTCTACTACCTCTCGCCGGAGTTCGTCGCGGGCAAGAAGGGCGCGCCGGTCGCCCGCCTGGAGTTCCTCGCCAGCAAGGCGGTCTCCTCCGACGGCCAGGAGGCCTCCCTCTGGACCGTCCGCCGGGGCGGCTCCTGGCAGGTCGTGAACATCGCCACAGGGGACGACGAGACGCACTACGCGCGCGTGGGCGCCGCCAAGCTCCCCGGAGGCACCGTCTTCCACGAGCCGCAGATCAACGCCTGGTACGTGCAGGGGCACGCGCGCGTGCTGCCGCTCGACAAGGACGCGGTGCGTGCCGTGGGCGCCGAGGGCACCTCGCTGGCCGCCTACGGCAAGCGCGTGCGCAAGGCGTACGGCGACAAGCTGCCGGGCTCCGCGTACGAGCGGTCCGGCAAGGCGGGCGGCTACGAGGAGACGGAGTCCGGGCGGACCACCGCCCAGAGCCCCGCGCCGAGCCCTGCCCAGGGCCCCGTCACCGTCGCCTCCACGCTGGCCGGCGCGGGCGCCCTGGCCGCCCTCGGCCTCTCCGGGACGATGCTGGTGAGGCGCCGCCGGGCCCGGCACCAGGGCTGAGGCACGCGAACGGCGGCCGGGACGCCGGCCGCCGTTCCCGCGCGCCGCCCACCCACCGGCCGGCCGCCGTTCCCGCGCGCCGCCCCCGGGCCGGTGGCGGCCGACCCGGAGTGTCAGTGCACGCCAGTAGGCTGTCCGACATGGCCGACCCTTCCAGCTACCGCCCCCAGCCGGGACAGATCCCCGACGCCCCGGGGGTCTACAAGTTCCGCGACGAGCACCGCCGGGTGATCTACGTCGGGAAGGCCAAGAGCCTGCGTCAGCGCCTGGCCAGCTACTTCCAGGACCTGGCCAATCTGCACCCCCGCACCCGTTCGATGGTCACGACCGCCGCCTCCGTGGAGTGGACGGTGGTGAACAACGAGGTCGAGGCGCTCCAGCTGGAGTACTCCTGGATCAAGGAGTTCGACCCCCGGTTCAACGTCAAGTACCGCGACGACAAGAGCTATCCCTACCTCGCGGTGACGATGAACGAGAAGTTCCCGCGCGTGCAGGTGATGCGCGGCCACAAGAAGAAGGGCGTGCGCTACTTCGGGCCCTACGGCCACGCCTGGGCGATCCGCGACACCGTCGACCTCCTCCTGCGCGCCTTCCCGGTGCGCACCTGCTCCGCGGGCGTCTTCAAGAACGCCACCCGCACCGGCCGCCCCTGCCTGCTCGGCTACATCGGCAAGTGCTCGGCGCCCTGCGTGGAGCGCGTCACCCCCGAGGACCACCGCGAACTGGCCGAGGACTTCTGCGACTTCATGGCGGGCCGCACCGGCACGTACATCCGCCGCCTGGAGCGGCAGATGGCGCAGGCGGCCGAGGAGATGGAGTACGAGCGCGCGGCGCGCCTGCGCGACGACATCGACGCCCTCAAGAAGGCGATGGAGAAGAGCGCCGTCGTCCTCGCCGACGCCACCGACGCCGACCTGATCGCCCTCGCCGAGGACGAGCTGGAGGCCGCCGTCCAGATCTTCCACGTCCGGGGCGGCCGCGTGCGCGGCCAGCGCGGCTGGGTCACCGACAAGGTCGAGGCGGTCACCAGCGCCGACCTCGTGGAGCACGCGCTCCAGCAGCTCTACGGCGAGGAGAGCGGCGACGCCGTGCCCAAGGAGGTGCTCGTCCCCGCCCTGCCCGACCCCATAGAGCCGGTCCAGGAGTGGCTGACCGAGCGCCGCGGGGCCGGCGTCTCGCTGCGCATCCCGCAGCGCGGCGACAAGAAGGCCCTGATGGAGACCGTCGCGCGCAACGCCCGGCAGTCCCTCGTCCTGCACAAGACCAAGCGCGCCTCCGACCTCACCACCCGCTCCCGCGCCCTGGAGGAGATCGCCGCCGCCCTGGAGCTGGACAGCGCCCCCCTGCGCATCGAGTGCTACGACGTCTCGCACCTCCAGGGCGACGACGTCGTGGCGTCGATGGTCGTCTTCGAGGACGGCCTGGCCAGGAAGAGCGAGTACCGCCGCTTCCAGATCAAGGGCTTCGAGGGCCAGGACGACGTCCGGTCCATGCACGAGGTGATCACCCGCCGCTTCCGGCGCTACCTCGCCGACAAGGAGCGCACCGGGGAGTGGGTGGACGAGGACACCGGCGAAGTGGGGGAGAGCGCCCTCACCGAGGAGGACGGCCGCCCCAAGCGGTTCGCCTACCCCCCGCAGCTCGTCGTCGTGGACGGCGGGCAGCCGCAGGTCGCCGCCGCCAAGCGGGCCCTGGACGAGCTGGGCATCGACGACATCGCGGTGTGCGGCCTGGCCAAGCGGCTGGAGGAGGTCTGGGTCCCCGCCGAGGACGACCCCGTCATCCTGCCGCGCACCAGCGAGGGGCTGTACCTCCTCCAGCGCGTACGGGACGAGGCGCACCGCTTTGCCATCACCTACCAGCGCGCCAAGCGGGCCAAGCGCTTCAAGGCGGGCCCGCTGGACGAGGTGCCGGGCCTCGGCGACGCCCGCAAGCGGACCCTGATCAAGCACTTCGGTTCGGTGAAGCGGCTCCGGTCCGCGACAATCGACCAGATCTGCGAGGTCCCCGGCATAGGCCGCAAGACGGCCGAGGTCATCGTGGCGGCCCTCGCCGGCGCGGTGCCCGCCGGCCCCGCGGTGAACATGGCGACCGGAGAGATCATGGAAGACGAGGAGCCCACCGCCGCGGGCACCTCGGACAGCGCAGGAGAGGAGCCCGTGACCGCGGGCGCCTCGGAGGAACGACGGGGGCAGGAGACATGAGCGAGCACGACGAAGGTGGAGAGCAAGTGAGCACGGGCGCGCCGATCGAGACACCAGGGGTCCCCGAGGCGGCGATCCCCGAGCTGGTGATCATCTCCGGCATGTCGGGCGCCGGCCGCAGCACGGCCGCCAAGTGCCTGGAGGACCTCGGCTGGTTCGTCGTGGACAACCTGCCGCCTGCGCTGATCCCCACCATGGTGGAGCTCGGCGCCCGCTCGCAGGGCAACGTGGCCCGCATCGCGGTCGTCGTCGACGTCCGCGGCCGGCGCTTCTTCGACAACCTCCGCGAGTCCCTCGCCGAGCTGGAGTCCAAGAACGTCACGCGGCGCATCGTCTTCCTGGAGTCCTCCGACGAGGCCCTGGTCCGCCGTTTCGAGTCGGTCCGCCGCCCGCACCCGCTGCAGGGCGACGGCCGCATCGTCGACGGCATCGAGGCCGAGCGCGACCTGCTGCGCGAGCTGCGCGGCGACGCCGACCTGGTCATCGACACCTCCAGCCTGAACGTGCACGAGCTGCGCGCCAAGATGGACGCCTCGTTCGCCGGCGAGGAGGAGCCCGAGCTGCGGGCCACCGTGATGTCCTTCGGCTTCAAGTACGGCCTGCCGGTCGACGCCGACCTGGTCGTGGACATGCGCTTTTTGCCCAACCCCCACTGGGTCCCCGAGCTGCGCCAGTACACCGGCCTCAACGAGGAGGTCGCCGCGTACGTCTTCAACCAGCCCGGCGCCAAGGAGTTCCTCGACCGGTACGCCGAGCTGCTCCAGCTCATCGCCGGGGGCTACCGCCGCGAGGGCAAGCGGTACGTGACGATCGCGGTCGGCTGCACGGGCGGCAAGCACCGCTCGGTGGCCATGTCGGAGAAGCTCGGGGCGCGCCTGGCGTCCGAGGGCGTGGAGACCGTCATCGTCCACCGGGACATGGGGCGCGAGTGAAGCCGACCCGCCGGACCGTCCGCCTGAGCCGTCTGGGCCGCAAGCGGGGCACCCAGCCGAAGGTGGTCGCGCTCGGCGGGGGCATGGGCCTGTCCGCCTCGCTCGCCGCGCTGCGCCGCATCACCGGGGCCGGTGACCTCACCGCCGTCGTCACCGTCGCCGACGACGGCGGCTCCAGCGGCCGCCTCCGTGACGAGCTGGGCGTGCTGCCCCCCGGCGACCTGCGCAAGGCGCTCGCCGCCCTCTGCGGCGACGACGACTGGGGCCAGACCTGGGCCCGCGTCATCCAGCACCGCTTCCAGTCCCGCGGCGCGCTGCACGAGCACGCGGTCGGCAATCTGCTGATCGTCGCCCTGTGGGAGCAGCTAGGCGACCACGTCCAGGCCCTGGACCTGGTCGGCCGCCTGCTCGGCGCGCAGGGCCGCGTCCTTCCCATGTCGGCCGTGCCGCTGGAGCTCCAGGCGCTGGTCAAGGGCCACGACCCGAGCCGCCCCGACGACGTGGACACCGTCCGCGGCCAGGCCACGGTGGCCCTCACCCCCGGCGAGGTCCAGTCGGTGCACGTCGTGCCGTCCGACCCGCCGGCCGTCCCCGAGGCGGTCGCCGCCGTCCTCGACGCGGACTGGGTGGTCCTCGGCCCGGGCTCCTGGTTCTCCTCGGTGATCCCGCACCTCCTGGTCCCCGAGCTGCTGGACGCGCTGACCGAGACGAAGGCCCGCAAGGTCCTCCCGCTGAACCTCGCGCCGCAACCGGGAGAAACCGATGGCTTCTCTCCGCAGCGTCATTTGGAGGTTTTGGCCCGACACGCCCCTAAACTCGCCCTGGACGTGGTGCTGGCCGACGAGGACGCCGTGCCCGACCGTGAGTCGCTGTCCGACGCCGCGAAGCGGCTCGGTGCCACGGTCGAGCTGGCAGCGGTGGCCCGGCCCGACGGGACTCCGAGGCACGATCCGGAGCTCCTGGCAGCCGCGTACGACCGTATTTTTCGGATGCATGGAAGGATCGGCCCATGGCGATGACGCCAGCGGTGAAGGACGAGATCTCCCGGCTCCCCGTCACCCGGACCTGTTGCAGGAAGGCAGAGGTCTCGGCGATCCTGCGGTTCGCGGGCGGCCTTCACCTGGTGAGCGGCCGCATCGTGATCGAGGCGGAGCTGGACACCGCGATGGCGGCACGCCGCCTGAAGCGGGACATCCTGGAGATCTTCGGGCACAGCTCGGAGCTGATCGTGATGGCCCCCGGCGGCTTGCGGCGCGGCTCGCGCTACGTCGTTCGGGTGGTCGCGGGCGGTGATCAGCTCGCCCGCCAGACCGGCCTCGTGGACGGCCGCGGCCGCCCCATCCGGGGCCTGCCGCCGCAGGTGGTCTCGGGGGCCACCTGCGACGCGGAGGCGGCCTGGCGCGGGGCGTTCCTCGCGCACGGCTCGCTCACCGAGCCCGGCCGCTCCTCCTCCCTGGAGGTGACCTGCCCCGGTCCGGAGGCGGCGCTGGCCCTGGTGGGCGCCGCCCGCAGACTCCAGATCGCGAGCAAGGCGCGCGAGGTGCGGGGCGTGGACCGAGTCGTCGTGCGCGACGGCGACGCGATCGGCGCGCTGCTGACCCGCCTCGGGGCGCACGAGTCGGTCCTCGCCTGGGAGGAGCGGCGGATGCGGCGCGAGGTGCGCGCCACCGCCAACCGCCTGGCCAACTTCGACGACGCCAACCTGCGCCGCTCGGCCCGCGCGGCCGTCGCCGCGGGCGCCCGGGTGCAGCGGGCCCTGGAGATCCTCGGCGAGGAGGTCCCCGAGCACCTCGCGGCGGCCGGCCGGCTGCGCATGGAGCACAAGCAGGCCTCCCTGGAGGAGCTGGGCGCGCTCGCCGACCCGCCGCTGACCAAGGACGCGGTGGCGGGCCGCATCCGCCGCCTGCTCGCCATGGCGGACAAGCGGGCCCAGGACCTGGGCATCCCCGGCACGGAGTCCAATCTGACCGAGGAACTCGCGGACAACATGGCGGTCTGACCGCCCCACGAGCAGCGACAGCCGCCGACGCCTCCCGGGGCACCGGCGGCTTCCGCTTGCCCGCGGACACCTCCGGCCGCCCCCCGCCGCCGTATTGACATGATCATGCACTGTCACGAGCCTGGCATCCCGCACATCCGTGCCGGGCAACCGCAAGGGGGGCTCATGAGACGAAGAGCGAGCGCGAGATCGATCCTCGCCGCTTCCGCACTGCTCATCGGTGGTCTCGCCGCCGCACCGCACGCCCAGGCGAGCGGACCCGCGAAGTCACCGGCCGCCGACGACCCGGCGGCCGTGAAGGTCTACCGGGCCGAGGTCACCAAGGAGCAGATCCCCCTCCTGATCGAGGCGGGCCAGGACGCCCACGAACTGGCGGGGCAGGCACCCGAGCACGGCACCGGCCGCGTCGAGCTGTACCTGACCGAGGGCCAGGCCGCGGCGATCGAACGCCGGGGCGTCGAGCTGCGCGAGCACACGGTCTCCCCGGCCGCCGAGAAGCGGGTGCGGGCCGCGGGGGACGGCGTCTACCGGCCGTACAGCGGCAGGGGCGGGCTGAAGGAGGAGATCGTCAGGACCGGGCAGGCCCACCCCGGCCTCACCAAGGTCGTCTCCATCGGCAAGACCGTCCGGGGCAAGGACATCCTCGCTCTGAAGGTCTCCAAGAACGCCGGGAAGACCAGGGACGGCGTCAAGCCGGCCACGCTCTACCTGTCCAACCAGCACGCCCGCGAGTGGATCACCCCCGAGATGACCCGCCGCCTGATGCACCACTACCTCGACAACTACGGCAAGGACAAGCGGATCACCGAACTGGTGGACTCCACCGAGCTGTGGTTCGTGCTCTCCGCCAACCCCGACGGCTACGACTTCACGCACGCCGCCGACGGCGACCGCCAGTGGCGCAAGAACCTCCGCGACATCGACGGCGACGGCGCCATCGCCCCCGGCGACGGCGTCGACCTCAACCGCAACTTCGCCTACAAGTGGGGCTACGACAACGAGGGCTCGTCCCCCGACGCCTCCTCCGAGACCTATCGCGGCGCGGCGCCGATGTCCGAGCCGGAGACCAAGGCGCTCGACCGCTTCGAAAAGCGCATCGGCTTCGAGTACGGCGTCAACTACCACTCGGCGGCCGAACTGATCCTCTACGGAGTGGGCTGGCAGGTCGCCACGCCCACCCCCGACGACGTCCTCCACCGGGCGCTCGCCGGCACCCCGGAGAAGCCCGCGATCCCCGGCTACCACCCGCAGGTCGCCTCCGAGCTGTACACCACCAACGGCGAGGCCGACGGGCACGCGGGCAACGTCAACGGCATCTCGATGTTCACCCCCGAGATGTCCACCTGCCAGACCGCCTCGAACGTCGACCCCGACGACGCCTGGAAGCCCGGCGACTGCGCGTCCGTCTTCACCTTCCCCGACGACGAGAAGCTCATCCAGCAGGAGTTCGCGAAGAACGTGCCCTTCGCGCTCGCCGTCGCGGAGACCGCCCTCCACCCCGACAAGCCGGTCTCCGTCACCGGCGCCGAGGCCCCGGACTTCACCCCGGACACCTTCGCCACCTCGTACGCGCGCGGCGGCGACCAGGAGGTCGCCGTGACCGCCCGCAGGTCCGTGCGCGACAAGGAGGTGACGTACCGCGTCAACGGCGGACGCACGCAGGAGAAGCACCTCAGGGCCTGGAAGGGCGGCGAGACCTACGGCGGGCAGGACAACCTCCACTTCGATCAGTACCGCGCGAAGATCGCGGACGCCCGCGTGGGCGACAAGGTGGAGGTGTGGTTCACCGGCCGCACCAAGAAGGGCCGCACGCACAGCGAGCACTTCACGTACACCGTCGCCGAACGCCCGAGGGCGAGCGCGCTGGTCGTCGCCGAGGAAGGCGCACCGGCCACCGGGACCAAGAAGTACGTCGACGCGCTGAAGGCCAACGGGCGCGCCGCCGCCGTCTGGGACGTCGCCGAGAAGGGCGCACCGCACCCGCTGGGCGTCCTGTCGCACTTCTCCGTGGTCGTCCACGCGACCGGCGACGCCGTGCCCGGGGCGCCCACCCAGCTCGCCCTGCGCGCCTACCTCAACGAGGGCGGCAAGCTCATCGAGGCCGGCGAGCGCGCCGGCGGCGACGTCGACCTGGGGGAGGCCCTCACCGACGACTTCGCGCAGTACTACCTGGGCGCGTACGAACGTCTGTCCGCCCCCGGCGTCAAGGGCTTCGAGGGCAGCGGCGCCCTCAGGGGGGTGCAGGCCCCGCTCGCGGACGCCGCGGCCAACCCCCTCGACAAGGCCGGCCGCTTCACGGTCACCTCCCACAACCTCCCGCCCGCGCGGTTCCCGCAGTTCCGGAGCGCTGCGGCGGGCTCCTACCCCGGCCTCGCCAATCCGTACGCGCCCTTCGCGGGCCAGGGCATGGCCTCGGCCACCCACGCCGACCGGGACTACAAACGGCTCACCCGCACCCTGGACCTGACGGGCGTCACGGCCGCCGACCGGCCCGAACTGCGGTTCGCGCTCAACTGGAACCTGGAGCCCGGCTACGACCACGGGGTACTGGAGGCCCACACCCCGGGCGCCGACGACTGGACGACCCTGCCCGACAGGAACGGAAACTCCCGGGCCACCGTGCCCGCCGAGTGCGCCGCCGGGTTCCTCCTCAACGGCCACCCCTTCCTCGGCCACTACCTGACGCGCGGCTCGGACGGCTGCACGGCCTCCGGCACCAGCGGCTCCTGGAACAGCTTCACGGGCTCGTCCGGCGGCTGGCAGCCCGTCGCCTTCGACCTGAGCGCCTACGCGGGCAAGAAGGTCGAGGTCTCCCTCAGCGCGATCACCGACCCCTCCAGCGGAGGGCGCGGCCTCTTCGCCGACAACGCGGAACTGGTCGTCGGCGGGGCTGTCAAGGAGAGCGAGGGATTCGAGTCCTCGCTCGGCTCCTGGACCGCCGCCGCGCCCCCGGCCGGGAGCCCCAATATCACAGGCGACTGGAGCCGCACCGGGGAGCTCCACCGGCCCCACGCGGCGGTCACAGCGCGTGACAGCGTCCTCCTCGGGTTCGGCTTCGAACACGTACCCGGAAACGCCGAAAGGGCCGCTCTTATGGGCGCCTCCCTGGCACATCTGCGCAGCTGACGCTGCGTAATCGGGACGAAGGTCCCGTGGTCCGTATCCCTACTGAGGGGTACGGACCTTTGTGCCGCCCGCAGCCCCTCTCGATGTCACTTCACGGGCCTCGGAGAGGTAGGGTCGGAGGCGGTCGGGGACATCCCATACAACTCGCCGGGGTCTAAAACCGGCGTACCAACGAGGAGATCGGTTTCGTGACGATCCGCGTAGGCATCAACGGCTTTGGCCGCATCGGTCGCAACTACTTCCGCGCGCTGCTCGAGCAGGGTGCGGACATCGAAGTCGTGGCTGTCAACGACCTGGGTGACACCGCGACCACCGCGCACCTTCTGAAGTACGACACCATCCTGGGCCGCCTCAAGGCCGAGGTGTCGCACACCGAGGACACCATCACCGTCGACGGCCACACCATCAAGGTGCTGTCCGAGCGCGACCCCGCCGACATCCCCTGGGGCGACCTGGGCGTCGACATCGTGATCGAGTCCACGGGCATCTTCACCAAGAAGGCCGACGCCGAGAAGCACATCGCCGGCGGCGCCAAGAAGGTCCTCATCTCGGCTCCGGCCAAGGACGAGGACATCACCATCGTGATGGGCGTCAACCAGGACAAGTACGACCCGGCGAACCACCACGTCATCTCCAACGCCTCCTGCACCACCAACTGTGTGGCGCCGATGGCGAAGGTCCTCGACGAGAACTTCGGCGTCGTCAAGGGTCTGATGACCACGATCCACGCGTACACCAACGACCAGCGCATCCTGGACTTCCCGCACAAGGACCTGCGCCGCGCCCGCGCCGCCGCCGAGAACATCATCCCGACCACGACGGGTGCCGCCAAGGCCACCGCCCTGGTCCTGCCGCAGCTCAAGGGCAAGCTCGACGGCGTCTCGATGCGCGTCCCGGTCCCGACCGGTTCGGCCACCGACCTGGTCGTGGAGCTCCAGCGCGAGGTCACCAAGGACGAGGTCAACGCCGCGTTCAAGAAGGCCTCCGAGGACGGCGACCTCAAGGGCATCCTGTACTACACCGAGGACCCGATCGTGTCCTCGGACATCGTCAGCGACCCCGCCTCCTGCACCTTCGACTCCCTGATGACCATGGTCCAGGAGGGTACGTCGGTGAAGATCCTCGGCTGGTACGACAACGAGTGGGGCTACTCCAACCGCCTGGTCGACCTCACGGCCTTCGTCGGCGGTCAGCTCTAATATCCAGAGCAGGCATTTCGATGTGAGCACAGGGTCTGTCCCGCGCACCGCCGCGCCGGACGGGCCCTGTTGCATGTCACCGCCCTCCCAAGGAGCCCAGTAGTGAAGACGATCGACGCACTTCTCGCCGAAGGGGTCAACGGCAAGCGGGTCTTCGTCCGCGCCGACCTCAACGTGCCGCTCGCCGACGGCACCATCACCGACGACGGCCGCATCCGCGCCGTCCTGCCGACCGTCAAGGCCCTCGCCGACGCGGGCGCCAAGGTCGTCGTGGCCTCGCACCTGGGCCGCCCCAAGGGCGCCCCGGACCCGGCCTTCTCGCTGCTCCCCGCCGCCGAGCGGCTCGGGGAACTCCTCGGCGAGCCCGTCGCGTTCGCGCGGGACACGGTGGGCCCCGCCGCCCATGACACGGTCGGCGGCCTCGAGTCCGGCCAGGTCGCCGTCATCGAGAACCTCCGCTTCAACGCCGGCGAGACCAGCAAGGACGACGCCGAGCGCGGCGAGTTCGCCGAGCAGCTGGCCGCCCTCGCCGATGTGTACGTGGGCGACGGCTTCGGCGCGGTGCACCGCAAGCACGCCTCCGTGTTCGACCTGCCGGCCAAGCTCCCGCACTACGCCGGGTACCTCATCGCCACCGAGGTCGGCGTCCTGAAGAAGCTCACCGACGACGTCAAGCGGCCCTACGCCGTGGTCCTCGGCGGCGCCAAGGTCTCCGACAAGCTCGGTGTGATCGACCACCTCCTGGAGAAGGCCGACCGCATCCTCATCGGCGGCGGCATGGCCTACACCTTCCTCAAGGCCCAGGGCCACGAGGTCGGCATCTCCCTCCTCCAGGAGGACCAGATCCCGGCGGTCAAGGAGTACATGGAGCGCGCGGAGGCGAAGGGCGTCGAGTTCGTCCTGCCCGTCGACGTGCTCATCTCGCCGGTCTTCCCGGACCTGAAGACCAAGGCCCCGGCCAACCCCACCACGGTCGCCGCGGACGCCATCCCCGCCGACCAGGAGGGTCTCGACATCGGCCCCGAGACCCGTAAGCTCTACGCCTCGAAGCTCGCCGACGCGGCCACCATCTTCTGGAACGGCCCGATGGGCGTCTTCGAGCACCCCGACTACGCCGAGGGCACCAAGGCGGTGGCCCAGGCGCTCCTCGACTCCCCGGCCTTCACCGTCGTCGGCGGTGGCGACAGCGCCGCCGCCGTGCGGACCCTGGGCTTCGACGAGAACGCATTCGGCCACATTTCCACCGGCGGCGGCGCCTCCCTCGAATACCTCGAGGGCAAGACGCTCCCCGGCCTCGCGGCACTGGAGAACTGACACCTGATGACTACGCGCACCCCGCTGATGGCGGGCAACTGGAAGATGAACCTCAACCACCTCGAGGCCATCGCCCACGTCCAGAAGCTCGCCTTCGCCCTGGCCGACAAGGACTACGAGGCCTGTGAGGTCGCCGTCCTGGCGCCCTTCACCGACCTGCGCTCCGTGCAGACCCTGGTCGACGGCGACAAGCTCAAGATCAAGTACGGCGCCCAGGACATCTCGGCGCAGGACTCCGGTGCCTACACCGGAGAGATCTCGGGCCCGATGCTGGCCAAGCTCAAGTGCTCCTACGTGGCCGTCGGCCACTCCGAGCGCCGCCAGTACCACAACGAGACCGACCAGCTCTGCAACGCCAAGGTGAAGGCGGCCTTCAAGCACGGCCTGACCCCGATCCTCTGCGTCGGCGAGGGCCTGGAGATCCGCAAGGCCGGCCAGCAGGTCCAGTACACGCTGAACCAGGTCGACGGCGGCCTCAAGGACGTCCCGGCCGAGCAGGCCGAGTCCATCGTGATCGCCTACGAGCCCGTCTGGGCGATCGGCACCGGCGAGGTCGCGACCCCCGAGGACGCGCAGGAGGTGTGCGGCGCGATCCGCGGCCGCCTCGCCGAGCTGTACTCGCAGGAGCTCGCCGACAAGGTGCGCATCCAGTACGGCGGCTCGGTGAAGTCCGGGAACGTCGCCGCGATCATGGCGCAGCCGGACGTCGACGGCGCCCTGGTGGGCGGCGCCGCGCTCGACGCGGACGAGTTCGTCAAGATCGTCCGCTTCCGCGACCAGTGAGTATGCGCTAGCGGCAATACGTCGTACCCTTGCGGGGGCCGGGCGGCCTCGGTCATCGAGGCTCCGGCCCCCGTCGTCGATACAGAGTCGATTCAGATCCGAGTCAGATCCGAGGAAGTTGGTCCAGCCGTGGTTATGGGGTTCTCGATCGCCCTGATCGTCTTCAGCCTGCTGATGATGCTGCTGGTGCTGATGCACAAGGGCAAGGGCGGCGGTCTGTCCGACATGTTCGGTGGCGGCATGCAGTCGTCCGTCGGCGGCTCCTCCGTCGCGGAGCGCAACCTGGACCGCATCACCGTCGTGGTCGGTCTGCTGTGGTTCGCGTGCATTGTCGCGCTGGCCCTGCTGACGAAGGCGAACAACTGACGCCAGGCACTGGTCGCTTGTCCGGTGCGAGCGCGCGTACGCGGCTTATCATGGGCTGGCGTCCGGGGTGGGGTGTAACTCCGCACACTGGACGCGCGTTGGGCCTTACGTAAACTGAGGCGCCCGCAGCAGCACCATCACGCAGGGAGTTACGACCGTGGCAAGTGGCAACGCGATCCGAGGAAGTCGGGTCGGGGCGGGGCCGATGGGCGAGGCCGAGCGCGGTGAGTCCGCGCCGCGACTGCGCATCTCCTTCTGGTGCTCCAACCGGCACGAGACGCAGCCGAGCTTCGCCAGCGACGCGCAGGTCCCCGATACGTGGGACTGCCCCCGCTGCGGCTTTCCGGCCGGTCAGGACCGGGACAACCCGCCGGACCCGCCGCGCACCGAGCCGTACAAGACGCACCTGGCGTATGTGCGTGAGCGGCGCAGCGACGCGGACGGCGAGGCGATTCTCGCGGAGGCGCTCGCCAAACTGCGGGGCGAGATCTGAGACTTGGAGTACGGCCGGGCACCGACGAAGGTGCCCGGCCGTTCTCTCGTTCCGTCAGCTGTTCGACGGGTGCCCGGTACGTGAGGTACGTGAGGTCGTGCCCGGTGCGTGAGGCGCCTGCCCGGTGCCTGATCCATTAGGTTGGGCCACGGGGGCACTGCACGTACGCGGGTACGAGAGAAGGCTGACGTCCGAGATGAACGCAGAGAGCCGCGGCAGGCTTGATCAGACGCCCGAGTGGACGGCGCTCGCCGCCCACCGCGAGCAGCTCGGGGAGGTGCGACTGCGGGAGCTGTTCGCCGCGGACCCGGCGCGCGGCACGGCGTACACCCTCCAGGTCGGTGATCTGCACATCGACTACTCCAAGCACCTCGTCACCGACGAGACACTGCGGCTGCTGCGCGAACTGGCCGCGGCCACCGACGTGTTCGGGCTGCAGGACGCCATGTTCCGCGGCGAGAAGATCAACACCACCGAGGACCGCGCCGTCCTGCACACCGCCCTGCGCGCCCCGCGGGACGCCGTCGTCATGGTCGACGGCGAGAACGTGGTGCCGAAGGTGCACGCCGTCCTCGACAAGATGGGCGCGTTCTCCCGGAAGGTCCGTTCGGGGGAGTGGACCGGTCACACCGGCAAGCGCATCAAGAACGTCGTCAACGTCGGCATCGGCGGCTCCGACCTCGGCCCCGCGATGGCGTACGAGGCGCTGCGCTCCTTCACCGACCGGGACCTCACCGTGCGCTTCGTGTCGAACGTGGACGGCGCCGACCTGCACGAGGCCCTGCGGGACCTGGACGCCGCCGAGACGCTGTTCGTCATCGCCTCGAAGACGTTCACCACCATCGAGACGATCACCAACGCCACCTCCGCCCGCGACTGGCTCCGCACGGAACTGAAGGCCGGTCAGGAGGCGGTGGCCAAGCACTTCGTGGCCCTGTCGACGAACGCCGAGAAGGTCTCCGACTTCGGCATCGACACGGCCAACATGTTCGAGTTCTGGGACTGGGTCGGCGGCCGCTACTCCTTCGACTCCGCCATCGGCCTCTCCCTGATGATCGCCATCGGCCCGGACCGCTTCCGCGAGATGCTCGACGGCTTCCACCTCATCGACAAGCACTTCCGCGCCGCCCCGGCCGAGACCAACGCCCCGTTGCTCCTCGGCCTGTTGGGCATCTGGTACGGCGACTTCCACGACGCGCAGTCCCACGCCGTGCTGCCGTACTCGCACTACTTGTCGAAGTTCACCGCCTATCTCCAGCAGCTCGACATGGAGTCCAACGGCAAGTCCGTGGACCGCGAGGGCCGCCCGGTGCGGTGGCAGACGGGCCCGGTCGTCTGGGGCACCCCCGGCACCAACGGCCAGCACGCCTACTACCAACTCATCCACCAGGGCACGAAGTTGATCCCGGCCGACTTCATCGGCTTCGCCGAGCCGGTCGCCGGCCTCGCGCCCGGTCTCGCCGCCCAGCACGACCTGCTGATGGCCAACTTCTTCGCCCAGACGCAGGCACTGGCGTTCGGCAAGACGCCCGAGGAGGTGCGCGCCGAGGGTGTGCCGGAGGGACTCGTCCCGCACAAGACCTTCCGGGGCAACCACCCGACGACCACCATCCTCGCCAAGGAACTGACGCCCTCGGTCCTCGGTCAGCTCATCGCCCTCTACGAACACAAGGTGTTCGTCCAGGGCGCCGTGTGGCACATCGACTCCTTCGACCAGTGGGGCGTCGAACTCGGCAAGGTCCTCGCCAAGCGCGTGGAGCCCGCCCTCACCGAGGGTGCCGAGGTGCCCGACCTGGACGGTTCCACCACGGCCCTCGTCGCCAAGTACCGGGATCTGCGCGACCGTTGAGCGACGCCGCCGGTTAATCGCGTGCGTGTCCGAGGTCCGGCGGGTGACACTGCTTCGGCTCTGTCACCCGCCGGGAGGGACCCCGTCATGGACCAGCTGCTCACCGCGCTCGCCGACCCCGAGAGACTGCGGCTGTACGCGCGCGTCGTCCTCGACGAGCTGCCGCCCGGCGAGGCGGACTCTCCCGCCGCCCGCAAGCACCTGAACCGGCTGCTCGCCGCCGGGCTCCTGAAGCGGCAGCCCGACGGGTCGCTCCGCGCCGACCCCGGCGTCTTCCGGCGCGCGCCCGCCCCGGTGGACGCCCCCGCCACCGTGCCCCGGCGTCTCACCGGCTTCTTCTCCCACGGCCGCCTCACGACCATCCCCGTACGGCCCGTCGTACGCCACGAACTCCTCGTCCACCTCACGGACACCCTCTTCCGGGCCGACCGCGCCTACAGCGAGCGCGAGGTCAACGACGCGTTCCGCACCGTCCACGACGACACCTCCGCACTGCGCAGGTACTGCGTCATGGACGGCCTCCTGGTGCGCGAACGGGACGGCAGCAGCTACCGCCGCGTCCCCGCCCACGCGTAAGGGCCCCGCACCGGATGAGGTGCGGGGCCCTTGTCGCGCAGCACTCAAGCGCTGGCCGACCGGTACAGCTCCGGAGGGAGCTGGGAGGCCGCCGCCGCGTCCAGCAGCCACAGCGTGCGCGAGCGGCCGCGGGCGCCGGCCGCGGGGGCCTGCACCTCGCCCGCGCCGGACAGGGCGATGGCCGCGGCCCCCGCCTTGTCCTCGCCCGCCGCGAGCAGCCACACCTCACGTGCCGAGCGGATCGCCGGCAGGGTGAGCGTGACCCGGGTCGGCGGGGGCTTCGGCGCGCCGTGCACGCCCACCACCGTCCGCTCGCTCTCGCGCACCGCCGGAAGCTCCGGGAAGAGCGAGGCGACGTGCGCGTCCGGGCCGACGCCCAGCATCAGGACGTCGAAGGTCGGCACCGGGCCGTGGTCCTCCGGACCCGCGGCGGCGGCCAGTTCGGCCGCGTAGACCTCGGCCGCGGCGTCCACTTCGTAGTGCCCGTCGGAGGCCGGCATCGGGTGCACCCGGGCCGGGTCGAGCGGCACGGCGTCCAGGAGCGCCTCGCGGGCCTGCGTGTAGTTGCGCTCCGGGTCGCCCTCCGGCAGGAAGCGCTCGTCGCCCCACCACAGGTCCAGGCGCGACCAGTCGATCGCGTCGCGGGCCGGGCAGGAGGCGAGCGCCGCCAGCAGGCCGTTGCCGTTGCGGCCGCCGGTGAGGACCACCGAGGCGTGGCCGCGCGCGGCCTGCGCGTCGACGACCTTCGTGATGAGGCGGGCCGCCGTGGCCTGCGCCATCAGGTCCTTGTCGCGGTGGACGACGAGCTGCGGGGCCGTGCTCACTTGGTCACCGCCTTCTTCTCGGCGGGCTTCTTCGCCGCGGCCCTCTTGGCCGGCGCCTTCTTCGCGGCGGCCTTCTTGGTGGCGGGCGCCGAAGCGTCCTGCCCGTCCTCGGCCTGCCCGGCGTCCTCGGGCTTTCCGCCGGCCGCGGGCGTGTCGGCGCCCTCGGCCTTGGACGCCTTGGACCCCGCCGTGGACTCCGCCTTCGGCTCCGAGTCGGGTCCGCCGAGGCGCTCCACGCCGTACTTCAGCGTGGAAGCGTAGGTGTCGTCCGGGTCGAGGCGGCGCAGCTCCTCCGCGATCAGCTCGGCCGTCTCGCGGCGCTTGAGCGCCACCGCGCGGTCGGGCTGCCCCTGGATGGAGAGCGTGGCCAGCGAGCCGTCGGCACGGTCGAGCACGATGGGACCGCAGTCGGTCTCCATGCGTACGCCGGTCAGGCCGGGGCCCGGCGACAGCGACCGCTTGACGGGGACGTCGAGGCGGTCGGCGAGCCACATGCCGAGCAGCTCGCAGCTCGGGTTGAACTCCTCGCCCTCCACCTGCACCGAGGTGACCTCGCACGTGACCTGGTCCAGGGCCGCGGCGAGCATGGAGCGCCACGGCGTGATGCGCGTCCAGGACAGGTCCGTGTCGCCGGGGTGGTAGGCCTCGGCGCGGGCGGTCAGCTCGTGGATCGGCTGCTCGGCCGCGTAGGTGTCGGTGACGCGGCGCTGGGCCAGCGCGCCGAGCGGGTCGTTGGCCGGGTCCAGCGGGGCGTTCACCGGCCACCACACGACCACGGGCGCGTCGGGCAGCAGCAGCGGCAGGACGACCGACTGGGCGTGGTTGATGACCTCGCCGTACAGCCGCAGGACCACCGTCTCGCCGGTGCCCGCCTCGACGCCGACCCGCACCTCGGCGTCCAGGCGCGAGGTCGTGCGGTCACGGGGCGAGCGGGCGGCGCGCTTGATGACCACGAGGGTGCGCGAGGGGTGCTCGCGCGAGGCGTCGTTGGCGGCCTTCAGGGAGTCGTAGGCGTTCTCCTCGTCGGTGACGATGACGAGGGTCAGGACCATGCCGACGGCCGGGGTGCCGATCGCGCGGCGGCCCTGCACGAGCGCCTTGTTGATCTTGCTGGAGGTGGTGTCCGTAAGGTCGATCTTCATGGCCGACGCCAGCTCCGTCCGTCTCGTGCGAGCATGTCGTCCGCCTCGGTCGGGCCCCAGGTGCCCGCCGGGTACTGCGCGGGCTTGCCGTGCTTGTCCCAGTACTCCTCGATCGGGTCGAGGATGTTCCAGGACAGCTCGACCTCCTCCGTGCGCGGGAAGAGGTTGGCGTCGCCGAGCAGGACGTCCAGGATCAGCCGCTCGTACGCCTCCGGGCTGGACTCGGTGAACGACTCGCCGTACGCGAAGTCCATCGAGACGTCCCGGATCTCCATGGAGGTGCCGGGCACCTTGGAGCCGAAGCGGACCGTGATGCCCTCGTCGGGCTGGACGCGGATGACGATCGCGTTCTGGCCCAGCTCCTCGGTGGCGGTGTGGTCGAAGGGGGAGTGGGGCGCGCGCTGGAAGACCACCGCGATCTCCGTGACGCGCCGGCCGAGCCGCTTGCCGGTGCGCAGGTAGAAGGGGACGCCCGCCCAGCGGCGGTTGTCCACCTGAAGCTTGACCGCCGCGTAGGTGTCGGTCTTCGACTTGGGGTCGATGCCCTCTTCCTGGAGGTAGCCGACGGCCTTCTCGCCGCCCTGCCAGCCCGCGGAGTACTGCCCGCGCACGGTGCCCTTGCCGAGGTCCTTGGGCAGCTTCACCGCACCGAGCACCTTGGCCTTCTCGGCGACCAGCGCGTCGGCGTCGAAGGAGGCGGGCTCCTCCATGGCGGTCAGCGCCATCAGCTGGAGCAGGTGGTTCTGGATGACGTCGCGGGCGGCGCCGATGCCGTCGTAGTAGCCGGCGCGGCCGCCGATGCCGATGTCCTCGGCCATCGTGATCTGCACGTGGTCGACGTACGACCGGTTCCAGATCGGCTCGAACATCTGGTTCGCGAAGCGCAGCGCCAGGATGTTCTGGACGGTCTCCTTGCCGAGATAGTGGTCGATCCGGAACACCTGGTCCGGGGCGAACACCTCGTGCACGATCGCGTTCAGCTCCTTGGCCGACGCGAGGTCGTGGCCGAAGGGCTTCTCGATGACGGCGCGGCGCCAGGAGCCCTCGGGGGCGTCCGCCAGCTCGTGCTTCTTGAGCTGCTGGACGACCTGCGGGAAGAACTTGGGGGGCACCGAGAGGTAGAAGGCGAAGTTGCCGCCCGTGCCCTGGGCCTTGTCGAGCTCCTGGATGGTGGCCTTGAGCTGCTCGAACGCCTTGTCGTCGTCGAAGTTGCCCTGGACGAAGCGCATCCCCTGGATGAGCTGCTGCCAGACCTCCTCGCGGAACGGCGTGCGCGAGTGCTCCTTGACCGCGTCGTGGACGACCTGGGCGAAGTCCTCGTCCTCCCAGTCGCGACGGGCGAAACCAATGAGGGAAAAGCCCGGCGGCAGCAGACCTCGGTTGGCGAGGTCGTACACGGCGGGCATCAGCTTTTTACGGGACAAATCGCCCGTGACACCGAAAATGACCAGGCCCGACGGCCCCGCGATACGCGGGAGCCGTCGGTCTGCGGCGTCACGCAGCGGATTGCTGCTTGACAAAGTGGTCAGCCCTTCGAAGGAGCGAGGCGCTTCAGCTCGGCCTCGGTCGACTTGAGCAGGTCGTTCCAGGAGGCCTCGAACTTGTCGACGCCCTCGTCTTCGAGGAGCTGCACGACCTCGTCGTACGAGATGCCGAGCTTCTCCACGGCGGCGATCTCGGCGCGAGCCTGCTCGTACGTGCCCGCGATGGTGTTGCCGGTGATGGAACCGTGGTCGCCGGTGGCCTCCAGGGTCGCCTCCGGCATGGTGTTCACCGTGTTGGGCGCGACCAGCTCGTCGACGTACAGGGTGTCCTTGTACGCCGGGTCCTTGACGCCGGTCGAGGCCCACAGCGGACGCTGCTTGTTGGCCTGCGCCTTGTCCAGGGCGGCCCAGCGCTCCGAGGAGAAGACCTCCTCGTAGGCCTCGTAGGCCAGGCGGGCGTTGGCGAGCGCGACTTTGCCCTTGAGGGACTTGGCCTCGTCCGTGCCGATGCCGTCCAGGCGCTTGTCGATCTCGGTGTCCACGCGGGACACGAAGAAGGACGCCACCGAGTGGATCTTGGAGAGGTCCAGGCCGCGCTCCTTGGCCTTCTCCAGGCCCGCCAGGTAGGCGTCCATGACCAGGCGGTAGCGCTCCAGCGAGAAGATCAGCGTGACGTTGACGCTGATGCCGAGGCCGATGACCTCGGTGATCGCCGGGAGGCCGGCCTCGGTGGCCGGGATCTTGATGAGCGTGTTCGGGCGGTCCACCAGCCACGCGAGCTGCTTGGCCTCGGCGGTCGTGGCCTTGGTGTTGTGCGCCAGGCGCGGGTCGACCTCGATGGACACCCGGCCGTCCTGGCCGTCCGTCGCGTCGAAGACCGGGCGCAGGATGTCGGCGGCGTCCCGGACGTCCGCCGTCGTGATCATGCGGATGGCCTCTTCGACCGTGACCTCGCGGGCGGCGAGGTCGGAGAGCTGCTGGTCGTAACCGTCGCCCTGCGAAATGGCCTTCTGGAAGATCGACGGGTTGGTGGTGACGCCCACGACGTGCTGCTGGTCGATCAGTTCCGCGAGGTTGCCGGACGTGATCCGCTTGCGCGACAGGTCGTCCAGCCAGATCGCGACGCCTTCTTCGGAGAGGCGCTTGAGTGCGTCTGTCATGGAATTACATCTCCTACTTCGTCGTATACGGGCGTCAGCGCTGGGCGGCGGCGAGGGATTCCCGCGCCGCCTGGGCCACCGCGTCGGCGGTGAACCCGAACTCCCGGAACAGCACCTTGGCGTCCGCCGAGGCACCGAAGTGCTCCAGCGAGACGATGCGTCCGGCGTCGCCCACGAAACGGTGCCAGGTCAGACCGACGCCCGCCTCGACCGCCACGCGCGCCTTGACCGACGGCGGCAGCACGCTGTCGCGGTACCCCTGGTCCTGCTCCTCGAACCACTCGACCGACGGCATCGAGACCACGCGCGTCGGAACGCCGGCGGCCTGGAGCTGCTCGCGGGCCTCGACGGCGAGGTGCACCTCGGAGCCGGTGCCGATCAGGACGACCTCGGGAGCGCCGCCCTCGGCCTCGAACAGGACGTAGCCGCCCTTGGCCGCGTCCTCGTTGCGCTCGTACGTCGGCACACCCTGGCGGGTCAGTGCGAGGCCGTGCGGGGCGCCCTTGCCGAACTCCTTGGTGTAGCGCTTGAGGATCTCGCGCCACGCGATGGCGGTCTCGTTGGCGTCGGCCGGGCGGACGACGTTCAGGCCCGGGATGGCGCGCAGCGAGGCCAGGTGCTCGACCGGCTGGTGGGTCGGGCCGTCCTCGCCGAGACCGATGGAGTCGTGCGTCCACACGTACGTCACCGGCAGGTGCATGAGCGCGGACAGGCGCACGGCGTTGCGCATGTAGTCGGAGAACACCAGGAAGGTGCCGCCGTAGATCCGGGTGTTGCCGTGCAGCGCGATGCCGTTCATCTCCGCGGCCATGGAGTGCTCGCGGATGCCGAAGTGGATCGTGCGGCCGTACGGGTCGGCCTCCGGCAGCGGGTTGTCCGCGGGGAGGAACGACGACGTCTTGTCGATCGTCGTGTTGTTCGAGCCCGCGAGGTCGGCGGAGCCGCCCCACAGCTCGGGGATGACCGCGCCGAGGGCCTGGAGGACCTTGCCGGACGCGGCGCGCGTGGCGACGGCCTTGCCGGTCTCGAAGACGGGGAGCTTGTCCTGCCAGCCCTCGGGCAGCTCGCCCGCGGCGACGCGGTCGAACTCGGCGGCGCGCTCGCCGTTGGCGGTGCGCCAGGCGGCGAAGCCCTTCTCCCATTCGGCCTTGGCCTCACGGCCCCGGTCGAGCGCCTTGCGGGTGTGCGCGATGACCTCGTCGGAGACCTCGAAGGTCTGCTCCGGGTCGAAGCCGAGGACGCGCTTGGTGGCGGCCACTTCCTCGTCGCCGAGCGCCGAGCCGTGCGCGGCTTCGGTGTTCTGCGCGTTCGGGGCGGGCCAGGCGATGATCGAGCGCATCGCGATGAAGGAGGGACGCCCGGTCTCGGCCTTGGCGGCCTGGATCGCGGCGTACAGGGCGGCCGGGTCGAGGTCGCCGTTCTCCTTGGGCTCCACGCGCTGGACGTGCCAGCCGTAGGCCTCGTACCGCTTGAGGGTGTCCTCGGAGATCGCGGTCGCCGTGTCGCCCTCGATCGAGATGTGGTTGTCGTCCCACAGCATCACGAGGTTGCCGAGCTTCTGGTGCCCGGCCATCGAGGACGCCTCCGCGGAGATGCCCTCCTCCAGACAGCCGTCACCGGCGATGACGAAGATGTGGTGGTCGAACGGCGACTCGCCGGCCGGGGCCTGCGGGTCGAACAGACCGCGCTCGTAGCGGGCGGCCATCGCCATGCCCACGGCGTTGGCGACACCCTGGCCCAGCGGGCCCGTCGTCGTCTCCACGCCCGTGGTGTGGCCGTACTCCGGGTGGCCCGGGGTCTTGGAGCCCCAGGTGCGGAAGGCCTTCAGGTCGTCCAGCTCCAGGCCGAATCCGGCCAGGTACAGCTGGATGTAGAGGGTCAGGGACGAGTGACCCGCGGAGAGGACGAAACGGTCGCGACCGGTCCACTCCGCGTCCGCCGGGTCATGGCGCATCACCTTCTGGAAAAGGGTGTACGCGGCGGGCGCGAGGCTCATGGCCGTACCGGGATGGCCGTTGCCGACCTTCTGTACGGAATCCATGGCCAGGACGCGAGCGGTGTCAACGGCTCGCTGGTCCAGTTCGGTCCACTCGAGGTCTGTGGTGGTCGGCTTGGTGCTCACCCTGAGTCAGGGCTCCTCTCCACATGTCGAATGCCGGCGATGAGAATCCCACCGGCCGTTGTCGAGCCTACCGTTGCCGGAACGTGCATTTTTTCGAGTCATTCCAGACTGCCGGGCCCCGTGGGGATCCGCCTCCCGAAAGGAATGCGCGGCGATTCGCCATGTGAATAGGGAACCGCTCAGATGTCCGCTCAAAGGTCGTTCGGCAACGCTCATGTGTCCGCTCATGTGTCCGCTCCATGGGCGGTTCACACCTCTGGGGGGAGTACCCCACGCGCTCGCCGTACCCCGCGTCCGGCACCTCAACACGACCCCACCCCCGCGAAGGGCTAGGTATGGGCAACGACTACAGTGGCGTGGTACGCGCGAGCCTTTACCGGATCTTCATGTCTGAAGGTCCCGGCCGGTTCGCTGGGATGTCTCTGTCAGGGGTGTGCGTGACGGCCGTTGAATCCCGTCCAGCGGGGGTTTCCGGGACGGACCTTAGCCCGAGCCATCGGCCGTTCGGGGCCCGTGTCAAGGCGTTCGTGGAGCTGACCAAGCCGCGGATCATCGAGCTCCTCCTCATCACCACCGTTCCGGTGATGTTCCTCGCCGAGCAGGGCGTGCCCGACCTGTGGCTGGTCCTCGTGACCTGCCTGGGCGGCTATCTGTCCGCCGGTGGCGCCAACGCGCTCAACATGTACATCGACCGCGACATCGACGCCCTGATGGACCGCACGTCGCAGCGGCCGCTGGTGACCGGCATGGTCAGCCCCCGCGAGTGCCTCGTCTTCGGCATCACCCTCGCGGTCGTGTCCACCGCGCTGTTCGGCCTCGCCGTCAACTGGCTCTCCGCCTGGCTCTCGCTCGGCGCGCTGCTCTTCTACGTGGTCGTCTACACGATGATCCTCAAGCGCCGCACCTCCCAGAACATCGTCTGGGGCGGCATCGCGGGCTGCCTGCCGGTCCTCATCGGCTGGTCCGCGGTCACCGACTCCCTCTCGTGGGCGCCGGTCATCCTCTTCCTGGTCATGTTCTTCTGGACGCCGCCGCACTACTGGCCGCTGTCCATGAAGGTCAAGGAGGACTACGCGCGCGTGGGCGTGCCGATGCTGCCGGTCATCGCCTCCAACAAGGTGGTCGCCCGGCAGATCGTCCTCTACAGCTGGGTCATGGTCGCCGTCTCCCTGCTGCTGCAGCCCCTCGGCTACACCGGCTGGTTCTACACCGCGGTGGCGCTGGTGACCGGCGGCTGGTGGCTGTGGGAGGCGCACGGCCTGCAGAACCGCGCCAAGGCCGAGGTCACGGGCGGCAAGCTGAAGGAGATGCGGCTCTTCCACTGGTCCATCACCTACGTCTCGCTGCTCTTCGTCGCCGTGGCGGTGGACCCCTTCCTGCGCTAGGCGCCGGGCGCCGGGCGTTTCGCGCGCGGTGCGTGGGCGACGCCACGTCGGAGGGCTGTCGACCCGAGCGGCTACCCGTCGGTAGCATCCTGTCCATGGCAGACACGCAGCAGGTGGACGAGCAGACGGACGACGGCAAGAAGGCCGCCCGCGCGGAGCGCAAGGCGGCCCGGCTCGCCAAGGAGATCGGCGCCTTCGCCCGTGAGCACGGCGGTGCCGAGGGACAGGTCGCCTACCTCGGTCAGCGGGGCGCCCGCATCGCCCTCGTCGGCGAGGACGGCGGCTGGGGCAACCTGGTGGCGCCCAGCCACGCCGTGGCGCTCAGCGCCCTGGAGAAGGCCGGCGTCACCCTCCACGAGGACTTCGACGGCGACTTCGCCGCGAAGGTGCGGACCGGCCCCTACGAGTGGACGCGCATGGCCGGAATCCAGATCGGCGGACCGAAGAACGCCTGAGGCGCGCCGGAGAACGCCTGGGGCGCACCGGAGAACGTCTGGGGCGCGCTGAAGAGTGCCTGAGGCGCTTTGAAGAACGCCGGGGAGCAACACCTGACGCAGGGGTCACCCGTTAGGACCGTAGGAGCCAGGTCCATCCAGCGGGGGTCCGCATGATCGAAACGCCGTCCCTGGTGGACCAGTACTGCCACGGCGTCCTCCGTACGGAGCTGGGCCTCGGCACCTTCGAGGCCCACCTCGGCCGGGGCGAGGGTCCGCCCGCCCCCGGCACCACCTTCTTCGACACCCAGACCGGCTTCGCGGTACGCCGCTGGTGCCCGCCGCTGCTCGGCCTCGAACCGCACTGCCCGCCCGCCCGCTATCTGGCCCGGCGCCGCGAGCTGGGCGTCCTGGAGGCGGGCCGACGGCTGCTTCGGGGCAGCGGCATCACCACCTACCTCGTGGACACGGGGCTGCCGGGGGACCTGACCGGGCCCGGCGAGATGGCCGCCACCGGCGGCGCCGAGGCCCGCGAGATCGTCCGCCTGGAACTGCTCGCCGAGCAGGTCGCCGACACCTCGGGCACCGCCGACTCCTTCCTCGCCAACCTCGCCGAGGCCGTGCACGCCGCCGCCGCGGGAGCCGTCGCCTTCACCTCCGTGGCGGGCGCCCGGCACCCGCTCGCCCTCGCGGCGCGGCCACCGGGCCCCGGCGAGGTGCGCGACGCGGTGGGGCGCTGGCTCGCGGCACGCGAGGTGGGCGGGGCGCTCGGCGACCCCGTGCTGCTGCGGCACCTGCTGTGGGTGGCCGTCGCCTCGGGGCGGCCGCTGCAACTGCACGCGGGGGCCGGCGACCCGCAGACGTACTTCGGGGACTTCGCGCGCGCCACCGCGGGCCTCGGCACCGACCTGGTGCTCCTGCACGGCTACCCCTACCACCGGGGCGCCGCCCACCTCGCCGCCGTCTTCCCGCACGTCTACGCCGACCTCGGCCCCGCCCTCGTCCGCACCGGGGCGCGGGCGGCGGCCGTGCTCGCGGAGATCCTCGAACTGGCGCCCTTCGGCAAGCTGCTGTTCTCCAGCGGCGCGCACGGCCTGCCCGAGTTGCACGTCGTGGGGGCCCAGCTGTTCCGTGAGGCGCTCGGGCGGGTCCTTGGCACCTGGGTCGCCGAGGGGGCCTGGTCGCTCGGCGACGCGCAGCGTGTGGCGGGCCTGATCGCGGCGGGCAACGCCCGCCGCGTGTACGGGCTAGACCGCGGAGAGCCGTGAGTCGTCCGCCTGCGCGGGCACCTCGACCACGGGCAGCGGCCGCTCCCGCAGCGACAGCAGGACGCGCAGCACGGCGATCCACACCAGGCACGAGCCGAACATGTGCAGACCGACGAGGATCTCCGGCAGGTCCGTGAAGTACTGGACGTAGCCGATGGCGCCCTGCGCGAGGAGGACCAGGAACAGGTCGCGGGTGCGGGCCAGCGGACCGTGCGGCGCGTCGACCGCCTTGAGGACGAACCACAGGGCGAACGTCAGCGTCACCACGATCCAGGCGAGGACCGCGTGCAGCTTGGTCACGCCCTCCCAGTCCAGGCCGACCGGGGCGAGGTTCATCCGGGGCACGTCGCTGGAGTCACCCGCGTGCGGCCCCGCGCCGGTCACGACCGTGCCGACCGCGATCAGCAGCACCGCCGCCGCCACCAGGAACCACACCAGCTGCGCCACGGCCTTGCCGACCAGCGGCCGCGGCTCGGTGTCGCCCTCGCGGGAGCGCTGCCACATGGTGGCGGCGACCGCGATCAGCGCGGTGGAGAGCAGGAAGTGCGCGGCGACCGTGTAGGGGTTCAGGCCGACCAGGACGACGATGCCGCCGAGCACGGCGTTGCCCATGACCAGCCAGAACTGGGTCCAGCCGAGCAGGAGCAGGCCGCGCCGCACCGGCTTCTGCGCCCGGGCGGCGATGATCGCCCAGCCCACGGCCGCGCACAGCACGTACGTGAGCATGCGGTTGCCGAACTCGACGACGCCGTGGAAGCCCATCTCGCTGGTCGCGGTGAGGGAGTCCTGCGTGCACTTGGGCCAGGTGGGGCAGCCGAGCCCCGAGCCGGTCAGCCGGACGGCGCCGCCCGTGACCACGATGACGACGGTCATGGCGAGCGAGAGGAAGGCCGCCCGCTGGACGGTCCGCTGGGCGGGGGTCCAGCGCTCGGCGATGAAGGCGAGCGGATTCCGCGCGGCTTGAGCGAGGTCGGCTCGGGTCACGTTTGGCACGCCCACCATCGTAGGGGGCCGCTTGTGCACGGCTTCACGAGGGGGACGTATCCGGCGTTCGGGCCGCGTGGCGCGCCGCTCCACGGGCTTTTGCCGCGTGCTGCCCCCGCGCGTTGCTCCCGTCCGCTACTCCCAGCGGAAGAACCTCGCCGCCGCGCCCAGTCCGAGCACCGCCCACACCGCGAGGATCGCCAGGTCCGCCCACGGCAGGCCCGCGCCGTGCCGCAGCACGTCCCGCAGCCCGTCGGAGAGCGCCGCGATGGGCAGCAGCCCGAGCACCGTCTGGGCCGCGTCCGGGAACTTGTCGAGCGGCACGATCACCCCGCCGCCGACCAGCAGCAGCAGGAAGACGAGGTTCGCGGCGGCCAGCGTGGCCTCCGCCTTCAGGGTGCCCGCCATCAGCAGGCCGAGGCCCGAGAAGGCCGCCGTGCCGAACACCAGGAGCAGCAGCACCCACAGCGGGTTGCCGTGCGGCGACCAGCCGAGCGCGAACGCGATGGCCGTGAGCAGCACGACCTGGAGCACCTCGGTGACCAGCACGGAGAGCGTCTTGGCCGTCATCAGGCCCCAGCGGGGCAGCGGGGAGGCGCCGAGCCGCTTGAGCACGCCGTAGCGCCGCTCGAAGCCGGTCGCGATGGCCTGGCCGGTGAACGCCGTCGACATCACGGCGAGCGCGAGGATGCCGGGCGCGAGGAAGTCGACGGCCTCACCGTCCCCCGTGTCCACGACGTCGACCGCACTGAACAGCACGAGCAGCAGGGTCGGGATCACGACCGTCAGGAGCAACTGCTCGCCGTTGCGCAGCAGCATCCTGGTCTCCAGCGCGGCCTGCGCGGCGATCATGCGCGGCAGCGGGGCGCCGCCCGGCCTCGGCGTGTACGTTCCGGCGGCGCTCATCCGCGCAGCTCCTTACCCGTGAGCTCCAGGAAGACGTCTTCCAGGGTGTGGCGTTCGACCGAGATCCTGTCGGGCATCACCCCGTGCTGGGCGCACCAGGAGGTGACCGTGGCGAGCAGCTGCGGGTCGACCGTGCCGCTCACGCGGTAGGCGCCCGGGGTCAGCTCCGCCGCCGCCGAGTCCGGGGGCAGCGCCTTGAGGAGCGAGCCGACGTCGAGACCGGGGCGGCCGGTGAAGCGCAGGGTGTTCTCGGCGCCGCCCCGGCACAGCGCGTCGGGGCTGCCCTGCGCGATGACCCGGCCGGCGTCGATGATCGCGACGTCGTCGGAGAGCTCCTCGGCCTCGTCCATGTGGTGCGTGGTGAGGATGACGCTGACGCCGTCGCGGCGCAGATCGCGTACGAGGTCCCAGGTCGCCCGGCGGGCCTGCGGGTCGAGGCCCGCGGTCGGCTCGTCCAGGAAGACCAGGTCGGGCCGGCCGACGACGGCCATCGCGAGCGCGAGGCGCTGCTGCTGGCCGCCCGAGAGGCGCCGGTAGGTGGTGCGGCCGCACGAGCCGAGCCCCAGGCGCTCGATGAGGGCGTCCACGTCCAGCGGGTGGGCGTGCAGCTTGGCGACGTGGCGCAGCATCTCGTCGGCGCGGGCGCCGGAGTAGACGCCGCCCGACTGGAGCATCACGCCGAGGCGGGGCCGCAGCGCGGCGGCCTCGCGCACCGGGTCGAGGCCGAGGACACGGACGGTGCCCGCGTCCGGCCTGCGGTATCCCTCGCACGTCTCGATCGTGGTGGTCTTGCCGGCGCCGTTGGGGCCGAGGACGGCGGTGATGCCCGCCCGGGCCGTCAGATCGAGACCGTCGACCGCGGTCTTGGTTCCGTACCGCTTGACCAGACTCTCGATCTGGACGACGGGCTCTTCTCGCATGGTGGACCAGTCTAGGGACGGATCGCGGGCGGCGGGCGGGCGGGGCACCGGTCAATGATCGTTTCCGCAGGTCAGCTTAGGTTTGCCTAAGTGATGCAGCGCACCACGCGGTGATCATGGCGCGGGTTGTCAGCCTCTGAGGAATTACGCAACAATGGCGTTGTGAAAAACGTTGGCGAGGCTCCGCAGGAGGAACTCGCGACCGGTGAGCGGTCCACCCGCAACCGCGTCGCGCGCTCCATCCTGGACCACGGCCCCTCCACCGTCGCCGATCTCGCCAAGCGCCTCGGCCTGACCCAGGCCGCCGTCCGCAGGCACCTCGACGCCCTCGCCCATGAGAACGTCGTCGAGCCCCGCGAGCAGCGCGTCTACGGCGCCCGCACCCGCGGCCGCCCCGCCAAGGTATTCGCGCTGACCGACTGCGGGCGCGACGCCTTCGACCAGTCGTACGACAAGCTGGCCGCGGACGCGCTCCGGTGGATCACCGAACAGCACGGCGAGGAAGCGGTCGTCGCGTTCGCCCGGGCGAGGATCACCGCCCAGGCCGAGACGTATCGGAACGCGATCGACGCCGCACCCGCCGAGCAGCGCACCGAGGCGCTGGCCAGGGCGCTGACCGCCGACGGGTACGCTGCCACGGCGCGCACCGCGCCGGTCGGCGAGCAGCTGTGCCAGCACCACTGCCCGGTGGCCCATGTCGCCGAGCAGTACCCGCAGCTGTGCGAGGCGGAGACAGAGATGTTCTCCGCGCTGCTCGGCACGCATGTGCAGCGCCTGGCCACCATCGCCCACGGGGACGGCGTCTGCACGACGTTCATCCCGCGCAGCGGCGGCAGCGGCGCCGGCACCACTCAGACCACCCCATCAGCATCAGCAAGTACGGCCGGGAGGAACCCCGCATGACGCTCCCCACGGAGACTGCCCACCCCGAACTCGAGGGTCTGGGCACGTATGAATACGGCTGGGCCGACTCCGACGTCGCCGGTGCCTCCGCCAGGCGCGGCATCAGCGAGGACGTCGTCCGGGACATCTCGGCCAAGAAGTCCGAGCCGGAGTGGATGACCAAGCTCCGCCTCAAGGGGCTGCGCCTGTTCGACAAGAAGCCCATGCCGAACTGGGGCTCGGACCTCTCGGGCATCGACTTCGACAACATCAAGTACTTCGTGCGCTCCACGGAGAAGCAGGCGGAGTCCTGGGAGGACCTGCCCGAGGACATCAAGAACACGTACGACAAGCTCGGCATCCCCGAGGCGGAGAAGCAGCGCCTCGTCTCCGGTGTCGCGGCCCAGTACGAGTCCGAGGTCGTCTACCACCAGATCCGTGAGGACCTGGAGGAGCAGGGCGTCATCTTCCTGGACACCGACACGGCGCTGAAGGAGCACCCGGAGCTCTTCAAGGAGTACTTCGGCACCGTCATCCCCGTCGGCGACAACAAGTTCGCGTCGCTGAACACCGCCGTGTGGTCCGGCGGCTCGTTCATCTACGTCCCCAAGGGCGTGCACGTCGACATCCCGCTCCAGGCCTACTTCCGCATCAACACGGAGAACATGGGCCAGTTCGAGCGGACGCTGATCATCGTCGACGAGGGCGCCTACGTCCACTACGTCGAGGGCTGCACCGCGCCGATCTACAAGTCGGACTCGCTGCACTCCGCCGTGGTCGAGATCATCGTGAAGAAGGGCGGCCGCTGCCGCTACACGACGATCCAGAACTGGTCGAACAACGTCTACAACCTGGTCACCAAGCGCGCCGTGGCCTACGAGGGCGCGACCATGGAGTGGATCGACGGCAACATCGGCTCCAAGGTGACGATGAAGTACCCGGCCGTCTACCTCATGGGCGAGCACGCCAAGGGCGAGACGCTGTCCATCGCCTTCGCGGGCGAGGGCCAGCACCAGGACGCCGGCTCCAAGATGGTCCACATGGCGCCGAACACGTCCTCCAACATCGTCTCCAAGTCGGTGGCGCGCGGCGGTGGCCGCACCTCGTACCGCGGTCTCGTGGAGATCGGTGAGGGCGCTCACGGCTCGAAGTCGAACGTGCTGTGCGACGCGCTGCTCGTCGACACGATCTCGCGCTCGGACACCTACCCCTACGTCGACGTCCGCGAGGACGACGTGTCGATGGGCCACGAGGCGACCGTCTCCAAGGTCTCCGACGACCAGCTCTTCTACCTGATGAGCCGCGGCCTGACGGAGTTCGAGGCCATGGCGATGATCGTGCGCGGCTTCGTCGAGCCGATCGCCAAGGAGCTGCCCATGGAGTACGCCCTGGAGCTCAACCGGCTGATCGAGCTGCAGATGGAAGGGTCGGTCGGCTGAGTCCGGCGACCATCCCCGCAGCGAGCAGACTTCTTACGCAGAGCGCAGAGAGAGAGCACGACGACAGCCATGGCTGAGGCCCAGAATTCCCCGGTGGGATCGACGACCGCCGGATCCATCGCGGTGGCCGCCGAGTCCACCGTCGCCACCCGCATGAGCGCCCCCCCGTCCTTCGACGTGGCGGACTTCCCGGTCCCCCACGGCCGCGAGGAGGAGTGGCGGTTCACGCCGCTGGAGCGGCTGCGCGGGCTGCACGACGGCACGGCGGTGGCCGACGGCGGTATCCGTGTCGAGGTGAGCGCCCCCGACGGCGTCACCCAGGAGACGGTGGGCCGGGACGACGCGCGCGTCGGCAGGGCGGGCACGCCCGTCGACCGCGTCGCCGCGCAGGCCTACTCCTCCTTCGAGAAGGCCTCGGTCGTGTCCGTCCCCAAGGAGACGGTGCTCACCGAGCCCATCCGGATCTCCGTGCACGGCGAGGGCGGCACCGCCTTCGCGCACCAGGTGATCGAGGTGGGCGCGTTCGCCGAGGCCCTCGTGGTCATCGACCACACCGGTGACGCCGTGCTCGCCGCCAACGTCGACTTCATCGTCGGCGACGGCGCCAAGCTCACCGTCGTCTCCGTCCAGGACTGGGACGACAAGGCGGTGCACGTCGCCCAGCACAACGCGCTGATCGGCCGCGACGCCTCCTTCAAGTCCGTCGTCGTCACCTTCGGCGGCGACCTGGTCCGCCTGCACCCGCGCGTCGCCTACGCGGGCACCGGCGGCGAGGCCGAGCTGTTCGGCCTGTACGTCACCGACGCGGGCCAGCACCAGGAGCACCGCCTCCTGGTCGACCACAACACCCCGCACTGCAAGTCGAACGTCGTCTACAAGGGCGCGCTCCAGGGCGACAGCGCCCACGCGGTGTGGATCGGCGACGTCCTCATCGAGGCCGCCGCCGAGGGCACGGACACCTACGAGCTGAACCGCAACCTCGTGCTGACCGACGGCGCCCGCGTGGACTCGGTCCCGAACCTGGAGATCGAGACCGGCGAGATCGTCGGCGCCGGCCACGCCTCGGCGACCGGCCGCTTCGACGACGAGCAGCTCTTCTACCTCCAGTCGCGCGGTATCTCGCAGGAGGACGCGCGCCGCCTGGTCGTGCGCGGCTTCTTCGCCGAGCTGGTCCAGCAGATCGGTCTGCCGGACGTCGAGGAGCGCCTCCTCGCCAAGATCGAAGAGGAGCTGGAGGCGACGGTCGCATGACCTTCGTACGCGTCTGCGGACTGAGTGAGCTGACGGAGGACACCCCCAAGCGGGTGGAACTCGACGGCACGCCCGTCTCGGTCGTCCACACCGAGGGCGAGGTGTTCGCGATCCACGACATCTGCTCGCACGCGAACGTCTCCCTCTCCGAGGGCGAGGTGGAGGACTGCCAGATCGAGTGCTGGCTGCACGGCTCCGCGTTCGACCTCCGCACCGGCAAGCCGTCCGGCCTTCCCGCGACGCGCCCCGTCCCCGTATACCCCGTAAAGATCGAAGGGGACGACGTGCTCGTCTCCCTCTCCCAGGAGTCCTGAGGCACCCATGGCAACGCTTGAAATCAAGGACCTGCACGTCACCGTCGAGGCCGACAACTCCACCAAGGAGATCCTCAAGGGCGTCGACCTGACCGTGAAGCAGGGCGAGACCCACGCCATCATGGGCCCGAACGGCTCCGGCAAGTCGACCCTCGCCTACTCCATCGCGGGCCACCCCAAGTACACGATCACCCAGGGCAGCGTGACCCTCGACGGCGAGGACGTCCTGGAGATGTCCGTCGACGAGCGCGCCCGCGCCGGCATGTTCCTCGCCATGCAGTACCCGGTCGAGGTCCCCGGCGTCTCGGTCTCCAACTTCCTGCGTACGTCGGCGACGGCGATCCGCGGCGAGGCCCCCAAGCTGCGCACCTGGGTGAAGGAGGTCAAGTCCGCGATGGAGCAGCTCCAGATGGACCCGGCCTTCGCCGAGCGCAACGTGAACGAGGGCTTCTCCGGCGGTGAGAAGAAGCGCCACGAGATCCTCCAGATGGAGCTCCTCAAGCCGAAGATCGCGATCCTCGACGAGACGGACTCCGGTCTGGACGTCGACGCGCTGCGCCAGGTCTCGGACGGCGTCAACCGCGTCCGCGAGACCGGCGAGGTCGGCACCCTGCTGATCACGCACTACACGCGCATCCTGCGCTACATCAAGCCCGACTTCGTGCACGTCTTCGCGAACGGTCGCATCGCCGAGTCCGGCGGCGCCGAGCTCGCCGACAAGCTTGAGGCCGAGGGCTACGAGGCTTACACGAAGGGCGGCGCATCCGCGTGACACAGTTGCCGGGCCTCCTCGACACCGAGGCGATCCGCAAGGACTTCCCGATCCTGGATCGCACGATCCACGACGGCAAGAAGCTCGTGTACCTGGACAACGCGGCGACGTCCCAGACGCCGCGCCAGGTCCTCGACGTACTGAACGAGTACTACGAGCAGCACAACGCCAACGTCCACCGCGGCGTGCACGTCCTCGCCGAGGAGGCCACGGCGCTGTACGAGGGCGCCCGCGACAAGGTCGCGGCGTTCATCAACGCGCCCAGCCGCAACGAGGTGATCTTCACCAAGAACGCCTCCGAGTCGCTGAACCTCGTGGCCAACATGCTGGGCTGGGCCGATGAGCCCTACCGCGTGGACCACGAGACCGAGATCGTCATCACCGAGATGGAGCACCACTCCAACATCGTGCCGTGGCAGCTGCTCTCGCAGCGCACGGGCGCGAAGCTGAAGTGGTTCGGCCTCACCGACGACGGACGTCTCGACCTGTCGAACATCGACGAGATCATCACCGAGAAGACGAAGATCGTCTCCTTCGTGCTGGTGTCGAACATCCTGGGCACGCTCAACCCGGTCGAGGCGATCGTGCGCCGCGCCCAGGAGGTCGGCGCCCTCGTCCTCATCGACGCCTCGCAGGCCGCGCCGCACATGCCGCTGGACGTGCAGGCGCTCCAGGCCGACTTCGTGGCCTTCACCGGCCACAAGATGTGCGGGCCGACGGGCATCGGCGTGCTGTGGGGCCGCCAGGAGCTCCTGGAGGACCTGCCGCCGTTCCTCGGCGGCGGCGAGATGATCGAGACCGTGTCGATGAACTCGTCGACGTACGCTCCCGCGCCGCACAAGTTCGAGGCGGGCACGCCCCCGGTCTCCCAGGCCGTGGGCCTGGGCGCGGCCGTGGACTACCTCTCGGCCATCGGCATGGACAAGATCGCCGCGCATGAGCACGCGATCACCGAGTACGCGGTCAAGCGCCTCCTCGAGGTCCCGGACCTCAGGATCATCGGTCCGACGACGGCCGAGGACCGCGGCGCCGCGATCTCGTTCACGCTCGGCGACATCCACCCGCACGACGTGGGCCAGGTCCTGGACGAGGAAGGGATCGCGGTCCGCGTGGGCCACCACTGCGCCCGCCCCGTCTGCCTGCGCTACGGAATTCCCGCGACCACGCGAGCGTCGTTCTATCTGTACTCCACGCCCGGCGAGATCGACGCCCTCGTCGACGGCCTGGAGCACGTACGGAACTTCTTCGGCTGAGGGGCTGGCTGAGCACGTGAAGCTGGATTCGATGTACCAGGAAGTCATTCTGGACCACTACAAGCACCCGCACGGGCGTGGTCTGCGCGATGGCGACGCCGAGGTGCACCACGTCAACCCGACGTGCGGTGACGAGATCACCCTGCGCGTGAAGTACGACGGGTCGACGATCGCCGACGTGTCCTACGAGGGCCAGGGCTGCTCCATCAGCCAGGCCAGCGCGTCCGTCCTGAACGACCTGCTGGTCGGCAAGGAACTGGCCGAGGCGCAGAAGATCCAGGAAGTGTTCCTGGAGCTGATGCAGTCCAAGGGCAAGGTGGAGCCCGACGACGCCATGGAGGAGGTCCTGGAGGACGCGGTCGCGTTCGCCGGGGTCTCCAAGTACCCCGCGCGCGTCAAGTGCGCGCTGCTGAGCTGGATGGCGTGGAAGGACGCGACGGCGCAGGCGCTGGGCGAGAACGACGGTGCCGCCGCTTCGGGCGCCGCCGCTGAGAGGAAGACCGCATGAGCGAGAACGAGACCCTGACCACGAAGCCCGCTTCCGAGGAAGAGGTCCGCGAGGCGCTCTACGACGTCGTCGACCCCGAGCTGGGCATCGACGTCGTCAACCTCGGCCTGATCTACGGCATCCACGTCGACGACGCCAACATCGCCACGATCGACATGACGCTCACCTCGGCGGCCTGCCCGCTGACCGACGTCATCGAGGACCAGGCGAAGTCCGCGACGGAGGGCATCGTCAACGAGCTGCGGATCAACTGGGTCTGGATGCCGCCGTGGGGCCCGGACAAGATCACGGACGACGGCCGCGAGCAGTTGCGGGCGCTCGGCTTCAACGTCTGAGCCACGTACACCGCGAAGCCCCCCGGAGGATCTCCGGGGGGCTTCGTCGTGCTCGTGTGCTCAGCGACGCAGCGCGCGGACGAACGTCCGGAAGGCGCTGAGCCGCTGGGCTCCTCGCAGCCCGCGCAGCGCGGCGAGAAGCCCGGTGAGCAGGGCGAGGACGAAGACGAGCGGTACGAGGATCACGAGAATCAGCTCGGTCGGCAACATGGGTGGTCCCTTCAGCAGCGGTGGCCTGGTGGCCTGACACGCCGATCGAAGCGCCGGGCCCTGCCGTCCGGCGCGGACTGGACCACGCCGTACAGGCGTCTGCGCAGGTCAGCCGCTGTGAACCGGAGGGTCAGGGCGGTCCTGATCAGTGCCGGAATCCGCGCTCGGCCGGTCGGGACCGGTCCCCGCTGAACGGTGTGAACCAGTCCTCGGGGGCGAGGTTCACCAACCTCATGTACTGGTTGACGTGATGGTCGGTACGCTCGATGCCTTCCATCCAGGGCTCGTAGAGCATCAGCACGTCGTGGTCCTCGAGGAGGGCTTCCTTGCAGGTCCACCAGTCGTAGTCGTCACTCCGCTCCGGGATACCCTCGGCGAAGCTCTCAGCCAGGTCCGGTGTGTCCTCCGTGATGGCGGCCGCTTGCTCCAGGGCCAGATGCAGGGCCATTTCCTCGCCCGTGCAGCGCGGCAGCGGGAGACGGCCGTGGGCGATGTCGTCGATGAGATCGTCGAAGCAGCGAACCATCTCCCGGCGCCATCGCGCGTCCCTTTCCCAGGTCTGGGCGGGCAGGAGGTCGAAACAGCCGAGGGCCCAGTCGTGCGGGCTGACGGGACGGCCCCCGAGACTCTTCAGCGCCTCCGCGGCCATGTCGGCCTCGATCTCCAATGCGGCCTGCAGGACGGCCAGCGTGCGAGGGCTGGGCCGCCACGGGTCAGGCAGCTCTTCGTCTGAGCAGTTCGGATCCCTGGCCGGCGGCCGGGCGTCGGTGAGCAGCGGTTGATTGAAGTACGCGACGGAGAGCGGGTCCCCGAGCTTCGCCGCCCGCCGGTAACACTTGTGGGCCTTTTCGTATTTGTGGCAGCGCTGATAAAGATTTCCCAGCAGCCGAAGCGACATCAGATCGCCCTGCTCGGCGGCTCGGCGATACCAGTACTTGGCGGTCTTGGCCTGCCCGTTCCACCTGCCCTCGTGCTCGGCCTCGTCGAACAACCTCTGCAGGGAATCGGACACCCGCCGCATCCGCTGGTGCGGGGACTCATCCGGCGGATAGAACTTGCCGCGCCATTCGTTGAGCATGCCGAGTGCCCGCATGGCAACGGCATCGCCCGCCTCTGCGGCGATGATGTAGAGCCTCTCGGCATCTTCCAGGTCGTTTTGGGCGAAGAAGACCTGAGCGAGGTTGGTCGTCGCCTCCCGATGCCCTTTCCTCGCGGCTTCGAGGTAGAGCCTCGTCGCCTCCTCGTGGTCCCCCCGGTTGTAGGCGAGGATCCCGAACCTGAAGAAGGCATCCGGAACTTCCGCTTCGAGCGCCTCTTGCCACAGGCGCTCGGCCTCGTCGTGCTCCCCGCGGTCCTCGTGGACGTTGGCGAGCTTGGCGCCCGCTTCCGCGAGCCCCGCCTCATAGGCCCGCCGCCACCACTTCTCGGCCTTCTTGCCGCGTCCCCTGCGTGAGTACCGCACACCGAGGTTGAGCATGCCCTTGGCGTCGCCGGCCTTCGCCAGACGCAACCACCACTCCTGTGCCGCTTCCTCCCGGCCCTGATCCAGCAGGATCGACCCGACGTACAGCATGGAGTCCGTGTGCCCGGCCTCCGCGGCGGGCAGGAAGACGCGCAGTGCGAGGTCGACCCGGTCCGCGTTGTAGCAGGAGACCCCCACGCCGTAGCGCTCCTGCTCCGAGGAGGCGTGGGCGACGGCCGCTTCTCTGACCTTGTCCGGCACGGCTGGGGCGGCATGATCCAGCGCGAGCATGTCGACCAGATAATCGAAGGGCCGCCATACTTCGACTCCGACAGGCTCCAGGAGACTGCTGACGCCGATCGTGTCCGCGCAGGCCCAGGCCAGTGCTTCATCGAGCGACTCCGCCCTGAGTAATGCGCCGGTCTCGTCCGGGAGGTAGTGGGTATGCAGCGCGGTAATCAGCTCGGTGGGGAGGGGGCTTCCCAGGCCCGATCGGGCGAGGTCGACAGCGGCGGCCACCAGGGCATGGCCGCGCGGATTTCCGCCGACGTAGCGGGAGTTCTGCCAGCGGTCCCAGAGGTAGGGGCTCGCCGACAGATGTTCGGCGATGCCGTGCCGCTGGTGGTGGCGGAGAGCATCCACCAGGCGCTGATCGGTCTGCGTCGCCACTCGCTCCAGTTCGGACGTGCTCCACACACGGGGCAGGTCGATCACTTCGGCGGTCCGGACGACGGGGTCCGCGACGTCGATCCGGGCGTAGGCATCGCTGCCCTTGGCCGTACGTGCGGGGCGGGGCCCGCGGCTGTTGTACTCGGAGAGACGGATCGTCCCCACCAGTACCGCCCGGCAGTCGAGCAGCTGCCGCAGTGCGTCGGCGTCGAGGCGGCCGGGCCCCAAGAAGTGCTCCAGCTCGTCCAGCCAGATCACACTCTGCCCGCCCCGCTCGGCCAGGGCGCGGACGGTGGTCACGCAGGAGTCGAGCGCGCTTTCCCGTCGCGGGCACAGTAGGGGCAGGTCCGGAAGTACGCGGACCATGGCCTCGAAGGCCGTGCGGCTCTTCCCGGCGGTCGAATCGCCCTTGAGGAGAACCATTCCGCCGGTGCCAGCCGCTCTGAGCAGGGCCCTGTCCACGGCGGGGTCGACGTCCCGCTCCACATAGGGAGGCACCGGGGTGAGCCCCTCCGTCCTCTGCGCCTGCCGGACGCCGAGCAAGATGGGATCCGCGTCCCGCACGAGACGTACGTCCCGATGTACGGGAACAGGCTCCCGGGCGGGTGCGGGGGCGGCGGGGCGGCGGTAGAGGGACTGCCAGCGTTGTGGGTCGAGGCGGGCCGGGGGGAGCTTCGACAGCTCACTCACGACGCTCAGCAGACTCTGCAGGGACGCCCAGGTGGCGGGCCGGGCCTTGCCACGCTGCCAACTGCTCAGCGAGGCGCGGGAAAGGGGGACGCGGCGCCGGGTGCGGCTGGCCGTCACGATGCGGTCGAGTGACAGGCCCGAATCACGTATGAGCTGCTGGACCGCCGCTCCGAACTCCGGGTAACGCGCATCGGTCATGGAAGGTCCCCGTGGTGTCGACGACATCGGCGCCATTGTGCTGCAAGCGCTGGGCGGGCCGCCGGGAGACCGGCATTACTTCCCGTGTGCCGAAGCCGCCTCCGTCAGCGCCTGGGCGAGGCCCTCCGTGCGGATGCGGCGGTCGATGTAGAGCAGGGTCGTCACCAGGGGGAGGAAGAGTGAGGCCAGGAGTTGGGTGAGGAGGCCGGCCGCCAGGCCCGCGAGGGCGTAGAGGCCGAACTGGCCGCGCAGTTGGTCGAAGAAGATCTCCGACGTGTCGCTGTCCGGGGTCACGACGGGCGGCTCCGGGGCGGCGAGCTGGAGGGGGAGCCGCAGCGCCAGGGACACGATCAGCACGATGAGCCCCGCGAGCAGTGAGATGCCGAACGTGCGCCACCGGGCACCGCGTACGAGGCGGGCGGAGCGGCGGAGGGCCGTGTAAGGGCCCGCCGTCTCCAGGACCGCCGCGGCGGGGGCGAAGGCGAAGGTGACGTACAGCCACGCCGACAGCGGGGTCACGAGGAGGAAGAGGAGGAAGATCAGGCCCAAGGGGGCGCTCGAATCGGTCATGACGGAGACGAAGAAGGCGACGAAGAGCACGGCGAGGACCACGAGCGGCAGCAGCAGGACGAGGGCGAGCAGCAGCGTCACGGCGGCCACCGACGGGGTGCGCGCCCACGCCCCGCGCCACACCGCCCGGAACGTCGCCCGGCGGCCGAGGACCGCCTCCTGCAGGGTCTTCGCGCACGCGGCCTGGAGGAAGGAGTTGACGGCGAGGCTGCCCAGCAGTCCCGTGAGCCAGACGGCGCCGAAGGCCAGCAGCAGCGGCCGGCCGTGCTCCCAGGAGAAGGTGGCGCCCGGCGCGTACATCGCCCGGAACTCGTCGCGGGTGACGGCGTAGGCCAGCAGGAGCGCGCCCGCCATCACCGCGGCCAGCAGGCCGTACGCCGCGGCCGCCGTGCCGAAGAGCGGCTTGGCGTGACGCCGCATCGTGGCGAAGGCGCCGCCGAACACGTGGTCGACGCCGAGCGGGGCGAGGGGGATGACGCCGGGCTTCGGCGGGGGAGGCGGCGGCGGGCCCCAGGGGTGCTGTTGCCAGCCGTACGGACCCCACCCGGGACCCGGCCCCGCCTGCGGCCCCGGTGGCTGTTGCGGTCCTTGCGGCCCCTGCGATCCGTGTGGTCCCCACCCCGGCGTGTCCCGCATCGCTCTCGCGCTCCATGGTGTGCGTCGTGCGTCCTGTGGCCCCCCACAGAGATCGCGTCACCCTAACCGCTGCGAACGGGACGCCTTTACGTACAACCGTACACAACGATATGTACACTCGTACGCATGGGATACGCGCTGCTCGCCGGGGCCATCACCGCGGAGGTGGCGGCCACCACGGCCATGAAGTACAGCGAGGGGTTCAGCAGGCTATGGCCCTCGCTGATCACGCTCGCCGGATATCTGATCGCCTTCACCCTCCTCGCGCAGACCCTCAAGACGCTCTCCGTGGGCACCGCCTACGCGATCTGGGCCGGGGTCGGCACCGCGGCCGTCGCCGCCATCGGCATGCTCTTCCTCGGGGAATCGGCCGGTCCGGTCAAGCTCGTCGGCCTCGCCCTCGTCATCGTCGGCGTCGTCGTGCTCAACCTCGGCGGGGCCCACTGATGCCCCGCCGCCATGACCCCGAGCGCCGCCAGCGGATCATTGACGCCGCGATCCGCGTCGTCGGCGCGAAGGGGATCGCCGGGCTCAGCCACCGCTCGGCCGCCGCCGAGGCCGACGTGCCGCTCGGCTCCACCACGTACCACTTCAAGACGCTCGACGAGCTGCTGGTCGCCGCGCTGCGGCAGGCCAACGAGGGCTTCGCGAAGGCGGTGGCCGCGAGCGGCGCCTTCGCGGATCCGCGCGCCGACCTCGCCGGGGAGCTCGCCCGGCTCCTCGGCGACTGGCTCGCGGGGGAGCGCACCGGCGTCGAGCTGGAGTACGAGCTCTATCTCGCCGCCCTGCGCAGACCCGCCCTGCGCCCCGTGGCCGCCGAGTGGTGCCGGGGCGTCACCGACGTCCTCGCGCCCCGCACCGACCCCGTCACGGCGCGCGCCCTGGTCGCCCTGATGGACGGGATCTGCCTCCAGGTGCTGCTCACCGGCGGGACGTACGACGAGGCGTACGCACGCGAGATGCTCGGCCGGCTGCTGGCGCCCGCGCGCGAGCGGCCCGGACCCTGAGACCGGTTCGCCCGCGCGAGGCCGCTCCGGTTAGGTTTCACCCATGACCGACACGAACGCACCCCGCACCACCGGCGCCATCGCCGCAGGCCTCGCCACCGTCACCGCCGACGGCACCGTCCTCGACACCTGGTTCCCCGCGCCCGAACTCGTCGCCGAGGCCGGCCCGGCCGGCAGCGAGCGGCTGAGCGCCGAGCGCGCCGTGGAGCTGCTCGGCGAGGGCGCCGCCAAGGCCATCGGGCCGGACGCCCGCCGTGGCGTGGAGATCATCGCCGTACGTACGGTCATCGCCTCCCTCGACGACAAGCCGCTGGACGCCCACGACGTCTACCTGCGCCTGCACCTGCTCTCGCACCGCCTGGTCAAGCCGCACGGCGTCAACCTCGACGGCCAGTTCGGCTTCCTCGCCAACGTCGCCTGGACCTCGCTCGGCCCGGTCGCCGTCGACGACGTCGAGAAGGTGCGGCTCAACGCCCGCGCCGAGGGGCTGCACCTCGCCGTGACGTCCGTCGACAAGTTCCCGCGCATGACGGACTACGTCGTGCCGAAGGGCGTCCGCATCGCCGACGCCGACCGGGTCCGGCTCGGCGCGCACCTCGCCGAGGGCACCACGGTCATGCACGAGGGCTTCGTGAACTTCAACGCGGGCACGCTCGGCACCTCCATGGTCGAGGGCCGCATCTCCGCCGGCGTCGTCATCGGCGACGGCTCCGACATCGGCGGCGGCGCCTCCACGATGGGCACCCTGTCCGGCGGCGGCAACGTCCGCATCGTCATCGGCGAGCGCTGCCTGATCGGCGCCGAGGCGGGCGTCGGCATCGCGCTGGGCGACGAGTGCGTCGTCGAGGCGGGCCTGTACGTCACGGCCGGCACCCGCGTGACCATGCCCGACGGGCAGATCGTCAAGGCCCGCGAGCTGTCCGGCGCCTCGAACATCCTCTTCCGCCGCAACTCCGTCACCGGCACGGTCGAGGCCCGCCCGAACAACGCGGTCTGGGGCGGCCTGAACGAGATCCTGCACAGCCACAACTGACCCACGACGGGGCGGCCGAGCGCCCGCGGCCGCCCCGCCCCCCGCGCGCGCCGAGCCGCCGCCGGCCCTCCGCGCCCGTCGACCTGCTACAACTGCGGGGTGGCCGCCGCTGGGCGCGGGGCCGGGCGACAGGGGGAAGTCCTATGCGTGGAACAGGTGTGCGGGCGCTGGCTCTGGGGGCCGTGACCGTGTGCGGGCTGCTGGTCGGGTGCGGGCAGAGCGCCGGGCAGGTCCAGGGGGACGGCCGGGGCGTCGAGCGGGAGGTCAGCCGGGCCGTGGCGGGCGACCACGGTTACCCGCTGCGCAAGAGCGACATCCCCTGGAGCGGGAGCCCGAGCCCCTTCAACGCCCAGGTCAAGCTCGCCGACGGGCGGCGCGTGGCCATGCACTACATGCGGGGCAAGGGACTCTTCGTACAGGACTACAGCCCCCGGGCCAGGGGCTGGTCCAAGCCCGCCGTGATCTACAAGACGAGGACCGACGCCTGCCAGGGCATCACCCTCAAGGCCAAGGACGGCACCGTCGCCGCCTTCGGGGACTTCGGTGTGTACTGCGCGGACGGCGAGCCGCCCACCGAGTCGGTCGCCACCGTGGCCACGGGCCGGCTGACCACCTGGGACAAGCACCTCACCAAAAACTTCGACGGCTGGGAGAAGATCGCAGTCGCCTCCGGGGGCGAGAAGGTCACCTTCAGCCGGGGCGGCACCACGCTGCGCTGGACCAAGGCGGCGGGCTTCCCCACCGGGAGCTGAATTCCCGCCTCTCCCCGCATTCCAGGAGCGGTCGCCCTTCGGGGTGGCCGCTCCTTTTTCTCTTTCCTCCCGGCAGGAGGCATAGCGGGGCCCTGCCGGACCCGTCCTCACTGGTACGGGAGGGCAACAGGCCCCCCAGGGAGCGAAGGTGACGATGGATGCCGAAGAGCAGGACAGTTTCCGGGAGTTCGTGGCGAGCAGATCGCCGGCGCTGCTGAAGACCGCGGTGCTGCTCAGCGGCGGCGACCGGCACGCCGGCGAGGACCTGTTGCAGAACGCGCTGGTCAAGGCGGCGGCCCGCTGGCGCCGGATCGACGAGCCGGAGGCGTACGTACGGCGCGTCCTCTACCGCCAGCAGGTCAGCCGGTGGCGGCTGAAGTGGCCGCGCCGCGAACTGGCCGTCGCCGACCCGCCGGAGAGCGCCGCCTCGGGGGACGGCGCGTCCGCCGCGGAGCTGCGCGTCGTGCTGCGCGGGGCGCTCGCCAAGCTCACCACGCGCCAGCGGACCGTACTGGTGCTGCGCTACTTCGAGGACCTGCCGGAGGCGGACGTCGCCCGGCTCCTCGGCTGCTCCGTCGGCACGGTGCGCAGCACGACGCACCGCTCCCTCGCCCGGTTGCGCAGCCTCGCTCCCGACCTGGAGCGCCTCGACCGGCCGGACGGCGAACCCCGGCCGGCGTCCCGCGACTTCTCGCCCATGGAGGTATGACCGTGAACGTGGAAGAACTGGTGCGCGATTCGCTGCGGGAGCAGGCCGACCAGGGCGCGCCCCCGCCGGGTGACCTCGCCGACCGGGTGCTGGCCGCGCGGCGCCGCCGCAGGGCCCGGGCCTTCACCGGCGCGTCGCTCGCCGTCGTGACGGCCGCGGTGGTGGCCGTCGCGGTGCCGAGTCGCGACCCGGGGCCCCACGAGGCGCGCCCGGCCAGTGAGTTGCGGAGCGGTGACATCGTCGCGCATCCCGGGCAGACACCGCCCCGGGACCTGATCGCCGTCGGGAACACGGCGCTCGCCGCGTACAGCACGCGCAGCCGCGTCAAGCTGCCGGGCGGCGACGAACTGGTCGAGCGCACCTACCACCTGCTCGACCAGCGGACGGGCACCTACCGCAAGGACGCCCGGTGGGCGTGGCTGGCCGTCGCCCCCGGCCTGCGCACCGCCGCCGTCGTCGAGCGCGGGCTGCCCGCACAGCGGGTCGGTCTGCTGAACCTGCTGACCGGGGAGGTCGAGCGCTGGATCCCGGTGCGGCGGGGCGTCGCCGGGCTCGCCTTCTCGCCGGACGGCGGAAAACTCGTCGCCACGACCTACGCGAACAACCCGGACCGGCTCGACATGGACCGGCCGATCCACGAGGGCAACCACAAGCGGCCCGGCCCCGGCGAACCGAGCAGGACCGGCTTCTACGTCATCGACGTGGCGTCGGGCAAGGCCCACTGGAGCGCCGTGGAGATGAAGTCCGACAAGCCCGACGAGTTCGGGCTCTCCGGCATCAACGCCCGGGAGGACTTCGGGTTCAGCCGGGACGGCACCCTCGTCCTCTCCGGTCTCACCATCGCACCGTACCAGCAGTACTACGACTTCGAGGGCCGTGAGCGGAGCGCCCCGCCGAAGGAGAAGCACCTGCGCCCGTACAACGAGGCCGGGCTCTCGCCGGACGGGAAGCTCGCCGCGGGCGACTTCGCGGGGAGCGCCGGAACCACCGCGTCCGAGATCATCGACCCCGCGACCGGCAAGCGCGTCACCAAGGTGCCCGGCCAGCAGCTGCTCGCCTGGGCCGACTCGCGGCGGCTCATCGCCTGGGACATCGAACCCGGCACGAGCGAATACCGGCAGCGGCTCGTCCTGGTCACCATCGGCGAGCGCAAGACCGTTCCGCTCAGCGGCTACCGCTCCGCGAAGGAGGACTCCGCCGGACGCTGGACGCCGGTCTTCGCCGAACGGTGAGGAGCGGTGCGGAACCGTGCGCGACGGTGAGGAGATGACGTACGCACTGGTGCCAACTCGGCCCTGTATGGGTCACCATGGCACGACAGTCGGTCCCTAGGAGGCGTCATGAGGCTCGGCAAGGCACTCGCGACCGGTATCGCCGAAGAACAGCCGCGACAGGAGGAGACGGCGCGCGCGGATGAGACGGCACGCGCGGACAGGGCGTCCGCGTCCCGTCCCGGCCCGAAGGCCCCGGAGTCGGTGCCGGAGCCCCGGCCCGTCGAGGCCGCGGTCACCCGATGAGGGCGCGGCTCCCCGAGGAACGCCCGACGGAGCCGCCGACCGGATACAAGATCGCCCGCCCGGTGCTGTCCCACGACGGCACCCGGGCCGCCTTCACCGGCGTCTCCCTCGGCGCGGGCCTGCCCTACGGAGTGCTCGACGAGGCGCGCTGCGTCTACGGCAGACGGCACAGCGCCCCCAGCCGCCGCTGTGACTGCGGCTTCCACTGCGTGCACGACCGCGCCACCGCCGAGGGGCTGCTGTGCACCGCCGAACACCGCGGGGCGGTGCTCCTCGAAGTGACGGTGCTCGGGGCGTACATCCGCTTCGAGCGCGGCTTCCGGTACGCCAGGCAGCGGGTGCGGGGCGCGACCGTGCCGCCGTGCGGCTGCGGCGCCCCCGCCTCGCTCCTGGCCGACGCCGGGTGGGGCCGGCCGGGGTGGCGGGTGCTCGAAGCGGCGTGCGGGCGGTGCCGGGGCGGGCGGCAGGCCGTGTCCGTCGCCGGGTTCGCGCGGCTGGCGGGCGAGGGGCTCACCGTCGTCGCGCCCGCCCCGCCCGCCGCCCCGGACGGGCCCGTGGGCCCGCTCGCGGGGGTCGGGATGCCCGAACTGATGGCCGAGGCCGCGCTCCTCCAGGCACGCCTGGACTGGTTCCAGGCCGAGTTGTCCCGGCTGGCCGGGGATCAGCGGGGATAGCGCGGCCGGGCGCGGGTACTCGGGCCTCCCAGCCAGAAGGGAGGCGGCACCCGTGACCGGGACCATGGACGAGCAGCCGACGCGCGAGAACGCGCAGCACTCGGTGGGTCAGCTCGTCGAGCAGGCCACCACACAGCTTTCGGAGCTCGTGCGCCAGGAGATGCGGCTCGCCGCACAGGAGATGGCCGAGAAGGGCAAACGCGCGGGCCGCGGCGGCGGGCTCATCGGCGCGGCCGGCGCGATCTCGTACGTAGGGCTCATGGCCCTGTCCGCCACGGCGATCGCGGCGCTCTCGCTCGCCCTGCCCGTCTGGGCGGCGGCTCTGATCGTCACCGGCGTCCTCTTCGTCGTGGCCGGGGTACTGGCCGTGATGGGGCGCGGTCAGCTGGCCCGCGCGGTTCCGCCCGTGCCGCAGGAGGCCATCGACAGCGTCAAGGCGGACGTCGAGGAGATCAAGGAAAGGGCGCACCGATGACGAATACGCCGAAGGATTCCGAGAAGACGGGCGTGAAGGGTCCGGACGAGCTGCGCCGGCAGATCGAGGAGACCCGCGGCCGACTCGGCGAGACCGTCGAGGAGCTGGCCGCCAAGGCGGATGTGAAGACCCGCGCCCGGCAGCGCGCCGAGGCGGTCAAGGGCCAGGTACGAGGAACGGCGGCACAGGTGAAGGAAAAGATGACGGAGCAGGCGGCGCGCGTGAAGAGCAAGGCGACGGACGAGGCGGGGCACGCGCAGAGCGCGACCGCCGAGGGGACGGCGCAGGCCAAGGGCAAGGCGATCGAGGGCGCGGCCCAGGTGAAGGGCAAGGCGATCGAGGGCGCCGCTCTGGCCAAGGGCAAGGCCATCGAGGGCGCCGCTCAGGTGAAGGGCGCCGTGCTCGGGGCCAAGGCGCGTGCGGAGGAGCACCAGGCCGTGGCCCAGGCCGAGGAGAAGGTCGCCGAGGCGGCCCGGCTCGTGCAGGAGAACACCCCCGAGCAGGTCAAGGCCGTGGCGAACGGCGTCGTACGGGCCGGCAGCCGGCGCCCCGGCGCGTTCGTCGCGGCGGGAGCGGGCGTGCTGCTCGCGTACGTGCTGCTGCGCGGCCGGAAGCGGGGTGGGCGCCGATGAGCAAGGCCACGGTGCTGTACAAGCCGCTCGGCATGGCCTTCGGCATGCTCGGCGGCATGGTCGCGAGCGCCCTGTTCGCCCGTACGTGGAAGGCGGTGGCGGGCGAGGACGACGCCCCGGACGCCCACGACGAGGACCGGAACCTGCGCGAGATCCTCGCCGCCGCCGCGCTCCAGGGCGCGATCTTCGCCGTGGTCAAGGCGGCGGTGGAACGCGGCGGCGCGGTCGGCGTACGCCGTGTGACGGGCCGCTGGCCCGGCTGAAACGCCCTTCGCGGGGCCCCCGGCCCGGGGCGGGCGCCTTGTGGCGCACCCCGGGCAGGGGGCCCTTCGTGGGTTGTGGGCCTTCGGCGAGAGGGCGCCGGGGCGGGTCGCCCGTGGGCCGGGAAGGGCTGTGAGGGCGCGTTGACGGGGTCCGGTGGGCGGAGGAAGCTCGGCCCATGACCACCACGCAGCACCATCCGTACGCACGCTACGTCGCGCTGGGGGACAGCCAGACCGAAGGCCTCGTGGACGGCGACGAGACGTACGGCTACCGGGGCTGGGCCGACCGGCTCGCCGAGATACTCGCCGCTGCCAACCCCGATCTCACCTACGCCAATCTCGCCGTGCGCGGCCGGCTGACGGCGGGGATCAAGGCGGAGCAGCTGGGCCCCGCCCTCGCGCTGAAGCCCGATCTGGTGACCGTCATGGCGGGCATGAACGACCTGGTGCGGCCGGGCTTCGACGCGGCGCGCGTCGCCGCCGACATCGAGGAGATGTTCACCGAACTGACCGCGGCGGGCGCGCACGTCGCCACCGTGACCTTCCCCGACCTCGGGCGCATCTCCCCGCTCGCGCGGCGCGCGCTGCCCCGCGTCCTGGACCTGAACGCCCGGATCCGGGCGGCCGCCGACCGGCACGGCGTGACCGTGCTCGACACGTTCCCGCACCGGATCACCACCGACCCGCGCCTGTGGAGCGGCGACCGCATGCACGCGAGCCCGCTGGGCCACGCGAGGATCGCCGCCGGGATGGCGGACGCCCTCGGCCTGCCGGGGCACCGGAGCTGGCTGACCGCGCTGCCGCCGCTCGCCCGGGCGTCGGTGTTCGCGCAGGTGACGGCGGAGGCACGCTGGTTCGCGGGGTTCATGGGGCCGTGGCTGTGGCGGCGGATGCGGGGGCGCTCGTCGGGGGACGGCCGGCAGGCCAAGCGCCCCGTCCTCGGCGCGGTGCACACCGGAGCGTGAACGGGCTTGACCTGAACCGCGCTTGAGGTCGGAGCGTGGTGCGTGCACCGGAGCCGGACCCCACCGGCACCGCGACGACACGCACCGACGGACGGATGGACAGTCATGTCTGCGACCAGGACCCTCAGCACCGCCACCCTGCCCGACCCGGACCACCCGGACGCGGGCCTCACCTTCTTCAGCACGTGGGACACCGGCTCGCCCGAACGGCAGCAGGCCACCCTGGACGCCATCGCGCGGGCCTGGGAGAGCCGATCCTGGCCACACGAGGGGCTGCTGTCTTACACGGTGTACGCGGGCGGTGACGGCACCACGCTCCTGCACCACTCCCAGTGGCGCGACGAGGAGGCCTACCAGGACTTCTTCGCGAGCCCGGCGAACGGCAGGGACGCCCGCAACGCCGACATCGACGCGGCCGTGCCGGGCATCGCCCGCCTCTCCCTCTCCAAGACGCGGCTCCACCGCGGCTGGTACGCCGACGCGGGCCGCGACGACCGGCCGGTCGGCGCGATCGTGGTCGTACAGGTCGACTTCGACGGTCCCGACGCCGACCGGCAGCGCGCCTGGATCGACGGCGTGCTGACGGCACTGGACAGCGACCCGGTCCAGGACAAGGGGCTGATCTCGGCGCACTTCCACACCACCACGGACGGCACCAGGGTCGTCAACTACGCGCGGTGGGAGACCGAGCAGGCCCACATCGACGCGCTCGCCGCGGCGGGCGAGGGCGTCGGCTCGCCGACACCGCAGTGGCGGCGGGTGCGCGACTTCCCCGGCGTCGCCTCCGGCGGATCGGTCGCCCGGTACCGCTTCGCGTACCGCCTCATACCGAGCTGAGCGTAGATCCCGGGCCGCCTGCCGCCGCTCGCCGCGCCCGCCTGGACAGCCGGGGCCGGCGGCGGGACGGTGGCGGGACGGTGGAAGGCTGCGGACGGCGCCGCTCGGTGGCGACCGGAGTCGACGGGGACCCCGAGGGAGTCGGTATGAGCGGCGGCGGCAAGGAGTTCGAGATAGCCCGCGAGTTCGAGGTCGAGGGCTCGCCGGCCGAGGTCTGGGCCGCCCTCACCACCGGCACCGGCGGCTGGCTGTGGCCCATGCGCTACGAACCGCGCGAGGGCGGCGCCGCCCCCTTCGGCGGCACCGTCACCCGCTGGGACCCACCGCACCGCCTCACCGCCCGGGTCGAGGACCCCGACGGCGTGCGCGGCCAGGGCCTCGACCGGCTGGACCACACCATCGAGCCCCGCGACGGCGGCCGCCGCTCCTGGCTGCGCTACGTCCACAGCGGCGTCTTCACCGAGCACGGGCACGACCAGTACGAGGACGCCGCGAAGCGCGTCGACTTCCATCTGCACACCCTGCGCCAGTACCTGGCCTACTTCGGGGGCCGCGCCGCCGTCTTCTGCGCCCTCAACGGTCCGCCCGGCTCGGCCGGACCGGACGCCTTCGCGCGCCTGGCCCGCGCCCTCGGCCTGCCCGACGACGCGAGCGAGGGGGCCCGCGTCCGCGTGGAGGCGCCGGGCGCGGAACTGGACGCCGTGATCGACTTCCGCAGCCGGTACTTCATCGGCCTGCGGACGGACGACACCCTGCACCGCTTCTTCGGCCGCAACCACTTCGGCGCGCCGGTGGCCGTCCGCGTGCACGACTTCGGCCCGCGCGCGGACGCCAAGCGCACCGAACTGGCCTGGCAGGACTGGCTCCACCACCTCTACGGCTGAGCCGGCCCCGCCGCCTGCCCGTTACGGCCTGAAGAGCTACGGCCTGAAGTGCTACGGCCTGAAGCGCAGCACCTGCGGGTCGTGGTCGCTGTTCTGGTCGGCGAACTCCGCGTTGATGTGCACGCTGTCGTACGAGAAGCCGTCGCCGACGCCGGGGCTGGTCAGGATCTGGTCGAGGACCTGCGAGTTGCCCTGGTAGACGTACGAGTAACGCTCGCTCCTCGGCAGCGACTTGACGGCCGCGTACAGGGCGCCGCCGTCCTGGAGGGCCTTGGCGGTCGCCGAGAACTCGAAGTCGTTGATGTCGCCGAGCACGACGACGTCCGCGTCGCGCTGTACCTCGCGGATGTCCTTCACGAAGCCGTTCACCGCCTGCGCCTGCTTGAGGCGCTGCGTCTCCGAGGAGCGCACCGGCGGCTGGTGGTGCGAGGTGAGGCCCTCGTCGCCGCCCTTGGAGCTGAAGTGGTTGGCGATCACGATGACCGTGCGGCCACGGAAGGTGAACTCCCCGGCCAGCGGCTTGCGGCTGTTGGTCCACGCCTCGTTCTGCGGGTCGATCCGGCCGGGGGAGTGGCTCAGCGCGGCCCGCTTGCCCGCCCGCACGACCTCGGTCGCCGTCGTCGCGTCCCCGCCCGCGCGCTCGGTGAAGGAGACCCGCTCGGGGTTGAAGAGGAACACCTGGCGGATGTTGCCGCCCGGCTCGCCGCCGTCCTTGTTGTTCACCGGGTCGATGGAGCGCCACTCGTAGCGCGGCCCGCCCGCGGCGGCGATCGCGTCCGTGAACTTGCGCAGGGTCGCGGCCGCGGTGACCGTGCCGTCGTTCTTCGCGCCGTTGTCGTCCTGGATCTCCTCCAGGGCGACGACGTCGGGCGAGGCGAGGTTCGTCACGACCGCCCCGGCGAGCGCGTCGAACTTCTCCTGCGGGTCCGTGGGGTCGAGGTTCTCGACGTTGTACGTGGCCACGGCCAGCTCACCCTTGGCCTGGCGCCGCGTCTTCTCCCGCCCGAGGCCCTTGTCGCGGACGTCGCCCAGCTCGCGGGCGGCGAGGGTGTAACCGCCGAACTGGTTGAAGTCCAGGGGGCCGGCCGCGCCGCCGGTCAGCACGTCGCCGACGTTCGCCTTCGGGAAGGGGTGCTCGGAGACCGGCGCGAGCTGCTGGATCTGGAGCCGGCCGCCGTTCTGCGCGTCGTAGGAGCCGTAGACGGTGCCGCCGCGCCGGTCGCGGTGCTCGTGCGGCTTCACCGTCACCCACAGCTCGTTGTACGGGTCGCTCGCCCCGACCACCCGCGAGGTGCCGACGCTGACGTTCATGCCCTCCAGGGACTCGTAGAGGTCCAGGGCGTACGTACGGGGCTTCAGCGGCAGCCCGTTGACGCTGTTGCCCTGCGCCGGGTCACCGGCGGGCGCGTAGCGGTCGGGCACCGCTCGTGCGTCGATCCGCACCGGCGCGGGCAGCGCGTTGCCGGAGGACTCCACCGTCACCGTCGGTTTGGTGAGCTGCGTCAGCGACTGGTTGCCGGAGCCGGTGCCCCCGGGGACGTACTCCCCGACCGTGCCGGAGACCCGCACGGCGTCGCCCGGCTTGACGGTGAGCGGCGCCGAGCCGGTGAAGACGAAGACGCCCTCGCTGGTGGCCGGGTCCGCGTCGGCCTGCGCGGACTGGAGCCAAAAGCCCTTGGAGCCGTAGGTCCGCACGCCGGTGACGATGCCGGGGACGTCGGTGACCTGCTGCCCGGCCAGCGGGGAGACGCGGGTGGTGCCCTGGATGTCGTGGACGCCGACCCCGTCGGCCGAGGCGGCGGAGGAGGAGGCGGCGAGCAGGCCGGCCGCCAGGGCGGTGGCGACGACAGCACTGACGGCGGCCGTTCTGGAGGTGCGGGGCGTCGGTATCTGCGGCATGAGGGGCTCCGGATGAGGGTGAGGGAAAACGGTGCGGCGGTGCGGCGTCGCACGGGGCCGAGCGGGCCCCGCGGGTGCTCTACGCGCGTCAATCTCTGGCCTGACCAGGGCAGTTGTCAAGGTTGTACGGGCATTCCCGCACCCCGCGTCTTCTGACAGGGACATGAACCGGGCGGCATGGGGCCAAATCCGTCTAGGCTTGCGCCCTGCCCGACCCTTCCCCGCGCTCCGGACGCCGTTCGAGCTGGGGAACCCCCCATCCGCCGGAGGAGAACCAGCCGATGTCCGTAAGCCCCGCCACCCTGCCGCCGGTGCTGCTGCACTCCGAAGCGGAGCTCGCGCGGGCCGCGCTCGCCACCCCGCTGCTCTCCCGCGCCGTCCGGCTCGCCCGCTGGACCGGCCCGGGGACCCGGGTCGGCGCGGGTGGCGAGCTGGTCGAGGACCAGCTCCCGGCGGCCGCCGCCGAGCTGGGCCTCGCGGCGGACGACCCGGACGCGGCCGCGCTCGCGAGCGAGGCCTGGCGGATCGCCGTGGACACCGGCCTGGTCGACGTCACGGACGCCGAGGAGGAGGGCGCGCAGGGCACCGCAGCCCAGGGCGAGGAGCTGGCCCTGCTCTCCTCCGGCGGCCCGCAGGACGTCCTCGGCATCTGGCTCGGCGCCCTGGACACCGTGTACGCGGACGCCACCGTGCCCGACATGGAGAACCTCCTGGACGTCCTGGAGGAGAACGGCGAGGTGAACTTCGACGAGCTGGGCTGGGACCCGCAGGCGGAGGCCGACTTCCTCGACGGCGTGCTCGGCAACCTCTACCTGCTCACCGTGGGCGACGCCGCGGCCGGCGGGGGCCCGGTCCCGCTGCCCGCGCTCGCCGCCTCGATGATCGTCCCCGACGACATGGGCGAGCCCACGGACGACGTCCTGGAGCAGGTGTCGGACGCGATGATGAGGCTCGACGACCAGTTCCGCCTCTTCGAACCGCTCGGCCTGGTCGAGTACCAGCCGGTCGACGAGGCCCTCATGGCCGAGATCGACGACGACGGCGACGAGGAGGTGCGGGAGCCCGCCCCGGTGGACGACGAGGACGTCACCCGCTACGGCATGGTCCGGCTCACCCCCCTCGGCCTGTACGGCGTCCGCGCCCGCATGCTGGAGGCCGGCGTCGACGCGCCCGCCGTCGGCGACCTCGCGGACAAGGGCGCCGACGCGCTCCTGGCGGGCACCTCCGGCTTCCCGCAGGCCGCCGCGCAGGCGGAGATCGAGCAGTGGCTCGCCCGGCACGAGCCGCTCGGCGCGGCGCGCGAGCTGCTGGCCGCCGCCCGCGGCGGCGACGAGGGCGCGCCGCTGCGCAGGCTCCGCTGCCAGCAGGCGCTCTCCCTGGTCGGCGGCGAGGCGGAGCCCGCTCTGCGGGAGGTGCTCGACGACCCGGAGCTCGGCGGGCTCGCCCGGGTGTGGCTCGCCGAGCAGGGCGCCGCGGACGTGCCCGCGCCGTCGGAGGCGCTCATCTTCTGGCTGACCATCGACACGCTGGCCGCGCAGCTCGCCGCCGAGGGCAACTCCGACGAGCTGCAGGGCCTGGTCGAGGGACTCGCGCAGCAGCACAGCGGCTTCTTCGCCCAGGCGTGGCGGGTGGAGCACCCGGCGACGGCGGACGTCCTGGACGCGATGGGCCGGCTGCACCCCGACAAGAAGGTGGCCAAGGAGGCGCGCAAGGCGGCCTTCAAGGCGAGGTCGCAGCAGGGACTGTGATCGGGCGGACCGCCGGGTGGGCGTGCATCGCCCCGCCCACCCTGCGGTCAGGTTCACGCAAGGTGGCCCTTCGGCGTCGAGCGGCGTTCAACCGCCGTTCAAGCGCGGGCGGGACGGTTTCGCCGACGGCAGCCGGTCGTACGCATCCGCCTTCGCGCCTCAGGAGAAACCATGTCGCTCGCCCGCAGGGACCTCACCAGACGCTCCGCGCTCTCCGGGGCGGGGGTCGCCCTGGCCGGCAGCGTCGGCGCGCTCGCCACCGCACCCGGCGCGCTCGCCGCCACCGAGACCGACACCGGCCACGGCACCGACCCCGGCGAGGTGGGCGCGGACGCGGAAGCGCGGGGCCACGGACACCACGACCCCGGCTACGGCCCGCTGCTCCCCGACCCGAAGGGCCTGCTGGCCCTGCCCGCCGGGTTCTCCTACCGCGTCCTGACCCACAGCGGGAAGACGAGGCTGGAGAGCGGCGAGTACACCCCCTCGCACCACGACGGCACCGCCGCCTTCGCGGGCCCGCGCGGCACCACCCTCCTCGTCAACAACCACGAGCTGGGCGGCCCGCGCGGCAAGTGGGAGCACCCCGTCCCGCTCGCCGAGGGGCTGGTGTACGACCCGGCCGCGTCCGGCGGCTGCACCGTGGTCGAGGTCCACCGCGACGGGCGGATCGCCGAATGGGTCGCCCTCGCGGGCACCGCCACCAACTGCGCCGGCGGCAGCACTCCCTGGGGCACCTGGCTGACCTGCGAGGAGACCGAGGACAAGGCCGGCCGCAACGGCATGACCAAGGACCACGGCTACGTCTTCGAGGTCGACCCCATGGACCGGCGCGCCAACCGCGCCCCCAAGCCCGTCAAGGCGCTCGGCCGCTTCGCCCACGAGGCCGTCGTGGTCGACCCGAGGCGCGGGCACCTCTACCTCACCGAGGACGCCTCCGGGCCCAACGGCCTGCTCTACCGCTGGAGCCCGCCGCACGGCTTCGAGCACGGCCGCGGCAGGCTGCGCACCCTCGCCGACGACGCGGGTGTCCTCAAGGCCCCCAAGTGCTTCGACTCCGGCGGCCGCTTCGTCGACGACCTGTCCCGCGCCACGCGGATCGGCACGGTGTACGGCGTGGACTGGGTGGAGGTCCCCGACCGCGACGCGCGGACCGTGCCGGTGCGCCAGCAGTTCGACGACGGCGACATCACGCGCGCCCGCAAGCTGGAGGGCATGTGGTGGGGCGACGGCGGCGTCTACGTCGTGTCCTCCTTCGCCCGCGGCGAGAGCCCCGAACAGCACGACGGGCAGGTGTGGTTCTACCACCCGGGCCGCCGCACCCTGACCCTGAAGGTGTTGCTCGGCGTGAACCCCGACCCGGGCCGGGACGGCGCCTTCGACGGCCCCGACAACATCACCGTCTCGCCCTACGGCGGTCTGGTCGTCGCCGAGGACGGCGACGGCGTCCAGCACCTGTTCGGCGCCACGGAGCGCGGCCGGACGTACCCCATCGCGCGGAACGAACTGAACCTCGGCACGGAGGACGACCCGGAGTACAGCGAGTTCACCGGCGTCACCTTCTCGCCCGACGGCCGGACGCTGTTCGCCAACATCCAAAAGCCCGGCATCCTGCTGGCCATCACCGGTCCGTGGAAGAGGCAGCGGCGCTGAATCGCCTGTCCGGGCGTGAGAGGTGTCACGATTTCGTCGCTTCCGGCGGCCCGCCGGCGCGGCCCACCGGCTCCCCGGGGCCCGGGCGTGGAGCGATGCCGGTGATCCGTGCCTCCGGCACTTTCTTCGCCGGCGGACCCACCGCCGAGGCCCTGGCCCCCCTGGCGTCTGGCGCGACAATCCGGGCGGTTACTGGCCATACCGGCGTCGTCCGCGGCTCCGAACGCGGGTGGCGGCGGGTGCGGTCTCACCCGATACGGCGAGATCGCCCCCTCCGGACAGGGGGCGAACCGATCATGGAAAACACCCCCCGCACCAGCCGCTTGTGTGTCTGTTCCATACCGATGTGAAAGCGGTGTGAACTCGGAGCATGGTGCGGGGGGTGTCCGGGGGCGCATACTTCGAATATGACGAGGCCCGCCGGCTCGCGCCGCCACCTGCCGAACAGTCCCTTCAACGTGCCCGCTCCGCCCGCACCACCCGTAGAGCAGTTCGCCGTGGGCGACCGGGTCTCCCACGACCAGTACGGACTCGGGAGGATCGTCGGCGTCGAGGGAGAGGACGCGGTCGTCATCGACTTCCAGGGACGCCAGGGACGCTTCCTGAGCCCCTACTCGAAGCTGTCCAAGCTCTGACGCCCGACCGCTGACCTGACACACGTGAGGGGCGGTGGACCGCATGCCGCGGTCCGCCGCCCCTCACGCATGTCCGGCTACAGCGCCTGGGCGGCCGGCTTCACCATGCCGCGGACCGTGCGCGACTTGACGAACTGGCCCATGCCGGTCATTTCCCACTCGCCGGTGAACTGCTTGATCAGCTTGGCCATCATGACGCCCGTCTGCGCCTCGGCGTTCGTCAGGTCGAAGCGGACCAGCTCCTCGCCGGACGCCGCGTCGATCAGACGGCAGTACGCCTTCGCGACCTCGGTGAACTTCTGGCCGGAGAAGGAGTTCACCGTGAAGACCAGGCCCGTGACGTCCTGGGGGAGGCGGCCGAGGTCCACGACGATCACCTCGTCGTCACCGCCGCCTTCGCCCGTGAGGTTGTCGCCGGAGTGCTTGATCGCGCCGTTCACGATCGACAGCTTGCCGAAGTAGCAGCTGTCCACGTGGTTGCGGTTCGGGCCGTAGGCGATGACGGAGGCGTCCAGGTCGATGTCCTTGCCGCGGAAGGCGGGCTCCCAGCCGAGGCCCATCTTGACCTGGGAGAGCAGCGGCTTGCCGCCCTTGACCAGGGACACCGTCTGGTTCTTCTGCAGGCTGACCCGGCCCTTGTCCAGGTTGATCTTCCCGGCGCCGGGGGCGGGCGCGGCGGGGGCCGGGGGAGCGGCGGGCGCGCTCGGCGCGGCCTGACGCGGGTCGGCGACCGGCGGGGGCGGGCCCTGGACCGGCTGCCCCACGGGGGGCGCCATCGGGGCGGCGGGCGCGGCGGCCGGGGCCGGGGCGGGCTCCTCGACCGACACGCCGAAGTCCGTCGCGATGCCCGCGAGGCCGTTGGCGTACCCCTGGCCGACCGCGCGGGCCTTCCACGCGCCGTTGCGCAGGTAGATCTCGACGATCACCAGGGCCGTCTCGGAGCCGAGCCGCGGCGGGGTGAAGGTGGCGAGGACGGAGCCGCTGTCCGCGTCGCGGATGGTGGCGGTGGGCTCGATGCCCTGGAAGGTCTGGCCCGCCGCGTCCGGGCTCGCGGTCACGACGATCTTCTCGATGCCGGCCGGCACGGCGGCCGTGTCCACGATGACCTTGTCGGGGGTCGTACCGCCACCCGACTGATAGGTCACACCGGGGCCCGAGGGCTGGTTGAAGAAGATGAAGTCGTCGTCGGAGCGCACCTTGCCGTCGGCGGTGAGCAGCAGGCCCGATACGTCGAGCCGCACCGGGGCGGCGACGTCCACCGCCACGCGGGCGGCGGTCAGCGGGATGTTCGAGCCGGGGGTCATAGCTGTCATGCCAGAGGTAACGAACGACCCCGCTTTACCGTTCCCTTACTCGCGCAAGCTTTTTCCCGGCCGCTCGCGCGGCTCAGCCCCGGTTGCGCGGGTGCGCCCGCGCCGAGCGTTCGTTGCCCCGCTTGTAGTTGCCGGTCCAGCGGGCCATCACCAGTTGCGGGTCCCCGCCGCGCACCTCGGCGAGGAACTGTTCGGCGCGGGGCCCGCGCAGCGTCCCGGCGGCGCGGGCGCCGTGCGTGATGACGACGGCGCCGTCGGCGCGCTGTTCGTAGGTGAATCCCTGCGGTCTCGGCATGACCCGGAGGGTACGGCGCGCCCCTGCCCGCGCGGTATCGGATTACGGGGTCAGTGCGGCCACACCGGCGGGTCGGTGCAGAAGTGGCCGCCGAGGTGTGCGTGGGCGGGGTTGCCGGGATCCAGTTCGCCCTGCTCGGCGACGAGCTTCGCGGCGTACGGCTCGGAGTCGTCCCGCGGGTCGTAGCCGAGCGCCCGCGCGGAGGAGAGGTCCCACCACAGGCGGGTGTTGGCGGACGAGCCGTGGACGACGGTGTGCCCGACGTCCTCGGCGGTGAGCGCCGCGTGGAAGAGCCGGGCGCCGTCGGCGGGGCTCATCCAGACGGACAGCATCCGTACGTTCGTCGGCTCGGGGAAGCAGGAGCCGATGCGCATGGAGACCGTCTCGATGCCGTGTTTGTCCCAGTAGAACTGGGCGAGGTCCTCGCCGAAGCACTTCGACAGGCCGTAGAACGTGTCGGGGCGGTGCGGGGTGTCGACCGGGATCAGCGGGTCGTCCCCCCGGGGGCGCGGTGTGAAGCCCACCGCGTGGTTGGAGGAGGCGAGAACCACCCGCCGCACACCTTCCGCGCGGGCCGCCTCGTACAGGTTGTACGTCCCTTCGATGTTGGCCTTGAGGATCTTGTCGAAGGTGGACTCCAGGGAGATGCCCGCGAGATGGAGGACCGCGTCGACCCCCCGTACGGCCGCACGCAGCGCCTCCTTGTCGGCGAGGTCGGCGACGATCGCGTCCGGCTCGTCCTCGATGGCGCGCACGTCGAGCAGGCGCAGGTCGTGCCCATGGGCCGGCAGGAGGTCGCGCATCAGCGTGCCTAGGCCGCCGGCGGCGCCGGTGAGCAGGACGGTGCGGGCAGCGGGCATGCGGGTCTCCTCGGGCGGCCGTATGCGGGCGCGTAGCCGTACGGACGGACGTGACTGTTCTTATCGACGTACAGGATTCACATCCGTAGACAACCTAGGGATCGCGGTCGCGCCGCGTCAAGTGTCTGCGGGCGGCTTCCCGGAGTCTCCCGGTGTCTTCCGGCGGCGGGAAACCCGCTCCTCTGCGGGGAGTTCGTCCGCTTGACCTCGGCCGACGGGGCGCCTTAGCGTGACCGTGTTCAGGGATATGGACGCCAATCATGAACGTGCACGCCTAGGGAGAGTCCGTGACGCCAGCCCCTCTCGCTTCCCGACTTCGCGTCCCCAGCGGGCCGCTGTTCTTCCCGGTCACCGCGTACGGCCCGGACGGCTCCGTGGACCTGGACGCCTTCCGCGCCCATGTGCGCGCCGGTGTCGACGCGGGCGCCGCGGCCGTCTTCGCCTGCTGCGGCACGGGCGAGTTCCACGCCCTGACGCCCGAGGAGTTCCAGAGCTGCGTCGCCGCGGCAGTCCAGGAGACGACGGGGCGCGTGCCGGTCGTCGCGGGCACCGGGTACGGCACCGCGCTCGCCGTGCGGTACGCGCGCCTGGCCGAGGAGGCGGGCGCCGACGGGCTGCTCGCCCTGCCGCCCTACCTCGTCGTCGCCGGGCAGGAAGGCCTCGTACGGCACTACAGCGAGCTGGCGGGGGCCACCTCCCTGGACGTCATCGTCTACCAGCGCGACAACGCCGTCTTCACCCCCAGGACCGTCGTCGAACTCGCCCGCGCCGACGGGATCATCGGCTTCAAGGACGGCCTCGGCGACATGGACCTGATGCAGCGCGTCGTGAGCGCCGTGCGCGGCGAGGTGCCGGGGGACTTCCTCTACTTCAACGGACTGCCGACCGCCGAGCTGACCGGCCTCGCCTACCGGGGCATCGGCGTGCGGCTGTACTCCTCGGCCGTCTTCTGCTTCGCGCCCGACATCGCGCTCGCCTTCCACCGCGCGTTCAACGCGGGCACCCCGGAGGGCGACGCCACCGTCAACCGCCTCCTCGACGGCTTCTACCGGCCCTTCGTGGAGCTGCGCGCGCTCGGCCGCGGCTATGCCGTCTCCCTCGTCAAGGCGGGCGTACGGCTCGGCGGCCTCGACGTGGGCCCCGTGCGGCCGCCGCTGCACGAACCGGCCGGCGAACACGTCAAGCGGCTGGCCGAACTCATCGAACGCGGCCGGGAGTCCCTCGGGCACGCCCACCCCGGGGCCGACGCGTGAGGGCCGCCGCGTTCCTCTACCCCTGGGACGTCATCGGCGACCCCGACGCGCCCGCCCGCCTCCTCGGTCTCGGCATCCGCCAGGTCACCCTCGCCGCCGCCTACCACTCCACGCGCGCCCTGACCCCGCGCCACCCCCGCCACCGCATCGTCACGGCCGCGCACGCCGCCGTGCTCTACCCGCCGGGCGACCGGTGGCAGGGCCGTGCGCTGCGGCCGTACCCCGCCGGGGAGTGGGCGCCCGGCGACGCCTACGGAGCGGCCGCCGACGCGCTCGCGGCCGCCGGTATCGACGTACGCAGTTGGGTCGTCCTCGCCCACAACTCCCGGATGGGCGAGGAGCACCCGGCCACCTCCGTCGTCAACGCCTACGGGGACCGCTACCCGTGGGCGCCGTGCATCGCGCGGCCCGCCACGCGCGCGTACCTCGTCGATCTCGCCGCCGAGGCCGCCGTGCGCCCCGGAGCGCGCGGCACCGAACTGGAGTCGTGCGGCTGGTACGGCCTCGCGCATCTGCACGCCCACGACAAGACCGCCGGCGTCGGCCTCGGCGAGGCGGGGCAGTACCTGATGTCCCTGTGCTTCTGCTCCTCCTGCCGCGCGGGGTACGCGGGAGCAGGCCTCGACCCGGACGCGCTGGCGGCCGCCGTCCGGCGCGGCCTGGAGCCCGTGTGGCGCGGCGAGGCGGACGACACGGGCTGGGCGTCCGTCGAGACGCTCATCGGCACCGACCTGGCGGCGGCCACGCGCGCGTGGCGCGAGAAAACCGCCCGCACGCTCCAGGAGGCCGCCGTCGCCGCCGTACGGGCGGCCGCCCCGCCGGACTTCCAGGTGCTGCTGCACGCCGACCCGGTGCCCTACCACTGCGGCGCGAACGCGGGCGTGGACCCGGCGCACATCCTCTCCGTGGCCGACGGTGTCGTCGTGCCGTGCACGGACGGCGCCGAGGCCCTGACGCCGTTCACCGCCCACGCCGGGCCCGCCACCGTCCTGGCCGCCAACCTCACCGTGGTGGGCGCCATGGGCGGCCGCCCCGGCACGCTCGCCGCCGACGCGGCCCGCGCGGCGCGGCTCGGCGCCACGGAACTGCGGCTGTACCACGCGGGGTTGGCGTCGGACCACGACCTCGCGCAGGTCGGCAGGGCCCTGTCGACCCCGGAGTGAACGCCCCCACGATCCGGGCACCACAGTCGGGCTCCGGGAGCTTCTCAAGCTGCCCGAGGCCAAGCTGCCCGAGGCCAAGCTGCCCGAGGCCTGCCCGACCGCACAGGCGCCGACCGTCACGACGATCAAGCGCCGGGCGCACGTGCAGCAGCCGGGCGCCGCAGAAGCAGGGGCGCGGCGATCAGCAGCCGCGCCCCCGCGAGCACCGGCAACAGGACGCGCAGGTCCACGCACTCCACGAGGGCCGCGCCCGCCGCGATGCCGAGCGCGGTCGGCGTGAACATCAACGTGTTGGCGGTCGCCGCCACCCGGCCGAGCAGCGCCCCGGGCGTCTCGCGCTGCACCGCCGTCAGGCCCGCGATCAGCACACAGGGCAGTCCGACGCCGTTCGCGAAGCTCCCCGCGAGGACCGCAGCGTCGCTCGGCAGCGCGCTCAGGGCCGCCGCCGCGCCGGTCAGCGCGATGCCCGCCCCGCCGAACCGCCGCGCCCCGAACCGCCGCAGCAGCGCCCCCGACGCCACGCCCACCGCGACGGACCCCGCCCCCTGCACGGCGTACAGCACCCCCGAGTACGCGGGCGCGTGGCCGAGCCGCTCCACGATCGCGTAGATGGCCGCGCCGCCGACCCCCGACGACAGCATCGTCAGACCGCCCGCCACCACCAACGGCCGCAGCCGCGCGTGCCCCCACAGGTGCCGTGCCCCCTCGGCGGTACGGGCCCACAGGGAGGCACGCTCACGCACCGGGGCGGCCTCACGCACCCGCAGCAGCGCGTACAGGCCGGCGGCGAGCACGAAGGTGACGGCGTCCAGGAGCGCCACCCCGGCGCCCCCGCAGGCGGCGAACAGGCCGGCGCCCGCGAGGGGCGCCACCAGTTTCATGCCCTCGTTCGCGGACATCCGCAGGCCGTTGAGGTCGCCGAGCACTTCCTTGCCGACGGCTATCGGGATCAGAGCGGCCTCCGCCGCGTCCGTGACGACGCCGCACGCCCCGTACAGCAGGAGGACGGCGAAGAGGACCCACAGCCCTCCCGTGCCGTCCACGGCGAGCAGGGACAGGAGCAGCACCCCGAGCGCGAGGTTCACGGCCACCAGGAGCGGTCTGCGGCGCATGCGGTCGGCGAGGGTGCCGAGCGGCGGGCCGATGAGGGTGGGCGCCCACAGGGCGAACTGGCAGAGCGCGGCGAGCCCGTCGGAGCCGGTCAGCTCCTTCACCCAGATGCCGCAGGCCAGCCAGAGCGCGGAGGACCCGAAGCCCGAGACCACCACCGCGCCCAGGTAGAGGCGGGCGTCGCGGTCCCGCAGGACGCGCCCGATCGTCGATGTCATGCCAGGTGATGCTGGCTTCTAAGGCCCCCGGCACGGAATCGGGCTGTTTCCCCAACCGCCGGCCGGTGAGTCCGGGCCCCGGGCCGCCCGCCAGAGGAGACACACCGAGGCCGCCGCCTTAGCGGAGGCGGTTCTGGTGACGGCACCGCGATATAGGTTGCAATCCTGACTAGGTGGCCATACGGTCTAGGTAGTTCAGTCGCTCAGGGGTCGCACGGCAGGCGTAGACATGCGCCGCGCGGCCCCCTCGGGAAGGGGGATCCCATGACCATCTCGCCGGACTTCTCGGTCGCCTCGACGGCCGTCACGGCCGCGCTCGCCGCCTATCTGCTGCTCGGTGAGCCCTGGGCCGGCCGCCGGATGTACGCCTCGCTGGCCCGCCGCAGGGACACCGAACCCCGCGCGCTCGTCCGCTACTTCGGCCGTACGCTCGCCCTGTGGGGCGTCCTCGCCGCCGGCGCCGTGGCGGCGCTGCTGCTGTCGCCCGGCGTCGACGCCGCCGACCTCGGTCTCGTCCTGCCGGAACGGCCCGGATACACCGTGGCCCTGATGCTCGTCTTCGTCGCGGTCGCCGTGGCCTCGGGGCGCAACTTCCGCGGCATGGCCGAGCGGGGCAGGCACGTGCCGGGGCTCGCCTCCATCGAGGCGATGCTGCCGCGCACGGCCGAGGAGCGGCGGCTGGCGATCGCCGTCGCCGTGACCGACGGCATCGGCGCCAACCTCCTGTACCGCGGCCTCCTCATCGCCTTCGGCGTCGGCGCGCTCGGCCTCGACCTCACGGTGGCCGCGGCCCTCTCGGTCCTCATCTACGCGCTCGCCGGCGCCTACCAGGGCCGCCAGGGCATCCTGGTCTTCGCCGTGTTCGGCGCCGTCATGACCGGCCTCTACTTCGCGACGGGCAGCCTGCTGCTCCCCGTGGTGGCGCACGCCGCGCTGAGCGTCCGCGACCTGACGCTGCCCGCGCCGGACGGGCCGCGCGCCCCGTCCGCCGCCTGACGAGGGGGACCCGTGCCGAAGAAGGGCCTGACACCATGACCGACCGCCGCGCCAGCTGGTTCAAGGGCGTACTCGACCTCCTCGTGCTCGCCAGCCTCACCGACGACGAGAGCTACGGCTACGAGATCGCCAAGCTGCTCTCGGCCGCGGGCTTCGGGCAGATCAAGGGCGGCACGCTCTACCCCGTCCTCAACCGGCTGGAGGAGGCGGGCCTGGTCGCCGCCGAGTTCCGCGCCACCGAGAAGGGGCCCGGCCGGCGCTACTACCGGCTCACCGACGCGGGCCGGGAGACCCTCGGCGAGCAGGGCGGGTTGTGGCTGGCCTTCGACACCTCCGTGCGCGAGGTCCTGGGCAGGGCGGGAGTGACGCCACGATGAACGGAGCGGACGCGGTGAACACCCGGTACGAGCAGGACGGTTACCTCATCGACCTCGCCGAGCGGCTGCGGGCGCGCGGGCTGCCCGCCGACCGGATCGAGGCGACCGTCGAGGAGCTGGCCGCGCACCTGGAGGAGTCGGGAGCCGACCCGCTGGAGGAGTTCGGGCCGGCCGACGAGTTCGCCGGGCAGTTGGTGCCCGCCACGGGGGAGCGGGCACCGACCGCACCGGCCGCCCACGGCGAGACGTGGCGCTGGACCGCCGACACCTACGTCGACGAGGAGCTGCTGAACCGTTTCGGCGACGAGGGCTGGGAGGTGGAGCGGGTCGACGCGCTCGGCCGCTTCGTCTGCCGCCGGGACGCGGAGCGGCCGCAGCGCTGGGAGTACCGGCGCGAGCTGGTCCCGCGCGGCCGCGAGGGCCTGGACGGGCGGCTCGCCCCCGACGGCTGGGAGGCCTGCGGCACCTGGCTGGTGCACGCCTGGTTCAAGCGGCCGAAGGCGGCGAGCCTCGGCCCCGGCGCGGAGATCGCGTCGCCGCCGCCCGTGCCGGAGCGCAGCAACTTCCTGAGCCGGAAGTTCTACGCCCTGGTGGCCGTCGTCATCGCCGCCGTGGCCGTCTCGGGTGTCTCGACCGCCCTCGACGACGGTGCGAGCACCGGGCTCGGCTACGCGACGGGCCTGCTGGCGGGCGCCTGCGCACCGTTCCTGCTGATCGTGCTCGGCCGGACCTGGCGCGGGGGCCGCGAGCGGAAACGGGCCCGGGGCCGGGAGTGAGACCGGGTCGGGCCGACGCGGGCGGGGGCTGAGGCGGACGGGCGTTGTGACCAGGCCGAGTGAGGCAGGCCCAGCCGGGCCGAAGCGGGGCAGGGGCTGGGGCCGGGGGGGGTGGGAGCCTCGGGGCGGCGGGGGGCCGCAGCGGCGGGGCGGGCCACCGTGGCGGCAGGCCGCCGTCGTGGCGGAGTGTCGGGCCACCGCGGCGGCGGGGCGTCGAGGGGAGGGCCGCCGCCGCGGCGAGGTGCCGCGGTGGCGGCGTGGGACGGCGGTGGCGGCGTGGGGTGGTGGCGGGCCCGCTCAGCGGGTCAGCGCCGCCTTCATCATCGCCTTGGCGATCGGCGCCGCCAGGCCGTTGCCGCTGACCTCGTCGCGGGCCGCGCTCGACGACTCGATCATCACCGCGACCGCCACCTCCCGGCCGTCGCCGCCCTTGGCGTACGACGTGAACCACGCGTACGGCGTCTTGCTGTTGTTCTCGCCGTGCTGCGCCGTACCCGTCTTGCCGCCCACCGTCGCGCCGTCGATCCGCGCGTTCGAACCGGTGCCTTTCTCCACGACCGTCCGCATCGCCGACCGCAGGCCCTCGGCGACGGACTCGCTCATCACGCGCCGGGAGTCCCCGTCGCCGTACTTCTCCAGGGTGTTGCCGTCGGCGTCGGTGATCTGCGAGACCATGTGCGGCCGGACCAGCTCGCCGCCGTTCGCGATCGCCGCCGACACCATCGACATCTGGAGCGGCGTCGCCGTCACGTCGAACTGGCCGATGCCCGACAGACCCGTCTGCGCCTTGTCCATGCCGGCGGGGTACACGCTCTTCGCCGCGCGCACCGGCACGTCGAGCTTGTCCGTGTTGAAGCCCATCTTCTCCGCCATCGCCGCGACCTTGTCCTGCCCCAGGTCGACGGCCATCTTCGCGAAGACGTTGTTGCAGGAGTACCGCAGGCCGGTGCGGATCGTCGCGTTCTCGCAGGGCGCCGACGCGTTCTCGTTGCGCAGGACCGTCGCCGTGCCCGGCAGCGTGTACGGGTTCGGGCTGTCGGTGCGCGCGTCCACCGAGGAGTACAGGCCGTCCTCGAGGGCCGCCGCCGCGACGACCAGCTTGAACGTCGAACCGGGCGGCAACGGCTGGCGCATCGCGCGGTTCACCATCGGCTTCTCCTTGTCGGAGGTCAGCTCCCGCCACTGCGCGGAGTCGGTGGAGCCGCTGATCCTCGACGGGTCGTACGACGGCGTCGAGACCATGCCGAGGATCTCGCCGCTCTTCGGGTCGAGGGCGACCGCCGCGCCCTTGGTGTCGCCGAGCGCCTTGTACCCGGCCTTCTGCACCGCCGGGTCGATGGTCGTCACCACATCCCCGCCCTCGGCGCGCTTGCCGGTGAGCGTGTCGAGCGGGTTCCTCAGCCGGCTGTCGGTGCCGTCGAGGAGGTCCTGGTAGATGCCTTCGAGCTGCGTGGCGCCGTACACCTGCGAGCTGTAGCCCGTGACGGGCGCGTAGAGGGCACCGTTCTTGTACGTGCGCTTGTACGCGAGGTCTCCTCCCTTCGTCCGCGCGGAGCCGGTGACGGCCTCACCGCCCACGATGATGTCGCCCAGCGGGTTCGCGTACTGCTCGATCGCCTTGCGCCGGTTGTGCTTGTCGTCCGCGAGCGCCTTCGAGTCGTGGAACTGCACCCACGTCGCCCGCACCAGCAGGGCGAGCACGAGCAGCAGTGCGAAGACCGAGGCGCGCCTGATCGTCTTGTTCATCCCACGGAAGGACGAGCGGACTGGAGGGTTTCGTTCCCTTCTGGTCCGCTTGCGACCGTTTTCTCAGAAAGTCCTCATGATCCCGGGGCGCCCCGACCGGCCGGGCGGACCGGGCTCAGCCCCGGTCCACGAAGCCCGCCTCGTACGCGGCGATCACCGCCTGCGTGCGGTCCCGCGCGCCCGTCTTGGCGAGCACGGACGCCACGTGCGTCTTCACCGTCGCGGCGCCCACCCCCATCCGTCCGGCGATCTCCGCGTTGGTCAGCCCCGCCGCCATCAGCCGCAGCACCTCGCTCTCCCGGCCGGTCAGCCGCGCCACCCACGCGGGCGGCGCCGGCCGCGCCCGCCCGTACTCGGCGGCCAGGGCGCGCACCGCCGCGGGGAACAGCAGCGAGTCGCCGTGCGCCACCACGCGCACCGCCTGGACGAGCGCGTCCGCGTCCGCCCGCTTGAGCAGGAAGCCGGCGGCGCCCGCGCGCAGCGCCTCGTACACGTACGCGTCGTTCTCGAAGGTCGTCACGACGACGATCCGCGGCGGCTCCGGCATCGTCCGGAGTATCTGCTCGGTGGCGCGGATGCCGTCGATCTCCGGCATGCGCACGTCCATCAGGACGACGTCGGGCCGCAGCCGCCGCACGACCGACACGGCCTCGGCGCCGGTCGCCGCCTCGCCGACGACCTCGATGCCCGCCTCCGCGGAGAGGATCGCGCGCAGGGCGGTGCGCACCATGCGCTCGTCGTCGGCGAGGACGATCCGGATGGCGGTGGCGGTGGCGGTGGGGGCGGGGGTGGTCGTCATGCGTGTCCCTTCAGCGGAAGTCGTACGTCCAGTCGCCAGGCGCCGTCCGCCGGGCCCGCCGCGGCCGTGCCGCCGAGCAGCCGGGCCCGGTCCGCGATGCCGCGCAGGCCGTGGCCGCCGCCGGGGCGGGTGGCGGGGGAGCGGGGCGGCAGCGGGTTCTCGGCCGTGACGGCCAGGTCGGGGCCGTCCAGGGCGATGCGCAGGCTCACCCGGGCGTCCCCGCCGCCGTGCCGCAGGGCGTTGCCGAGCGCCTCCTGCACGATGCGGTACGCCTCGCGGGAGACCAGCGGGGGCAGGGTGTCCGGCTCCAGGGCGACGGTGGCGCCGACCCGCAGACCGCTCGCCCTGGTGCGGCGCAGCAGTCCGTCCAAGTCGGTGGCGAGGGTCGGCGCGGGCGCCGTGGAGCGGGCGTCGTCGGCCTCCCGCAACACACCGAGCACGGCGTCGAGTTCGCCGACCGTGCGGCGCGTGGTGTCCTCGATGGCGGCCAGCGCCTCCCGGACGAACTCCGGGTCGTGGTCCAGGACGCGGCGGGCCGCGCTCGCCTGCAGGGTGACGGCGCTCAGCGCGTGGCCCACCGAGTCGTGCAGTTCGCGTGCCAGGCGGTTGCGCACCGCGAGGTCGGCGGCGCGCTGCTCGGCGGCCGCGAGCCGGTCGGCGGGCGTCGGCCCGAGCAGCGCCGGGGCCCAGCGCGCGAGGAGCCCGCCGGACGCGGCCGCGCAGGCGGCGAGCGCCACCAGCGAGGCGCAGCCGACGACCGGCGAGAGCGCCACCAGCCAGGGCTCGCCGAAGACTCCGGGCAGGCCGATGCGGCTGTCGCGGAACACGGCGAAGAACGGCACCGCCAGCAGGACGCACGCGAACGGCGGCAGCGCCAGCGACATGCCGCTGACGAGCCCGCCGAGGCCCAGGTGCAGGGTGAACCACGCGGCGGTCCGCCCGCGTGCCACCCGCCCCCGCGCGGGACCCTCGGCCAGAGCGCCCTCGGGCACCGCGCACAGGGCGCGGACGGCGGCCACCGACATCGGGCGGGTCAGCGAGAACAGCGCGGTGATCGCGGCCAGCGGCAACCCGGCGGCGAAGGAGGCGAGTTGCGAGGTGAGCGAGCCGAAGAAGCGGTCGTCGTTCAGGAGCGGTCCGACGATCACCGAGCCGACGAAGACGTACGGCATGGCGAGCGCGCCGCCGAGGATCAGATGGACCCACCGGCGGCGCGCCCGGCGCCCGAACAGCGCGATGCCGAGGCCCCTCACGCCGAAGCCCCGCACGCCGAAGCCCCGCACGCCGGGGAACCCGCCCGCTCCGTGAGGAAGCGCACCCCGACGGCGGCCACGAGCGTTCCGGTGATCATCTGCACAGCGTAGGCGAGGACCGTGACGCCGGTGGGCCGCCTCGTGGCGTCGCCGAGGCTCATGAGCGAACCGAACAGCAGCCGGCCGCCCCCGAGCCCAGGACCGCGGCGAACCGGCGTTGTCCGCCTCAGAGTCGGCGCGTCGCCAGGGTCAGCCGGTCGCGCGCGTCGAACAGGGCGTCCTTGACCATCTGCTCGTGCGCGGGCGTGAGGCGGGCCACCGGCACCGAGCAGCTGATCGCGTCCCGGGCCGGGGTGCGGTAGGGGATGGCGACGCCGAAGCAGCGCAGGCCGAGCGTGTTCTCCTCGCGGTCCACCGCGAAGCCCTGCTCGCGGACCGTGTGCAGCTCCTCGATGAGCTTCTCGCGGTCGGTGATGGTGTGCTCGGTGAGCGCGGGCAGCGCCTGGGGGAGCAGCGCGCGGACCTGCTCGTCGGTGAAGGTGGCGAGCAGCGCCTTGCCGAGCGAGGTGGAGTGCGCGGGCAGCCTGCGGCCGACGCGGGTGAAGGGCCGCAGATAGTGCTGCGACTGGCGGGTGGCCAGATAGACGACGTTCGTGCCGTCGAGCCGCGCCAGGTGGATGGTCTCGGTGGTGTCGTCGGAGAGCCGGTCCAGGGTCGGCCGCGCGGCGGCCACCACCTCGTCGCCGTCGATGTAGGAGGTGCCCACCAGCAGGGCGCGCACGCCGATGCCGTACCGCGTGCCGGTCGCGTCCGTCTCCACCCAGCCCAGCTCGACCAGGGTGCGCAGCAGCATGTAGAGGCTCGACTTGGGGTACCCGACCGCCTCCTGGACGGCCGCCAGGGAGTGCATTCCGGGACGGCCCGCGAAGTACTCGAGGAGTTCCACCGTCCGCACCGCGGACTTGACCTGCGCCCCGCCTCCGGTCTCGCCAGCCGACATCGCCCTTGACCCCTTAGATCGCCGAGAAATACGCTCCGAGTCCCTGCCCGTTCATCAGCGGAGACGTTGTTCAGCATATCGAACAGCCCTGGTGAGCGGCAGACCTCGGCCAGAACGACCGGCATCACCTTTGGAAAGGGAATTCGCGGTGGCAGCAGCACCAGTCTGGAGTGTCGACCCCCGAACCGGGAAGCAGCGCGAGCAGGTTGCGGTGGAAGCCACGGCCGAGGAGGTCGACGGCGCGGTCCGCGCGGCCCGGGACGCGGCGCCCGCCCTCGCCGACCGCGTGGTCCGCGCCGCCTTCCTGCGCACCGCCGCCGAACTGCTCGACGAGGCGAAGGACCACCTCGTGGAGACCGCCGACGCGGAGACCGCGCTCGGCCCGGTCCGGCTCACCGGTGAACTCGCGCGCACCTGCTACCAGTTGCGGGCCTTCGCGGACCTGGTCGACGAGGGCGCCTTCCTCGGCGTCGTCATCGACCACCCGGACGCCTCGGCGACCCCGCCCATCCCGGACCTGCGGCGCTACAAGCTCCCGCTCGGCGTCGTCGCGGTCTACTCCGCGTCCAACTTCCCCTTCGCCTTCTCCGTGCCCGGCGGCGACACCGCGAGCGCGCTCGCCGCGGGCTGCCCCGTCGTCGTCAAGGCCCACCCCGACCACCCGGGCACCTCCGAGCTGGTCGCCTCCGTGCTGCGCAGGGCGGCGGCCAGGCACGACATCCCCGAGGGCGTCCTCGGCCTGGTGCACGGCTTCGACGCGGGCGTCGAGCTGGTCAAGCACCCGCTGATCGCCGGCGCCGGGTTCACCGGTTCCATCCGCGGCGGGCGCGCCCTGTTCGACGCGGCCGCCGCCCGGCCGGTGCCGATCCCCTTCCACGGCGAGCTGGGCTCCCTCAACCCCGTCGTGGTCACCGAGGCCGCCGCCGCCGAGCGCGGCGAGCAGATCGGCACCGGACTCGCCGGTTCGATGACGCTCGGCGTCGGCCAGTTCTGCGTCAAGCCGGGTCTCGTCCTCGCCCCCGAGGGCGCGGCCGGCGACCGGTTCGTGAAGTCGCTGACCGAGGCGGTCGCCGACACCGAGGCCGGGGTGCTCCTGGACCACCGGATGCGCGACAACTTCGTCGCCGGGGTACGCGAGCGCGCCGCGCTCCCCGACGTCCAGGCCCCGGTGACCCCGGGCGCCGGCGGCGAGCACACCGTCAGCGCCGGCTTCCTCACGGTCCCGGCCGCGCGCCTGGCGGGCGAAGGGCCGCACGACCTGCTCCTGGAGGAGTGCTTCGGCCCGGTCACCGTCGTCGCGCGCTACACTGACGACGCGGAGATCACCGCCGTCCTCTCGCGGCTGCCCGGCAACCTCACCGCGACGGTGCAGCTCTCCACCGACGAGGCGGCGGGCGTGAGCGCGCGCGGCGCCGAGCTCCTGGCCGAGGTGACCCCGCTCGCCGGGCGCGTGCTCGTGGACGGCTGGCCCACCGGCGTCGCCGTCGCGCCCGCCCAGCACCACGGCGGGCCCTACCCCGCCACCACGTCCACGTCGACGTCCGTGGGCGGCACGGCCATCGAGCGCTGGCTGCGCCCGGTCGCGTACCAGAACACCCCCGAGGCCCTGCTCCCGCCGGAGCTGCGCGACGCCAACCCGCTGGGGCTGCCGAGGAGGGTGGACGGACGGCTGGAGCACTGACCCGCGGCGGGCCCGGGGCGGGGCCCGGCCGTTCCGGGCCTCACACCGTCACCCGGGTCCCGGTGGCCGCCGCCCGCCCGATCGCGTCCAGCAGCCGGTGGCGCCGCACCGCGTGCGCGAAGTCCGGCGCGTGGGCGGTGCCCTCCGTCAGGTCGGCGAGGACGCGGGCGTACTGCGCCCCTACGTTGTAGGCCACTTCGTAAGACGGCACGGCGCGCAGCTCGTCCAGTTCCGGCACGGCGAAGTGGCGTGCGGGCACCGGGAGTCCGGTGAGGCCGCGCTCCGTGCCGCGTCCGCCGCGCACGGTCACCGCCGCCTGCTGGAGGTGGCCGGAGTCGCCGGTGACGACGAGGTCCCCGTCCGTGCCGTTGATCTCCCAGCGGAAGTTCGTGCCTCGGGACAGACCGGAGCGGAAGTGCGCCGAGACGACCGCGCCCGAGGCGAGCCGCCCCGACACCGCCACCTGGTCGGCGGCCGTCATCGGGGCGGCGCGTCCGGTGCCCGCCTCGCGTACGACGGGACGCCGCGTCGCCAGCGTCGCGGAGACCTCGGTGAACTCCCCGAGGGCCATGGTGAGCGCGTCGACGGTGTGCCCGAAGGGGATCGTCAGCATCGTGGCGCCGTTCTGCTCGTCCAGCAGATAGGCGCCGCTCGGTTCGAACGTGGGCCCCCACCCGCGCCCCGAGGCCACCAGGCTCGTCGACAGGACCTCGCCCACCCGGCCCTCGGCTACCAGTTCCCGTACGTACCGCACCGGAGGCGCCGAACGGGCCTGGAGCCCGACGAACGTCCGCACCCCGGCCCGGTCCGCGGCCGCCGCCAGCTCCTCGGCCTCGGCGAGGCCGTTGCCGAGCGGCCACTCGCACAGGACCGCCTTGCCCGCGTCGAGCGCGGCGAGGACCGCCTCGCGGTGCAGCGGCACCCGCACGCTCACCACGACGAGGTCGACCTCGTCGCTGCGGACGAGTTCCCCGGTCGACCCGAAGGCCAGCGGCACCCCGTACTTCTCGCCCGCCGCCCGCGCGGACGCCTCGCTCGACGCGGACAGGGCGCGCAGCTCGTACCCCTTGAGGCGCGAGAGCGCCGGCAGATGGGAGCGGGACGCCCAGCCGCCCCGGGCCGACAGGCCGACGAGGCCGACCCGCACGGGCGAGGAGGGGGAGAGGCGGGAGAGGGGGGAGACGGGGGAGAGGTCGGGAGAAGTCATGAGCGGGACCGTAGGGCGGACCGCCCGGTCACCCGCAAGGGACCCAACTATATTGGGGGAACCATGACTGGTCAGACCCCTGATGAGCGCCCCGGCGCGGCCGCTCGGCCGCACGACATCTACGGCCTGCTCTGCCCCGGCCGCGAGGTCTTCGAGCTGCTCGTCCACAAGTGGACGGGGCTCGCCATCACCGCCCTGGAGGACGGCCCGCGCCGCTTCGGCGAACTGCGCCGCAAGCTGGAGGGCGTCAGCCCCAAGGCGCTCACCCAGACCCTGCGCCGCCTGGAGGAGAACGGCCTGGTCACGCGCACCGTGTACGCCGAGGTCCCGCCCCGCGTCGAGTACGAGCTGACCGGCCTCGGCCGCGGCGCCCTGGAGCCGCTCGCCCACCTGCGGACCTGGGTCAGGGCGAACGCGGGAAAGTTCGCGGCGGGGGAATGAGCCGCTTTGCCCGTGCGTTGACGCCCTGAGCGGAGGCTCCCTCCGCACCGACCGCCGCGTACCGACGCGGCCGCGTACCGCACGACCCGGAAAGAGCCACACATGCGCGTCGAGATCTGGAGCGACATCGCCTGCCCCTGGTGCTACGTGGGCAAGGCCCGCTTCGAGAAGGCCCTCGCCGCCTTCCCGCACCGCGACGGCGTCGAGGTCGTGCACCGCTCCTTCGAGCTGGACCCCACCCGCGCCAAGGGTGACAGCGGCCCGGTGATCCCGATGCTCATGCGCAAGTACGGCATGAGCGAGGACCAGGCCCGCGAGGGCGAGCGCCGGCTCGGCGAGAACGCCGCGGCGGAGGGCCTGGAGTACCGCACCGAGGGCCGCGACCACGGCAGCACCTTCGACATGCACCGCGTCCTGCATCTCGCCAAGGAGCGCGGCAGGCAGGACGAGCTGATCGGCCTGCTCTACCGCGCCAACTTCGCCGAGGAGCGGTCCCTCTTCGAGGACGACGAGCGCGTCGTGGCGGCCGCCGTCGAGGCCGGTCTGGACGCCGACGAGGTGCGTGCCGTGCTCGCCGACCCCGCGAAGTACGCCGACGACGTGCGCGCCGACGAGCGCGAGGCCGCCGAACTGGGCGCGACCGGCGTGCCGTTCTTCGTCCTCGACCGCACCTACGGCGTCTCCGGGGCCCAGCCCGCCGAGGTCTTCACGCAGGCCCTGGAGCAGGCGTGGGGCAACCGCTCGCCGCTGACCACCCTCGCGGACAGCGACGGCGGCGAGGCGTGCGGGCCGGACGGATGTGCGGTTCCGCAGGGCTGACCGCTCACGTAGGTTGATCTTCATGACACTCATGGGGATCAGCGACGGCACCGGCCTCGCGGGGGAGTTCGCCCCGACGACGACCTACCTCAACACCGCGAGCTACGGCCTGCTGCCGCGCCGCGCCGCCGAGGCCGTCGGGGCCCTGACGGCGGAGATCGCCTCCGGCGGGCGCGTCGGCTCCGGCGACTTCGCCACGGTCGACGCGGCGCGCCGGTCCTTCGCGCGTCTGGTGGGCGTGGACCCCTCGCGGGTGGCGACGGGCGGTTCGGTGGCCGTGCACGTCGGTTTGATCGCCGCGTCGCTCCCGGCGGGCGCCGAAGTGCTCTTCCCCGAGGGCGACTTCTCGTCCCTGATCAACCCCTTCGTGCTCCGGGGCGATCTCGAGCCGAGGTTCGCGCCGCTGGCGGAACTCGCCGACGCGGTCGGCCCCCGGACCGCGCTGGTGGCGTTCTCCACCGTCCAGTCGGCCGACGGCAGGACGGCGGACTGCGCCGCGATACGCGAGGCGGCGGCCGCCCATGGCGCGCGCACCCTCGCCGACGCCACCCAGTCGGTGGGCTGGCTGCCGTTCGACGCCGGGGCGTACGACTACACCGTCACCGGCGCCTTCAAGTGGCTGCTCTGCCCGCGCGGCACGTCCTTCCTCACGGTGGGCGAGGCGGCGCAGGAGTCCCTGGCGCCGCTGCACGGCGGCTGGCTCGCGGCGGCCGACGGCTGGGAGTCGACGTACGGCCCGATCGGTGAAGTGGCCCCGGACGCCCGCAGGTTCGACGAGCCGCCGGCCTTCCTCGCCTACCACGGGGCCGCGGCGGCGCTCTCGCTCGTCGAGGAGGTGGGCGTCGCGGCGATCCACGCGCACGACGTGGCGCTCGCCGAGCGCTACCGCGCGGGGCTCGCGGAACTGGGCCACACCCCGGTGCCGGGCACCGCGGCGATCGTCTCGGTCCCCGGACTCGCCGCCCGCGAGCCGGAACTGGCCCGCGCGGGCATCATCGCCTCCGCCCGGGCCGGCCACCTGCGCGCCACCTTCCACCTCTACAACACCGAGGCGGACGTGGACCGCCTCCTCGACGCGCTGTCGAACTGAGCCCCCCGGGCCGCCGGCCCCCACGCCGGAACTGCCCGGCCGACGGCCCCCGCGGTCGGCTGAAAGGGGCACCCAGGCGTCGGCTCAGCGGCGCGACGCCCGCTCCCGGGCCGCCTCCTCCGCGCGGCGCTCGGGGCAGTCCGCCGTCTCCGTGCAGAGGTTCGTCTCCACCCGGGTGAGCAGCCGCAGCAGCTCCCCGCGCTCGGCCTCGTCCAGGCCGGCCAGCGTGTGCCCCTCCAGCTCGCCCCAGGCCCGCTCCACCTGCGCGAGCAGCCCGCAGCTCGCGTCGCTGGCCTCGACGAGCACCGCCCGGCGGTCGGCCGGGTCGGGGCGCCGGCGCACGTGCCCCGACTGCTCCAGGCGCTGGAGCATCTTGGTGACCGTCGACGGGTCGAGGTCCACGGCCTTGATCAGCTCGGACTGCCGCACCGGACCGGCGTCCCACAGGTGCATCATCACGAACTCTTGGCCCGGGTAGAGGCCGACCCCCTTCAGGACCTTGCCCGCGGCGATGCGGTGCAGCCGCGCCACCCGGCTGAGCGCATGACTGACGGGCCCCGCCCCGGCCACCTGGGGGAGCCCGGGGGGACAGGCGGGGTCGGCCGCTTCGGTCGGTGCGGGGTCGGCCTTCATCACGTGCTCCTACGGGTCATCGGACGTCTTCCGAAAAGTTTACCTTGGTCGGCCAAGGAATGAGCTACAGTGTGGTCCGGCGCGTTACTTGGCCGACCACATAAACCTTGTCAGGGAGTTCTGATGACCACCGCGTTCGACCCGATCGACCTGTCCGGAACCTCGCTCGCCAACCGCATCGCCATGGCCCCCATGACACGAAGCCGCGCAGGCCAGGGCGGTGTGGTCACGGATCTGACCGTCGAGTACTACGCCCAGCGCGCCTCCGCCGGCCTGATCATCACCGAGGGCATCCAGCCTTCTGTGGTCGGCCAGGGATATCCCGATACGCCGGGCCTGCACAGCGCCGAGCAGATCGCCGGCTGGCGCAAGGTAACCGACGCCGTCCACGCGGCGGGCGGCACGATCTTCGCCCAGCTCATGCACGTCGGCCGCATCGGCCACCCGGTCCTGCTCCCCGAGGGCGAGGTCAACGTCGCGCCCTCCGCGGTCGCCGCCGCGGGCCAGGTCTACACCGCCGAGGGCCCCAAGGACTTCGTCACCCCGCGCGAGCTGACCGACGTCGAGATCCGCGCCACCATCGCCGACTTCGCCGCCGCCGCGCGGGGCGCGATCGACGCGGGCTTCGACGGGGTGGAACTGCACGGCGCCAACGGCTACCTCATCCACCAGTTCCTCGCGCCCAACACCAACCTGCGCACCGACGCGTGGGGCGGCTCCGTGGAGAACCGCCTGCGCTTCGCCGTCGAGGTCGCCAAGGCGGTCAGCGCGGAGATCGGTGCCGCCCGCACCGGCATCCGCCTCTCGCCCGGCAACCCCTTCAACGACATCGCCGAGCCCGACCCGGAGCCGACGTACACCGCGCTGGTCAAGGAGCTGGCGGCGCTGGACCTCGCGTACCTGCACATCCTGGAGGCGGGCGAGATCCGCGAGCTCACCGACCGGCTGCGCCGGGACTTCGGCGGGACGCTCATCCTGAACCCGCGGACCGAGGGCCCTACCGGCCAGGACGCCCTCGCCCTCGTCGAGGACGGCACCGCGGACATCATCGCGTTCGGCGCGCTCTTCCTCGCCAACCCCGACCTGCCGGCCCGCCTGCGGGCCGGCGGCCCGTACAACACGCCCGACCCGGCGACCTTCTACGGCGGCGCGGAGAAGGGCTACACGGACTACCCGGCGCTGTAGCGCGACGAAGCTGTAGCACCGACGAAAAGGCCGGTGGCCCGGCACCCACGGGGGTGCCGGACCACCGGCCCGTCTGCGTCAGGTCACCCCACCGGGGTGAAGTCCCGCGCCCCGATGAACTCGGGCCTGCGCACCGGCGCCGCGAACGGCTCGACGGCGGTGTTCTCCACGCTGTTGAAGACGATGAAGACGTTCGACCGCGGGTAGGGCGTGATGTTGTCCCCGGAGCCGTGCATGGCGTTGCAGTCGAACCAGGTGGCCGAGCCGGCCTCACCGGTGAAGAGGCGGATGCCGTGCTCGGACGCGAGGTGCGTCAGCGTCTCGTTCGACGGGATGCCCGCGTCCTGCATCTGGAGCGAGCGCTTGTAGTTGTCCTTCGGCGTGGCGCCCGCGCAGCCGAGGAACGTCTTGTGCGACCCCGGCATGATCATGAGACCGCCGTTGGTGTCGTGGTTCTTCGTCAGCGCGATCGACACCGAGACGGTGCGCATGTTGGGCAGGCCGTCCTCGGCGTGCCAGGTCTCGAAGTCCGAGTGCCAGTAGAACCCGGAGGCCCCGAAGCCCGGCTTCACGTTGATCCGCGACTGGTGGACGTACACGTCGGAGCCGAGGATCTGCCGGGCCCGGCCCACCACGCGCGGGTCGGCCGCCAGCTTGCCGAACAGCTCGCTGATCTTGTGCACCTCGAAGATCGAGCGGATCTCCTGCGAGCGCGGCTCGACGATGGAACGCTCGTCCGCGCGCATCGCGGGATCGTGCATGAGCCGTTCCAGCTCGGCGTGGTACGTGGCCACTTCGTCCGGGGTGATCAGCTGGTCGATGGCCAGGAAGCCGTCCCGCTCGAACCCCGCGAGATCCCCGGCCGCGATCGGCCCCCGCGTACCCGGCTCGGACCACACCACCGGGTCCTTGCGTTCGATGAGCACCTCTTCGGCGCCTCGGGTCGGGTACAGGTCAATGGTGCGTTCGGGTGCGGTGGTCATGGTGTTGCCTGCCTCTCCTCTCGTACGGCCCTGTGCGGGATGTCGGCCGACTCGGCCGACCGGCGCGCGGCGCTCAGCCCTCGTCGTCCTCCGTCAGCAGTGGGTACACACCGTTCTCGTCGTGGTCCTCACGGCCGGTGACGGGCGGGTTGAAGACACACAGGCAGTGGAAGTCCTCCTTGATCCGCATGGTGTGCTTCTCGTGCCCGTCGAGCAGGTACATCGTGCCGGGCGTGATCGTGTACTTCTCGCCGGTCGTGTCGTCGGTCAGCTCGGCCTCGCCCTTGGTGCAGACGACGGCCTCGATGTGGTTGGCGTACCACATCGACGTCTCCGTGCCCGCGTACAGGATGGTCTCGTGCAGGGAGAACCCGACACGCTCCTTGGCGAGGACGATGCGCTTGCTCTCCCAGGTACCCGACTTGGCCTTCACATGCCGGTCGGTGCCTTCAATGTCCTTGAACGAACGGACGATCACGGTGTGGTGTTTCCTTTTCTCTTACGTCGTGCGGGGCTCGGACTCTCGCTGGCTCAGGCGGTCTCGCGGACCGCCCGGGCCAGCGTGCGCAGCCCCTCGTCCAGCTCGTCGGGGGTGATCGTCAGCGCCGGGAGGAGCTTGACGACCTCGCCCTCGGGGCCGGAGGTCTCGATGAGCAGGCCCAGTTCGAAGGCCCGCTTCGCCACGGCGCTCGCGCGGTCCTTGTCCAGGAACTCGATGCCCCAGACCAGGCCGCGGCCGCGGAACTCCTTGATCTCGGTCCGGTTCTCCTCGACGATGGCGGCCAGCGCCTGCTCGACCTGCTCGCCGCGGGCGCGGGTCTGCTTCTCCATGGCCGAACCGTCGGTCCAGTACGTCTCGAGGGCGGCGGCGGCGGTGACGAACGCCGGGTTGTTGCCGCGGAAGGTGCCGTTGTGCTCGCCCGGCTCCCAGACGTCCAGCTCCGGCTTGAACAGGCACAGCGACATCGGCATGCCGTAGCCGCTGATGGACTTCGACACCGTCACGATGTCCGGCGTGATGCCCGCCTCCTCGAAGGAGAAGAAGGCGCCGGTGCGGCCGCAGCCCATCTGGATGTCGTCGACGATCAGGAGCATGTCCCAGCGCTCGCACACGTCGGCGAGCTTGCGCAGCCACTCGGCGCGGGCGACGTTGATGCCGCCCTCGCCCTGCACCGTCTCCACGATGACGGCGGCGGGCTGGTTGAGGCCCGAGCCCTGGTCCTCAAGGAGCCGCTCGAACCAGATGAAGTCGGGGGTCTGGCCGTCGAGGTAGTTGTCGAACGGCATCGGTGTGCCGTGCACCAGCGGTATGCCGGCGCCCGCCCGCTTGAAGGCGTTGCCGGTCACCGCGAGCGAGCCGAGCGACATGCCGTGGAAGGCGTTCGTGAACGACACGATCGACTCGCGGCCCTTGACCTTGCGGGCCAGCTTCAGCGCCGACTCCACGGCGTTGGTGCCCGTCGGGCCCGGGAACATGACCTTGTACGGCAGGTCGCGCGGGCGCAGGATGATGTTCTGGAACGACTCCAGGAAGTTGCGCTTCGCGCTCGTCGACATGTCGAGGCCGTGCACGACGCCGTCGCGCTCCAGGTAGTCGATCAGCGCGCGTTTGAGCACCGGGTTGTTGTGCCCGTAGTTGAGCGAGCCGGCCCCGGCGAAGAAGTCGAGGTACTCATGGCCGTCCTCGTCGTACATGCGGTTGCCCTGCGCGCGGTCGAAAACCGTAGGCCAACCGCGGCAGTAGCTGCGCACCTCCGACTCCAGGGTCTCGAAGACGCTCAGGTCGGGCTGGGTGATGGTCACAGCGGATCTCCTGGGAGATGGAAAGTCGTGGGAGTGGGGGGTATGGACGTGCGGGGGGAGGGCAGCGAGGGCGCCGGGGCTCAGTGGCCGATCGGGCCGATGCGGTAGAGCACCTCTGACTCGTGCCCGTCATCAGGGAAAAGACCCGCGTCGAAGAGGATCTTCCGCTCGACCGACGCGCCGTGCCGTCGCGCGTAGGAGAGGAAGAGCCGCTCGGACGCCGTGTTGTCCGGCGTGATGGTCGTCTCGATCGTGGTCAGCCGGCGTTCGGCGGCGACCTTCGCGGTCAGCCCGTCGAGCAGGGCCCCGGCGAGGCCGCGGCCGCGCTGCTCGTGGTCGACGGCCACCTGCCAGACCAGCAGGGTGTCCGGGCGCTCGGGCCGGATGTAGCCGGTGATGAAACCGGCCGGCTCGCCGTCGGCGCCCCGGGCCACCACCGAGGTCGCCGCGAAGTCGCGGCACCACAGCAGGTAGCTGTACGAAGAGTTGAGGTCCAGCACCTTGGAGTCGCGGGCGATCCGCCAGATGGCGGCGCCGTCGGCGACAGCGGGGGTGTCGAGTCGCAGCCCCTCCGGCATTTCCAGGAATTTCGCTCGCAGGTCGGTCGGTAGATCGGCTTGTGCAGCGGTCATGCGAAGTGAATTTACCGAGCAATTTCTTGAATTGCATCGGGGGGAGGGGTTACGCCAGCGCTTGTCATATGTTATCGCGCGTAGGTGTGCGCACACATGAGGAGTTCACGATATGGCCCGATTTGACCTGGACATACAGGGATGAAAAGGGCGCGATGTGGAGTGTGTCACACGAGGGAAACCTCCTCGTGATGCGCTCGAATCACGCCGTTCGGCCCTGACGAAACCTTAGTGTTTAGGGTCGTGGAAATCGGGCAGAAGGAGACTGCAAGCTGTGTTGATAAAGAATTCGTGAGAATGCGCGGGGGAATTGCGGGACGATGCTCGGTGAGAGCTTTGCGGGAACGCCCGATTCATGTTCCCGTCACGCCGTCGATGCGTTCCCGCAAGAGATCCGCGTGGCCGTTGTGGCGCGCGTACTCCTCGATGAGGTGGACCAGGATCCAGCGGAGGCTGACCGCCTCCGCGCCGCCCATGACGGCCGCCTCCTGAGGCCCGAGCCGCCCCGTGTCGTCCAGGGAACGCCCCGCGCAGATCTCGCGGTTCACGGCGACCTCGCCCTCCCACACCGCGAGCACCTCGGCGAACGTCCTGGACCGGTCCGGGGTGAAGCCGCTGGGGTCCCGGTGGAGCGGCGGCGCCTCGCGCCGGGCGAACACCCGCTGGATCCAGTTCCGTTCGACCTCGGCCAGGTGCTGCACCAGGCCGAACAGCGAGAGGGTGGACGGCTCGACCGGCGTACGCAGCGTCTGCTCGTCGTCGAGGCCCGCGCACTTCAGGGCGAGCGTCGCGCGGTGCATGTCGAGCCAACCCGCCAGCATGGCGGGCTCGTCGGCGGTCGGGGGCGGGATGCGGCGGCCGTCCGGAAGCGTGGTCATGCCCCGCACGCTGCCATGCGAGGACCCCGCGGGGGAAGAGCCGCCCGCGGGGCTCCCGGCAGCGATCCGGACGGCCGGGGGCCGCTCAGCGCCAGGCGTCGGTCACCGCGCGCCGGGCCGCCTCCAGATCGACAGTGAGACCGGCCTCGCCCATCGCGGCGCCGAGGGCCGCCAGACAGGCGTGCACGACACCGCGCGTCGCGTCCGGCCCGTAGTGGTTGACCCGGATCATCTCCTTGGCCAGCGCCCCGCCCCCGGCGACCAGCGGCAGCACCGGGTCGGCGGCCAGCGCCTTGGCGACCAGCTCCGAGGCGTCGGTGCCGGCGGGAGTGCGCAGGGTGGTGGCGACCGGCGCCGCGTCCACGGCCTCGCGCACATAGGGCGCGAGGCCCCCGCCGAGCGCGAGCGCGCCCGCGCGGGTGGCGGCGGCAGCGGTGGCGTGCCGCGCCGTCACGGCGGCCAGGCCCTCGGTCTCGATACGCTCCACGCAGGCCTCCAAGGCCAGCATCTCCAGCTGCGCGGGCGCGTGCAGCAGGGCCTTGCGGCCGGCGTCGATCCAGCGCTCCTTCCAGTCCAGGAGGGAGAGGTAGGAGCGGCGGGGCGCCCGCGGGTTGGCGGCGATGCGCTGCCAGGCCCGCTCGCTCACCGACACCGCGGAGACACCCGCGGGGCCGCCCATCGCCTTCTGCGCGCCGATCACGCACAGGTCCACGCCCCACGCGTCGGGCAGCAGCGGCTCGGCGGCCACCGAGGCGACCGCGTCCAGCATGAACAGGGCGCCGTGCGCGCGCACGACCTCACCGATCTCCGCGACCGGGTTGGTGTTGCCGGTGGCGGCCTCGGCGTGCACCAGCGACACGAAGTCGATCGCCGGGTGCTCGGCGAGGGCCCGGCGCACCTGGTCGGCGGTGACGGCCGTGTGGAACGGCACGGCGAGATCGACGACCGTGGCACCGCAGTCCCGCAGCCAGTCGCCGAAGGTCTGCCCGTAGGGGCCGGTGATCACGTTCAGCGCGGTCGTGCCGGGTCCCGCGACGCCCCGGATGCACCCCTCCAGGGGCAGCAGGGCCTCACCCTGCATGATCACGACGTCCTGCCCGGTGCCGAGCAGCCGGGCCACCCGCGCCTCGATGGCGGCGAAGTGCTGGGCGCTCAGCGGCGCCAGATCCAAAAAGGGGTGCGTCACAGTACTGCTCACGTCACTGCTCACTTCGCTCACGAGTTCGTCCGGGCTGCGGTACGAGCGTACCGACCGGCCCGTGCGGCGGCGTTCCCAGCGCCCCGTACCGCCCGCCCGGAGCGCCTCCTAAGCTGCTGCCATGAGTGATCACGCGGTGCTGCACGTGAAGGGGCGGGTGCTCGTCGGGCCCGAGGACGTACGGGACGAACTGTGGGTCGTCGGGGGCAGGGTGACCTATCAGCGGCCCGTCGCCCCGGCCGCCGAGACGGTCACCGTCGAGGGCTGGGCGCTGCCCGGCCTGGTCGACGCGCACTGCCACGTCGGCCTGGACGCGCACGGCCCCGTCGACGCCGACACGGCCGAGAAGCAGGCGCTGACCGACCGCGGGATCGGCGCCCTGCTCCTGCGGGACGCGGGCTCGCCCTCCGACACCCGCTGGATCGACGACCGCGAGGACTTGCCGAAGATCATCCGGGCGGGCCGGCACATCGCCCGCACGCGCCGCTACATCCGCAACTACGCCCACGAGATCGAGCCCGAGGACCTCGTCGCGTACGTCGCCCAGGAAGCCCGGCGCGGCGACGGCTGGGTCAAGCTCGTCGGCGACTGGATCGACCGCGAGGCCGGCGACCTGACGGCCTGCTGGCCGCGCGACGCGGTCCGGGCGGCGATCGCAGAGGCGCACCGGCTCGGCGCCCGCGTCACCGCCCACTGCTTCGCCGAGGACTCCCTGCGGGACCTGGTCGAGGCGGGCATCGACTGCGTCGAGCACGCCACGGGCCTGACGGAGGACACCATCCCGCTCTTCGCCGAGCGGGGGGTCGCGATCGTGCCGACCCTCGTCAACATCGCCACCTTCCCCGACCTGGCCACGGGCGCCGAGAAGAAGTTCCCCCGCTGGTCGGCCCACATGCGCAGGCTGCACGCCCGCCGCTACGACACGGTGCGCGCCGCCTACGACGCCGGCATCCCCGTCTTCACCGGCACGGACGCGGGCGGCTCCCTGCCGCACGGCCTGGTCGCCGCCGAGGTCGCCGAGCTGACCCGCGCCGGCATCCCGCCCCTGGCCGCGCTCTCCGCGACGACCTGGGCCGCCCGCGCCTGGCTCGGCCGCCCCGGCCTCACCGAGGGCGCCCCGGCCGACCTCGTGGTCTACGAGTCGGACCCCCGCCAGGACGTACGGGTCCTCGCGGCACCGCGGCGGGTGGTCCTGAACGGCAGAGTGGTGGGCTAGCCGGAACCCCTCGACGGAGGCGGCAGGTTGACCGGGCGTTACGCGAGAGCCGCGACCCTCGTTTGTCCGGGCTGATTCGGGGGCGTTGGACGGCCGCCGTACCCGAAGCGGGTGAGCAACGGGTGGTTCCGGGGAACGCACGTGCCGGAAGATTCGAAAGCAAGGTCGGAAACCGCCCTTTGGAGTGAACTCACGTCTCGTTGCTGACTGTTCACTCTGGGTGCGTAAAGATTCCCGCGTCGCCCCCGTCGATGGAGGGCGACGCCCTCGGCGCGCACGTGATGTCCCCATGTGGCGTGCGCCGCCGACGGCCCATGTCTCCCGTGGGGGTTCCACCACCTTGAACAGCAACACCTTCCGCATGCCCGCCCGTCGCAGTCTCGCCGTCGTGGCCACCGCCACCGCCCTCGCCGCCGGTCCCGCGGTGCTCACGGGCGCCGGGACCGCGCAGGCGACCGGCGGCGACCACGACCGCGGCGGCCGCGCCGACGCCGTCGTCCTGCGGACCGGACTCGACGTCTCCTTGCTCGACAAGACCGTGCGCGTCCCGCTCCGGGTCTCCCTCAACGAAGTGCAGGCCCCCGCCTCCGCCGACAAGACGGCGCTCACCGCCCGCCTGGACGGCATCGACGGCGGACGGCCGTTCACCGTGCTGCGCGCGGACGTCGCCACGGCCAAGGCGACCGTCGAGGGCGATCGGGCCGAGGGCCGCAGCAGCCTCGTGCGGGCCAAGATGCACGTGCCGGGGCTGCCGCTGCTCTCCCTCGTCGAGGTCGACCAGGTCACCGCCAAGGCCGTCTGCGAGACGGGCAAGCGGCCCGTCGCCGAGGCGAACGTCCTGGGCGGGGTGACCGTGCTCGGCAAGAAGGTCACGCTGAGCGCCGGACAGGCGACGGAGGTCAAGGTCCCCGGGGTCGGGGAGGTGCGGCTCGACCTGTCGAAGACGCACACGACGTCGCGTACGGCGGCGGCGTCCGCGCTGGAGCTCAAGGTGTCGGTGAACCCGCTGAAGCTGAACGTCGCCGAGGTCGAGGGAACGGTGAAACTGGCGGGGGCCGGCTGCGAGGCGCCGGAGCCGGCGCGGCGGCCGGGCGGCGCGAAGCCGCAGGGCGAACCGGCGAAGCCGGCCGCGCCGAAGGCCCCCGAGGCGAACCTCGCCGAGACCGGCGGCAGCTCGGCCACGCCGTACGTGGCGGGCGGCGCGGTACTGCTCCTCCTCACGGGCGCCGGCGGCCTGGCCCTGACCCGCCGTGGCCGGAACTGACGCCACCCCAGGCTCCTACGCCAGCCGCCCCATGCGGGGTAAACGGGCGGGTGGGCGGGAAACACCCGCCGCGCAGCGGCGGCACAGCCAGGCCCCTACGCCAACGGCCCCACGCGGGGTAAACGGGCGGGTGGGCGGGTAAACACCCGCCGCGCAGCGGCGGCGCGAGCCACCGGCGACCCGGCCTAGGGAAGAAGCACCTCCCGCAACACGGCGAGGAAGCGGTCCGAGGTCCCCCGATCCCGGACCGCGACCCGCAACCACCCAGGCCCCAGGCCAGGAAACGTGTCGCCCCGCCGCACCGCGAATCCCCGCCCCCGCAACCGCTCCCGCACCCCCGCGGCCCCGGGCACCCGCACCAGGACGAAGGGCCCCTCCGCGGGCCCCACCGCCCGCACCCCGAAGGAGGCCAACTCCGCGAGCCCGGTGAGGAGATGGGCCCGGTCCGCGGCGACGCGGTACGCCGCGTGACCGGCCTCCGCCAGCGCCCGCGGCCCCACGCAGGCCCCGGCGGCCACCAGCGCCGGCGTGGACACGGGCCACAGCGGCTGCGCCTGCTCCAGCGCGGAGATCACGTCGGGGGCGGCGAGGACGTAACCGATGCGCAGCCCGGCGAGGCCCCACGTCTTGGTGAGGCTGCGCAGCACCACGAGGCCGGGCACGTCCGTCCGTCCGGCCAGCGCCTCCCGCTCGCCCGGCACGGCGTCCATGAACGCCTCGTCCACGACCAGGATCCGCCCGGGCCGCGCCAGCGCGGCGACCGAGGCCGCCGGGTGGAGCACGGACGTCGGGTTCGTGGGGTTGCCGATGACGACGAGGTCGGCCTCTTCGGGGATCGCCGTCGACCCGGTGAGCCGGAAGCCGTCCGCCTCCCGCAGCAGCACCCGCCCCACCTCGTGCCCGGCGTCCCGCAAGGCCGCCTCGGGCTCGGTGAACTGCGGATGCACGACGACGGGCCGCCGCACCTTCAGGGCGCGGGCGAGCAGGACGAACGCCTCCGCCGCCCCCGAGGTGAGCAGCACCCGGTCGGGTGGCACCCCGTGCCGTGCCGCCACCGCCTCCCGCGCCCGCCGGCCGTCCGGGTAGGCCGCGAGGCCGTCCAGGGAAGCGGCGATGACGTCCTTGAGCCACACCGGGGGAGTGTCGGCCCGTACGTTCACCGCGAGGTCGGTGAGGTCCGCGCCGTCGTCCCGCACCTCCGCGTCCCCGTGGTGGCGCAGGTCGTGGCCGAGGCCGGACCGCTCGGAGCCGTCGACGCGGCGCGCGACCGCGCACGTGGCCATCGCCGGGCGCCCGGCCGGCGCCGACTTCCTTTTGGGGACGAGCAGTTCACCGCCGCCACGCAGCGCCGCCGCCTCCGCGACGGACGGCGTCCCGACGGCCGCGCGGGACCGGTCGGTGGGGTTCGGCACCCGCACGTCCGCCAGCTCCCGCGCCGGGTACGCCACGAGCGGCACCCCGAGCCGCGCCGCCGCCCCGACGATGCCCGGCTCCCGCGCCTTCACGTCGACGGTCGCCAGCTCGGCCACCGCCCCCTCGTCGAAGCCGGCCTCGGCGACCGCGTCCCGCACGAGCCCGAGCACCTCGTCGAGGGAGGCGCCCTCGCAGGCGCCGACGCCCACGACCAGTACCTGGACGTCAGCCATGGAGGGGTCCTTTCATACGAGGAGGGGGGACACGGGGTGCGGGATGCGCGCGGGAGGGCGGTGATCCGCTAGCAAGGGGCCATGGCGGTGTTCGTGGCGCTCGGCGCCTTCCTCATGACCCTGGTGGGCGGCTGGACGGCCCAGCGGGTCACCGACCGGCGCCATCTCGTCCTCGGGCTCGCGGGCGGCCTGATGCTCGGCGTCGTCGGCCTGGACCTGCTGCCGGAGGCGCTGGACGCGGCCGGGCGGCCGGTGTTCGGCGTACCGGCGGCGCTGCTGCTGTTCGTGGCCGGCTTCCTCGCCGCCCACCTCGTGGAACGCCTCCTCGCGGGCCGCCAGGCCGCGCACGGCGCGGGCGAGCACGCGCACGGCCGGGTCCCCCAGGTGGGGCTCACGGCGGCCGCCGCGATGGTCGGCCACAGCGTCATGGACGGCGTCGCGATCGGCGCCGCCTTCCAGGTGGGCGGCGGCATGGGGGCGGCCGTGGCGCTCGCCGTCATCGCCCATGACTTCGCGGACGGCTTCAACACGTACACGATCACCAGTCTGTACGGGAACGCCCGCCGCAAGGCCCTCGCGATGCTGTTCGCGGACGCGCTGGCCCCGGTGGCCGGCGCCGCCTCGACGCTGCTGCTCACCATCCCGGAAGAACCGCTCGGCGGCTATCTCGGCTTCTTCGGCGGCGCGCTGCTCTACCTCGCGGCGGCCGAGATCCTGCCCGAGGCGCACCACGACCACCCGGCCCGCTCGACGCTGCTGTGCACGGTGGCGGGCGCGGCGTTCATCTGGCTGGTGGTGGGCGTCGCCGAGTGAGCGGCGGCGCGCGGTCACGGCGTACATCTGTCGACGAAGCGGCGCGCGACGTCCGGCCGCGCGGCCCAGTGCGTGTGCAGATAGCTGGCGTGCACGTTCGCCTGTACGAAGCCCTCGACGCGCCGCTCGGGCGCGTGCAGGCCCCAGGCGGGCGCCGCCCCCGCGCCGGGCTCCACGACGGTGCGGTGGAACTCGTGTCCCCGCGCCCGCGTCCCCGCCGCCGCGAGCACGCTGTCCGACACGGCCACGGCGTCCCGGTACCCGAGGGTGAGCCGCCCCGACATCCGCGCCCCGGCGTCGAGCACCCCGCACATCGGCTTTCCGTCCAGCTCGCGGGCCAGGTACAGCAGCCCCGCGCACTCGGCGGCCACCGGCGCCCCGGAACACGCCAGCTCCGCCACCGCCTCGCGCAGCGGCTCGTTGGCGGACAGCTCGGGCGCGTACACCTCGGGGAAGCCGCCCCCGATGACCAGCCCGGCGGTCCCGTCCGGCAGCCGCTCGTCCCGGAGCGGGTCGAAGGTGACGACCTCGGCCCCGGCGGCGGCGAGCAGCTCCGCGTGCTCGGCGTAGGAGAAGGTGAAGGCGGCCCCGCCGGCGACGGCCACCACGGGCCGTCGTGCGGGCGCCCCCCGGCCCGTCGTGGGCCCGGTGCCGGGGGAGGGCGCGGACGCACCCGGCGAAGCCGGTGCCGGCCCGAGCCCCGCCGCGGGGTCCCACGCCTCCCCCGACAGGGGAGCCGCACCGCGCGCCAGGGCGAGGAGGGCGTCCAGGTCGCATCCCGCCCGCACCTGCGCGGCGAGCGCCGCCACGGAGGCCACCGCGTCGGCGTGCCGCTCGGCCACCGGCACGAGCCCCAGGTGCCGCGACGGCGTGTCGACCTGCGGCGCACGGCGCAGCGCGCCGAGCACCGGCACCCCGGACTCCTCCAGCGCCTCCCGCAACAACAGCTCGTGCCGGTCCGAGCCGACCTTGTTCAGGATGACGCCCGCCACCCGCACCCCGGGGTCCCACGAGGCGAAGCCGTGCACCAGCGCCGCCACCGACCGGGACTGCGAGGACGCGTCCACGACCAGCACCACCGGCGCCCGCAGCAGCTTGGCGACATGCGCCGTCGACGCCAGCTCCCCCTGGCCCGCGGCACCGTCGTACATCCCCATCACGCCTTCGATCACGGCGAGATCGCACCCGGCGGACCCGTGCGCGAACAGCGGCGCGATCAGGTCGGGCCCGCACAGGTACGCGTCGAGGTTGCGGCCGGGGCGGCCGGTCGCCAGCGCGTGATAGCCGGGGTCGATGTAGTCGGGCCCGACCTTGTGCGGGGACACGGCGAGCCCGGCCGCCGCGAAGGCGGCCATCAGGCCCGTCGCGACGGTCGTCTTGCCGCTGCCCGACGACGGCGCCGCGATGACGAGGCGAGCTACCACTCGATGCCCCTCTGGCCCTTCTGGCCGGTGTCCATCGGGTGCTTGACCTTGGACATGTCGGTGACGAGATCCGCGAAGTCGACCAGCTTCCGCGGGGCGTTGCGGCCGGTGATGACCACGTGCTGGGTGCCGGGACGGTCGCGCAGGACCTCGACCACCTCGTCCGTGTCGATCCAGCCCCAGTGCATCGGATAGGCGAACTCGTCCAGGACGTACAGCTTGTACGTCTCCTCGGCGAGGTCGCGCTTGACCTGCTCCCAGCCCTCGCGGGCCTTGTCCTCGTTGGTCGGCTCGCCCTCGGCGGGAGCGCGCTGGATCCACGACCAGCCCTCGCCCATCTTGTGCCAGGCGACCGTGCCGCCCTCGCCGGAGGCGCCGAGCACCTTCAGCGCGTTCTCCTCGCCGACCTTCCACTTCGCCGACTTCACGAACTGGAACACCCCGATCGGCCAGCCCTGGTTCCAGGCCCGCAGCGCGAGCCCGAACGCGGCGGTCGACTTGCCCTTGCCGACGCCCGTGTGGACGAAGACGAGCGGGCGGTTGCGGCGCTGGCGTGTCGTGAGCCCGTCGTCCGGTACGACACTCGGCTGTCCCTGCGGCATCAGGCGGCCCTCCTCGTGGGCGAGTTCATTCCCTGTACGTTCTTGACCAGACCGGCGATCGAATCCGCCCGCAGCTCGTCCAGCGTCACGGCCGTCCCGCCGAGCTCGCCCGCCAACTGCCCGGCCAGACCCAGCCGTACGTAACCCGACTCGCAGTCCACGACCACCGAGGCGACGCCCTCGGCCGCGAACAGCCGCGCCGCGCGCCCCGCCCGGGCCACCGGCTCCACCCCGCCCGTGGCGCGCCCGTCCGTCACCACGACCACCAGCGGCCGCCGCGCCGCGTCCCGCAGCCGCTCGACGCGCAGGACGTCGTGCGCCTTCAGCAGGCCCGCGGCCAGCGGGGTGCGCCCGCCGGTCGGCAGCGATGCGAGCCGGGCCGCGGCCGCGTCCACCGACGACGTCGGCGGCAGCGCCACCTCGGCGTCCTTGCCCCGGAACGTCACCAGCCCCACCTTGTCGCGCCGCTGGTAGGCGTCGAGCAGCAGGGACAGGACGGCGCCCTTCACGGCGCTCATCCGCTGCCGGGCCGCCATCGACCCGGAGGCGTCCACGACGAACAGCACGAGGTTGCCCTCACGGCCCTCCCGCGTCGCCTGCCGCAGATCGTCACGGCGGACGACCAGCCCGGGGCCGGAGCGCCCGCGCGCCTTCTGGTGCGGCGCCGCGGCCTGCACGGTCGCCGCCAGGTGCAGCTTGGTCAGCGCGCCCCGGGGACGCCGCGAACCCGTCGTGCGGCCGTGCTCGGTCCGGGCCCGCGAGCGCCGCCCGGCGGCGCCCTCGCCGATGCCGGGCACGCTCAGCGTCTTCGTGCGGAACGGCTCGGCGGCGCCCACCGCCCGCTGCTCACCGGCGCCCGCACCCGGGGCGGGCTCCTGCGGGGCCGGCGCCTCGTCGGGTCCCGGCCCCTGCTGCTGGGAGGGCAGGTCGGGGGCGGTGGGACCGTCCGCGGGGGGCTGCCCGCCGCCCGGGCCGCCGCCGGGGCCGCCGCCGTCGGGATCGTCGTCGCCCTCCGGCGGCTCGGGCTCCTCGGCAGTGCCGTCCTCGCGGGCCTCCTCCAGCGTCTCGTCGAGCTTGTCCTCGTCCAGCCCCGGCGCGTCGAAGGGGTTGCGGCGCCTGCGGTGCGGCAGCGCGAGCAGCGCGGCCTGCCGCACGTCCTCGCTCGTGACGTCCGTACGCCCCGCCCAGGCGGCCAGCGCCGTCGCCGTGCGCGCCATCACGATGTCCGCCCGCATCCCGTCCACCTCGAACGCCGCGCAGGTCGCCGCGATCTGACGCAGCGCCCCGTCGCCCAGGACGACCTGGGGCAGCAGCGCCCGCGCCGCCACGACCCGCTCGCGCAGCGCGGCCTCGTCCGCGGCGAAGCGCCCCGCGAAGGCCTCGGGGTCGTCGTCGTACGCGAGCCGCCGCCGCACGACCTCCACGCGCTGGTCGGTGTCCCGGGACGCGGCCACCTCCACGGTCAGCCCGAACCGGTCGAGCAGCTGCGGCCGCAGCTCGCCCTCCTCGGGGTTCATGGTGCCGACGAGCAGGAACCGCGCGGCGTGCCGCACGGACACGCCCTCACGCTCGACGTACGAGGCGCCCATCGCGGCGGCGTCCAGGAGCAGGTCGATGAGATGGTCGTGCAGCAGATTGACCTCGTCCACGTACAAGATGCCGCGGTTCGCCGCGGCCAGCAGCCCGGGCTCGAAGGCCTTGACGCCTTCCGCGAGCGCGCGCTCGATGTCGAGGGACCCGACGAGACGGTCCTCGGAGGCGCCCACGGGCAGCTCCACCATCCGCGCGGGCCGCGCCGTGGCACCGCCCGCCTCGTGCGGGCCGTCGGGGCAGTTCGGGTCGGGCGCCGCCGGGTCGCACGAGAAACGGCATCCGGCGACGATCGGCACCGGCGGCAGGAGCGCCGACAGGGCGCGTACGGCGGTGGACTTGGCGGTGCCCTTCTCACCCCGTACGAGCACGCCGCCGACGGCGGGCGAGACGGCGTTCAGCAACAGCGCGAGCCGCAGGTCGTCCTGCCCGACAAGAGCGGTGAACGGATACGGGGTACTCACAGAGCCTCCTTGGTGCGGTGGTGCGGGGCGGTGCTCATGACGGCGCGCCCGGCGCGATGAACGGCAGGCCGGCCGGCGCGCCCTTCTCGATCAGGCGCGACAGCCCGTCCGTGTCCGCGTGTTCTTCGATCAGGTCACCGAGCAGGTCCAGCTGCTCCTCGCGCAGGGCGGCGAAGCTGGTGTCCGGCGCCGGCACGAAGCGGCGCCCGGCCGCGCGCGCCACCTCGGTGAGGAAGCGGCGCCGGAACGCGTCGCTCTCCAGCGACCCGTGCCAGTGCGTGCCCCACACCTCACCGACCCGGCAGCCGTCCAGGAACGGCTCCCCGCCGGCGACCTCGGCGACCCCGTGATGGATCTCGTACCCCTCGACCGGTTCGCCGAGGGCCTCGCCGACCGGCCGGGCCAGCGTCTTCTCCCGGGCGAACCGCACCCGCACCGGCAGCAGGCCGAGCCCGTCCACCGAGCCCGCCCGCGACTCGACGTCGTCCTCGATGTGCTCGCCGAGGACCTGGAAGCCGCCGCAGATCCCGAGCACCGGACGCCCCTCGGCGGCCCGGCGCGCCAGCGCGTCCGCGAGCCCGCGCTCCCGCAGCCACTGGAGCGCCCGTACGGTCCCCCGGGTGCCCGGCACGACCACGAGGTCGGCGTCGACCAGCTCCTCGGCCCGGTCCACGAACCGCACGACGACACCCGGCTCGGCGGCCAGCGCGTCCACGTCCGTGAAGTTGGACATCAGCGGCACCGCGCACACCGCGACCCGCAGCACGTCCGCGCCGACCGGCGGCGCCACGGCCGACTCCCGCACGGCGCCCCGCAGGGACACCCGCAAGCCGTCCTCCTCGTCGATGCCGAGCCCGTGCCGGTAGGGCAGCACACCGAAGGTGCGCCGGCCGGTGAGGCCCTGGAGCATGTCGAGGCCGGGTTCGAGGAGCGAGACGTCCCCCCGGAACTTGTTGACGAGGTATCCGGCCACCAGCTCCTGGTCGGCCGCGCTCAGCAGCGCCGTCGTCCCGAAGAACGAGGCGAACACCCCGCCCCGGTCGATGTCCCCGACCACCAGGACGGGGAAGCGGGCGGCGCGCGCGATGCCCATGTTCACGATGTCGGTGCGCCGCAGATTGATCTCGGCGGGGCTGCCCGCGCCCTCGCAGATCACGACGTCGTACGTGCTCCGCAACTCCTCCAGACACCCCACGACGGTCTCCAGGAGCGCCTGGCGCCCTCCCGGCTGCGGTGTCCCGGAGGACGCCCCGCCGGGCCCGCCGAAGAACCCGCGCGCGCTCATCTCGCCCACCGGCTTGCCCATGAGGACGACCTGGCTGGAGCGGTCGCTGCCCGGCTTGAGCAGGACGGGGTTCATCAGCGCGCTCGGCTCGACGCGGGCGGCCTGCGCCTGCATGGCCTGCGCCCGGCCGATCTCGGCGCCCTCGCGGGTCACGAAGGAGTTCAACGACATGTTCTGCGCCTTGAACGGCGCGACGGACACGCCCTTGCGGGCGAGCCACCGGCAGATCCCCGCGGTGACGACGCTCTTCCCGGCGTCCGATGTGGTCCCGGCGACCAGCAGTCCACCGCTCATGCTCTTCTCCCTGACTTCGCCGCTCGCGGCGACCTCGTCGACCCCAGCACCCGCCGGGCCGCCACCGCGACCCCCAGCGCCAGCCAGCTGACCCGCCGGGAGAGCCGCACGGCCCGCTCGATGTCCGCCACGCGCACGTCCCGCCCGCCCGCGTTCAGCACGGGCCGGTGCTCGACCCGCCCCCCGTACGAGAGGGTGCCGCCGAGCCGTACGCCCAGCGCCCCCGCGAAGGAGGCCTCGACGGGACCGGCGTTCGGGCTCGGGTGCTTGGCGGCGTCCGCGCGCCACGCCCGCACCGCCCCCGAGGGCGAACCCCCGGCCAGCGCCGCGAGCCCCGCGGTGAGCCGGGCCCCCGGCCAGCCGAGGACGTCGTCCAGCCGGGCCGACGCCCAGCCGTAGCGCCGGTACCGGGGCGACTTGTGCCCGACCATCGCGTCGAGGGTGTTCACGGCGCGGAAGGCGACGAGCCCCGGCACCCCGCCGACGGCGCCCCACACCAGCGCGCCGACCACGGCGTCCGAGGTGTTCTCGGCGACGGACTCGACCACGGCGCGCGCGATGCCGTCGCGGTCCAGCGCCTGCGGGTCCCGGCCGCACAGATGGGGCAGCCGCTCCCGGGCCACCTCGATGTCCCCCGCTTCGAGGGCGCCGCCGACGGCCCGCGCCTCCCGGCCCAGCGAGGTCCCGCCGACCACGGCCCAGGTCGCGGCGGCGGTCAGCGCGACGGACGCGGCGGGGGAGCGGCGCACGAGACGGGCGGCGAGGGCGGCGGCTCCCGCCGCGCCCCCGGCGCACACCACGGCGTGCAGCGCGCCCCATCCGCGGTGGTCGCGCCACAGCAGCCGTTCGACGGCGCCCGCCGCCCGGCCGAACCCGGCGACCGGATGGCCGCGGCGGGGATCGCCGAGCAGCAGGTCGCCCAGGAGGCCGGCGGCGGCGCCGTACGCGAAGTCGCGGTCGGCACTCATCGGCTCAGCCGGCCGCTGTGCCGAGAAGGGAGCTGACGCTCGGGGAGTGGTCCGGCAACGGGCGGCCGCGCATGGCGATATGTCCTCACTCAGGGTGTCCGCGCCCTGGTTCGACGTGATCGGCGGCGAGAGTTCCTGGCTTTCCGGGGGAGCGTCCGTGACGGCCTCCCGGTGACAGTGGCGGGACCGCGCCGGATTCGCACCGGCTTCCTCTTCTGCCGCCGTAGTTGGCCCCGGAAGTCCACCACGCCCCGCGAACGCCCGTCAACTCGCCGTTGACCTGCGGCGGGAGAGTGTGCGGAGCCCCACATACGACGGTGGGGCGCCGGACGTGAACACACGTCCCGCGCCCCACCGGGGAGTCGCCGCCGTCAGGCGACGATCAGATAGATCCCGTACGCCACGGCTGCCGCGCACAGGGCGAAGCAGGCGTACGCGCCGGTGCGGGCCAGGGTCGCGGAGCCGCCGGCCGGGGCGGCGGCGGCCGTCTCCTGCTTGGAGAGGCCGACGACGCCGAGGGTGAACAGGCCCACGAGAGCCACCGTCACGGCGAGGCTGACTCCGAAGACCGAACCGAGAGCTGCCCAGTCGATGTGCATGCTGATGTGTCCTTACACCGTCGCGGGCCGGGCGGGGTCCGCCATGGCGCCGGTCGAGGTCGTGGTCGGGGCCGCGATGGTGGCCTTGACCGGTTCGTCGGCGGGGGCGCCGACGGCGGTCAGCGTGCCCGCGGGGGGCGGGGAGACGGCGGCGATGGCCGTGGTCACGACGCCCGCGGGCTCGGCGCCCGGGGCGGCGGCGCGGCGGATCTCGTCGTCGGTGACGTTGGTGTGGTCGACGGAGTTGCGCCGCGAGAGCACCCAGATCACCGCGGCGCCCGCGATGAGCAGCGCGGCGGTGGCCGCGACGCCCCAGGGGCCCTGCTGGGTGAGGAACTCGGCGCCCGCGCCGACCAGACCGGCGGCCGGCAGGGTCAGGCCCCAGGCGATGAACATGCGGGTCGCGGTCGACCAGCGGACCACGCCGCCCTTGCGGCCGAGGCCCGCGCCCATCACGGCGCCGGAGCAGGACTGGGTGGTGGAGAGCGAGAAGCCCAGGTGCGAGGAGGCGAGGATGACCGTCGCGGCGCTGGTCTGGGCGGCGAAGCCCTGCTGCGGCTGGAGGTCGGTGAGGCCCTTGCCCATGGTGCGGATGATGCGCCAGCCGCCCAGGTAGGTGCCGAGGGCGATGGCCACACCGGCCGAGACGATGACCCACAGCGGGGGGTTCGAGCCGGGGCTCAGGACTCCGCCGGTGACCAGGGCGAGCGTGATGATGCCCATGGTCTTCTGCGCGTCGTTCGTGCCGTGGGCCAGCGAGACGAGGCCCGCGGAGGCGATCTGGCCCGCGCGGTAGCCCTTGGCGGTGGCCCGGGTGTCGGTGTTGCGGCCGATCCGGTAGGTGAGGCGGGTGGCCAGCATCGCGGCGAGGCCCGCCACGAGCGGCGCGGCGAGGGCCGGGATGAGGATCTTGGTGACGACGGTGCCGCCGTTGATCGACGACCAGCCCATCGACATGACCGCGGCGCCGATGAGGCCGCCGAAGAGCGCGTGGGAGGAGCTGGAGGGCAGGCCCACCAGCCAGGTCAGCAGGTTCCACAGGATCGCGCCGACGAGCGCGGCGAAGATGACCTCGGTCTTGAGGCCGTCCTCGTTGACGATGCCGCCTGAGATCGTCTTGGCGACTTCGACGGAGAGGAAGGCTCCGACGAGGTTCAGCACGGCGGACATGGCCACCGCCGTCTTGGGCTTGAGAGCGCCGGTCGAGATGGTCGTCGCCATCGCGTTGGCAGTGTCGTGGAAACCGTTCGTGAAATCGAACACGAGAGCGGTGACGATCACGATCCCGAGGAGAAGCGTGATGTGTTCCATTTACCCAGGCTTCTGTTGGACGTCAGTGGCATGAGAAACGTAGGCAACCTGGGTGAACGGAAAGTGAACTGGGCCGGGCGACGCGGTGACCCTAAGCGGAGCGCCGCCTCTCCATATCCTCCAGGCGTCTGCGAGCGATCGTACGGAGTGGGGGCTCAGGGCCCCTGATCCAGCCGGAGTGTCGCCCTCCGCCACCCTCCCGGGCGCCCTCGCGCACCCCCTTTCCACGCCCCAAGCGGAATGGCACACCACCCTCCCCGAGAGACCCATCTCACCCGCCCCGGGCTCTCGGCGAGGCCTACAGGGCCGCGCCGCCGGCTGGCAGGATCGCCCCCATGACTGAGCAGCGGCAGGGCGCGGAGCGGGACGCCGTCGGGCGGGCATGGGGCGAGCTGGTCGAGACGGCGCGCAGGACGGTGGCGGACGGCCTCGTCGTCGGCACCTCGGGCAACGTCTCCGTACGGGTCGGCGACACGGTCCTGGTCACCCCGAGCGGCGTGCCCTACGACCGGCTGGGGCCCGCCGACGCGCTCGGCGTCGACCTCGCGGGGCGGCGCGTCCTCGGGGAGCTCACGCCCACCAGCGAGCTGCCCATGCACCTGGCGATCTACCGCAGCACCGACGCGCGGGCCGTGGTCCACACCCACGCCGTGCACGCCACCGCCGTCTCGATGCTGGTCTCCGAGCTGCCGGCCGTCCACTACATGACGGGCGCCCTCGGCGGCCCGGTCCGCGTGGCCCCCTACGCGCTCTACGGCACGGACGAACTGGCCCAGAACATGCTCCGGGCCCTGCGCGAACGCACCGGCTGCCTCCTGCGCAACCACGGCACCATCACCTACGGGGACTCCCTGGCCCAGGCGTACGACCGCACCGCGCAGCTGGAATGGATGTCCCGCCTGTGGCTCACGGCCAGCGCGGTGCCCGGCCGTGCCCCCACCCTCCTGTCCGACGCCCAGCTGCGCGAGGCACGCGACAAACTGCGCGGCTACGGACAGCCCGCTGCCGCACAGGCCGCTCCCGGCGAGCGTCCACATCCGGCCGAGCCGCTTCCCGACCGTTGACAGCGCCATCCCGGGGCACCAGACACGTATGGCAGAACCGACGCGTACACCCGGCTCCCGGCCCGCGGGCCGACGGGGCGGGGCGCTGCCCTGGCAGCGCTCCGCGCCCGCATCACCCCGCGGGCCCCGCCCACTGGCCCCAAGGCGCCTGCCCCCGGACACTGGGACAGTGCGCCCAGCCAAAGCGACGGCAGCGGCCGTCACCGCAGTCACAGCAGCCCTCGGGACAGCCGCGGCCGCGGTCGCGGCGGGCAGATTCGCCAGCGACGCCGCCCTCAAGGCTCCGGCGGGCCGCCCGCTGCCGACCGAGCCACGCCTGACCCTGCACGCCACGGCCGCCGGCCAGATCACCCTGACCCGCGCCCTGGCCAGCCTGCGCCCCGGCACCTACGGCCTGAGCGGCAGCGGCACCCACGCGATCGTGGGCCCGGTCCTGGACGGGGCCCCGCACAAGGCGGACACCGTCGTGCGCCGCCTCGAATCCGTCACCCACGGCACCCTGGAACCGGGCGCGAAGGTCTGGCTCACCCCGCAGGTCCACCTCGGCGACCCGGGCACCGCGCTCGGCCTCGACCACGAGGAGGTCGTCGTCCCCGGCGAGCTCGGCGGCCTGCCCGCCTGGTTCGTGCCCGGACCGCGCGACACCTGGGTCATCACCGTGCACGGCCTCGGCACCTCCCGCGAACACCCCATGGTCGTCATGGACTTCCTGCACCGCCTGCAACTGCCGGTGCTCGACATCGCCTACCGCGGCGACCCGGGCGCCCCCCGCTCCGCGGACGGCCTCGGCCACCTCGGCGAGACGGAGTGGCGCGATCTGGACGCCGCCATCCGCTACGCGGTGCGCCGCGGGGCGCGCAACGTCATCCTGCACGGCTGGTCCACCGGCGCCACGATGTGCCTGCACGCCGCCGCGCACTCGGCGCTGCGCGAGCGCGTCAGCGGCCTCGTCCTGGACTCCCCGGTGCTCCACTGGGAGACCACCCTGCGCGCCCTCGCCGCCGCCCGGCGCACCCCGGGGCCGCTCCTGCCGCTCGCGGTCCGCGCGGCACAGGGCCGCACGGGGCTGCGCGGCGACCGCGTCCTCGCGGCCGCCCGCCCCGACCTGCTGCGGGTCCCGACCCTGATCCTGCACGGCCCCGACGACGCCATCGCCCCGTGGGACCACTCCCGGCAACTGGCCAAGCAGCGCCCCGAACTGGTCACCCTGCGGGTCGTCCCCGGCGCCCCGCACGGCGCCATGTGGAACGCCGACCCGGCGGGCTACGAGGAGGCCCTGCGCCGTTTCCTCACCCCCCTGATGTGACACTCCGCCGAGGTGGCACCCGCTGAGTGGCACCCCCTGATGTGACCGTCCGCACCTTTCCGACCCGGCCGCGAAATCCCTGTCGCACGGCGTCCCGAGGGCCCACCGACGCCATCCCGTTTGGGTTTTCGGACCGTCAACAGGAAGACTGCTCCCGTGACGTCCCGTACCCCGCGCGACTCCAGGCTCCGACTCGTCCGTGCTCCCCGCCAGAGGGCCGAGAAGCGGGGGGAGGCCCAGCGCGACCCAGCGCGCCCCCTCTCCGCCGCCCCCGGCGCGGTGAGCAACCGCCGCACGCGCCGCCCCGCGCCCCGCCCGCCCGAGGGCACGCCGGCGCCCTCCGAGCTGGCCCGGGGAGCACGCGAGGGCCTCGCCGACGCGGTGCGGGTCGCCCGCTGGGCCGACGCCGCCCTGCGCCCGGGGCCCGCCCGCACCGGCGCGCGCCCGGACGGCAGGGGCGCCCTGTCCGACGCCACCGCCGAACGGGCCGCCGCCGAGCTGGGACTGACCCCCGCTCAGGTCCGTGCCGACTGGGACACCGCGCGCCTCGCGGGCCTCGTGGAGATGCACGGCGACAGCGCCCGCCCCGGCTGGCGCCTGCGCGCCTGGGACCGCGACGACACCGCCGTGCTGCGCGGCTGGGTCGCGCTCTTCGACGCCTGGTCGCTGGCCCATCCGGCGCCGGACGACCTGCCCGCCGCGGCGGTCGCCGAGGTCGTCGAGGCCATGCCGCAGGTCCTGTCCTTCCTGCAGCTGTCGGCGGGCCCGGTCCCCGTGCCGCAACTGCTCGACCTCCTGGACCAGCGCGTCACCGAACTGCGCACCGAACGCTGCGAGATCCCGTACGGCGCGCACTCCGGGACCGCCCCCGAGGCGACCCCCGAAACCGCCCCGGTCGACCGCGCCGAAGAGGACGCCCCGGCCGACCGCGCCGCAGAGGACGCCCCGCTGCCGGCCCTCCTGGACTGGGCGCTGCACGGCCTCGCCGCCGTCGGCGCGCTCACCTTCGCCGACGGACAGGCCACCCTCACCCCGCTCGGCAGCTGGGCGGTCTGGGTCAAGCTGGAGCAGATCTGCGTCGCGGCGCAGAGCCCCGCCGGGCACTTCGAGCAGTCCGCCGAGGAGATGCTGCGCGGCTGCGCCCGCCTGCGGCCCAACGCGGCCCGCGCCGAGTACCGCGCCTGGCTCGCCGCCCGCCCCGTCGGCAGCGCCGTCACCGACCTGCTCACCGCCGCCCGCGGCGAGGACGCCCTGCTGCGCGGCCTCGCCTTCGAGGCGCTGCGCGTCGTCGGAGCCCCGGCCGAGGCGGAGGTGAGGGCCGTCCTGGACGAGACCCCGCTGCGGCCCTACGCCCTGCTGTGGCTCGCCGAACAGGAGGGCGCCGACCCCGAGGACGTCCACCTCGTGCTCACCCGTGAGGAGTCCACCTGGCTGTGGATCGACACCGCGGCGGCCGTCGCCGACCACGGGGAGGCCCAACTGCTCGTCCGGCACCTGGAGTCGGCCGTGCAGCCCACCGTGCCCGCCCTCCTGGACGAGGTGCGCCGCGCGGGGCACCCCCGCACCGTGCAGGTCCTGGTCGCCCTCGCGGCGGCCCACCCCGACCCGGCGCTCGCCAAGGCCGTGCGCCGCGCCGCCTTCCAGGTGCACACCGGCGGCGAGTGACACCCGGCCGGGGCGGCCGCGGTACGGCCTGGTGCGGGGTCAGGGCCGTATCTCGGGGGCGTACGTGCCGAAGCTCCACACGTTGCCCTCGGCGTCCCTGGCCATGTAGTCCCGCGAGCCGTAGTCCTGGTCGGTCGGGGGCATCAGGATCTCCGCCCCGTGCTCCTTGGCCCGCTGGTGATGGGCGTCCACGTCGTCCACGACGATGTACGCCCCGCTGGGCCCCGCGTCCTTCATCACCTGGTCGAAGAGGCCGCCCCGGCCCTTGGAGCCGAGCATCACCGCGCCGTTGCCCTGCGCCAGCTCGGCGTGCATGACGTTGCCGTCCTCACCCTCGTACACGCTCACCTCGGTGAAGCCGAAGGCCTCCGTCAGCTGCTTGATCGCGGCCTTCGCGTCCGCGTACAGCAGTGTCGGGAAGACGCTCGGCCGCCCGCCGTCGTCGCCTGCCATGCCGATCACTCCCATCGGATCCCTGGCGCGGGATGTGATCCACCCCACACCTGTCCCCAGTCTCGCACCAGGGTCCGACAACCCCGCCGGAGCCCGAGCGGGCCGGGCCCCGCCCCGGTCGGCCCACTCAGTGGAAGGTGTCGCACTGCCCCATCTCGCCGGTGCGGTAGCCCCGGTAGAACCACTCCTGGCGCTGCTCGGCCGAGCCGTGCGTCCAGGACTCGGGGGTGACCCGGCCCTGGAACTTCTCCTGGATGCGGTCGTCGCCGACCGCGGCCGCCGCGTCCAGGCCGTCCCGGATGTCCGCGTCGTCGAGGCTGCTGATCAGCGGCTTGCCCGTGCGCTCGTCGGGGCTGCGGGTCGCGTGCCGCGCCCACACCCCGGCGTAGCAGTCGGCCTGGAGCTCGACCTTCACCGCGTTGCTGTCGCGGCCCGTGCGCCCGTCCTGGGCCCGCCCCAGGACGCCCGTCAGGTTCTGCACGTGGTGCCCGTACTCGTGGGCCACCACATACGCCTGCGCGAACGGACCGCCCGAGGAGCCGAACTTCGTGCGCAGCTCGTCGAAGAAGCCCAGGTCCAGATAGACCTTCCGGTCGCCGGGGCAGTAGAACGGGCCGACCGCCGAGGTCGCCGACCCGCAGGCGGTGCCCACCCGGCCGGTGAACAGGACGGTCCGCGCGGGCGAGTACGAGGCCCGCCTCCGCTGGAACTCCGGGCGCCAGAAGTCCTGGACGCTGTTGACCACCGCCACGATGCGGCAGTCCTCCTTGGTGTTCGCGTCCCGCCCCGTGCGGCAGCTCTGCTGCACCTGCGCGAGGGACGACGAGGACGCCTCGGGCTCCTCGTCACCGGACGACAGGCCCAGCTGATCGGGCCCCACCCCGAACAGCAGGCCGAGCACCAGCGCGATGAGACCGGCGATGCCGCCGCCGACCGTCGCCCGACCGCCGGGGATGCGACTGCCGCGCACATCCTGCACCTCGGAGGTGTCCAGGCCGGCGTCGTCGTCGAACTGCATGGGCGTACCCCTCTGTGTCGCACTCCGGGCGGCACGCGCCGCCCCGCACCGAGTCCCCGGCCACTTCATCCTCATGCGCCCGCCCTCGCGCGGCCCCGGTCGGAGGTCCGAACGGGGGAACGCACCGGGGACCCCGCGCCGTGTCGCGCCCACGGGCGAGGGCGGTCCGCGGCCCCACCGCTACGCTCTGCGCCTGATCCGTGGGCAGTGGTACCGAAGGGGGGCGTCATGGCCGCTCCGCCGCGCGTGCCGGCCGCCGGCCCCGGGGCGGTGCCCGCGCGTCGCGCCCGCACGGGCGCCCGCCTCCTGATCCCCGTCGCCCTCGCGCTGCTCGCCGTGCCGCTCGTCACCGCCGCCCACCACTCGCGGCCCGCCCCCTACGGAGACCACCTCGCGGCCCATGCGCGCGTGAGCGGCGCCGACGCCGGCCCGGCCCCCGCCCTGCGGATCAGGGGGCGGGCCGTCGAGGCGTACGACCCGCGCGGCGGCACGGTCCGCTGGACGTACACGCGCGAGGGGCGCCGCCCCCTCGCGCTGCTGTCCGCGCCCGGGCACGCCTTCGCGCTCTGGAGCGACGGTCTGGTCACGGACACCGAACGCGACGCGGGCCGCTTCGTGCGCTGGCACCGGGCCATCCCGCAGAGCGCCGCGTGGCTGCGCACCCCGGCCGCGCGCGGCGGCGCCGGAGTGCTCCGGCCGCTCACCGACGGCGCCCGCATGCTGGCGGTCGTCACCCCGCACCGCATCGCCGCCTACCGCGCCGCGGACGGCGATCTGCGCTGGGTGCTGCCCGCGCGCCCGGGCTGCGCCTTCGCGCCGGCCCGCTCCCTGCGCCGCGGCGGCGCCCTGCTCGTCGCGCAGCCCTGCCCGGGGGCCGCCCTGTCCTGGACGGCGCAGGTCATCGCGGTGGACGACCGCGGACGCGTCGTCCCGGGCCGCACGCCGCTGGGCAACGGAGACCTGGAGCGGGGCGCGGAGCGCGCCGGGAGCCCAGAAAACTAGTTGCGTTCGCCCGTTAGAATGGCTGCCATGGCAGCTCCTCTCCTCAGTTGGACGGCGTAGACACCGGCCCCGAGCAACCAGTCGTCCCTCTCGCCGTCCACCCTGTTCAGGAGTAACCCCCCGTGATCACCGCTTCCGGCATCGAGCTGCGCGCCGGCGCCCGCATCCTCATCGAGAACGCCTCCTTCCGCATCGCCAAGGGCGACCGCATCGGCCTGGTCGGCCGCAACGGCGCGGGCAAGACCACCCTCACCAAGTGCCTCGCGGGTGAGGGCATCCCCGCGGGCGGCACGATCTCGCGCTCCGGAGAGGTCGGCTACCTCCCCCAGGACCCGCGCACCGGCGACCTCGACGTGCTGGCCCGCGACCGCATCCTCTCCGCGCGCGGCCTCGACACCCTGATCCGCAAGATGCGCGAGAACGAACAGCGGATCGCCAACGGCCAGGGCTCCACGCGCGACAAGGCCATGAAGCAGTACGAGCGCCAGGAGACGGAGTTCCTCACCAAGGGCGGGTACGCCGCCGAGGCCGAGGCCGCCACCATCGCCGCCGCGCTGAACCTCCCGGACCGGGTGCTCGGCCAGCCCCTGCACACGCTCTCCGGCGGTCAGCGCCGCCGTATCGAGCTGGCCCGCATCCTCTTCTCGGACGCCGACACGCTCCTGCTCGACGAGCCGACCAACCACCTCGACGCCGACTCCATCGTCTGGCTGCGCGACTACCTGAAGACCTACCGCGGCGGCTTCATCGTGATCTCCCACGACGTCGACCTCGTGGAGACGGTCGTCAACAAGGTCTTCTACCTGGACGCCAACCGCTCGGCGATCGACGTCTACAACATGGGCTGGAAGCTCTACCAGCAGCAGCGCGAGTCCGACGAGAAGCGCCGCAAGCGCGAGCGCCAGAACGCCGAGAAGAAGGCCGCCGTCCTGCACTCGCAGGCCGACAAGATGCGCGCCAAGGCCACCAAGACGGTCGCCGCGCAGAACATGGCGCGCCGCGCCGACAAGCTCCTCGCGGGCCTGGAGGAGGTGCGCCGCGGCGACAAGGTCGCCAAGCTCCGCTTCCCCGAGCCCTCGCCGTGCGGCAAGACGCCGCTGATGGCGGAGGGCCTGTCGAAGTCGTACGGGTCGCTGGAGATCTTCACCGACGTCGACCTCGCGATCGACAAGGGCTCGCGCGTGGTCATCCTCGGCCTCAACGGCGCGGGCAAGACGACCCTCCTGAAGCTGCTCGGCGGCGCCGAGAAGCCCGACACCGGCCAGGTGATCGAGGGCCACGGCCTCAAGCTCGGGTACTACGCCCAGGAGCACGAGACCCTGGACCCCGAGCGCACGGTCCTGGAGAACATGCGCTCGGCCGCCCCCGACCTCGACCTGGTCGAGGTGCGCAAGACGCTCGGCTCCTTCCTCTTCTCCGGGGACGACGTCGACAAGCCGGCGGGCGTGCTCTCCGGTGGTGAGAAGACCCGGCTCGCGCTCGCGACCCTCGTCGTCTCCTCGGCCAACGTCCTGCTCCTGGACGAGCCCACCAACAACCTCGACCCGGCGAGCCGCGAGGAGATCCTCGGCGCCCTGCGCACCTACAAGGGCGCGGTCGTCCTCGTCACCCACGACGAGGGCGCCGTCGAGGCGCTCCAGCCGGAGCGGATCATCCTGCTGCCGGACGGCGTGGAGGACCTGTGGGGCCCGGACTACGCGGACCTCGTGGCGCTCGCCTGAGCCGTCCACTTCGCGTGATCGAACCACTGATCCACTGCGTATGGATCATTCGGCCGATCCGTGATCCCTCATCTGTGTGAGCCGTCCTCGTACCGAGGTGTGTCATACACGCATTTCGGGGCGTCGTGGGCATGATGACGGCCGTCTCCGCCACCACCCCGCTGACCTGGTGATTCTCGGCGCGGCCCGCTCGCACGTACGACCCTCGGCGCGCGGAATCATCGATTCCGTTCGTGGCGTCGCAGGTCCGGGCGGCAAACCTTGTCGTACGGACCTTGCCGAATGGGTGGCCAGGAGGCCCGCGAGGGGTGATCATGAGAAGTCCAGAGCGCACTTCCCACGAGGAGGCACGGGTGGCCGAGACTCTGAAGAAGGGCAGCCGGGTGACCGGCGCCGCGCGCGACAAGCTCGCGGCAGACCTGAAGAAGAAGTACGACGGCGGTGCGAGCATCCGGGCGTTGGCCGAGGAGACCGGTCGTTCGTACGGGTTCGTGCACCGCATGCTCAGTGAGTCCGGCGTCACGCTGCGGGGACGCGGCGGGGCGACGCGCGGCAAGAAGGCCGCCCCCGCCGGCTGACGGTGGGCGCGCGCTGTTCCATGGTCCGATGGTGACCACCCGGTCGATCGCCTGATCGGCCGGGTGGTTACTGTGCAGTCACTTACGGGCGCTCCCGGGCGTCCGGACCGACCGCACCCCATCGGAGGCACCCATGGCTTCGTCCGGCAGCGAGCTCGCACCGGTTCTCGACAAGGACGGCGTACGCCTCACCATCGACGAGGCCGTCGCCACGGTGACGCTGACCAACCCGGCCAAAAGGAACGCCCAATCTCCCGCGCTGTGGAGGGCGTTGGCCGAGGCCGGTCAGCTGCTGCCGGGCAACGTCCGGGTCGTGGTGCTGCGCGGGGAGGGCAAGTCCTTCTCCGCCGGCCTGGACCGGCAGGCGTTCACGCCCGAGGGCTTCGACGGCGAGCCGTCCTTCATCGATCTGGCGCGCGGTGAGGACGGCGTCCTCGACGCCACCATCGCCGAGTACCAGGAGGCGTTCACCTGGTGGCGGCGCAGCGACCTCGTGAGCGTCGCCGCCGTTCAGGGGCATGCCATCGGCGCCGGGTTCCAGCTCGCGCTCGCCTGCGACCTGCGGATCGCGGCCGGCGACGTGCAGTTCGCCATGCGCGAGACCAGTCTCGGCCTCGTCCCCGACCTCACCGGCACGCATCCGCTCGTGGGGCTCGTCGGCTACGCCCGCGCGCTGGAGATCTGCGCCACCGGCCGCTTCGTCCACGCGGACGAGGCCGAGCGGATCGGCCTCGCCAACCTCGTCGTCCCCGCCGACCAGCTCGAAGCCGCCGCGCAGGACCTGGCGGCCGCGCTGATCGCCGCGCCGCGCGACGCGGTCATCGAGACCAAGGCGCTGCTGCAGGGCGCCGTGAACCGTTCGTACGAGGAGCAGCGCGTCGCCGAGCGTGCCGCGCAGGGCCGCCGTCTGCGGGACCTCGCGGGCCTCGGCGACTGAGCCACCTCGGCGGCCCTGGGCTAGGGCCTCTCTTCCGGTCCGTGCCGGGCTCGCGGCGTCCGGCACGCCCGCTCGCCGCGTTGTCGTCGGTCGCCCTAGGGCGTTTCCACCGCGGTGACCAGCACCGCGACCGAAGGGTGGTCGGCCAGCGCGTCGCCGACCGCCGCGCGGACCGCGAGCGCCACGTCCAGGGCGCGGTGTGCGTGGCCCGTCGCCAGCTCCACGCGCACATGGCGGCGCGACAGCGCGCCCGGCGCCGGCCGCTCCTCCAGGACCACGGCCGGCCCGAGCGCGCCGGTCAGCCGGGTCACGCCGGGCACCGCGAGCGCCGCCTGCCCCGCGCGGGCCTCGTCGCCCTCGCCCGCCGGGACCTGGGCCGCGGGCGGGCGGGGCGCGGGCGGACGTACGTCCTCCTCGGGGCCGATGCCCTCGCCCACGTCCAGCAGAGCCGTCACCCGCAGGTCCACCTCCTCGGCGGCGAGCCCGAGGCCCCGCGCCGCCTCGTGGAGCGCCGCGCGCAGCCGGTCCGCCGCGGCCGGCAGCGGCAGACCGGTGGCGGCCGTGAAGTCCGCCGTGACCCGCAGCGGCCCCGGCGGCAGCGCGCTCGGCGGGGGCGGCACCGCCGGGGCGCAGGCGGCGCCCGGATCGGCCGGGGCGACGCGCAGTCCGCCCAGGCGCACCCCGGTGACCCGTTGCGCCGCATGGCGCAGTACGGCACCGGCCGCCGCCTCCGTCACCCATGTGCCGTCCCGCGCGCCGCCCAGCGGAAGCACGCGGCCAAGGCCCAGTTGGCGGCGTACCGCCTCGGTCCACCCGTCACCCGTCATGCCTCCACCCTGCCGCATCCCTGGGGCGCCGTCGCGCAACCCGTCTTAATGTGGGCAAAGAAAGCAGATCCCCCTTTCGAACGGACGGTACGGCGATGACCGACACCGGAGAGCGGAAGACGTCGCAGACGCTGGAGAAGGACTCCCTGGGCCACGGCCTGGGCGGCGCGGGCGCCCGGGGCGGCGGTGACGCCGGGAGCCGGGGCCGCACGACCATCGCCGACGGCGTCGTGGAGAAGATCGCCGGACTCGCCGCACGCGACGTCGAAGGCGTGCACGCGATGGGCGGCGGCCTCGCGCGGACCTTCGGGGCCGTGCGCGACCGCGTCCCCGGCGGGGGCACGAAATCCGTCACGCGCGGGGTGAAGGCCGAGGTCGGCGAGGTGCAGACCGCGCTCGACCTGGAGATCGTCGTCGAGTACGGCGTGCCGATCGCCGATGTCGCCCAGGACGTGCGAGAGAACGTGATCGGCGCCGTCGAGCGCATGACCGGACTCGAAGTGGTCGAGGTCAACATCGCGGTGAGCGACGTGAAGCTGCCCGACGAGGACGACGAGGAGCCCGCGGGCCGTCTCCAGTAGCAACCAACCTTCAGCCGCGTCTCGCTAAGGAGCGCACATGAGCATGGCCGTGATCGGCATGGTGGCGGGAATGGCGCTCGGCTTCGCCGGATACTTCGGCGGATTCGGGGCGTTCCTGCTGGTGGCCGCCCTGGGAGCGATCGGCTTCGTGGCCGGCCGGTTCCTGGAGGGAGACCTGGAACCCGGCGAGTTCTTCCGCGCCCGCGGCGACCGGCGGCGGTGAGCGGTGGCGGCACAGGTCGCGCCCGGGGAGCGCGGCGCCACCCGGATCGCCGACCGGGTCGTCGCGAAGATCGCCGCCCGGGCGGCACGAGAGGCGCTGCGCACGGTGCCGGCCGACGGCTCCCCGCCGCACGCCACGGTCTCGGTCGCCCACCACGCCGCCCGGGTCCGCGTCAGCCTCGAACTGGACTACCCCTGCGACATCGGCCGCCAGTGCGGCGCCGTGCGCAGCCGGGTCGCCGAGCGCGTGGCGGCGTTGGCGGGCATGACCGTCCCCGAAGTGGTGGTCCAGGTGGAGCGGCTGCACTCGGCGCGGGTCCGTGCCGCGGGACAGGGGAGGATCCGATGAGCGAGACCCCGGAGAGCGGCGCCACACGGTCACTGCCGGTCGTCGAACAGGCCGGTGAGGACCCGCAGAGCCGCTCCGATTCCTCGGCGGACGGTTCCTCGTCCAGCGGTTCCTCGGCGGCGGGTCAGCCCCTGCCCACCCTCTCCGCCGACGACAAGGCGCCCCGGTTCTGGTCGTCGCGCCGGGTGCCCGCCGCTCTCCTCGCCGTGGTCGGCCTCGGCGTCGCCGGGCTGTTCCTGTACGACGTGGTCGCCGTGCGGGCCGGTCATCGCGCGATGAGCTGGCGACGCGGACTCGCCCGCCGGCTCGGCGAGTGGTCCCTGGACGACACGGCGGTGCTGGTCGGGGCCGGCGTCGCCGCCCTCGTCGGCCTGTGGCTGCTCGTGCTCGCCGTGACACCGGGCCGGCGCGCGCTCCTGCCGATGCGGCGCACCGACGGCGACGTGCGCGCCGGACTCCACCGCGCGGCCGCCGCCACGCTGCTGCGCGACCGCGCCATGGACGTGTCCGGCGTGCAGTCCGCGCGGGTCCGCCTGACGCGTGCCAAGGCGGACGTTCGGGCGGTCGCGCACTTCCGCGAACTCGACGACGTACGGGGCGACCTGGACGCGGCGCTGAGCGACGGCATCCGCGACCTCGGCCTGGCGCGCACCCCCGGACTCGCCGTCCGGGTCGCCCGGCCGGGAAGGAAGGGGTGAGCGCCATGCTCCGCTCGGTCAACCGCGTCGTCCTGGCCCTGGCCGGGCTGGTGCTGCTCGTCCTCGGCGGCTCGGTCCTCGCCGTCGGGCTCGGCGCCTCGCCGCCCTCCTGGTGGCTTCACGACGGGCGGCACGACGTGCTGCTCGACGAAGCCGAACGCACCCGCTGGCGTGACGAGGGATGGTTCTGGCCCACGGTCATCGCCGTCCTCGCCGCCCTGGTCCTGCTCGCCCTGTGGTGGCTCTCGGCGCAGCTGCGCAGGCGCCGTCTGGCGGAGGTCCTGGTGGCGACCGGGGACGGCGAGGGCGCGCTGGTGCGCGGGCGCGCCCTGGAGGACGTCCTGGCCGGGGAGGCCGAGTCGCTGGACGGCGTCGAACGCGCCCGGGCCACCCTCACCGGGCGGCGCGGCGCACCCCGGGCGGGCGTGGAACTCGTACTCGAACCGCGGGCCACGCCGTCCGACGCGCTGCGCCGGTTCTCCTCGGAGGTCCTCGCGCCCGCCCGCGACTCGGCGGGCCTCGCGAGCCTGCCCGCGACGGTGCGGCTGCGCGGGGTCAAGCACCGCGCGGACCGCGTGAGTTGAGCTCACGCGGCACCCTGCCCGCCCGCCCCGCCGCGGTCAGAAGCCGCTGCGCGCGCCGCCGTCCACCGGCACCATGACCCCGGTCAGGTACGACGCGGCGGGCGACAGCAGGAACGCCGCCGCGCGGCCGAACTCCCGCGGTGTGCCGTAGCGGCGCAGCGGGATCCTCGCCTCGTTGGCCGCCCGGGTGGCCTCCGGGTCGGGGGAGAGGCCGTCCAGCTGGCGCATGCGGTCCGTGCCGATGCGGCCCGGCAGGACGCCGAGGACCCGGATGCCGCGCGGGCCGACCTCGTCCGCGAGGGACTTGGCGAACCCGGCGAGCCCGGGCCGCAGCCCGTTCGAGATCGTCAGGCCCGCGATCGGCTCGTACACCGAACCGGACAGCACGAAGGCGATGACGCCGCCCTCCCGCAGCTCCGTCGCGGCGGCGCGGGCGAGCCGCACCGCGCCGAGGAAGACGGACTCGAAGGCCGCCTGCCACTGCTCGTCGGTGCTGTCCGCGACGAAGCCGGGCGGCGGACCGCCGACGCTGATCAGTACACCGTCGAAGCCGCCGAAGTGCTCGCGGGCCGCCGCGATCAGCCGGTCCGCGACGGCCGGGTCGGCGTTGTCGGCGGCGACACCGGCCGCGTTCGGGCCCAGCTCGGCGGCCGCCTCGGCGACGGCCTTCTCGTCGCGGCCGGTGATGACGACCTTCGCGCCGTCGGCGACCAGTTCCCGCGCGGTGGCGTTGCCGAGGCCGCGGCTCGCGCCGGTGACGACGTAGACACGGTCTTTCAGTCCAAGATCCATGCCCCTATCCTCCCGCCTCCCCGTCGAAGAGCGCGAGGGCGGTGTTCACCAGGCCGATGTGGCTGAACGCCTGCGGGAAGTTGCCGAGCTGACGGCCGCAGACCGGGTCGTACTCCTCCGCGAGCAGCCCCACGTCGTTGCTCAGCGACACCAGGCGCTCGAACAGCTCCCGCGCCTCCTTGGTGCGCCCCGTCATGTGCAGTGCGTCCGCCAGCCAGAACGAGCAGACGAGGAAGGTGCCCTCCTGGCCGGGCAGGCCGTCCACCTCCTTCTTGTCGGAGGTGTAGCGGCGCATCAGCCCGTGGTGGTCGAGCTCCGCGCGGACCGCGTCGATGGTGCCGATGACGCGCGGGTCGTCGGGCGGCAGGAACCCGGTGTGCGGGATGAGCAGCAAGGAGGCGTCCAGCTCGGTGGAGCCGTAGGACTGCGTGAAGGTGTTGCGCTCGGGGTCGTAGCCCCGTTCGCACACCTCGCGGTGCACCTCGTCCCGCAGCTTGCGCCAGCGGTCCGGGTCGCCGCGCAGCTCCGGGTTCTCCTCCAGGGCGCGCACCGCCCGGTCGGCGGCGACCCACACCATCACCTTGGAGTACACGAAGTGGCGGCCCGGCCCGCGGACCTCCCACAGGCCCTGGTCGGGCTCGCGCCACTTCTCGTGCAGGAACTCCAGGAGGCACAGCTGGAGGTTCCAGCCCTGGGCGCGGTGCGCTATCCCGGAGCGGTGGGCGAGCGCGAGGGAGTCGACGACCTCGCCGTAGACGTCGAGCTGCAACTGCTCCACGGCCTCGTTGCCGACGCGTACGGGGGCCGAGCCCTCGTAGCCGGGCAGCCAGGGGATCTCGTACTCGGGAAGGCGCCGCTCCCCGGCGAGGCCGTAGACGATCTGCAGGTCGGCGGCGTTGCCCGCGACCGCGCGCAGCAGCCAGTCGCGCCAGGCCTCGGCCTCCTCCAGATAGCCGGCCATCAGCAGCGCGCCCAGGGTGAGGGTGGAGTCGCGCAGCCAGCAGAAGCGGTAGTCCCAGTTGCGTACGCCGCCGATCTCCTCGGGCAGCGAGGTGGTGGCGGCGGCGACGATGCCGCCGGTCGGGGCGTAGGTGAGGGCCTTGAGTGTGATGAGGGAGCGCATCACCGCATCGCGGTACGGACCGTCGTACTGGCAGCGCGCGGTCCAGGCGCGCCAGTCCTCCAGGCACTCGCGCAGCGCCTCGTGGGGGTCGACCAGGGGCGGGCGCGGTTCGTGCGAGGGGTGCCAGGTGAGGACGAACGCCACCTTCTCCCCCTCCTCGACGGTGAACTCGGAGTGGGTGCCGAAGTCGTGCCCCCAGGTGCGCACGGCCGGTTCGCTGCGCAGCCAGACGGAGTCCGGCCCGGCGACGGCGACGCGGTGGCCGTCCACTTTGCGCACCCAGGGCACCACGGAGCCGTAGTCGAAGCGGAGCCGCAGGGTGCTGCGCACGGTGACGCTGCCCTTGAGGCCTTCCACGATGCGTACGACATCGGGGGCGCGGTCGCGCTGCGGCATGAAGTCGGTGACGCGGACGGAGCCGTCCTCGGTGTCCCACTCGGTGTCGAGGACGAGGGAGTCATGGCGGTAGGCGCGACGGGTGCAGGAGCCGGCATCCGAGGGAGCGATGCGCCAGTGGCCGTTCCCCTCGTCGCCGAGCAGCGCGGCGAAACAGGCGGCGGAGTCGAACCGGGGCAGGCAGAGCCAGTCCAGGGAGCCGTCCTTGCCGATGAGGGCGGCGGTCTGGTGGTCGCCGATGAGCGCGAAGTCTTCGATAGGGCGGGACACGCAGAACGGGTTCCCGGGTCGGGGCCCCGCCAATCGAGAGGAGCCCGGGCAGTCGTGAGCGGCGCTCAGACGGCCGCCGGCGTCTTCTCCTCGGCGGGGGAGGCGGCCGCTGCGGCGCGGTCACGGCGCTCCCTGCGCACCAGGACCACCCAGCCGACCGGGACGCCCGCGGCGAACAGCCACCACTGGACCGCGTACGCCATGTGCGGCCCGATCCCGCTGTGGTCGGGCTCGCCGATCAGCTCGGGGGAGCCGTCGCGGGGCTCGGGCGAGGTCTGCTCGATGTAGCCGCCGAGGACCTGCTTGCCGAGGCTCGCGGCCTGCTGGCCGCTGCTGATCAGCATGATCTGACGGTCCGGCAGGCCCCGGACGTCCTTGATGCCGCTGGCCGCGGACGTCTCGTCGGCCATCAGGCGGCCGGTGACGGTGATCTTGCCCCGGGGGGCGGCGGGGATATCGGGGAAGGCGGTCTGCGGGCCGTCGGCCGGGACCCAGCCGCGGTTGACGAGCAGGACCTTGCCGTCGGTCAGGACGAACGGGGTCAGGACGTGGAAGCCGACCTCGTCGTCGGCGTTGGTGCGGCGCCGCACGACGACCTCGTGCCGGGTGTCGAAGGTCCCCCTGGCGCTCACCCGGCGGTACAGATCGGACCTCGGCACCTCGTGGCCGGGGGAGGTGAGCCGCTCGGCCGGGACCGGGTCGGCGGCCAGGGCCCGGGAGATCCGTCCGTTCTGCGCGACGCGGTGCTCGTGCCGGTGCAGCTGCCAGAAACCCAGCTCGACCATCGCGGGGATGAGGACGAGGGCGATGAGGGTGAGGATCACCCACTGCCGGGTCAGGAGGAAGCGGTACACCCCACGACGGTACAACTCGGTCGCGGGGTGTCTCGACGTGGGGTGTCCCGACGTGCGGTGTCCGGCCGTGGGGCGCCGCGACATGGGGTGGGAGCGCGGGGGCGGGCCTCAGACTCTGTCGACGATGCCCACCTGCCCCTCCGCGCGCGAGCAGTGGGCGCCGCAGTACCAGTGGCCGTCCGCCTCGACGCCCTGGCCGATGATGCGGCACCGGCAGTGCTCGCAGATGGGCGCCATGCGGTGGATGGCGCAGGAGAAGCAGTCGAAGACGTGCACCGCGCCCTGCGCGTGCACCTCGAAGGACATGCCGTAGTCGTTTCCGCAGACCTCGCAACGTGCCATGCGCCACAGGGTGGGGCGCGACGGCGGCGCGGGGCGAGCGGTGTGCGGGCGAGTCGCCCGCAATCACCCGTCTGACGGTCGGCCGCCCGAAATCACCCGTCTTGACGGTCGGCCGCCCGCCGTCACCCGTCCGTGGCGGGCGCCACGTCCTGGAGGAGCTGACCGAAGGCCGCCTCGTCGATCACCGGCGTGCCGAACGAGCGCGCCTTGACGGTCTTGGAGGTGCCCGAGTCCGGGTCGTTCGTCACGAGCAGGCTGGTGAGGCGCGACACGCTCGTGGCGATGTGCAGGCCCGCCTCGACCGCCCGGTCCTCCAGGAGGTCGCGCTCCACGGAGGTGTCCCCGGAGAACGCCACCCGCATGCCCTGCTTGAGCGGTTTGCCCGGTTCGTAACGTCCGGGGTTCGGGTGGGGGCACGGCGGGCGCTTGCGCGAGGGGCGCCAACTGCCCGGCCGGTACGACGAGGAGGGCGCAGGACCCGTCGACTGCCGGCCGATGCGGGGCGTGCCGTCGGACCACTCGGTGAGCGGCCGGCACTCCAGGAGCGGCAGGCGGACATTGCCGCCGGCCGCCGCGTGCAGGCTCGGACGGAACGCCTCGGCGAGCACGCGCGCGTCGTCCAGCGCGTTGTGCGCGTGGCGCTGCTCGACGCCGAAGTGGGCGGCCAGCGACTCCAGCTTGTGGTTGGGCAGCGGCAGCGCCAGCTCCTTGGAGAGGGCGATCGTGCACAGCCGCTGGCGCACCGGGGCGACGCGCTCCGCGCGCGCGTACTCCCTGGCGATCATCGACCAGTCGAAGACGGCGTTGTGCGCGACGAGGACGCGGCCGTCGAGCCGGCTCGCGAACTCCTCGGCGATGTCCCGGAACAGCGGCGCGTCTTCGAGCGTCTCACTGGTGAGGCCGTGGATCCAGACGGGGCCGGGGTCGCGCTGGGGGTTGACCAGCGTGTACCAGTGGTCCTCGATCTCCCCCCGGGCGCCCACCCGGTAGACCGCGGCCGACACTATGCGGTCGTCGCGGGCCAGGCCGGTGGTCTCCACGTCGACGACCGCGTACCCCGTTGGATACGCGGCCGGCCAAGGGGCGGCGGGCGCTGCGGTCGTCTGGTCCTCGAGCATGGTCCCTGAGGATACGGGCCGCCACCGACAGTCAGGCGCCCGGTCCGAGAAGCCCCGTCACCAGAGCCTTGACGGAGGTGGTGAACAGCGCCTCCGGATCCAGGGGTCCGGCGAGCGCGCGGGCGAGCGCGCCGTCCCCCTGTGCCGCCCGCGCCGTCCACAACTCCTCCTCGCCGGGGTGCTGCGCGGGGGCGCGTTCGCGGTTGCGTTCGACCAGGACGTGGCCGACGACGAGGACCTGGACGGCGCGGACGGCGTCGGCGGCGCGGACACCGCGCAGGCCCGCCTCGTGCACCTCGTGGACCAGCGCACGCTGCGCGGGCAGGAACATCCGTTCGGTCAGCCCGCGTTCGTGGACCATCGCGACGAGGTGGGGATGGTCGAGCAGTTGGCGGCGCAGGGCACGGGCCACGGAGACGACGCGCTGGGCGGGGGCGCGGCCTGCCGGGCGGATCTCGCCGAGGTCGGCCAGCGTGCGCTCCACGAGGGCGTCCAGGAGCGCCTCGCGGTTGCCGACGTGCCAGTAGATCGAGGTGACGGCGGCGCCCAGCTCGTCGGCGAGGCCGCGCATCGTCAGGGCTCGCGGGCCGTGGCGCATGACCAGACGCTCGGCGGCGGCGAGGACGTCCTCCCGGCCCAGGCGCGTACGCGTCCCTTTACCCTTCACGGCTCCTGTTGTAACTGTGTTACAGAGCTGCCGCAAGTCCGGCGCCGCGCCGACGAAGGGTGGTACGACATGGCACGCGTACGCTACGGGCCGCGCACCGAGGCGGAGATCGCCGCATCGCGCACCGCGAGTTCCCGGCTCCCCGACATCTGGTCCACGGGCGTGGTGGCCCTCTGGGAGAGCGACCCCGACGCGGTCGCGGCGGTCCTGCCGCCCCCGCTCAAGCCCACCGGGCGGCCCCTGGTGCGGGCGAACATCAGCAGGGTCGACCTGCCCGGCTATCCGCTCGGCGCGGGCTCGGTGGCCGTCGCCGCCGAACACGGGGGAGTGGCCGGCTGGTACCCCCTGGTGATGCCGATGACCCATGAGCGGGCCCTGATCGGGGGCCGCGAGGTCTTCGGGGAGCCGAAGAAGCTCGGCGAGGTCGAGGTGGAGCGCGACGGCCTGGTCGTACGCGCCCGGCTGGCCCGGCACGGCATCGCCTTCGTGGAGGTGCGGGGCGCCGTCGGCGGCGCGCTCCCGCTCCCCGAGCCGGCCGACAGGACGGACTTCTACTTCAAGTTCCTGCCCGCCGTCGACGGTTCGGGCTTCGACGCCGACCCCGTGCTGGTGCACTGCGTACGCCACGAGAAGGTGCGCAGGCTGGAGAGCGTCACCGGCGACGTGGTCCTGCGGGAGTCGGTGTACGACCCCGTGGCCGATCTGCCCGTGCGCTCGCTCGTCGGGATCACCATCGGCGAGAAGACCACCGACCAGCGGGGCCGCGTCGTCGAGCGCGTCAGCGCGCGGGCCCTGCTGCCCTACGTCCACCAGCGCTACGACGACCCTGCGCAGATCCTCGACGGGCCGCCCGAGGGGAGCGTGTGAGATGGAGCTGCGCGAGGGACAGGTCGCCGTCGTCACCGGCGCGGCGAGCGGCATCGGGCTCGCCATGGCGCGGCGGTTCGCGGCGGACGGCCTGAAAGTGGTCCTCGCGGACGTCGAGGGCGCCGCCCTGGAGAAGGCCGCCGCCGGACTGCGCGCGGACGGGGCGAGCGTCCACGCGCGCGTGGTCGACGTCGGCGACCGCGCGCAGGTCCTCGCCCTCGCCGACGCGGCGTACGACACCTTCGGCGCCGTCCATGTGCTGTGCAACAACGCGGGTGTCGGCTCGGGCGCCGAGGGCCGCATGTGGGAGCACGACCCGAACGACTGGAAGTGGGCCTTCGAGGTCAACGTGTGGGGCGTCTTCCACGGCGTCCAGGCCTTCGTGCCCCGGATGCTCGCGGGCGGCGAACCGGGGCACGTCGTCAACACCTCCTCCGGCGACGGCGGCATCGCGCCGCTGCCCACCGCCTCCGTGTACGCGGTCACCAAGGCGGCCGTGGTGACGATGACCGAGTCGCTGTACGCCCATCTGAAGGCCGAGCACGCGCGCGTGGGCGCCTCCGTGCTCTTCCCCGGCCCCCACATGCTGCGCACCGGCCTGTGGGAGTCCCACCGCAACCGCCCCGACCGGTACGCCAAGGCACGCCCCCGCAGGACCCCTTACCGCAGCCTCGACCAGTGGGAGGCCGCGATGAGGGAGGCCGGGCAGAAGGTGCGGTTCACGCCCGTCGAGCAGGTCGCGGACTTCGTGGCCGAGGGCATCGCGGCGGACCGCTTCTGGCTGCTCCCGCCGAGCGAGCACAGCGACCGGCAGATCAGGGCCCGCTCGCAGTCGATGCTCGACCGCTCCGCCCCGTCGTACCTGGAGAACTTCATCCTGGACTGAAGGGAGCGCCCCCGATGAGCGCTCAGGACCCGTATCTGATCATCTCCTCCGACTGCCACGCGGGGCTCCCCACCGAGGAGTACCGCCCCTACCTGGACAGCCGCTTCCACCGCGCCTTCGACGGCTTCCTCGGCGAGCGGGACGCCCGCCGCCAGGAGGCGACCCGGCTGGGCATCCGCAACGACGCGTTCGCCGACCGGTGGTTCCGCGACAACGAGGAGGGCCTGCGCGGCGGCTGGGACACCGCCCAGCGCCTCAAGGAGCTGGACGGCGACGGGGTGGCCGGCGAGGTCGTCTTCCCCGACGCGGACGCCGTGGACAGCCGCACGGCCGCGCCCTTCGGCGTCGGGCTCGGCCTCAGCGGCGACCAGGACCCCGAGCTGGGCATGGCGGGCGCGCGGGCCCACAACCGCTGGCTCGCCGACTTCGTGTCCGAGCACCCCGAACGGCACTGCGGCGTCGCGCTGCTGCCCGTCACCGGCGACGTGGAGCGCGTCGTCGCCGAGATCCACCGCGCCAAGGAGTCGGGGCTCGGCGCGCTGATGATCCCCTCCATGTGGGTCGACAGAGCGCCCTACCACGACCGGCGTTACGACCCCGTGTGGGCGGCGGCCGCCGCGTGCGCGATGCCGGTGATGACCCACTCCGGGGCGGCGCCCCGCCACGAGTACGGCGACCACCTGGGCATCTACGTCTCCGAAGTGACGTGGTGGCCGGCGCGGCCGCTGTGGTTCATGCTCTGGTCCGGCGTCTTCGAGCGCCACCCTGGGCTGCGGTTCGGCGTCGCCGAGTCGGGCTGCTGGTGGCTGCCGAACCTGCTGTGGTTCATGGACCGCCTCTACCTGGGCGCGCACGGCGGCAAGAAGCTCTCCCCGTTCGCGGAGCTGAAGCGCCCGCCGCACGAGTACCTGGACCGCCAGCTTTTTATCTGCGCCACCAACACCAAGCGCCGCGAACTGGCCCAGCGCTACGAGATCGGCGTCGACAACATCCTGTGGGGCAGCGACTTCCCGCACCCCGAGGGCACCTGGCCCGACACGCGCGCGTGGCTGCGGAGAACCTTCCACGACATCCCCGTCGCGGAGAGCCGGCGCATGCTGGGACTCGCCGCCGCCGAGGTCTTCGGCTTCGACACCGCCAAGCTCGCCCCGCTGGCCCGCCGCATCGGCCCGACCCCCGCCGACCTCGGACAGGACAGCGACCAGGCGGCCGTGGCGGCCTCCTGGGCCCGCTCGCGCGAGGTGGGCCGGCACTGGCTGACCGGCCACGACTTCCCCGCACTGGGGACGGCCTCATGAGCGGCGACCGCTACACCGTCATCTCCGCCGACTGCCACGCGGGCGCCGATCTGCTGGACTACCGGCCCTACTTGGAATCCCGCCACCACGACGCGTTCGACGCCTGGGCGGCCTCCTACGTCAACCCCTACGAGGACCTCCTCGCGGAGAGCGCCGACCGCAACTGGAACTCCGCCCGCCGCATCGCCGAACTGGAGGCGGACGGCATCGTCGCCGAGGTCGTCTTCCCGAACACCATCCCGCCGTTCTTCCCCTCGGCCTCGCTGATGGCCCCCGCGCCCACCCGGGCGGAGTTCGAGCTGCGCTGGGCGGGCCTGCGCGCCCACAACCGCTGGCTCGCCGACTTCTGCGCCGCCGCGCCGGGGCGCAGGGCGGGCGTCTTCCAGATCCTCCTGAACGACGTCGACGAAGCCGTCGCGGAGATCCGGCGATCGGCGGCGGGCCTCACCGGCGGGCTGCTGCTGCCCGGCACCCCGCCCGGCTCGGGCCTGCCGGAGCTGCACTCGGCCACGTACGACCCCATCTGGGCCGCCTGCGCCGAGCTGGGCGTGCCGGTCAACCACCACGCGGGCTCGGCGTCACCGCCCCTCGGCGAGGAGCCCGCGGCGCGCGCGGTGTTCATGGTGGAGACCACGTGGTTCTCGCACCGGGCGCTGTGGCACCTCGTCTTCGGCGGCGCCTTCCGCCGCCACCCCGGGCTGCGGCTCGTCCTCACCGAACAGGGCTCCGGCTGGATCCCCGGCGTCCTGGACATGCTGGACTACTACCACGCGCGCTTGGTCGCCACCGCGACGAAGACGCGGGCCGCCGACACCGCCGAGTCGAAGTTCGGCGCGGGCCTCGCCGAGGCGATGGGCAAGGGCCCCTCCGCGGTGTGGCGCGAGAACTGCTTCGTCGGCGCCAGCTTCATGCGCCCGCACGAGGCGGCCCTGCGCCACCGCATCGGCCTCGACAAGATCATGTGGGGCAGCGACTACCCCCACGACGAGGGCACGTACCCCTACTCCCGCGAAGGTCTGCGCGCCGCCTACGCGGGATTGCCCCGGGAGGAGATCGCGGCGATGGTCGGCGGCAACGCCGCCCGCGTCTACGGCTTCGACCTGGAGCGGCTCGGGCGCATCGCCGCGCGCGTGGGACCGAGGGTCCAGGAACTGGACGAACCCCTCAAGGAGGCCCCCGCCGACGCGACGAGCCCCGTGTTCGCGCCGGGCGGGTCGGTACGGGTCTGGTGAGCGCGCGCTGACCCGGGGCGGTGCGGGTCTGGAGAGCGCGCGCTGACCCGGGGCGGCGCGGCCCAGCGCCGTACCGCCCCGAAGATCCTGGGCGGTGCGGGCCAACCCCGCCCCGCGCCGGGCCCCTTGTGAAATCCTGGCCCGCGTCGAGCTCGGTTCAACGGGAGGCGCGGGCCATGGGGCAGAGCAAGCAGGCACTGGTCATCGCCGTCCCGCGCTACGAACTGGAAGAGGCCTTCCCCGACCTGACCTCGGCCGTCCACCGGGACGCGGAACTCCTCGGCGAGGCCCTGCACTCCTCCGGGTACAGCGTCGAGGTCCTCGGCCTCGCCCCCGACCGGCCCGCCCAGCGCTCCCGCATCCGCAGCGCCGTCAGCCGGATCTGCTGCACGGCCCCGCAGGACGGGACCGTCCTCATCCACTTCACCGGGCACGGCCTCTCCCTCGGGGGCGCCGACCATCTCGTGCCCGCCGACGCCCAGTTGAGCTGGGCCGTCCAGCCGCCCGAGGTGGCCGTCGACAGCCTCATCGACCTGGACCTGACCTCCCTGCTCGCGGGCTGCCAGGCCGGCACGGTACTGCTCACCGTCGACGCCTGCCGCGACCGGGCGGGCCCGGACAGCGCCTCGCACGGCGGCCCCGCCACCAACTTCCCCGCGTGGCGCGACCGCGTCGCCGTCCTCTTCGGTTGCGGGCCCGGCCAGACCTGCGGCGCCGACGACGAGCACGGCAGCCACTTCACGCGCGCCCTCGCCGAGGCACTCGACGCCGACACCGCGCCGCGCACCGTGGCCGAGGTCATCGCGTACACGACCACACGGACCACCGAACTGGCCCGCGCCGCCCGGCACGAGCAGACACCCACCCCGCACTACGCGCCGAGCGGGCCGGACGCCATCGCCCCGGTGCTCCTGTGCGCGGGACGCACGCTCCAGGAGTCGTGGTCGACGGCTGTGCGCGACCCCGAACTGTGGACGGCCGTGCGCTGCGACGACGACCGCCGGGCCCGGCTGCAAAAGGCCCTGGTCGAACTGACCCGGCAGTGCGCGCGCTGGTACACCTCCTCGATGGCCGGGGTGCCCGACCCGTGGGCCGACGACGACTACCCCGTGCGGGTCCTCACCAGAGGCCTCCGCCCGCTGCTCGCCCCCTCCCGGACCCAGGGCGGGCCCCTGCTGGACGCGGGCGAGTTCGCCGTGCTCGCGGCCGCCCCCTTCGTACGGGAGGCGCTGTACGCGCTCGGCGTCAAGGCGGCGGTCGGCGCGGACGCCTTCCGGCTCGATCCCGTCCCGGCGGGCCCCGGACTCCGGACGGAGCGGGTCGACCTGGAGCACACCTTCGCCGCGCACGCGCTGATCTGGCGCAAGGGCCGCGAACTGGCCGCCCGGGGGCGGGCCGAGGAGGCACAGGCCGTCGCCGCCTGGCTCCTGCACCGGCACGTCCGCGGCAAGGAGGAGCTGTGGGACGAGGCGTACGCCGGGCAGCTCCTGACCCCGCTGGCCACGGCGCTCATCGGCGAGGACGCCTCCGCCCGCCGGGTGGCCGAACTCACCGACGAACTCGTGCGTATCTGCCGCCAGACAGGTGTCGTACCCGCCCGGTCCTACGACGAGGAGCGCGAGCCGCCCTTCCGCGTCGCCGAACTCGTGCTCGCCGGCCCGCCGGGCGTCAGCGAGGTGACGGAGACCTGGCGGCCCCGCGAGCTGTCCTGGCTGATCGCCGTCGCCGGACTGCTCGGCGGGGACCTGCGGGAGCTGCCCGGCGTCCTCGTCGACAACATCGGCGTCGCCGACGGCCTGGTCCCCCGCCGGGCCGTCGAGTGCGTGCGGGAGCTGAGGTGGGTCAGGGACCGCTACACCCGCGCCATCGACCTCGATGTGGCCTGCCCCCACCCCGCCGTCCACGCCGGCCTGGAGGCGCTGACCGGCTGGACCGACGACGCGGTGCTGCGCATCAGGCAGCACCTGGGCCGGCCGGCCCCCGACGGCCTCCTCGCCCATCTGCCCGAGCGGGTCACCTGCGGCAGACTGCGCCCCCAGTACGACGTCCGCACCAAGGGCGACGCCTACGGAGTGCCCCTCATGCGCTTCGGCCTGGCCGAGGACGAGATGCGCGAACTCCTCATGGGCACGCAGCTCTACGGGGACCGCAAGCTCGCCCTGCGCGAGCTGTACCAGAACGCCCTGGACGCCTGCCGCTACCGCCAGGCCCGGCTGCGCTACGGCAAGGCCGGCAAGGGCATCCCGTACAGCTGGCGGGGCGAGATCGTCTTCCGGCAGGGGACCGACGACGAGGGCCGCCCCTACGTGGAGTGCGAGGACAACGGCGTCGGCATGGGGCGCGACACGCTCCGCGGCACGTTCTCCCGCGCGGGACGGCGCTTCGAGCAGTCCCGCGAGTACCGCAGGGAACAGGCCCTGTGGCGCCGGGCCGACGAGAACCTGCGGATCTACCCCAACAGCCGCTTCGGCGTGGGCGTGTTCAGTTACTTCATGCTGGCCGACGAGATCAGGATCTCCACGCGCGCCACGGACGCGTACGGCCGCGCGGAGTCGGGCCGCGGGCTGGGGGTGGACATCGCCTCCAGCGGCAGCCTCTTTCGGATCAGGCCCCGCGACGAGTCGCAGCCCGGCGGCGGCACCACGGTGCGGCTCTACCTCCAGGACGACTCCGTCGACGTCGCCAAGGAGCTGGCGGCGCTGGTGTGGCGCACCGACTACACCATGCGGGTGGAGCGCGACGGGCAGACGGTGCGGACCTGGGAGCCGGACACGCTCTACTACGAAGGCGACGCGGGTCGGGCGGTGCGGGCGGCGCGGGACCTGTGGTGGGTGCCGGGGGACGGCCGGTTGCTGGCCGACGGGGTGCTGGTGGGGACGCCGGGGGAGCAGGCCGGGGAGCTGGAGTTCCACCTGCCCCCCTGGCCCAGGGGGGACGACGACAGGGAGCCCCACGACTCCCGACGCGGCAGATTCCCGGCCGGGTGCGTGGTGGATCTCCGGGAGAGCCACACACCGGAGCTCAGCACCAGCAGAACCCGCGTCTTCTCCTACGACCAGGAGTGGGTGGCCCGCGAGATCATCGACGCCTGCGCGAGGTTCGAGGCTCCCCAGTGGTTCCACCTGGAGTGGCTCTGGGAATTCGCCTGGTGGGTGCCGGAGGGCGCCGCGCGGATCACGGAACGACTGCTGGCCGCGGACGCCCGGGTCACCTCCGTGCTGGCCTGGGACCAGCGGGCCCCCATTCCCTTCCGCCGGGTGGGCTACTTCCCGAGCGACCCGGCGCTCGCCATCGAGCACGAGAGGTCCAGACCCGGGTACGCACTCGCCGACGAACGCTACCTGGCCTGGCGCTCGGGCATCCTGCGGGACGCGGGCATCCGGCGGAGCGAACGCCGCCGGGCCCTTCCCGTGCCGGACTCCGTCGAGGGATACCCGCGGCCCCGCGCCTGGGAGGCCCGAGCCGACCACAACAACCTGGACGCGGGCGACTTCCTGCTCCGGGCCGCCATGTCGCCCGCCACCGAGAAGCACACGTTCGGCAGCCTGCTGACGCGGGTCCGCCGCCACGCCGTCACGGGGATCGACGTGCCCGCCGTGGCCGACCTCGAAGCGGCCCATGCCATGGAGCTGGACGACATCGACCGCGGGCTGCTCAACGGCCGCGGCGGCTACGGGGGCCTCGGGCCCTACTGGCGGCTCGAGACCGAGAAGAGCGCCGTCGAGGACACGGTCTGGCTCCTCGAGCGGTTCTCCACATGGACCGGGCTTCCCTTGCGGGAGGCGCTCGGCCGGATGCGGCGCTTCGCCGCCGCCGGATTCGCCTTGCGCGTACCGGACACCGTCGCGGAGCCGCCCGCCGACCGGCCGGCCACCGCCGAAGAGCTGAACGCCCTGTCGTGGCACCCCTGGTGCGCGGGGCTCGACGGGCGCGGCAGGCGCGGCCCCCGCCCGGACCACCGGTTCTACGGCGAGGTGCTGCGCCGCTACGCCTGGCTGGGCCTGCCGGAGCTTCCCGCGCTGGGGGAGGAGCGGCAGGCCGTGGCCGAGGAGGACGACAAGCGCCGTGGGCTGAGCGGCGCGGAGAAGGACGCGTACGCCGAATTCTTCAGCCCGTACGTGACCGATGCGCAGGTGTCGCTCGTCCGGGTGGGCATCGCCTCGGAGGCGCTGTCCCTGACGTTCGCCGAGGTCGTCGAGCGGTTCGCCCCCCAGTTCGAGGCCCTCGGGATGAAGGTGCCCGAACTCGGCGGCCTCGCCGGATACATGTGCAGCAGACTCGACTGCGAGTTGCTGAAGCCTTCCCGGTCCCGCCTCGATCCCCTGGGCGTCCAAGCGGTGCCCGTCCCGCTCGTCCAAACGGCCCGCGCGGTCCATGAGGTGCGGACCGACCCCGAGCAGGTGCGCCGGGCTCTCACCCGGCTGGCGGAGGGCGGTCTGATCCACGCGTCGGCGCCCGGACTGCTGGACCGCTGGCGGGAGGTGTCGCGTCAGGACCTGGAACTCTTGCCGGGCAACCCGAACGTGTACGGGATCCTGCAACGGACCGAGGGGGCCGGCTTCGACGACGTGCAGGAGGAGTTCGACGCGGCCTACGGCCTGGTGGCCGCGGCGCTCGCCGAGCAGCCCCTCGGCCCGACCTTCGACCGGCTCGCCGTACTCGGCCCCCTGACGGGCCACGAGGCTCCCCTGCGCCTGCCGTCCCCCAGGCTCGCCGGGCTGCGCCCTTCCCAGGCGGACGCCACCGCCTGCTGCCTGCGCGGCAAACGGGGCGTCGTCTGGCGCGAGACCCCGGACGTACGCCCCCTGATCGCGCACGCGCGCGACCAGGACTGCACCTTGGGCCAGAGCCTGGACACCCTCCTTCCGTACGCCGAACTGGGTGCCCCCTGGCAGGCCCCCGCCGACACCGACGACCAGACGTGGCGCGACCACCGGCCCACCGTCCACGACACCGCCCTCTTCAAGGGCGACCTGGTCGGCAGCGGCCGACCCGTCGCCCCTCTCGACCTCGTCCGCGCGGCCGCCCGCTTCGGCTGGCCCCTCGACCGGGCCTGGGACCGGCTCGCGCGCTACCGCCCCTTCGGCCTCGAACTCACCATGGAACGGCCCGACATGGCGATGATCCCCCGCTGGCAGGACCTGATCCTGCTCACCTCCCACTTCACGGGGCGGGCCCCCGCCGTCGCCGGGGAGATCACCGCCCGCCACATCGCCGTCGCCGCCCGCGAGGTCGAGGAGTCCACCCCCTGGGTACGGGACCGGCTCGCCCTGTACGCCCCCCTGTTCGGTACGACCCTGCCCGCGCACTGCCCCGCCGAGCCCGCCCCGACTCCGCGGGCCGAGCGCTACGTGCCCGCGACCGAGTGACCGCCTGACCGCCTGACCGACTGACCGCCTGACCGCCCGGCCGACTTGCTCACGGAGGACGACACCCCATGCCCGCCCACGATCCGACTCCGTTCCAGGAGTCGGAGGCCCAGGCCGCCGGCTCCTTCACCGTGGAGCGCTCCCCCGACGGCCGCTGGTACACCGTCACCGGCGCCTGCCCGGTCTGCCGCGGCCGCACCGTGTTCCGGGTCGCCTTCGGAGTGCTCGGCCCCGCCAAGGGGCGCGGGCGGCGCACCCGGCCCGAGCCGCTCACCGGTTCCATCCCGGTCTACTGCCAGTGCGGCTACCCGCACCCGGACCGGCCGCCCGAGTCGCCCGACTCCGGGTGCGGCGCCTTCTGGGACGTACCGGTTCCGCCCCCGGCACCAGGGGGTGCCACCCCGTGACCGACCTCGCCAAGAAGCGGTTCGCGCAACTCGGACAGCAGCTCCAGATCGACCAGCTCGGCGCCGTCCGCCGACAGGCCGAGGGATGGCGCAACGGCCTCGCCGGGCTCACCGGACTCGTCGGCGCCGTCTTCGTGCTCAAAGGCCGCGAGAGCGTCGCGGGGATGCCCGACCTGTGGCGGTGGACCACGGCGGGCCTGCTCGTCGCCGCCTTCGCCCTGCTGCTGTCCGGCGCGCTGAAGGCGGTGCGGGCCGCACACGGCGAACTCGGGCAGCAGGTCTGGCTGAGCGGCGACCGGCTCTTCGCGGCCGTCCTCGACGAGGTCGAGCAGACCCAGGACGCCCTGGCCTGTGCCCGGCGGCGCTCGGTCGTGGGCCTGTGCGCGATCGTGGCCGCCCTGGCGGTCAGCTGGGTCGTGCCGGTCGGCGCCGAGGAGGACAAGAAGGCCGAGGGAGACGCTGGTGGGCCGCCGCTGGTGCGGGTGACGACGGCGCGGGGCACCGCCTGCGGAGAGCTGGTGGTGAGCGACGCCCGGGGCGTGGTGCTCCGGGTGGCGGGCGAGGGGGCCCGCGGGGGGAGGCCGGCGCGGCGGACGATACCCGCCGACGAGGTCACGTCGCTGGCCCCGGCGAGGCGCTGCTGAGACCGCCGGGCGACCGCCGCTCCGGCAGCCCACGGCCCGGCCTTTGGCGGGGATCACCAACAACCAGCCTCGTACCGCCGGTAATACTTGTCGGTAACAACCCCTAGTCGCGGGCGGGGAGCCGTTCTACCGTGCACGCATGTCCCCGAACCTGCCCGATGTCGTGCTGTGGTCCATCCCCGCCTTCGTGCTGCTCACCGCCGTCGAGATCGTGAGCCACCGGATCCATCCCGACGAGGACGCGGCGGGGTACGAGACCAAGGACGCGGCGACCAGCGTCACCATGGGCCTCGGCAGCCTCGCCTTCGACCTGCTGTGGAAGATCCCGATCGTCGCGATCTACACGGCCGTCTACGCGCTGACGCCCCTGCGCGTCCCCGTGCTGTGGTGGACGATCCCGCTGATGCTCCTCGCCCAGGACTTCTTCTACTACTGGTCGCACCGGGGCCATCACGTCATCCGCATCCTGTGGGCCTGCCACGTCGTGCACCACTCCAGCCGCAAGTTCAACCTCACGACCGCGCTGCGCCAGCCCTGGACGAGCCTGACGGTGTGGCCGTTCTACCTGCCGCTCATCGCCTGCGGCGTCCACCCGGCGGCGCTCGCCTTCTGCTCGTCGGCCAACCTGGTCTACCAGTTCTGGATCCACACCGAACGCATCGGGAAGCTGCCCCGGCCCTTCGAGTTCGTCTTCAACACGCCCTCGCACCACCGCGTCCACCACGCCTCCCAGGGCGGCTATCTTGACCGCAACTTCGGCGGCATCCTGATCATCTGGGACCGCCTGTTCGGCTCCTGGGTCGCCGAGACCGACCGTCCCGTGTACGGCCTGACGAAGAACATCAGCACGTACAACCCGCTGCGCGTCGCCACCCATGAGTACGCGGCCATCGCCAGGGACCTGCGGGCGGCCACCAGTTGGCGCGAGCGGGCCGGGCGGGTCTTCCGCGGCCCCGGCTGGCGACCGAAGGCCGCCACGGCCGACACGGCCGACACGGCCGACACGGCCGACACGGCCGCCACGGCCGCCACGGCCGACACGGCCGACACGGCCGCCACGGCCACCGTGCGGCCCGGTGAGGCGGCGGTCGCGGAGCGGGCGGCGTGACGGCGCGGCGGCCCGCGCCCCGGCTGCTCCTCGGCGCCTTCGCCCTCGCCGCGCTCGGGGACCTCCTCTCGCTCCTCGCGGACCTCGGCCCCGGCCATGCCGTGTGCAAGCCGCTGCTCATGCCGCTCCTCGCGGCCTACGCCGCCACCCGGCGGGCCCCCCGCCCGCTGATCGCCGCCCTCCTCTTCGGCTGGGGCGGCGACACCCTCCTCCTCTTCGACGCCGAGCCCGCCTTCCTCGCCGGAATGGGCTCCTTCGCCGCCGGGCACGTCTGCTACCTCGTACTCTTCAGGCGGTATGGCGACACCCGCTGGTACGCCCCGGCGGGCGGTTCGCCCCGCGCGCGTGGGGCGGTCCTTGTCGCCGGGTACGCCCTCGCGCTCGCCGGCACCGTGACGCTGCTGTGGCCGGACCTGCCGGCCGACATGCGGGGCCCCGTGGCGGGCTACAGCCTGCTGCTCACGGCCATGGCGTACGGCGCCACCGCGCTCGGTCCCGCGGCGGCCGCCGGAGGGGCGCTGTTCCTTGTCTCCGACACGCTCATCGCGACCGGCGTCGCTGCGTGGCCGCAGCCGCCGAGGCCCGACTTCGCGATCATGCTCACCTACCTCGCGGCGCAGTACCTGCTGACCACAGGTGTCCTGCGCGCGGCTCACCGGCGGACCGGCAACGGCACCGCGGTCAGCAGTGCCGACAGCACGACGACCACACCCAGCGCGACCACCTCCCCGCGCGCGGGGGCGTAGGCGCGCAGACGGTCACCCGTGCCCGGACGGCACGCCTCCGTTGCCGCGCGCGGCCGACAGCTCGGCGGCGGCCAGGGCGCAGACGGCGCCACAGGCCCGCGCGAGCCCGATGACGGGCAGCCGCGCGGGCAGGGCGCCCTCGCGTACGACGAAGGAGACCCGGGACAGGAGCGCGGCGTCACCGCCGAGCGCGGCCCAGGCGGCCCCGGTGCCGCTCACGCGGCCGTCCCCTCACGCTCCGACGCCGCCGACCACCAGAGCCGGATCGACACACCCGGCGTCGAGGGCCGCAGCTCCCACCCCTGGGCGGCCGCCGCCTGGACGACGTAGTGCCCGCCGCAGCCGCGGTAGTCGCGCCGCGGGATCTCGCACTCGCAAGGAGGTGCCGGCTTCTTGGGCACGCGCGGCGCCGACGCGCGCTTTGTCCACCGGGCGAGCGCCGCGTCGACGCGGGCGCGGTAGTAGGAGGCGTCCCCTTCGTGGCGCACCTCGGACCAGAGCACGCACCAGCGGGGGAGCGTGGTGATCCGGCCCATCGCCCGGTCCATGAAGTCCTCGTAGGCCCGCTCGTACGAGGAGCTCACCGCGGCGATGACCTCGGTGGCCAGGCCGATGGCGAGGACGGCGGCGAAGACCGCGACCCCCAGCGCGATCCAGAACGGCATGAACAGCACCGTGGCGGCGAACCGCAGCACCAGCTGCCAACGGGGCCGGGCGGGCCACGCCACCCACTGCTCCGTGCCGGCGAACACGAACGCGGAACTTTTGAACTCGTACATGACACAAATTCTCTCGTGGTGCGACGGGAAAGGGCCGGGCGGCTCCTCGGCCGCCCGGCCCGACCCGTGCCGATACATCGCTACTCGGGCACAGCGCTACTTGCGCACGGCGTCCAGCGCGTCGGCCATGCCCACGCCGTAGAAGCCGTTCTTCTCCGTGCCGCCCTCGCAGACCGCGTCGATCTTGCCGTCGGCGTCGATGTCGTACGGATCCGTGCACGCGATGGCGTCCGCCTGGCGGTACAGGAGCGCCTTCAGGCGGGCCGGGGAGGCGTGCGGGTGGGTGGACTTCAGCAGCGCGACCACGCCCGCCGCGTGCGGGGACGCCATCGACGTACCGCCCTTGTAGCCGAACTTGCCGCCCGGCAGCGTGGACAGGATCCGGCCGTCGACGGCCGGCGGCTCGGGCGCCTGGTACCTCGTCTGGTCACCGCCGGGGGCGGTGATGTCGATGACGCCCTGGCCGTAGTTCGAGTACGACGCCTTGATGTTCTTGGCCCCGGTGGCGGAGACCGTCACGACGCCGGGCAGCTGCGAGGGGAGGTCGAAGCAGTCCTTGGTCTTGATGGTGCGGGTCACCGGAGTGGTGTCGTTGGGGCTCGTCTTGTCGACGAGCTCGTCCTGCGCGAGGTCGGTGCGCGCGTTGCCCGCGGCCGCGACGTTCACCGCGCCCTTGCGCTCCGCGTACCGCGCGGCCCTGCCGACCGCGTCGACCAGCGCCTTCTGGTCGTCGTCCGTCGTGCAGTTGAACAGCCACGGGTCGGTGTAATAGCTGTTGTTGGTGACGTCCACGCCGTGCTCGGCCGCCCACACGAAGCCGCAGACGACGGCCTCCGTGTAGTACAGGCCGGTCGCGGGCTCGGCCACCTTCAGGCTCGCCACCTTCACGCCGGGCGCGATGCCCGTGATGCCGGTGCCGTTCTTCGCCGCGGCGATCGAACCGGCCACGTGCATGCCGTGGTCGCTCTCCTGGGCGACCGGGCGCCACGCGTTGTCCTTCTGGACGGGCACCCCGTTCAGGCAGCTCGCGGACGCCTCGCGGTCGAAGTTGGGCGCGATGTCGGGGTGGGTGTCATCCACCCCGGAGTCGAGCACGGCGACCGTCACCTTGCGGCTGCCCAGCGATATCTTGTGCGCCTTGTCCGCCTTCATGGCGGGCAGGTCCCACTGGAGCGGCTCCAGTTCGTCCTGGCCCGCCGACGCCTTGCCCGCGGCGGCCTCGACCTCGGCGGCGGTGAGCGTGTGCTCGGAGTCCAGGGCGTCGTCGGACTGCGCGGACAGCGGAGCCGTGCGGGTCGCGCCCGCCGAGTCGACGCCCTTGACCGCGCGGATCGTCGCGGCGAAGTCCGGGTTCGCCGAGTGGACGACGATGACGCCGATCCGGTCGTACGCGATGACGACGTCACCGCCGGCCCGGGCGATGGCCTTCTTCACGCGGGCCGAAGTGCCCTTGCCCGGCCGGACGTTCACCACGTAACTCATCGACGCGGCATCGGCCGAGGAGGCCGAGGTAGCCGAGGCGGCTGCGGACGCCGGCGCGTCCGGCACCGCGGCGGGCCGCGCCGAGGCCGGGCCCGGCAGGAAGGCGACGGCCGAGGCCACCGCCACCCCGAGCGGCAGGGCCAGCGCGCGCCGGGAGCGCGGGAAACCGGTGGTCCTGGCCCGGGATATGGCCCCGGCGGAGAATCTGGTCGACCTGGTCATGTCCGTGTCCCCCGTCACTTCTTCTTCACGGCGTCGAGCGCGTCGACGAGTCCGCTGCCGTAAAAGCCGTTGTCGCCCTTGCCGCCGTTCTCGCAGACCGCGTCGACGTCACCGTCACTGTCCGGGTCGTACGGCTCGGCGGGGCACTCCATGCGGTCGGCCTGCGCCTTCAGGAGGCCGCGCAGCTGCGCCGGGCCCGCCTTGGGGTGCGTGGACTTCAGCAGCGCGGCGACGCCCGCGGCGTGCGGCGCGGCCATCGACGTGCCGCGCAGCCAGCCGTACTCGCCGTTCGGCATGGTGGAGAGGATGTTGCCGTTCTTCGACGGGGTGTCGGTCGGTGTCTGGTACTTGTCGCCGCCGGGGGCCGTGATGTCCACGACGCCCTTGCCGTAGCTGGAGTACGCCGCCTTGAGGGTCTTGACCCCCGTCCCGCTCGTGGTGACGATGCCGGGCAGCTGGGCCGGCGCGTCCAGGCACTCGTGCGGGTCGATGGTGCGGATCACCGGCGTGGAGTCGTCCGGGCTCGTCTTGTCGACGATCGCGTGGGAGTCCAGGTCGTGGTTGGAGTTGCCCGCGGAGGCGACGTTGAGGGTGCCCTTGCGCTGGGCGTACAGCTGGGCGCGGTTGACCGCGTCGAGGATGGCCCGCTGGTCGGGGTCGTCCTTGCAGTTGTACAGCCACGGGTCCACGTAGTAGCTGTTGTTGGTGATCTCGACGCCGTGGTCGGCGGCGAACACGAAGGCGCAGACCACGTTCTCCGGGTAGAACAGCTCGTCGACCGGGTCGGCGACCTTGATGCCCGCTATCTTCACGCCGGGCGCGACGCCCGCGACGCCGACGCCGTTGCGCGCGGCGGCTATCTCACCCGCCACATGCGTGCCGTGGTAGTGGTCCTTGTTCGCCGGGCGCCACGCACCGGCCGAGGTGTCCGCCTTGCCGCCGACACAACTGGCGGACTGCGCCGCCGAGAAGTTCGGGGCCAGGTCGGGGTGGGTGTCGTCGACGCCGGTGTCGATCACGGCGACCGTGACCTTCCTGCTGCCCGGGTTGATCCTGGCCGCCTTGTCGGCCCCGATCGCCCGCAGGTCCCACTGGTCGCCCTCCATCGGCTCCGCGCCCGGGGCGGCGGTCCGCTTCAGGGCCTCGGCGTCGGCCTTGGACAGCAGCTCCGCCTTGCCGTCGTCCGTGGTGCCCGCGGCCCGCAGCGGCGCGGTGTGGGTCGCGCCCGCGGACTGCACACCGCGGACGCCGCGTATCCGCTCGCCGAACGCGGGGTCCGACGAGTGCGCGACGATGACGCCGATCGTGTCGTGTGCGACGACGACGGAGCCGCCGGCCTCGGCTATCGCCCGCTTCACGTACGCCGTCGTCCGGTGGTCCGCACGGGTGTTGACGACGTACGCGAAAACGGGGGCGTCCTTCGCGGCCGACGCGACGGCGGGGGCGGGCGATTCGTCCGGGGCCGCCGTCGCGGCACCGGGTACGAGGCCGACCGACGCGGCGAGCGCGATACCGAGCGGCACGGTGAGCGCCGTACGGCGTCTTGAACGCAGATGAGCCATGGGATCTCCACATCATCCGGATACGGAACTGCCCGAACACAGCTGGTGCTCGGGCAGGTACATGACGGGTCGTGCACGGGTGAAGCTATCCCCCGAACTCCCAGGCCAGCAATGCCTTCCTGAAGAAACCGGCGGTCCGGGGCGCGTCGTGCGCGCCACCGCGACGTTGAGCAGACAACGGAAGCAACATCAACCCCTGTCGGATCACGTCCTGTGGCCCTAGCATCGCCAACCGTGGTCCACGTGATCCGCGTCACCCCGGAACGCGAGACCAGAGAACCGATGGAAGAACCGACCGTCCCCATCCCACCCGCACCACGAGGAGACTCCGTGGCCACCGACGCACCGCCCCCTTCGAAGGGTGGCGCAGGAAAAGAAACCGCTCCCCACGCGCCCTCCACGGAGGAGTTCACCGAGGTGCAGCAGAGCGCGGAGTTCGGTGAACTGCGCGCCGCGCACCGCTCGTTCGCCGTTCCGCTCACCGTCGCCTTCATCACCTGGTACCTCGTGTACGTCCTGCTCTCCAACTACGCGGGCGACTTCATGGGCACCAAGCTGTTCGGCAACATCAACGTCGCCCTGGTGCTCGGCCTCGGGCAGTTCCTGACCACGTTCCTCATCGCCTGGTTCTACTCCCGGCACGCCGCCGCGAAGCTCGACCCGAAGGCCGAGGCGATCAAGTCCCGCATGGAGACCCGCATGGCATCCCGCACGGAGACCGGCACCGAGCCCCGCAAGGAGGGCGACGCATGAGCCCCGCGCACACCGCCGCCATGAACCTCGCGGCGGCCTCCGACGCCTCCGAGCACCGCACGCTGATCATCAGCCTCTTCGCCGCCTTCGTCGTCGCCACCCTCTGCATCACCGTCTGGGCCGGCCGGCAGACCAAGAGCGCCGCCGACTTCTACGCGGGCGGCCGCCAGTTCACCGGCTTCCAGAACGGCCTCGCGATCTCCGGCGACTACATGTCCGCCGCGTCCTTCCTCGGCATCGCCGGCGCCATCGCCCTCTTCGGCTACGACGGCTTCCTGTACTCCATCGGCTTCCTGGTCGCCTGGCTGGTGGCGCTGCTCCTGGTCGCCGAGCCGCTGCGCAACTCCGGGCGCTACACCATGGGCGACGTCCTCGCGTACCGCATGCGCCAGCGCCCGGTCCGCACGGCCGCCGGCACCTCCACCATCGTGGTCTCGATCTTCTACCTGCTCGCCCAGATGGCGGGCGCGGGCGTCCTGGTCTCGCTGCTGCTCGGGATCACCTCCGACGCGGGCAAGATCCTCATCGTCGCCCTCGTCGGCGTCCTGATGATCGTCTACGTCACCATCGGCGGCATGAAGGGCACCACCTGGGTGCAGATGGTCAAGGCCGTCCTGCTCATCACGGGCACCGTCCTCATCACCTTCCTGATCCTGCTGAAGTTCCACTTCAACGTCTCCGACCTGCTCGGCTCGGCCGCCTCCAACAGCGGCCAGGGCTCGAAGTTCCTGGAACCCGGCCTCAAGTACGGCCTGAGCGCCACTTCCAAGCTGGACTTCATCTCGCTCGGCATCGCCCTCGTCCTCGGCACCGCCGGCCTGCCGCACATCCTGATCCGCTTCTACACCGTGCCCACCGCGAAGGCCGCCCGGAAGTCCGTCAACTGGGCCATCGGCATCATCGGCGCCTTCTACCTGATGACCATCGTGCTCGGCTTCGGCGCCGCGGCCCTGCTCAAGCACGCCGACATCATCGCCTCCAACAAGGCGGGCAACACGGCGGCGCCGCTCGCCGCCCTGGAGATCGGCGGCGGCGGGGGCTCCACCGGCGGCGCGATCCTCCTCGCGGTGATCTCCGCGGTCGCCTTCGCCACGATCCTCGCGGTCGTCGCGGGCCTCACCCTGGCCTCGTCCTCGTCCTTCGCGCACGACATCTACGCCAACGTGATCCGCAAGGGCAAGGCCACCGAGAAGGAGGAGATGAGGGCCGCCCGCTGGGCGACCGTCTTCATCGGGATCGTCTCCATCGCGCTCGGCGCCCTGGCCCGCGACCTGAACGTCGCGGGCCTCGTCGCCCTCGCCTTCGCCGTCGCCGCCTCGGCCAACCTGCCGACGATCCTCTACAGCCTGTTCTGGCGGAGATTCACCACGCAGGGCGCCCTGTGGTCCATCTACGGCGGTCTGACCGCGGCCGTCGGCCTGGTGCTGTTCTCCCCGGTCGTCTCCGGCAAGCCCACCTCGATGTTCCCGGACGCGAACTTCGACTTCTTCCCGCTGGAGAACCCGGGCCTGATCTCCATCCCGCTGGGCTTCCTGCTCGGCTGGCTCGGCTCCGTCCTGTCCAAGGAGGAGCCCGACAAGGGCAAATACGCCGAGCTGGAGGTCAAGTCCCTCACCGGCTTCGGGGCCCACTGACCGGAAAGTGTTCACATGTTCGTAGCGGCCGCGTCGTACAGTCCTACGACGCGGCCGCGCCGTTCCTCGTGGCAAATGGCCCATGAGGTTGTCACAGGGGTCGCGTAAGGTCGAAAGCAGTGGGATCCCTACCGGTGGGACCCGCGAGCATCCAACCGCCGGGGAGGGGGCCGCAGTGCTCATCGACACCTTTGGCCGAGTAGCCACTGACCTGCGCGTTTCACTGACCGACCGCTGCAACCTGCGCTGCACGTACTGCATGCCGGAAGAAGGCCTGCAGTGGCTGGCCAAGCCCGACCTGCTCACCGACGACGAGATCGTGCGCCTCGTGCGCGTCGCCGTCACGCGGCTCGGCATCACGGAAGTCCGCTTCACCGGCGGCGAGCCCCTCCTGCGCCCCGGCCTCGTCGGGATCGTCGAGCGCTGCGCCCAGCTGGCGCCCCGCCCCACGATGTCCCTGACGACCAACGGCATCGGCCTCAAGCGCACCGCCGAGGCCCTCAAGGCCGCCGGCCTCGACCGGGTCAACGTCTCCCTGGACACCCTGCGCCCCGACGTCTTCAAGACCCTCACCCGCCGGGACCGCCACAAGGACGTCCTCGAAGGCCTCGAAGCGGCCCGCGACGCCGGGCTGACCCCCGTCAAGGTCAACACCGTCCTGATGCCGGGGCTCAACGACGACGAGGCCCCCGACCTCCTGGCCTGGGCCGTGGAGAACGACTACGAACTGCGCTTCATCGAGCAGATGCCGCTCGACGCCCAGCACGGCTGGAAGCGCGACGGCATGATCACCGCGGGCGACATCCTGGCCTCCCTGCGCACCCGCTTCGAGCTCACGGAGGAAGGCACCGGGGAGCGCGGCTCGGCCCCCGCCGAGCGCTGGCTCGTGGACGGCGGCCCGCACCGCGTCGGCGTCATCGCCTCCGTGACCCGCCCCTTCTGCTCGGCCTGCGACCGCACGCGGCTCACCGCCGACGGCCAGGTGCGCACCTGCCTGTTCGCCACCGAGGAGACGGACCTGCGCGCGGCACTGCGCGCCGCCCCGGAGAGCAGCGAGGAAGGCTCGGACGAGGAGATCGCCCGCATCTGGAAGCGCGCCATGTGGGGCAAGAAGGCCGGCTCGGGCCTGGACGACCCCTCATTCCTCCAGCCGGAGCGCCCGATGTCCGCCATCGGCGGCTAGGGCATGTTTCGAAAGTCCCGTCTGCCTGGCGACGCCTGGCACGCACGCTCGCCGCGTTGTCGGGATCGCACGCACCAGACGCCGCCAGGCCCGCCCTGCGGGCGGACGACGCTACTTTCGAAACACGCCCTAGGAGCTCTGGTCCGTCCACTCCGCGAGCGGCACGACGTCCTTCAACATTCCACGTACGCCGAGGAATTGGGAGAGGTGCTCGCGGTGCTCGTCGCACGCGAGCCACGTCTTGCGCCGCTCCGGCGTGTGGATCTTCGGGTTGTTCCAGGCGAGCACCCAGACCGCGGCGACGCGGCAGCCCTTGGCGGAACAGATCGGTGTTTCGTCACTCACAGTCGTGTCCCACAACGTTCCGAACAAGGCGACGCCGAGCAGCCACGGGGGGAGCTGCCCGGCGTCGGTCTGTCGCTCCGACGGGGGATGCGGAGCGCGTACGAAGTATGTCACGCGGGACCCGATGACCGGCACCGGAACCACATGATTGATCTGAGCTTTTCTTGAGCTTGGCGGAACGTCGACGGTCAGTTCCGACCGTGCGGAGCGCTGCGCCGCTGGTCGTGCGCACCACCCAGGGGATCTTCCGGGACGGATTCGGCGGGACCGACCGGAGCGGGCGGCGCGAGCATTGGCCGAGAAGGAGCGGGTACGAACGTCGACGGCAGCGAGCGGTTGCTCTCGCGCCCCGCGTTGGCGATCACCACGGAGATGTACGGGAGGAGCACGCCGAGGACCAGCGCGACGACGGCCACATGCCGTTCGACGTTCCACAGCACGGCCGCGGCGACCACGGACAGCGTCCGGACCGACATGGAGATCACATACCGGCGCTGACGCCCGCGCACGTCCTCCGCGAGGCCCTGACGGGCCCCGGTGATCCGGAAGACCTGGCCACCGCTCTGCTTCCGCATCACGTTCCACCACCCTGTCCGCTGCGCCGGACTCACCCCGGAATCTGCCCCGGTCCGGCACCTCCACGGTACGCCTGACCCGCGCCGCCCACGAGAGCGGGGCAGACCTGCGCCCGGCACGCTTCTTCCCGTGTCCCGCCCCGGATGGGGGCGCCCGACATGCGCCGTACGGCGCACGGACCGACACTGGCGGTAATGCTCACGTAGAGCCGTACAAGGAGGCAGCTATGGGCTGGTTGTGGGCGATCATCGTGGGATTCGTGCTGGGGCTGATTGCCAAGGCGATCCTGCCGGGTAAGCAGCACAGTCCGCTCTGGCTGACCACGGTGTTCGGCATCATCGGAGCGGTCGTGGGCAACTGGCTCGCGACGCAGTTCGGCATCAACGAGACCAAGGGCATCGACTGGGGCCGGCACGCGCTCCAGGTGGCGGCGGCGGTCGTGGTCGTCGGCCTGGGCGACGCGGCCTACAAGATGCTCAAAGGCAACCGGCGAACAGCCTGAGCCCTGCCGCCACGGCGTGCGAGCCGTCCTGCGCGGCGAAGGCCCGGCCCCCCATGCGGGGCGCCGGGCCTTCGCCGTGAGCGCGTGAGCAGCCCGCGGGGGAACGGCCCCGGGCGTGATCAGCCCGCCGTCACCTCGACGGCCGCGAGGTTCTTCTTGCCCCGGCGCAGCACGAGCCACCGCCCGTGCAGCAGGTCCTCGCGGGCCGGGACGGCGTCCTCGGCGGCGACCTTGACGTTGTTCACGTAGGCGCCGCCCTCCTTGACCGTGCGACGGGCGGCGGACTTGCTCGCCACCAGGCCGACCTCGGCGAACAGGTCCACGACCGGGCCGAGCTCGGCGACCCGCACGCGCGGCAGCTCGGAGAGGGCCGCGGCCAGCGTCGCCTCGTCCAGATCGGCCAGCTCGCCCTGGCCGAAGAGCGCCTTGGACGCGGCGATGACCGCGGCGCACTGGTCGGCGCCGTGCACCAGCGTCGTCAGCTCCTCGGCGAGCGCGCGCTGCGCGGCGCGCGCCTGCGGACGCTCCTCGGTCTGCTTCTCGATCTCCTCCAGCTCCGCGCGGGACTTGAAGGACAGGATCCGCATGTACGTCGAGATGTCCCGGTCGTCCACGTTCAGCCAGAACTGGTAGAACGCGTACGGCGTCGTCATCGTCGGGTCGAGCCAGACGGCGCCGCTCTCGGACTTGCCGAACTTGGTGCCGTCGGCCTTGACCATCAGGGGCGTGGCGAGCGCGTGCACGGCCGCGTCCGGCTCCAGGCGGTGGATCAGATCGATGCCGGCCGTGAGGTTGCCCCACTGGTCGGACCCGCCCTGCTGGAGGGTGCAGCCGTAGCGCCGGTACAGCTCCAGGAAGTCCATGCCCTGCAGGAGCTGGTAGCTGAACTCCGTGTAGGAGATGCCCTCCTGCGACTCCAGGCGCCGGGCGACCGAGTCCTTGGTCAGCATCTTGTTCACCCGGAAGTGCTTGCCGATGTCCCGCAGGAACTCGATCGCGGACAGGCCCGCGGTCCAATCGAGGTTGTTGACCATCACCGCGGCGTTCTCGCCCTCGAAGGACAGGAACGGCTCGATCTGCGAGCGCAGCCGCGCCACCCAGTTCGCGACCGTCTCCGGGTCGTTCAGGGTGCGCTCGGCGGTCGGCCGCGGGTCGCCGATCTGGCCCGTGGCGCCGCCCACCAGGGCCAGCGGGCGGTGCCCCGCCTGCTGGAGCCGGCGCACGGTGAGGACCTGCACGAGGTGTCCGACGTGCAGGCTCGCCGCGGTGGGGTCGAAGCCGCAATAGAACGTGACGGGACCGTCCGCGAGCGCCTTGCGCAGTGCGTCTTCATCGGTGGACAGGGAGAAAAGTCCCCGCCACTTCAGCTCGTCGACGATGTCCGTCACGGGTCTCGCGTCTCCTCGGGAGTGCTTACAGGGTGCACGGATGTGCAAGGACCGAGGTTATACGCCCTGGCTGACCGAACTCATGTTGAAATCGGGGACGCGCAGCGCGGGCATCGCGGCCCGGGTGAAGTAGTCGCCCCACTCGCGCGGCAGCGTCCGCTCCGTGCGGCCCGCCTCCGAGGCCCGGCCGAGCAGGTCGACCGGCGACTCGTTGAAGCGGAAGTTGTTCACCTCGCCGACGACCTCGCCGTTCTCCACGAGGTAGACGCCGTCCCTGGTCAGGCCCGTGAGCAGCAGCGTCGCCGGGTCGACCTCGCGGATGTACCAGAGGCAGGTGAGCAGCAGCCCGCGCCCGGTCGCGGCGACCATCTCGTCCAGGGAGCGGTTGCCGCCGCCATCCAGGACGAGGTTGTCGACGGCCGGGGTCACCGGCAGGCCGGTGAGGGCGGCGCTGTGCCGGCTGGTGGCCAGGTGGGCCAGCTCACCCTCGCGGATCCAGTCGGTGGCGCTCAGCGGCAGTCCGTTGTCGAAGACGGAGGCGTCCCCGCCGGAGGAGTGCGCGAGCACGAACGGCGCCGACTCCAGGCCGGGCTCGTGCGGATCGCTGCGCAGCGTCAGCGGCAGCCGGGCGAGCCGCTCGCCGAGGCGGGTGGCGCCGCCCGGCCTGGCGAAGACCGTGCGGCCCTCGGCGGCGTCCCGGGCCGAGGACGACCAGAACTGGTAGATCAGCAGATCCGCGACGGCGGTCGGCGGCAGCAGCGTCTCGTACCGCCCGGCGGGCAGCTCGACGCGCCGCCGTGCCCAGGCCAGGCGCCGCTCCAGCTCCGCGTCGAGCACGGTCGGGTCGACGTCCTTGAAGTCCCGGGTGGCCCGTCCCGCCCACGCGCTCTTGGTGCGGTCCGGCGACTTGGCGTTCAGTTCGAGGGTGCCGTTGGGCTGGTCGTGGCGCAGGCGCAGCCCCGTGGAGGTGCCGAGGTAGCTGGAGACGTACTCGTGGTTGGCGAAGCCGTACAGCTCGCGGCCGCCCGCGCGGGCCCGGGCGAAGGCCTCGCCGAGCGCGGGGGCGAAGTCCGCGAAGACCGCCGAGGTGGTCTCGACGGGGGCGTCGGTGAAGTCGGGCGACGCGGCGACGCCGGTCACCAGCGGCTGCGCGTCCTCCGCGGGGCCGGCCGAGCGGGCGGCCGCCTCGGCGGCGCGCACCAGCGGCTCCAGGTCGTCGGCGGTGACGGCGGAGCGGGAGACGACGCCGGAGGCGGTGCCCTCCTTGCCGTCGACGGTGGCGATGACGGTCAGGGTGCGGCCGCGGGTGACGCCGTTGGTGGTCAGGGCGTTGCCCGCCCAGCGCAGGTTCGCCGTCGACTCCTCGTCGGCGATCACCACGCAGCCGTCGGCGGTGGACAGGTCGAGGGCGCGCTCGACGATCTCGTGCGGTTTGGCGGTGCGCGGGCTCATCGACCGGCCTCCTGCGTGGTGTTCAGAATGTTCACGCCCCGGAACAGGGCGGACGGGCAGCCGTGCGAGACCGCGGCGACCTGGCCCGGCTGGGCCTTGCCGCAGTTGAAGGCGCCACCGAGTACGTACGTCTGCGGACCGCCGACGGCGGCCATGGAGCCCCAGAAGTCGGTGGTCGTCGCCTGGTAGGCGACGTCGCGGAGCTGTCCCGCGAGCCGTCCGTTCTCGATCTTGTAGAAGCGCTGACCGGTGAACTGGAAGTTGTACCGCTGCATGTCGATCGACCACGACCGGTCACCGACCACGTAGATGCCCCGGTCCACGCCCGCGATCAGGTCCTCGGTGGAGAGCCCGCCGGGATCCGGCCGGAGCGACACGTTCGCCATGCGCTGCACCGGCACATGGCCGGGGGAGTCGGCGTACGCGCAGCCGTTGGAGCGCTCGAAGCCGGTGAGCCGGGCGATGCGCCGGTCCAGCTGGTAGCCGACCAGCGTGCCGTCCTTGACCAGGTCCCAGGACTGCGCGGCCACGCCCTCGTCGTCGTACCCGATGGTGGCGAGCCCGTGCTCGGCGGTCCGGTCACCCGTCACGTTCATCAGCGAGGAGCCGTAGGCGAGCTTGCCGAGCTGGTCGAAGGTGGCGAACGAGGTGCCCGCGTACGCCGCCTCGTAGCCGAGCGCGCGGTCCAGCTCGGTGGCGTGACCGATGGACTCGTGGATCGTCAGCCAGAGGTTCGACGGGTCGACGACGAGGTCGTACGAGCCCGCCCGCACGCTCGGCGCCCGCATCTTTTCGGCCAATTGCTCGGGCAGTCTCGCCAGCTCGCCCGCCCAGTCCCAGCCGGTTCCGGTGAGGTACTCCCAGCCCCGGCCGACCGGCGGCGCGAGCGTGCGCATCGAGTCGAACTCGCCGCTCGTCGCGTCCACGGCGACCGCCGTCAGCTCCGGATGCAGCCGCACCCGCTGCTGGGTGGTCACGGTGCCCGCCGTGTCCGCGTAGAACTTGTTCTCGTGCACGGTGACCAGCGAGGCGTCGACGTGCGCGACCCCGTCGGCGGCCAGCAGGCGTGCGCTCCACTGGGCGAGCAGCCCGGACTTCTCCTCGTCCGGGACCGTGAAGGGGTCGATCTCGTACGACGACACCCAGGTGCGATCGGCGTGCACGGGCTCGTCCGCGAGCTCGACGCGCTCGTCGGAGCCGGCCGCCCCGATCACCCGCGCCGACAGCTTCGCCATGGCCACGGCCTGCGAGGCCACCTTCGCCGCCGCGTCCATCGTCAGGTCGACGCCCGAGGCGAAACCCCAGGTGCCCCCATGCACCACCCGGACCGCGTACCCCAGGTCCGTGGTGTCCGAGGAACCGGACGGCTTGGCGTCGCGCAGCCGCCAGGACGCGCTGCGCACCCGCTCCAGGCGGAAGTCCGCGTGGTCGGCGCCGAGCGCCCGCGCGCGGGCGAGCGCGGCGTCGGCGAGAGCCCTCAGCGGCAGCGCCGTGAAGGCTTCATCGATGGTATGAGGCACGGGTGTCTCCCTGTTGTCGGCACCGGTCGGGTCCGATCATGTCGCGCCCGACGGCCCCGCGGCCAGAGTTTTCTGTAGGGACCCGACAGGGAGTCCTCCGAGCCACTGTCGGTCGCCGATTCTCCGTATCGCGGAAGGTACCGATAGGTTTTCGAGGTACCAGACCGCTATCGAAAGGGTGATCCGTTGAGCCGCTCGGTTCTCGTCACCGGAGGAAACCGGGGCATCGGCCTCGCCATCGCCCGCGCCTTCGCCGACGCCGGCGACAAGGTCGCGATCACCTACCGCTCGGGTGAGCCGCCGCGGGTCCTGACCGACGCCGGGGTCCTCGCCGTCAAGTGCGACATCACCGACGCCGAGCAGGTGGAGCAGGCCTACAAGGAGATCGAGGACAAGCACGGGAACGTGGAGGTGCTGGTCGCCAACGCCGGCATCACCAAGGACCAGCTCCTGATGCGCATGTCCGAGGAGGACTTCACCTCCGTCCTCGACACCAACCTCACCGGCACCTTCCGCGTCGTCAAGCGCGCCAACCGCGGCATGCTGCGCGCCAGGAAGGGCCGCGTCGTCCTGATCTCCTCGGTCGTGGGCCTCATGGGCGGGCCCGGGCAGGCCAACTACGCCGCCTCCAAGGCGGGTCTGGTCGGCTTCGCGCGCTCCCTCGCCCGCGAGCTCGGGTCGCGCAACCTCACTTTCAACGTCGTCGCACCCGGTTTTGTCGACACCGACATGACCAAGGTGCTGACGGACGAGCAGCGCGAGGGCATCGTCTCTCAGGTGCCGCTCGGCCGTTACGCGCGCCCCGAGGAGATCGCCGCCGCGGTGAAGTTCCTCGCGTCCGACGACGCCTCGTACATCACTGGAGCCGTCATCCCCGTTGACGGCGGATTGGGCATGGGTCACTGATCACATGAGCGGAATTCTCGACGGCAAGCGCATCCTCATCACGGGTGTGCTGATGGAGTCCTCCATCGCCTTCCACGCGGCCAAGGTCGCCCAGGAGCAGGGCGCCGAGGTCATTCTCACCGCCTTCCCGCGGCCCACGCTCACCGAGCGCATCGCCAAGAAGCTCCCCAAGCCCGCCAAGGTCATCGAGCTGGACGTGACCAACCAGGAGCACCTGGACCGCCTGGAGGGCCTCGTCCGCGAGGAGCTCGGCGGCCTGGACGGCGTCGTGCACTCCATCGGCTTCGCCCCGCAGGGCGCCTTCAACTTCCTGGAGGCCACCTTCGAGGACGTCTCCACGGCGATGCACGTCTCGGCGTACTCCCTGAAGTCGCTCACCATGGCCTGCCGCCCGCTGTTCGGCGACAGCGCCTCGGTGGTCGGCCTCACCTTCGACGCGCAGTACGCGTGGCCGAAGTACGACTGGATGGGCCCGGCCAAGGCCGCCCTGGAGGCCACCAGCCGCTACCTCGCCCGTGACCTGGGCAAGGAGAACATCCGCTGCAACCTCATCTCCGCGGGCCCGATCGGCTCCATGGCGGCCAAGTCCATCCCGGGCTTCGCCGACCTCGCGGACGTGTGGAACAGCCGCTCCCCGCTGGAGTGGGACATGGCCGACCCGGAGCCCGCGGGCCGCGGCATCGTCGCCCTGCTCTCGGACTTCTTCCCGAAGACCACCGGCGAGATCGTCCACGTCGACGGCGGCGTCCACATGATGGGTGCCTGACCCGGCATCTCCTACGCCGATGACGCCCCGTCCCCGCACCGCGCGGGAGGCGGGGCGTCACCCGTTCGGCCCCCGTGCCGGGCGGCGCCGGGGCAGTGCCGCGCACCCTGGAGTGTGCGTCTCTCCGGTGCGGTGCTCGCCGCTCTCGCCCTGTTGGCCGCCGCGCCGCCGTCCGGCGCCGCGCCCCTCGGCGAGGCCGGTCAAAACGGCCCGCACGCGCGCGTGGAGCCACGAAAACCCCGGCCCTTCGGCGCGGAGTGCCGCACCGGCGTCGCCGGTGCCGCGGTGGTCGCGTACTGCCACAACCCCTACCCCGAGACCGACCGGGTCCGCCTGCACGTGGAGTGCGACCGGTGGTGGGACATCGACGTCGACACGGCCGGGGTCGAGGCGGGTCCGGCCCAGACCGTGCGCCTGACCGGACGGTGCTGGAAGGAGGTCCGCGCGGCCTGGGTCAGTCACCAGAAGTGACGGGCCGGCACATGAACGGGTAGCCGGCCGCCTCCGTGGCCGCGGCTTCCGTGTCCCGCGCGCGGATCGCCTCGACGAGCCGGGCGTGGTCCATGTGCGCCTCGGGCGTGAGCTTCGTGCCGACGTCCTCGCGCAGCCAGTCGCGCATCACCTCGCCGAGGTCCGCGTAGAGCGCCATCATCACGTCGTTGTGCGACGCGGCGACGACGGCCATGTGGAACGACGCGTCGGCTGTCACGAAGGTCTCCGCGTCCCCCGAGGCCCAGGCCTCCTCGCGGCGCGCCAGGAGGGCGTCGAGCTGCTTGAGGTCCCGCGCGGTGCGGCGCTCCGCGGCGAGCCTCGCCGCACTCGACTCCAGCGTGCTGCGCAGCTCGGCGACGTGCCGCGGGTCCGCGTCGGCGAACCTGCGGTGCATCACGCCCGCCAGTTCGCTGGTGGCGAGGACGAAGGTGCCCGAGCCCTGGCGGATGTCGAGCAGGCCGTTGTGCGCGAGGGCGCGCACGGCCTCTCGGACGGTGTTCCTGGCCACGCCCAGCTGCTCGACCAGTTCCGGCTCGGTGGGGATGCGGGAGCCGACCGGCCACTCGCCCGAGGAGATCTGGTTGCGCAGCTCGGCGATGACCTGCTCGGACAGGGCCGAACGGCGCGCGGTGGTCAGCGGCATGACATTACCTTCCCAAACGGATTGGACAGCCAATCATCCTATGATTCTATGATGGGGCCATGGCTAGTGAGGAAACCACCACGATGACACCGACGGCGCCCCCCTCCCCGCGTACCGGACCGGCGGCGAAACAAGCCTCCACGCGCGCGTGGACGACGCGCCTGGTCGTCGTCGGCATCGTCCTCGCGGCCCTCAACCTCCGCCCGGCCATCACCAGCCTCGGCGCCCTCCTCGAAGAGGTCCGCGACGGCCTCGGCATGAGCGGCACCCTCGCCGGACTGCTCACCTCCGTGCCGCCCCTGTGCTTCGCCGTCTTCGGAGTGATGGCGCCCCGCCTCGCCCGGCGCTTCGGCGCCGGCGCGGTGGTCTGCGTCGGCATGGCCGCGATCGCCGCCGGCCTGGTGATACGCCCCTTCCTCGGCGGCACCGCCGGCTTCCTCGCCGCCACCGCGCTCGCCCTCATGGGCATCGCGGTCAGCAACGTCCTGATGCCGGTCATCGTCAAGCGCTGGTTCCCCGACCGGGTCGGCTCCATGACCGGCCTGTACTCGATGGCGCTCGCGCTCGGCACCTCCCTCGCCGCCGCCCTCACCGTCCCGATGACCGACGCGCTCGGCGGGCACTGGCAGAGCGGGCTCGCCCTCTGGGCGGTGCTCGCCGTCGTCGCCGTCGTGCCGTGGATCCCGCTCGTCAGCCGGGACCGGGCCGCCACCGCCGCCGCCCCGGAGCACGTCAGCCCCGACGTGCGCCGGCAGGACGAGGGGCTGCGCATCACCCGCAGCCGCACCGCCTGGGCGCTCGCCGTCTTCTTCGGACTCCAGGCCACGGCCGCGTACGTCACGATGGGCTGGATGCCGCAGATCTTCCGTGACGCGGGCGTCCCCGCCGGCGAGGCGGGCGTGCTCCTCGCCGTCACGATGGCCATGGGCGTGCCATTGGCGTTCGTCATCCCGAGGGTCGCCACGCGGCTGACCAACCAGGGCCCCGTCGTGATCGTCCTCGGCGCCTGCGGTCTCGCCGGATACGCGGGCCTCTACCTCGCACCCGCGGGCGGCGCCTGGGCGTGGGCCCTGCTGCTCGGCATCTCCAACTGCGCCTTCCCGCTCGCCCTCACGATGGTCGGCATGCGGGCCAAGAGCAGCGTCGGCGTGGCCAAGCTGTCCGCCTTCGCGCAGAGCACCGGCTACCTGATCTCGATCCCCGGACCGCTCCTGGTGGGCGTCCTCTACCAGCACAGCGGGGGCTGGGGCCTGCCGATCGCCCTGATGGCGGGCCTGATGGTGCCCCAGATCGTCGTCGGCACCCTCGCGGGCCGCAACCGCACGGTCGAGGACGAGGTGGCGGCCAGGGCCGACCGGGCGGCGGCCGAGGCGGCCTGACCCCACCGACCGGGGCAGGGGGCGAGGGTGGGAGACTGGCGTCATGCCCGTCCTCGACCCGAACCCCCAGAACGGCCAGAAGAAGCTGCTCATCGTGCTCGGCGCGATGCTGGCCATCACCGTGATCATCGGCATCATCGCCGCCATCGCCTCACCGTGACCTGAGGCCGTCCGCAGCGGGATGGTGGGGCTGGCCCCCCTATCCCCTAGGGGGCCAGTGTCAGGGTCAAGTGGGTGGAACACCGGATGGGCCAAGGGCCGCCGATCGCCTAGTTTCGAGTTGTGCCCGCGACGACGGGGCATCGACCACTCGAAGACACGGAGGCGGTATGTCGGCCCGTACGCACACCCGGCGCGACCCCGCGGAGTCGGGGAGCATCGAGATCCAGCTCCCCTGGTGGGGGATCGCCCTGCCCGCCCTCGCCTTCGCGACCCTGCTCCTGCTGATCCTGAACCCCGCCGACGCCCACGCCGCGAGCAGCGAACCGGTCGTCACGAGCCTCCTCGAACGCATCCAGGCGATAGCCCTGCGCGCGACCGCGTGAGCCCCGCCCCGCCGCCTCACTCACCCGCCTCGGCCGACCGCTCCAACTACCTGCGCCCTGTGGCGCGTTTCATGCGAAGCTGGGACGCATGAGCGTCGCAGAATCCCGCAGGATCGTCCTCTTCCGGCATGCGAAGGCCGACTGGCCCGATGTCTCCGACCACGAGCGGCCGCTCGCTGATCGAGGCCGCAGGGACGCCCCCGTCGCCGGACGCAAGCTGGCCGACAGCGGCATCCCCCTCGACCTGGCCCTCTGCTCGACCGCGGTCCGCACCCGCGAGACGTGGAAGCTCGCCGTCTCGGAGCTGCCGCAGCGGCCGAGGACCGTCTACGAGGACCGGTTGTACGAGGCCTCGCCCGGTGAGCTGATCGCCGTGCTCAACGAAACCCCGGACGAGGTGCGCAACATCGTCCTGATCGGCCACAACCCCAGCATCCACGGCCTGGCCGACGTCCTCGCCGGGGACGCCGAGGGCGATGTCAGGGAGCGGCTGAACCGCCGGGGCTTCCCGACCGCCACCTTCGCCGTCCTGACGTACTCCGGATCCTGGAAGGCACTGGAACCGGGCGTGGCCACCCTCGTCGACTACTGGGCGCCGTCCGAGTGACCCACCCCTCCACCGTTACGACGACGGGGCCCCGCCTGTAGGGCGCGGGGCCCCGTCGTGCGAGGGACGCGCGGGAGGGGAAAGGACGGGAGGGCGGAGCCGAGCCGGCCCCGGCCGTCAGTCGCTGTGGGTCTCCGCGGCCTCGACCTCTTCGCGGGTGATCCCGAGGAGATAGAGGACGGTGTCCAGGAAGGGCACGTTCACCGCGGTGTGCGCGGCCTCGCGGACCACGGGCTTGGCGTTGAACGCGACCCCGAGCCCGGCCGCGTTCAGCATGTCCAGGTCGTTCGCACCGTCGCCGATCGCCACGGTCTGCTCCAGCGGGACCCCGGCCTCCTGGGCGAAGCGGCGCAGCAGCCGCGCCTTGCCCGCCCGGTCGACGATCTCGCCGGTCACCTTGCCGGTCAGCTTGCCGTCGACGATCTCCAGCGTGTTGGCCTGGGCGAAGTCGAGGCCGAGACGTTCCTTCAGGTCGTCGGTCACCTGGGTGAAACCGCCCGAGACGACGCCCACTTGGTACCCGAGGCGCTTGAGGGTGCGGATGAGGGTGCGGGCCCCCGGGGTCAGCCGGACCTCGGAGCGGACCTTGTCGACCACCGAGGCGTCCAGACCCGCGAGCAGTGCCACGCGCGCGTGCAGCGACTGCTCGAAGTCCAGCTCGCCGCGCATCGCGGCGGACGTCACCTCGGCGACCTCGTCCTCGCACCCGGCGTGCGCGGCGAACAGCTCGATGACCTCGTCCTGGATGAGCGTCGAGTCGACGTCCATCACGACCAGGCGCTGCGCGCGGCGGTGCAGGCCCGCCGCGACCACCGCGACGTCCACGCCGAGCTTCGCGGCCGCTATGGCGAGGGCGGTGCGCAACCGCTCGGTCTCGGTGCCGGACACCGCGAACTCGACGGCCGTGACCGGGTACTTGGCGAGCCGGAAGATACGGTCGATGTTGCCGCCGGTCCCCGTGATGCTGGCGGCGATCGCCGCGGTCGACTCCGAGGTCAGCGGGTGGCCGAGCACGGTCACGAGCGAGCGGCCGAGGCCGCGCGGCCGGTTGTCGCCGATGCCCGAGATGATCTCGGCCTGCATCTTCATGGACTCCGCCCAGCTGTGGACGGTGGCCCGCAGGTCACCCTCCATACCAGCGGGCGGGACGGTCACCAGCGCGCACAGCACTATCCGGCCGCGCGTGACGACCTGCTCGATGTCGACGACGTCGAGGGAGTAGGCGGCGAGGGTGTCGAAGAGGCCGGCGGTGAGGCCGGGGCGGTCCTTGCCGAAGATCTTGACGAGAAGCGTCGGGACGTCGGCGGACTGAGGGGGCTGCGAAGCACTCATGGTGCTGCCTACGGTATCCGTCCACCTCCCGGGGGCGCCCGGCGGTCCGCTTCCCGGACACCGGCTGTTCGCCTCCCGCTCGCTTCGCGACGTTTGCCCGTGGTGCCGGGTATCGAGGGAAGAGGCGGATGTCAGCGGGGCCTGCGGGGCGGAGGCTTCGGCGGTGGTGGGGGAGGGGGCGGCGGAGGCGGCCGGCCGCCCGAGCGCGGGCGGGGCCGGGGCCGGGGCGGTGGCAGGAGGGGGCCCGACGCGGTGGGCGCGCCGGAAACGTCCCCCGGGGGCCGTAGATAGGGGTTCGTATCCGGGTTCGGCGGCCGCTGCGGGGCGCTGGGCCGGTACGGGCCCGCCGCCGGGGAGGCGGGGTCCGGGGCTTCGGCTGGTGCCGGTGCCGGTGCCGGTGCCTGCGCCGAAGGCGATGCCGCCGAGGCCGTGGCCCACGACGAACCCGGGACTGATGCCCGTGCCGATACCGACACCGACCCCGGCGCCGTGTCGACGCCAGAGGTGAGGCCCTCCCACCCGCCGCTCGCCGTCGATCGTCACGACGTCGTGCCCCACCCAGGCGAGCCCCGCGAGCATCGCCAGGAAGAGGGAAGAAGTGGGCGAGGAGCAGCGCGCCCACCAGACTCACCCCAAGTGGCGCGATATCGACCGCCGTGGTCGCCTCGGCCCCGTCCAGGCCGAACACCGAGACATCGCCGGACGGCGTGAGGGAACCTCCCGCACCGAGCGCCACCGTCGCGGCTGCCATCGCTATCACGGTGCACATTCCGCACTCGATACATACGCTTTCACGCATCTCGTACGTGTAATGGCCGTGATGGGCGCTTACTACTCTCCGGGGCGTTTTCTGCTCCGTCAACGGGGCAACCCCAAAGGCCGGTACGCAGTCTTCACAAGGCCCGACTTTCGGTCAGAGGCCTCCTCCTGAAATAGTTCCTCCCGATGTTCGACATCCCTAGACTCCCCACATGGGGGCTAGCTCGGGGGACAACTCAGTGGGGCATGGAGTGCCGGAACTCGTACTGGAATTGAATGGAAGGTCCTGGACGCTCGATTCGTCCAGGCCATACACCCTCGGACGCGATCCGCAGGGAGACATCGCGCTCGACGACGCCAGGGTGTCCTGGCGTCACGCCACGATCAGCTGGAGCGGGCGCAGTTGGGTCATCGAGGACCATGGCAGCACCAATGGCACCTTCGTGCAGGGCCAGCGGATCCATCAGCAGGAGATCGGCCCCGGTTCGGCGGTCCACCTCGGCAACGCGACCGACGGCCCGCGGCTGAATCTGTCCGGTGCCGCCACGGCCGCGGCCGTCTCCGCACCGCAGCACCAAGCAGCCACGCCGCACCAGGCAGCCGCACCGCAGCACGCCCAGCACGCGGCCGCACCGCAGCACGCCCAGCAGCAGGCCCCGTACCAGCCGCAGCAGCAGGCCTGGCAGCAGCACCAGCAACAACAGCCCCAAGCGCACCAGCCACCCCAGGCACACCAGCCGCCGCAGCACCCGCACGTGCCGCAGCAGCAGGGCGCACCGGTCGGCCAGTACGCGCAGAAGACCCCCGGTTCCGGCGGTGCCGCGGGGGCGCCGCCGGTGCACGGCGACCGCAGCCCGACGACGTTCCACCAGCTGGCCCTCGGCCGCAAGATGCGCATCGGCCGCGCCCTGGAGAACGAGCTGGTCGTCTCCGACCTCCAGGTCTCGCGCCACCACGCCGAGTTCACCGCGACGCCCGACGGCCGCTTCGAGCTGCACGACCTCGGCTCGCACAACGGCACGTACGTCAACGGTCAGCCGATCGCGAAGTCCTCGACGGTGTCGATCGGCCCGAACGACATCGTCGGCGTCGGTCACTCGACGTTCCGCCTGGTCGGCGGGCAGCTCGAGGAGTTCGTCGACACCGGTGACGTCTCCTTCTCGGCCCGCCACCTCACGGTCACCGTCGACGGCGGCAAGCAGATCCTCAAGGACGTCTCCTTCGGCGTCCCGGAGAAGTCGCTCATCGCGGTCATCGGCCCCTCCGGTTCCGGAAAGTCCACCCTGCTCAAGGCGCTCACCGGCTACCGGCCCGCCAACCAGGGCGACGTCCTCTACGACAACCGCAACCTCTACAAGCAGTTCGCCGAGCTGCGCCAGCGCATCGGTCTGGTCCCGCAGGACGACATCCTGCACAAGGAGCTGACCGTCAAGAAGGCCCTGAAGTACGCGGCCAAGCTGCGCTTCCCGGCCGACACCACGGAGGCCGAGCGCGACGCCCGCATCGGCGAGGTGCTGCGCGAGCTGAAGCTGGACATCCACAAGGAGAAGAAGGTCACCTCCCTCTCCGGTGGCCAGCGCAAGCGCGTGTCGGTGGCCCTGGAGCTGCTGACCAAGCCGTCGCTGATCTTCCTGGACGAGCCGACCTCCGGCCTCGACCCGGGCATGGACCGCGACGTCATGCAGCTGCTGCGCGGCCTCGCCGACGACGGCCGCACGGTCCTGGTCGTCACGCACTCGGTCGCCGAGCTGGCGATCTGCGACAAGCTCCTGGTGATGGCGCCGGGCGGCTCGGTGGCGTACTTCGGCCCGCCGGAGGAAGCCCTCAACTTCTTCGGCTACAGCACCTGGGCGGATGTCTTCTCCGCCTTCGAGAACTACCGCGACTACGACTGGGCGGGCCGCTGGAAGGGCTCGCAGCACTACCAGATGTACGCCGCGGACATCGACGCCGTCGCCGCCCAGTCCGTACCGATGCCGCCCCCGCAGGCGGTCAAGCCGCCCAAGCCGCAGGGCTGGGGTTCGCAGCTGTGGACCCTGATCCGCCGCTACACCTCGGTGATCGCCTCCGACAAGGGCTTCATGGGCCTGATGGTGATCCTGCCCGCGGTCCTCGGTGTCGTCAGCGTCGTCATCCCGGCCGACTTCGGCCTCGCCCCGCCCAAGCCGCCGTCCAAGTTCAACGGCGACGCCGGAACGATCATGCTGATCCTCGCGGTCGGCATGTGCTTCTCGGGCGCGGCCAACTCCGTACGTGAGCTGATCAAGGAACGGGTCATCTACGAACGGGAACGGGCCACCGGCCTCTCCCGCTCGGCGTACCTGATGTCCAAGGTCATCGTCCTCGGCGTCATCACCGCCATCCAGGGCGTCATCATCTGCGCCATCGGCTTCGCCCCGCGCGAGCTGCCCGAAGAGGGCCTGATCATGCCGCCGGCCGCCGAGATCTGCCTGACGATCATCGCGCTCGGCTTCACCTCGATGATGTTCGGCCTGGTCATCTCCTCCCTGGTGAAGACCGCCGAGAAGACCATGCCGCTGCTGGTCATGTTCGCGATCGTGCAGGTCGTCTTCACCGGCGTCCTCTTCCAGGTCTACGGCTCGCCCGGCCTGGAGCAGTTCGCCTGGCTGATGCCGTCCCGCTGGGCCATCGCCGGCGCGGGCGCCACCCTGGACCTCGCGCACCTGATGCCGCCGTGGGACGCGAAGAACCCCAACGACCTGGACCCCCTGTGGGAGCACTCGGTCGGACAGTGGGGCATCAACCTCACGGTGCTGCTCGCGCTCGGCGTCATCTGCGGCTTCGCGGTCGCCCGCCTGCTGCGCCGCCACGAGCCGGAGGTCATGCGCAAGTAAGCGCGCACGTACGGACGACACGCCCGTACGCACGACGAGGGCGGCACCCCGCACGGGGTGCCGCCCTTCGGCGTCGCTGAACCTCGCCTTCGGCTGAAGAGGTCCGTTGATCAGGCGATCAAGGCTCAGTAGGCGCTGTTCACGTTGTCCATCGAGCCGTACCGGTCGGCCGCGTAGTTGGCCGCGGCCGTGATGTTGGCGACGGGGTCGTAGATGTTCGTCGAGGTGCCCTCGACGTGGTACGCGTCGAACGTCGGCTTGATGACCTGGAGCAGGCCGATCGAGGGGGTGCCGTTGATCGCGTTGATGTCCCAGCCGTTGATGGCGTTCGGGTTGCCCGAGGACTCGCGGAGGATGTTGCGGTGCAGGCCCTCGTAGGAGCCGGGGATGCCCTTGGCCCGCATGATGTCCAGGGACTGGCGGATCCAGCCGTCGAGGTTGTTGGCGTAGACCGGCTTGCGGGCGGCCGCGCGGCTCGCGGCCTCCTTGGCCTTGCGCTCGTCCTCGGCCCGCTTCCTGGCGGCGGCCTCGTCCGCGGCCTTCTTGTCGGCAGCCGCCTTCGCGGCGGCGTCCCTGGCCTGCTTGTCGGCGTTCGACTGCTGCTTGGAGACGCTGGCGTGGACCGTCTTCTGCGCGCCGGCGGAGACGGCGAAGGCGACGGGGGAGACGTCGGCGGCCTGGGCCCCGGCCTCGGAGTTGCCCGGCACGAGCGAGAAGGCGAGGGCGGCGGCGCCGAGCGCGGCGACTCCGGCGATCGAGAACTTCTGGGTTCTGGTCACGTTGTCGCGACTGAGACCAGGGGTGACGGGCTTGGACATGGGTAAGGGACCTCTTCGGGTAGCGGAGGTCGCTCTACACCGGTGGGGGACGGTTGCTGCTCCGGCACAAACGCCGCGGTGCGAGGACCGCGGCGTCGAGCGACGGGAGCAATTCTTAGCGGCAGCAAAATTCTGTGGCAAAGCAGTGACGTACGACCCGGCATAGTGGATCAGGGGGTACGCACCGCACCCGCATGACCCCGCTCGCCGGTCCCCATATGGGTTCCCTCATCCACTAGGAACCTTCGTACGTGATGTTCGCCCTATGCCCGGGCTCACATCGGGCACGTAACAGTCTCACCATGCGTTGCCCCAGCAATGCGCTCGGTGAGGGTCGGCCCCTGGTCCTAGGCCTCGCGGCCCACCAGGGGGCCACCACAGGGCGGATACGCACAGTCACACCCCGCCGGTACGGTGTCGCCATGAGTCAAGGACCCCGATCCGGCCTGGACGCGGTGAGCGCCGCGCTGCTCGCCATGAGCAGGCACCTGGAGGTGCGCGACGTCCTCAAGACGATCGTCGCCTCCGCCCGCGAGCTGCTCGACGCCGAGTACGCCGCGCTCGGGGTCCCCGACGACCACGGCGGCTTCGCCCAGTTCGTCGTCGACGGCGTCAGCGACGAGCAGTGGAAGGCCATCGGCCCGCTGCCCAGGCAGCACGGCATCCTCGCGGCGATGCTCCGGCGGGCCGAGCCCGAGCGCCTCGCCGACGTCCGCGAGGACCCCCGCTTCGAGGGCTGGCCCGCCGCCCACCCGGACATGTCCGACTTTCTCGGCCTCCCCATTCGCTACGGCGACGAGACGCTCGGCGCGCTCTTCCTCGCCAACAAGAAGTGCCCCAAACCCCAGGGCGGCTGCGGCTTCACCGCGCAGGACGAGGAGCTGCTGTCCCTCCTGGCCCAGCATGCCGCGATCGCCCTCACCAACGCCCGCCTCTACGAGCGCAGCCGCGAGCTGACCATCGCCGAGGAGCGCTCACGCCTCGCCCACGAACTGCACGACGCCGTGAGCCAGAAGCTCTTCTCGCTGCGCCTGACGGCCCAGGCCGCCGCCGCCCTGGTCGACCGGGACCCCTCCCGCGCCAAGGGCGAACTGCACCAGGTCGCAGCCCTCGCCGCCGAGGCCGCGGACGAGCTGCGCGCCGCCGTCGTCGAGCTGCGCCCCGCCGCCCTGGACGAGGACGGCCTGGTGGCCACCTTGCGCACGCACATCCAGGTGCTGCACCGCGCCCACTCCGCACAGGTCACCTTCGAGAGCAACGGCGTACGGGCGCTGCCCGCCTCCCAGGAGGAAGCCCTGCTCCGCGTCGCCCAGGAGGCCCTGCACAACGCCCTGCGCCACTCCGGGGCCGAGCGGGTCACCGTGTCCCTCGGCAAGCGGGGCGCGGGAGCCGTCCTGCGCGTCACCGACGACGGCAGGGGCTTCGACCCGATGGCGATACGGCGCGCGGGGCGCCACCTGGGTCTGGTCTCCATGCGCGACCGGGCGAGCGGGGTCGGCGGACGGCTGACCGTGGAATCGGAGCCCGGCAAGGGCACGACGATCGAGATGGAGGTCCCCGGTGGCTGACGCCGAGCACGACGCGAGGACGAGGATCCGGGTCCTGCTGGTCGACGACCACCAGGTGGTCCGCCGCGGCCTGCGGACGTTCCTGGAGGTCCAGGACGACATCGAGGTCGTCGGCGAGGCATCCGACGGCGCCGAGGGAGTGGCGCGGACCGAGGAACTGAAGCCCGACGTGGTCCTGATGGACGTCAAGATGCCCGGCATGGACGGCGTCGAGGCACTGCGCAGGCTGCGCGAGCTGGCCAACCCCGCGCGCGTCCTCATCGTCACCAGCTTCACCGAGCAGCGCACGGTCGTCCCGGCCCTGCGCGCGGGCGCCGCCGGCTACGTCTACAAGGACGTCGACCCGGACGCCCTCGCCGGCGCCATCCGCTCGGTGCACGCGGGACACGTCCTGCTCCAGCCCGAGGTGGCCGGGGCGCTGCTCTCCCAGGAGGAGGCGGGCGGCGGCCACGGTCGGGGCGGCTCGCTGACCGAGCGCGAGCGTGAGGTCCTCGGCCTGATCGCCGACGGCCGCTCCAACCGCGAGATCGCCCGCGCCCTCGTCCTCTCGGAGAAGACGGTCAAGACGCACGTCTCGAACATCCTGATGAAGCTGGACCTCGCCGACCGCACCCAGGCCGCGCTCTGGGCCGTACGCCACGGTGTGACCGACTGATCCCCGCGCGCCCCCGGGGCCGGCGCCGGGGGCGCGGACCGTCGCGCTCCGGACTGAGATTCATACCGTCGTGTATATGTCCCCCATTTGGCGCAACCCCCGGGGCGCCCGGGCGTTCTCCAGTGCGTGCTGCGGCGGCCGGCCGCAGCTTCCGCTCCGGAGGATCGCGCAGTGCAGAACCCGAACAAGGCCGCCGACGCCCGCGGGAACACCGTCACCGTCATCGGCGTCCTGAACCCGACGTCCGGGAACGTTCGCGCGAACCTCTGATCGAGCCCCGCACCCCGGCCCCGCCGCAGGGGCCGCCCATGTCAGCAGGAGGAGCACCACCCATGAACAGCATCGCCAAGAAGGCCGCCTTCGCCGTCGTCACCGCCGGACTCGCCGCGGGTGCCTCCGCCGGAGCCGCGTCCGCCGCCTCCGACGCCGGCGCCCACGGCGCCGCGACGAACTCGCCGGGCGTCGCCTCCGGCAACCTCGTGCAGGTCCCGGTCGACGTCCCGGTCAACATCACGGGCAACAGCGTCGACGTGATCGGCGTGCTCAACCCCGCCTTCGGAAACGCCTCGGTCAACCACTGAGCACCGCTCCGGAACGGCTGCCACGCCGGACGGAGCACCGCTCCGGAACAGAAGGCCCCGCGGCTCCCTCGGCCCGCGGGGCCTTCCCGCGCGCCAGGACCGGCCCCCGGAGGGCACCCCTCAGCGCCGCTCCCGCTCCTCCACATAGGCGTTGTACGCGGCCACCTGCGCCCGCCGCGCCGTTCGCTCCACCGGCCGCAGCGCCTGCCCCCGCGCGGCCATCTCCGAGGCGCTCACGGCCCCGCCGTGCCCGTTGTCGTACGCCAGGGAGATCAGCAGTCCGACCCGCTGCGCCAGCTCGAGCACCCGGACCGCACGCGGCGGATACCCGGGGGCCAGCAGCTCGCGCCCCCGCTCGGCCCGCGCCCGGTACGCGTCGAGCGCCGCCTCGGCCACCGGCCCGGACCCCGCCACGTCGAGCCGGGACAGCACCCGCGTGGCGTCCCGCAGCGCCTCCGCCAGCTCGCGCTCCGCCTCCCCGAGCGAGGGCACGTCCGCCGGGGGCGCCTCCCGCACCGGCAGGCAGTGCCAGCGGACCTCCACATGCACGTCACCCTCGGGCCCCGCCTCGAACACCTCGGGCACGAGCCCATGGGGCGCGCCGAACGCGACCACGGCCTCCTGCGCCTCCAGGGCCCGCGCGTTGAACTCGGGCGGGCCGCTCAGCCCGAGCGGATGCCCGGGCGCGGGCAGCGCCACCCGAAAACCCGTCACCCCGAGCGAGCGCAGCCGCCCCATCGCGAGCGTGAGACCCACGGGGCCCGACTCCCCGGGAAGTCCTTCGACCCGGTGCACCGCGTCCTCGCCGACCATCGCGAGCACCGCGTCATCCGGGGAAACAAGTCCGGCCAACAGGGCATTTCCCCATGCGGCCAGGCGTCCTGAGCGTGGTTCCGAGAGCATGCGCACAGCCTAAGGACCGGGCTCGCGACAGGAACGCCCGACCGGTGGCGTAGGTTTTATCCGGGGACCGCGTCCACCGACGCGAGCGACGACCGAGACTGCAATGGGAGACAGCGCGCTCATGAGCGATGTACTGGAGCTTGAGGACGTATCTGTGGTCCGAGAGGGCCGGGCTCTGGTGGACCAGGTCTCCTGGTCGGTCAAGGAAGGGGAGCGCTGGGTCATCCTCGGCCCGAACGGCGCGGGCAAGACCACCCTCCTCAACGTCGCGTCCAGCTACCTCTTCCCGACCACCGGCACCGCCACCATCCTCGGCGAGACCCTCGGCAAGCCCGGCACCGACGTCTTCGAGCTCCGCCCCCGCATCGGCGTCGCCGGCATGGCCATGGCGGACAAGCTGCCCAAGCGCCAGACCGTCCTGCAGACGGTGCTCACCGCCGCGTACGGCATGACCGCCGGCTGGCGCGAGCAGTACGAGGACGTCGACGAGCTGCGCGCCCGCGCCTTCCTCGACCGCCTCGGCATGAGCGACTACCTGGAGCGCAGGTTCGGCACGCTCTCCGAGGGCGAGCGCAAGCGCACCCTGATCGCCCGCGCCCTGATGACCGACCCCGAGCTGCTCCTCCTCGACGAGCCCGCCGCCGGCCTCGACCTCGGCGGCCGCGAGGACCTCGTACGCCGCCTCGGCCGCCTCGCCCGCGACCCCATCGCCCCCTCGATGATCATGGTCACGCACCACGTCGAGGAGATCGCCCCCGGCTTCACGCACGTCCTGCTGATCCGACAGGGCAAGGTCCTCGCCGCGGGCCCGCTGGAGCTGGAGCTCACCTCCCGCAACCTCTCCCTCTGCTTCGGACTCCCGCTCGTCGTCGAACAGCGCAACGACCGCTGGACCGCCACGGGCCTGCCGATGTCCTGAAGGGGCGCGTCCGGACCGACTGACCGCGCCCTGTCCCGGAAGCGACCCCCGGTCCTACGATGACCACGTGGACATCGACGCATGGGTGTGGTGGCTGATCGGCGCCGCCGCGCTCGGAATCCCGCTCGTACTGACCGCGATGCCGGAGCTGGGCATGCTCGCCGCGGGCGCCGTCGCGGCCTCCGTGGCCGCTAGCCTCGGCGCGGGCACCGTCCTCCAGGTGGTCGTCTTCGCCGCGGTCTCGGTCGCGCTCATCGCCGTCGTACGCCCCATCGCGACCCGGCACCGAGCCCAGCGGCCCGAACTGGCCACCGGAATCGACGCGTTGAGGGGCAGGTCGGCCGTCGTCCTGGAACGGGTCGACGGCTCCGGCGGCCGCATCAAGCTCGCGGGCGAGATCTGGTCCGCGCGCTCGCTCGACGCGGACCGCGCCTACGAGGCCGGCCAAGAAGTGGACGTCGTCGAGATCGACGGAGCGACGGCCATCGTCCTGTGAATGCCCCACGGGCCGTGCGGCGGTCTGACAGACTCGACCAGCAAGATCTTTGAGAACCCGCGGGTCTCCGTGCCGCGCGGGCACACACCGAGGCATGAAGGGTACGGGGAGCCACGATGGAACCAATCATCATCGTCCTGATCATTCTGGTGGTGCTGGTCTTCATCGCCCTGATCAAGACCATCCAGGTCATCCCACAGGCCAGCGCCGCCATCGTCGAGCGCTTCGGCCGCTACACACGCACGCTGAACGCGGGCCTGAACATCGTCGTCCCGTTCATCGACTCGATCCGCAACCGCATCGACCTGCGTGAACAGGTGGTGCCCTTCCCGCCCCAGCCGGTGATCACCCAGGACAACCTGGTGGTCAACATCGACACCGTCATCTACTACCAGGTGACCGACGCGCGGGCCGCGACCTACGAAGTCGCCAGCTACATCCAGGCGATCGAGCAACTCACCGTCACCACCCTGCGCAACATCATCGGCGGCATGGACCTGGAGCGGACCCTGACCTCCCGCGAGGAGATCAACGCGGCCCTGCGCGGCGTCCTCGACGAGGCCACCGGCAAGTGGGGCATCCGCGTCAACCGCGTCGAGCTGAAGGCGATCGAGCCGCCGACCTCCATCCAGGACTCGATGGAGAAGCAGATGCGCGCCGACCGCGACAAGCGCGCCGCGATCCTCCAGGCCGAAGGTGTCCGGCAGTCGGAGATCCTGCGCGCCGAGGGCGAGAAGCAGTCCGCGATCCTGCGCGCCGAGGGTGAGGCCAAGGCCGCGGCCCTGCGCGCCGAGGGCGAGGCCCAGGCGATCCGCACGGTCTTCGAGTCCATCCACGCCGGCGACCCGGACCAGAAGCTGCTCTCCTACCAGTACCTCCAGATGCTCCCCAAGATCGCCGAGGGCGACGCGAACAAGCTCTGGATCGTGCCCAGCGAGATCGGCGACGCCCTCAAGGGCCTCGGCGGCGCCCTCGGCAACTTCGGCCCCCTGGGCGGCGGTTCAGGCGGCTCGTCCGGCAAGGAGCGCCGCGAACAGCCGCCGATCGACTAGAGCCCTCCGAAGGCAGCGCCCCGAAAGGGGCGCGGGGGCGTGCGCGTCCGGCCCAGGACAACCCGCAGACAGAGTCAGGCCCCTAAGCCGCAGGCTGCGCCAACCACTCCGGCAACGAAGCCAAGTCCTCCCGCCCCAGCGACAAGAGCATCGCCCCCGCGGGAGTCGGCTCGAACGGCTGGCGCAGCAACGGCATCCCGGCCTCCTCGGGCGTCCGGTTCGCCTTGCGGTGATTGTCCGGCGCACACGAAGCCACCGTGTTCAGCCAGGAGTCGGCGCCGCCCTGCGAGCGCGGCACGACGTGGTCCACCGTCGTGGCCCGTCTGCCGCAGTACGCGCACCGGTGCTGGTCCCGGACGAGGACTCCTCGCCTCGACCACGGTGCCTGTCTTCGGAACGGCACCCGGACGTATCTGCAGAGCCTGATCACCCGGGGCACCGGTATCTCCACTGCCGCCGCGCGCACACGGAGCCCGGGGTGGGCCTGTTCCACCACGGCCTTGTCCTGGAGCACCAGGACGACGGCCCGGTTGAGCGTCACCGTCGAGAGCGGCTCGAAGCTCGCGTTCAGCACCAGAGTGTCCCGCATCAACCTGCCCACCTCCCGTATGCACCGGCCCACCGCCTGGCGGGCTTGGATCAACTCTGAACGGGCACGCCGAGATGGACAACGCAATAAAAAATGCCCGCCTCTGATCACTTCCATGACCAGAGGCGGGCAAACAATCGGTGAACGGTCAGTTCTCCGCGGGGGCGCCGTATTCGCCGATGAGCTGCGCACGCGCGAGCGTGTGGAACCGCAGGTTGAAGCCGACGACCGCGGGCGAGGCGTCCGAATCGGGACCCAGCTTCTCCTGGTCCACCGCGTACACGGTGAACACATAACGGTGCGCGGGGTCCCCGGGCGGCGGCGCCGCACCGCCGAACTCCTTCGCCCCGTAGTCGTTGCGCACCTGCACCGCGCCCTCGGGCAGCCCCTCGAACTTGCCGCTGCCGGCACCGGCCGGCAGTTCGGTGACCGAGGCCGGGATGTCGAACACGCTCCAGTGCCAGAACCCGCTGCCCGTGGGGGCGTCCGGGTCGAAGCACGTCACGGCGAAGCTCTTCGTCCCGGCCGGAAAACCCTCCCAGCGCAAGTGCGGCGAGGTGTCGCCGCCCGACTGGACCTGAGCGTCCTTGAGAGTCGCCCCCGGCTCGATGTCCTCGCTCACGACCGTGAACGACGGCACGGGAGGGTGGAAGTCGTGGGGAAGCGGTGGCCTCTTCGGCTCGGTCACGTGAGCACCTCCTGGTCGATTGCTGTGCGTTTCGAGCCTAGAACCAGTTGCGCTTGCTGCCGACCTGGGACAGCCACTCGTTCAGGTACGCCGCCCAGTCCGTGCCCTGGAAGTCGTTCAGCCCGACCTGGAAGGACCGGAACGAGTCGCTGCCCTCGCTGAACAGACCGGGCTTCTTGTCCATCTCCAGGACGACGTCCATCTCCCGGTCGTCCGCGACGAAGCTCAGCTCGACCTGGTTCAGCCCGCGGTACTGCTGCGGCGGGTAGAACTCGATCTCCTGGTAGAACGGCAGCTTCTGCCGCGTGCCGCGGATGTGACCGCGCTCCATGTCGGCGCTCTTGAAGCGGAAGCCCAGCTGGATGAAGGCGTCCAGGATGGCCTGCTGCGCCGGCAGCGGGTGCACGTTGATGGGGTCCAGGTCGCCGGAGTCCACGGCGCGCGCGATCTCCAGCTCGGTGGTCACACCGATGTTCATGCCGCGCAGCTGCTGCCCCTCGATGCTCGTGACCGGGGTCTCCCAGGGGATCTCCAGACCGAACGGCACCGCGTGCACCTCGCCCGCCAGGAGCGTGAAGGCACCGCCGAGCCGCATCTTGGTGAACTCGATGTCCTGCTTGGTCTCCTGGTCGTTGCCCTCGACCTCGACCCTGGCCTGCAGACCGACGGAGAGCCCCTCGATCTGCTGGTCCACCGATCCACCCTGGATCCGCACCTCGCCCTGGACCACGCCGCCCGGGACCACGTTGACCTCGGTCAGCACGGTCTCGACGGAGGCACCGCCGGCCCCCAGACTCGCGAGCAGCTTCTTGAACCCCATGACACTCCTCCCCAGGCCGCCGCCTGTGGCTCGTCCCGACTATCGACTTGAACCTTCGACCGGTACCAACGCGAGGAGACCCCGCCCGGTTCCGCGTCAACACCCCCGACGCCCCCACAACCGGGCACCCACGGACGCCCGGAGCAAACGGACGGAGGTGTACTACGCTCGAAAGGCATGATCGCGAGCCCTGACCGTACGCCCCTGAGCCGAGACTTCTTCGACCGCCCCGTTCTGGAGGTGGCGCCCGACCTCCTGGGGCGCGTCCTGGTGCGCCACTCGGACGACGGACCGATCGAGCTGCGCCTGACCGAGGTCGAGGCCTACGCCGGTGAGGTCGACCCCGGTTCCCACGCCTACCGCGGCCGCACGCCCCGCAACGACGTCATGTTCGGCCCGCCCGGACATGTGTACGTCTACTTCACCTATGGCATGTGGCACTGCATGAACCTCGTGTGCGGCCCGGAGGGGATGGCGAGCGCGGTCCTGCTGCGCGCCGGCGAGATCACCGTGGGCGCCGAACTGGCCCGCAAGCGTCGACTCTCGGCCCGCAACGACAAGGAACTGGCCAAAGGCCCGGCCCGACTGGCCACGGCTCTTGACGTGGACCGGAGCCTCGACGGCGCGGACCTCTTCGGTGGCCCCGACAGCCCCTTCTCGATCCTGGCGGGCACCCCGGTGGACGCCGACCAGGTCAGTGAGGGTCCCCGCACCGGAGTCGGGGGAGAGGGGGCCGGGCACCCGTGGCGCTTCTGGACGGCCAACGACCCTACGGTCAGCCCCTATCGGGCCCACGCGCCCCGTCGCCGCCGAACTTGACGTGGCCCGGGGGTCTCCGTAATGTAGTCCGAGCCGCTTGAACCGGTCACGGCAATCTGCCGGGAGCTGGAAGCGGCCAACCACTACCTACGACTTCCCCCAGCGGGGACCTATTTCGCGTGCTCGCATGCCGAAATTCGAACCCGCGGAACTCGATTATGAGTTGCGGAGGGAATCCGCTAACGTAGTGAACACGCCGAAAGGCAAAGGCCCTCCAACGGCCACCGGAAATGAAATCCGAACCGGAAACGGAACGGAAAACGGATCTGGTAAGGTTGGAAACACGAAATACCGAAGGGAAGCGCCCGGAGGAAAGCCCCAGAGAATGTTCTGCGGGTGAGTACAAAGGAAGCGTCCGTTCCTTGAGAACTCAACAGCGTGCCAAAAGTCAACGCCAGATATGTTGATACCCCGGCTCACTTCGGTGAG